>CAZFJL010000028.1:0-59758 GCA_964518905.1 uncultured Geitlerinema sp. | reverse complement strand
ACCTAAATCGTGAGGTTTGGGAATCTCCGTGCCTTTAGGCCGGAGAGGATGTCAACTATAGATAACAGATATAAACAACAAAAAGCGCGGTGATCAAAATCAGTGATCGCCACGCTTTTTGTGAGTTATTTGCAAAATTACAGAGGATTAAACCTGTAAATTAGCTCGCTTTAACGAAAGCCACTTCACGGCCTTTGGTTGCCCAGAAGATACCGTGGATTTCTTCCACAGCCGCCATTAGCTCTTCCGCGTGTTGGAGGCTGACTTCAACCTTGCACGCCGAACAGAGTTTGGTTGCTTTCCAAATGGTGTCATGCAGATTGGGATACTGCTCCAAATGAACCGGCTTGAAGTAATCCGTCCACAGTACGAGGATGTGCTCTTTGGTTTCGTGAGCTTGCTTTTCTTTGATGCTGATATAGCGTGCCAGCGTATTGGCCGTGGCGGTATCGCCAGCGCCAGCATTCAGATCGATGATTTTTTTCGTCATCGACAGAACCGCTTCAGCGGTGACACGAGCCGATGCGGGATCGTAAACACCACAAGGGCCGTCGCAGTGTGCGCTGACGGCTTCAGCGGGAGACCACTGCTTAACTTGGTTGATGAGCTGCTTGAACATTAAATTCTGGGAGACTGCTACAAATGTTTGAGGACGGTCGATCGATGCTCGCGGATTGATGCCCACAAACCAACGAGGCTTTGTGCTACGCGCATCTTCCGTATCGTGCCTCTGCTCTGGAAAGTATAGGACAAAAGCTGGGACGCTTTGACCGCGATGCTAGAAATTAGCTGGATGGGAGGTCGTATCCTGAGCGTATGTCGAAACATGTCAGGGCGAGGCGCGATCGATAGGTTGTTACGTATCATAGGAATGTTGAATCATGTTTTCCGTCACGCGTGCCGGATATCATCCGAACCGCAGCGGTAGTAGGGGGTAGTCATGACTGCAATCGATACAGCTCAAATCCAGTCCATGAGCGCACAGGACGTGCGAGCATTGGCCGATCGGCTCGAAGCGGACGAGTATCCGACGCCGTTTGCCGGTCTCCAAGATTGGCATCTATTGCGAGCCGTCGCCTACGAAAGTCCCGACTTAGTCGAGCCTTATCTACATTTGCTCGAATTTGAAGATTGTGATGAGAGTTAAGTTTTAAGGTGTTAAGGACAGTTCTTCTGGCTTTAACACCTTTAAGCTTTTGATAATGACGATAAAGCACGATCGGCGTTCAGTGACCGAAACGGCGCGGGTTTTGTTCTGCATTACGGGCGGAATTGCGGCCTATAAAGTCTGTGAGGCGATTTCGACTCTGGCTAAGTTGGGCGTGCAAGCTTCGAGCGCAAGCTTGACGGGTTCAAACTTGGCTGAGTCTCGTGTTGAAGTTCGCGCGATCGTCACGGACGGAGCGCAGCAGTTCATCACGCCGCTGACGATCGCCACGCTCTGCCGTCACCCGGCCTATACTGATCGCGACTTTTGGCAGGCCGATCGCGGGCGTCCGCTGCACATCGAGCTGGGCGAATGGGCAGACGTAATCGTCATCGCTCCCCTGACGGCGAATACGTTGGCGAAACTGGCCTACGGATTGGGCGATAATCTGCTGACGAATACCGTGCTGGCGTCCACCTGTCCGATTTTGCTCGCTCCGGCGATGAACACCGACATGTGGGAACAGGCCACGGTGCAGCGCAATTGGCAGATCGTCAACGCGCTCGATCGCTACCACGCGATCGCGCCCGGCGCGGGTTTGCTGGCCTGCGATCGCCTCGGAGCCGGACGCATGGCTGAACCGCGTCACATCGTCAGCCAAATTCGATCACTACTCCACACCCACGGCGATCGCGATCTGGCCGGTCAAAACATTCTGATTAGCGCCGGTGGTACGCGCGAGGCGATCGATCCCGTCCGCTTTATCGGCAATCCGTCCACGGGCAAAATGGGCGTCGCTTTGGCGCAGGCAGCGGCGCATCGCGGGGCAACGGTCGCTCTGGTGTGTGGGCCGACGATGATTGATCTCGAATTGCCAGGGATTGAGACGGTGCGCGTGGTCTCGGCGGATGAGATGCGATCGGCACTGCACGATCGATTTTCCACCGCCGACTGGCTGATCATGGCCGCCGCCGTCGCCGATGTTCGCCCCGCCCAGTGCCACATTAGCAAGCTCGCCAAATCCGACCTACCGGCAAATCTGCCCTTAATGGACGTTCCCGATCTCGTCGCTGAACTCGCCACGCTTAAACAACCGAAGCAGCGCATCATCGGCTTTGCGGCACAGACGGGCGATATCGTCGCTCCGGCACTGGGCAAGCTGCGGCGCAAGGGACTTGATGCGATCGTGGCGAATCCGGTCGATCGGGCAGGGGCAGGATTTGCCAGTGAGACGAATGAAGCCATATTTATCGACGCGACGGGTCAACAAACGGCGCTCCCGTCGGCCAGCAAGCTCGTCCTGGCGCATTGGATTCTCGATCGGGTGCAAGCCCTACCGCTTACCGCTTAACCCTCCATTCCAGAAGTCCGACTTTTCCAAAAAGTCGAACTTCTCGCCCTCTCCAGGAACGTTTATTGGGTTGTTGCACTCATGGCAATGCGCCCGCGATCGCTCCAGCCTACTTGAGCAGTAAAGCCACGTCTTTCGCAAAGTAAGTCAGAATCAGATCCGCGCCCGCACGTTTGATGCTCAACAGCGTTTCCATCATGACTTTTTCCTCGTCAATCCAGCCCTTTTCGCCCGCCGCCTTAATCATCGCGTACTCGCCGCTGACGTTATAAGCCGCGATCGGAACCGCCGAAACGTCGCGCACCTTCGAGATGATATCGAGATACGGCAGCGCCGGTTTGACCATGACGATATCCGCGCCTTCGGTAATATCCAGCTCAACTTCGAGGATCGCTTCCGTCGAATTGGCCGGGTTCATTTGATAGGTCTTTTTATCGCCCGATTTCGGCGCAGAACCCAGGGCATCACGGAAGGGGCCATAGTAAGCCGAGGCATATTTTGCCGAGTAAGCCATGATGCAAACGTTGGTGAAGCCTTCCTCATCAAGGGCATCACGGATCGCACCGATGCGACCGTCCATCATGTCCGACGGGGCGACCATATCGCAACCGGCGCGGGCTTGGGCGATCGCCATTTTCGCGAGGACTTCGACGGTGATGTCGTTGACGATGTAGCCGTCCTCATCGAGGATGCCGTCGTGGCCGTGGCTGGTGTAGGGATCGAGGGCGATGTCGGTGATGACGGTGATGTCTGGGGTTTGAGCTTTGATCGCGGCGACGGTACGCGGGATCAAACCCTCGGGGTTATAGCTTTCGGTGCCGACTTCGTCTTTTTTCTCATCAGGGACGACGGGAAAGAGCGCGATCGCCGGAATGCCTAACGCATAGATTTCCGCGATTTCCGCGAGGAGTAAATCGAGCGAAAATCGATAGCAACCGGGCATCGAGACCACTTCAACTTTCTCGTTTTCGCCTTCCATCACGAACATCGGATAGATCAGATCGTTCACCGAGAGCGTCGTTTCTTGCACCATGCGACGCAGGGCATCGGTACGACGCAGACGGCGCGGGCGTTGGGTGAGGAAGAGTTCGTAGTTTTCGGTGGACGACATGGCAATTATGAGGAGAAAAAACGTTAGCGCGAACTCGATTGATCGCACTCAGTACTAAATAGTGAGCTTAACGATCGTGAATTCGCACAATCTTTAAAAGTGTTTTAGCTTAAAGCGTTCAAGCATTATTCAAGCGTTCAAGGATACTAGTGCATCGCGTGAGACAGCGTAAACATGGCGTTACGTTACGAAATATTTTGTGATCGTTTGCAGTTCATTGGCGGGATTAACGACGATCGGTTTCATTGCTCGTCGTTAATTCCCGTCATCGTGTCACTTCGTTAAGATGAGTGAATCTACTCTTCCTGGTTTGTACCAACCTTTGCATGAATCCCGTCGTTGACTATCTACGCATCAGCACGATCGATCGCTGCAATTTTCGCTGTCTGTACTGTATGCCAGATGACGATAATCTCGATTATGCACTCACCCCCGAAGTCCTGACCCGCGACGAAATTACCACCCTCGTTCGCGATGTCTTTACACCCCTCGGCTTTTCCCGCTTTCGTCTCACGGGCGGCGAACCGCTCCTGCGTCCCGACATCGTAGACATCGTCGCCGACATCGCCGCCCTACCGACCACCCGCGATCTCGCCATCACCACCAACGCCTTTTTGCTCGCCCAAAAAGCCGACGACCTCTACGCTGCCGGGTTACGCCGCATCAATATTAGTCTCGACTCCCTCGACCCGGCGACCTTCGATCGCATCATTCACAACCGTGGCCGCAGCCGCTGGCAACAAACCTGGGACGGCATCCTTGCCGCTCACCGTGTCGGCTTCGATCCGCTCAAACTGAACGTGGTCGTGATTCCGGACATCAACGACAGCGAAATTCTTGACCTTGCCGAACTGACGATCGCCCGTAACTGGCATGTGCGCTTCATCGAATTCATGCCGATCGGTAACGCCAATCTGTTCGGCGATCGCGGCTGGATTCCGTCTGAAGAGCTACGCGATCATATTCGTGCCAAATGGGGCTTACACGAAGCCAACGTCACCGGTGCGGGGCCTGCCGACGTGTTCCAGATTCCCGGCGCAAAGGGAACCCTTGGATTTATCAGTCAAATGTCCGAATGCTTTTGCGATCGCTGTAATCGCGTGCGTCTCTCGGCGGACGGCTGGTTGCGACCCTGCCTCCTCAACGAGACCGGTCAGATTGATCTAAAAACTCGCCTACGAAAGGGCGACCCGGTTCACGAGTTGCGCCATTCCGTCGGCGAGCTATTGGCCTTAAAGCCGGAGATCAATTTTAAACAGCGCGAGAGCGGGACATCGGGGCTGGCGTACGGTCGAACGATGTCTCAAATCGGAGGATAACAACTTGAGTAAAACGCAGCGGACGATCGTGAAGTCTTACGCGATCGTCACAACCTGCGGGGCCAGTTCTTTCACGGTGCGATCGCCCCAGCAGCCAACTTCGGCGCTCGCACTCGGAAATACATCATTCGATAGTCGTTCGCAGTCGCCCTCCGATCGGGTCTAGATTGAACGTTGCGTTCTCTAAACTCGCTCTCAGCACACACTCAAAACGTCAAAACAAAATCAAAACGCCGTCTGGAGACAGCGACAAACGCTAGAAATCGCGAACTACTGACGCGAGTAGTACTCGATGACCAGGAGTTCGTTGATTTGCAGTGCGACCCATTCCCGTTCGACGACGCCTGTTACAGTGGCGCTGAGTTTTTCTTTGTCGAAGGTGAGGTGACTCGGGACGTTGGCCAAACCGGGGTTTTCCAGGTTGGTACGAACGCGATTTTTCGAGGCTTCGCGATCGCGCACCGAGACGATGTCACCGGGGCGGCAGTTGTAGCTTGCGATGTCGAGACGACGACCGTTCACCAGGATGTGACCGTGGTTAACGAGCTGACGCGCAGCGGGGATCGTCGGCGCGAAACCGAGACGGAAGATGGTGTTATCCAGGCGCATTTCGAGGAATTGCAGCAGGATTAAACCAGTAGAACCGGTAATGCGACGTGCTTTACGGACGTAGCGAAGCAGTTGCTTTTCGGTAATGCCGTAGTTGAAGCGAAGCTTTTGCTTTTCTTCAAGACGGGTTGCATACTCCGAGCGTTTGCGACGCGCTTGGCCGTGCTGTCCTGGCGGATAAGCACGTTTGGCGTCTTTACGGGTAAGTCCGGGGAGGCTGCCAAGACGGCGAACAATTCTTAATCGTGGCCCACGATATCGAGACATGTTTGTTCTATTGAGTAGGTTTCGTCACGTCGTGTTGAGTGACGCGTTTAACGTGTGCCACCGCTACCTGAAAAGCCAAATAGGGTTAAGCACAGACCTCTAATAGTACGCGATCATCGAGTTTTTCCCAAACCTGAACGATCGCAACTTGTAAACCATCAGTTTCTCGGTGTGAGTTTTGTGGCGTAAGTGCTGATGGTTAATGCACGACGAAGCGAACGACACCGATGCAAACCGTCGCCACAACTCATCTCAACCAAACGCGAGACTGACTATGTATATGGTCAGCCCCGCGTTTTGAGTTCAATCAAAATCTTCTCTGAAGTCTGATCAGAAACATGGCCGATCGTTCTAGCGATTCATTTCCGTTTCATAGACCCAACGCGCTTCGAGCTTCGGATAATCCTTGCCCGTCTCAAACCACTGCATGACAAGCTTCGGCTCGATCAGCGGATTCGCCACTTCAGCCGCGACAACGAAGCGATCGGATTGACCCTTACGAATGACATTGACATTTGCCGTTTTCATCATCCAAACCTTCAGTAAGTGGAACGCCGGAAAATCGTTGGCTGACGTTTTCTTTGGTCGCTCCTTAACCTTGCCATAACCAAAGAGCTGACCTTGTGATCCCGATCGCATTCACCAGGGAAACGATACAAAGCGACACAAATGCCTTGATCGCGCGGCAAACGTTACGGACTGCACCGCGATCGTGCTGCCACCACAAAAAAATCGCGCCACTGCGTAAATACCAGTCTGTCTCCCCGATAGAACCAACAAGGCGCAAGCTCCGATCGGAGATCCCTCTTGTTTCAGGATATTTCTTTCCTTCATTTGTCAACTGTATTTACACCCAAAAATAAACAGACAAAAGAGGTCACACAATCAGCGAAACCTGAAAACTGCGCAAAAACTGCTGCATATTTGCTTTATTGAGACGCGTGCTTTATTACTGTTCCTAGTTGATGAATACCTATTATCTTTCTTTCCATTTTTGTTGCTATCTGGAAATTTGATTAGAAGGTTTTGAGCTTTCTGCTTTCGTCTTCGTTTCTTCCACCATCTACCAATTTTGCCATGTCTTTTCTTCGCAAGTTCGCCGATCTGTTTGAATCCAACCCATCAGAAACCCCTCAACCACAGGGCTTTCATAGAACGGGGCCGCTAGAACAAATCCTGACGCCCTCACCACTGGGTCTAGCGGATGGCGAGGAAGGTCTGGATATTTTTGGTGATGGAGATGGTGGTGATCCGCTCGAAGCGATCGTCGATCCTGTCGCGGAAGATCTGACGGGAGATTCTGATACAAGTACAGATTCAGAAATATTGTCAGCCGGTGATGCTACGGATTCAGAACTTGATGAAGAGCTAGATTCTGATGATTCAAGTTTAGGTAATCCAGGTGATGAGGATCTAGGAGATCCGATCGAGATCGTTGATCATTTAGAAGATAGCGACAGCGAAGAGGAATTAGGCGGCGAAGCTGTCGATGTAGCGGAGGCCGACGATACTGAGACGTCCGAAGTAACGTCACTGGACGATGCGGACGGTGTCGGTGAGGACGATTCCGAGCTGATCGACGAAGAGGCTAGCGAAGCTGCTGCGATCGTGACCGATACGACACCGAAGACAACGGAAGATTCGGAAGTTGAACCCGAGCCTGAACCCGAGCCTGAACCCGAACCTGAACCCGAATCGGTAGATGATTCCGAAGTGGTCTCCGAATCTACGGTTGCGACGGATGCCGATACAGAGCTAGACCGAGAACCCGACTCAACCGAGCAATCAGAGTCCGAGCCTGGAACGTTCGTAGCCGTAGCGGGCGATGGTCTTGGCGATGATGCTGGGGAGGAGGGTGTTGATGTCACTGAGGCGATCGATGACGCATCGGATTCGGATGCAGATTTGGATTCGGATTTAGATACCGATTCAGACTTGGAGATCGATCCTGATGCTGACACCGAGGATGAGGAACTGATAGACGAGCTCATCGAAACCACTGGGTTTACGTTTAATCTCAGCGCGATTAATAACGGTCTATTTACCGTCGGTGCTGAGGGTCAGGTTGGGGTCGATTTCCTCTCTGATGGTGGTGGCTATAAAGGTCAGTTGGCGTTCTTCAGTTTGGATGGTCTCGACGGTCAGGAGTTCGAGTCGTTTGATGCGTTCGTGGCGGAAGCGGTCGATCGGGCGAGTAGCAATTCCGATCGCGGTCATCTGGTGATTGATGACAAGGTGGAGGGTGCGAAGTTTGCGAGTGCGGAAAACTCGGGGGATTATCGCGGTGTGAAGCTGTTCGCGATGAAGGCGGGCGATACGTTTGCGGTGATGTTGGTGCCGAATTCGACGTTGTCGGCGGCGGCGTCTGGGTCATCGATGGCGGCGGCGGTGCGTCCGTTGTTTTCGCTGTCGAGTCTGAATCCGGATGATGAGTTTCACTTCGCACAGATTGCGGATGTGACGGGGGATGGTAGTACGTTTGTGCTGGAGGATATGAGTACGGAGACGGATACCGATCGGGATTATAACGATGTGGTGTTTCGGGTGACGGGCGCGACGGGTCAGGCGATCGAGATGGTGGATGTGATTGCGGAGGGCAAGGATTGGACGGACAGTGAGGTTTTTGAAAAAATTACTGATTTCTTAGCGGAAAACCTCAAAGATGATAGTGATGAGATTAAAGATAGTGACGTGATAGATGATGTGATCATCGAAGAGGAGAAAGACATTGACGACAGTGAAGATGATGAGGATATCGTTGACGAAGAGACCTCGGACGAAGAGGAAGATGATGATGTAGAAGACGAAATTGTTGACGAAGACACTTCGGACGAAGAAGAGGAGGATATCCCGATCGCGGATGATGAGCCGGAAGAGGATGATGTGATTGAGGACTCGGATGTTACGGAGGAAGATTCTGATACAACGGATGAGCCGGATGTCACAGAGCTAGAAGATGTTGAGGTTGAAGATACCTCGGACGAGTTAATTGAGGTGGAAGGGCCGGATGTTGCAGAAACGGATGAGGTGACGGTTGATGACGAGACGGATTCGGAGTTACCGGAGGGTAAGGTTATTCGTGATGAGTGGGATATCGAAGAGTCTGAAAGTAACGAAAAAGGTTTAGAGAATGACAATCAGATTGGGGAGACGTTAAGTGAAGAAGACGCCTTGCGGCTAGCAAGTGCTCGCCCCTCTTCTGACTTCTTAGATAGCCTAGGCGAATTTGAAGATGGTAACCCCGTTGCTGGTGTTGTTAATACTGCACCAGACGTTACGGCTTATGCGCGATCGCTCTCGACCGGAACCTCCATTAGCGCGGACTTCTTCAGCGTTACCGATGCTGATGGCGACGCGATACAGAGCTATGCCTTCTACGAAGGTGACATTCGTTCCACCAGCGGTTACTTCACTGTCAATGGTGTCAAGCAAGCCAACGGTTATTTCGTCGTTGATGCAAGTCAGCTCGGTAATGTCCGTTATGTCGCCGGTTCAGTGGCAGGAACTGAGCGTGTCTCTGTCCGTGCTTTTGATGGCCAAAACTGGACTTCAACCGTCGGTGGCGACACCACATTTACAACGACAGTGCAAGCCAATCGCGCACCAGAAGTTACGGCTTATGCGCGATCGCTCTCGACCGGAACCTCCATAAGTGCGAACTTCTTCAACGTTGCTGATGCCGACGGCGATGCAATGCAGCGCTACTACTTTAGCGATTACAACAGCAATCCAACGAGTGGTTACTTTACCGTAAACGGTGTCAAGCAATTCGGCGGTTTCTATGTTGGTGCGAGTCAGCTCGGCGATGTTCGCTTTGTAGCTGGCTCATCGCCCGGAACGGATAGCGTTTATGTGAATGCGTTCGATGGTCAACGCTGGGCCAGCGGTAAGCACACGGAATTGACCACCCTGAAGACCAACCGAGCTCCAGTGATTACGCCGTACACGCGATCGCTCTCGACCGGCACATCAACAAGCGCAAACTTCTTTAATGTTTCCGACGCTGATGGCGATGCCATGCAGCGCTACTACTTCCGTGACACAAATACAAGCTCCACCAGCGGTTACTTCACCGTCAATGGTGTCAAGCAGACGAGTGGCTTCTACGTCGATGCAAATCAACTTAGTACCGTTCGCTTTGTAGCTGGTTCCGTGGCAGGAACGGATCGCGTTTATGTGAATGCGTTCGATGGTCAACGCTGGGCAAGCGGTCAGTACGCAACACTGACCACCCTGAAGACCAACCGAGCTCCAGTGATTACGCCGTACACACGATCGCTCTCAACCGGAACCTCAACAAGCGCAAACTTCTTCGGTGTGTCCGACGCTGATGGTGACGCCATGCAGCGCTACTACTTCCGTGACACAAATACAAGCTCCACCAGTGGTTACTTCACCGTCAATGGTGTCAAGCAGACGAGTGGCTTCTATGTAGATGGCAGCAAACTCAATACTGTTCGCTTTGTAGCTGGTTCATCGCCCGGAACTGATCGCGTTTATGTGAATGCGTTCGATGGTCAACGCTGGGCAAGCGGTCAGTACGCAACACTGAATACAACTCAGGCAAACCGTGCAGCCGTCGTCAGTTCCTACAATCGCTCGATCGCATCAGGTTACAGCACCGATGCAAACTTCTTTACCGTTTCTGATGCTGATGGCGATGCGATTCAGTACTACTATTTCTACGACCGGAACAGTAGCGAAACGAGTGGTTACTTCACCGTTAACGGTGTCAAACAGGGTGGTGGGTTCCGAATCAATGCTAGCCAACTCAGCTCGGTGAAATTTGTCGCGGGGTCAGCAGCAGGAACTGATCGTGTAACTGTTTGGGCGCATGACGGGAAAGTCTGGAGCAATCAGTCATCCTCGACGATGACGACTTATCTCCCGAACCGTGCACCAAAGGTGAGTGTGAAGGCACAATCACTCAACGCGAATACGAGTACGCTCGCAAGCAATCTCTTTACCGTGAGTGATGCTGATGGTGATGCAATGCAGAGCTATCGTTTCTACGACACAAATGACAGCACAACGAGTGGTTACTTTACGGTTAATGGTGTCAAGCAAACGGGCAGTTTTTACGTCAGTGCCAGTCAACTGGCTAACGTTCGCTTCGTTGCAGGCTCAACGCCGGGTATTGATCGCATTGCCGTCAGCGCTTTTGACGGTACGAGTTGGGGAACTGGTCTATATCAGAACATCACAACTGTTCAGCCAAACCGTGCTCCGGTCGTCACCGCCTACAACCGTTCGGTTGCCTCCGGCAGCAGTACCACTGCGAACTTCTTCAATGTTTCTGATGCTGATAGCGATCGCATCACACGTTACTTCTTTGAAGACCGCAACAGCAGCGCCACCAGTGGCTACTTTACGGTTAATGGGGTGAAGCAGTCCGGTTACTTCTTCGTCGATGCTGACAAACTCAACACCGTCCGTTTTGTGGGCGGCACGGCAGCCGGTAGCGACAGTGTTCGCGTTCATGCATACGACGGCCAGACCTGGAGCAGTGCTGCTTATTCGACACTAACGACCTACAAGCCGAATAATGCACCGACGTTGACGGCAAGCAACCAGGTTGTTACATCGGGTCAAAGCATCGTGCCGAAATTCAGTGTTACTGATAAGGACGGTGATACTATCCAGCGTTACTACTTCTACGATTACGATCAATCTTCGAGCAGTGGATACTTCACTGTTAATGGTGTGAAGAAAACGGGTGGATTCTATCTAACGGCCAGTCAGCTCGGCTCGCTGAAATTTGTCGGTGGTTCCTCTGCGGGAACAAATAAGGTTGGTGTCTGGGCGAATGACGGTAAAACCTGGGGTAGCACGGCGTTTAATATCACGACTCAAAAAGTTAACTCCGCGCCGGTTGTTACCACCTATGCTCAGAGTGTGAAGCGGGGTCAAGTTGTTAACCCAAGCTTTAAGGTTACGGATGTGGATGGTGATGCGATTCAGCGCTATGCGTTCTACGATGCCAACCGGAATGGAAGCAGTGGCTATTACACGGTAAATGGTGTACGTCAGTCAGCGGGAAGCGTCTTTTATGTCGATGCAGACAAGCTAAGTACCGTGAAGTTTGTTGGCGGTTCCATCGCAACAAGCGATCAACTCTACGTCTCGGCTTCTGATGGTCAAAAATGGAGTAGCTGGAGTTCAGCTCAGACAACGACGCAAGGTGGTTCTGCACCAACAGCATCCTGGAGCAACTTCACGGTTGATGCGAACAAATCGACCGATCTGAAAATTTATACGAGTGATGCAGATGGTGACAACATCACTCAATACGAGTTCGGTGATTACAACCAACAGCTTAGTAGCGGATATTTCACTGTTAATGGTGTACGTCAAACCGGAACAACCTTCACAGTTGATGCTAGTCAACTAAACACAGTCAAGTTTATTGGTGGATCGTCCGCTCAGACTGACAACATTTACGTCCGTGCGAAAGATGCTGCTGATGGCTGGGGAGCCTGGAGTTCAGCGATTGCGACAACCCAAGCAGTTGTAACGAATGATTGGTTTGAGATGAATATCAAGGATGCACAACTGCGTGATCTAGCACGTTCTCGCTTTCAGGATGGTTCGTTCAGCCGTACAGACATGATCGATATCCTGAATAGCGCCCAAGATAATGGAACTGTTGACTCGAATGAGTTCAATGACCTGAAGTTGCTGACGAGTAATGCAGACTATATCAAGATGGAGGATTATGTTCGTGTCTTGTCAAGCAAAATCACGCACGGCAATAAAGCTAATGAGTTTTTCCAAGGAGAGGCGTTAGGAAACCTCTATGCAGGGTCAAGTGCAAATCACTTGAAAAAGTTGATTGACGAGCATTTCTTTGGACTTGATCGTCCTAGTACTCAGGGAGAATTTATTTACAGTAACGGCCAGAAGATTGATATAACTTATCGAGAAGCTTCCGGAGAATTATTTCAAAAGGGGATCAATTATGAGGATGTAAGACAGGGTATAGTTGGCGATTGTTACTATCTTGCCGGACTTGCAGCAGCAGCTCGCCGAGATCCGAGCTATATCAGTAATATGTTTCGAGACAATCAGGATGGAAAAACGTTCACAGTTCGTTTCTTTAACAATGGCAAAGCTGACTACGTCACAGTAGATAAATATCTCCCTACAAATGAAAGCGGAGGATTTCTTTTTGCCCGACCTGGAAATACATCTAATACTTATACGAACTCAGGTAATGAGCTTTGGGTTGCCCTGGCGGAGAAAGCATATGCCCAGATGAATGAATCGGGGCAGCTAAATCGGGAAGGTGGTAACAGCTACACTGCTATCTCAGGTGGACAGTCGCAGGTTGCAGGTACTCAAATTACAGGGCTGAAAGGCAGTTATCACGGAGATGTAAGTACCTCTGGTTTAGCGAAAGCAATATCTGCATTTGCATCAGGTGCGTTGGTCTACCTTAGCTCTAAGAGTAGTGAGCACGAAAAAATCATCAACACTGCTGGTGGTACAGAGAAGTTTGTGGGAGGACATGCTTTTGTGATGACGGGCTATGATGCGGTCAAGCAAACCATCACGATGTTCAACCCATGGGGTAAAGGCAATGATTCGGATGGGGGCTATTTGACGATGAGTCTCCCTCAAATTTCAGAATACTTCTACGCATGGCGTCAAAATGCTTAGTCTATAGTGGATAGGGAGATGATTGATTTTCATCTCCCTAAAAAAACAATTTCTAATTGCGAAATAAAGATGAGTGATATTTTAGTTCTCCGAATAGATGACAGCACCTTGTCTCTACAACAATTCTTCAGACAGCTAAAAGATTCTGACAAGCTTGGTGAAATTATTTCCTATTTAGCCCGTGAACATTTGATCAATAAAGGCATTGAACAGAATGAGAGTTTAGGTGAAGTTTCTAGTGAAAAAATTGATCAATCCTCAATCGATTTTCGACAACGCAATAATCTATTAGATCGTGATGCTTTCGAGTCTTGGCTATCTGATAATCGAATGAGCTACGAAGACTTTCGAGCCAAAATTGAGAAAGGTTTAAAGTATGAACATCTACGCCAAACCATTGCTGGCGATCGCGTGGATGAATTCTTCGCAGAAAATAAATCCAAGTTTGATCGCTTCTCCCTCTGTCGCCTCGTTGTCGCAGACGAAGCTCTAGCCGCCCAACTTCGAGAAAACCTCGATCGCGATTCTAGCCAGTTCTATACCCTTGTCGGCGAACATTCCATTTCCTACGATCGCGAACTCAATGGACGCATGGGCGTCTTCCCCCGCGATCAAATCCCCGAACAGGTGCAACCACACCTCAAAGATGCTCAACAAGGTGACATCGTTGGGCCGATCGTAGTAGACGACCATCACTGTTTCTTTCTCCTCGACAAAATTTTCCCCGCCGAACTCAATGACGGTCTTCGGGCAGAACTAACCGAGCGACTATTTGAAGAATGGATGCAAGAAAAAATTCAAGCACTTGATATTCAACTCCTCGTATAAAAACGTTTCATCAAAGCGATATCTTCTAGTATTGCTTTGATGAACACGCAATCAGACTCGGTGATCTACCACCACTATTATGGTCTCCCAATCGAACCAAGCTACACCAGCTTTCGATCGCCACTGGCACACCCCTAACCTCACCCCCTACTGGGAAATCCGCCCCAGTAAAACCGGCGATCGCCACTACCTCTGCGCCAAACTCGACGATCGCCGGATCGAAATTGACCCCGATCGCGCCTTCATCCTGTCCCACTTCAGCGGCAAGTTCACGATCGCCCAAATCCAACGCCAGTACGAACGCAAACGTAACGGCCAAGATCCCCAGCTCGTCGCCACCGTCATCCAGGAACTGATCGAACTCGGTGTGTTCGCTCACGACCCCGACGACACGATCGCTGATCGCCCCATCGGTAGCCTGCGATCATGCCTCGAATGGGATCACCAACCCGAAGGCTACTGGATTTTAAATAACCCGATCGCCGAAACCGCGATCACCGTCGCCAACGAAGATAAACCCGCGATCGAGGCGATCGGCTGGCTGCGCGATGCCGAACTTTGCCAGCAATACAAGCTCTCACCCCAAGCACTCGCAGGCTTCCAAAAACTGCTCAGTGCAAACGCCATGCTCGAAGGCATCGAACCGCCCGCCAAACCGCGCGGCAAATTCAACCCGATGCAGCTCCTCTTTTTTAAGAAAAAACTCTGCGACCCCGATCCCTGGCTCTCGCGCCACGTCAGTAAATTGCGCTGGATCTGGACGCGGACATTTTGGTATAGCTTTCTGGCTAGCTTGGCGTTGATGGGTGTCGTGGGTTTCGCTCAGGCCGCCGACCTTGTCGCCTACGGACTCGAACTTTGGGAAAAACAGGGCGCGGGACTCCTGGTCAAATATCTGATCGCCAGTCTCGTTGTCCTCAGCATTCACGAACTCGGCCACGCCTTCACGCTGAAGCACTTCGGTAAGCCCGTCAAAAGCATGGGGCTGATGTTCATGTGCTTGATCCCCGCTGCCTACACCAACAGCACCAACTCCTACGGCCTGCCGCGCTATCAACGCCTGCTCGTCGTCGGCGCTGGCGTTTTAACGCAACTAGCGATCGCCGCGATCGCCCTGCTCGCCTGGAACCTCGCCACCGTCGGCCAGTGGATCTACGAAACCAGCTACCTCCTGTTTAGCGCCTCCCTCTTTACCGTCCTACTCAACCTCAACCCCCTCGCCAAATTCGACGGTTACCACCTCATCGTTGCCGCCACCCGGATCAATGACCTCCGCCGTCGCGCCTTTGCCTACTATCAACGCAAATTCAAAGGCGAGAGCGAAATCGAATTTCCCTACGCTCGAACCATCTTGGCGATCTATGCACCGCTGAGTTTGCTCTACCTGGTCGGTATTTTTGGCTTCCTCTTCAGTAAAATTCTGCATTTTGCCCTGATAACACTACCAGCCCCCATTGCTCTCGTCTTCGCGCTGTGGCTGGCGTACTACACGCTTTGGGACGCTGAACCGTCTTGAACCTGCGATTGCTGTCGTTGCTCTACCCAAATCCATGACCACTTCCCCCCAAGCCCACACCGTTTCACCGCTCAAAGTTGTACCACCGGGAGCGACGCGCCCAACCCCGATCGAATCGGCGGAGCGGGCAACGACACCGGCAACACCAGAAGCACCCGCGCGATCAATCTCGAAGCGCAAAGTGTTTTACGCGGTGGTGGTGGTTATTGGTGCTTTGGGGTTTATTCCGCTTCCGGTCGATGTGTCTGGGCGGGCGGAGGCAGGATTGCAGGAACAGAACCGGCAGTCAGTGTCAATGCGTGAGGCGGGTTGGCTGGAGTTACGGGTGGCAGCGCGTACGTCGGTGCGGCGGGGCGATGTGGTGGCGATTATTGAGAATGATGAGCTGACGTCGCAGATTTTGGAGCAGGAGCGCTTGTTGATGGACACTCAGGCGGCGATCAAGGCGGCGGAACGACGGTTGGCGGTGGCGCAAGCGGCGGCAGCACGGAGCAACACGGCAACCAATTTTGATCGCCAACTGCTCGAACGGAAACTGGCACAGTTAAACGATGTGGAAGCGGGATTGGGGATCAGCGAAACCCAGCGCTTAGAAGCGGAGATTGAGGGTCTACGATCGCAGGCGGCACGTCAAGCCCTCGAACAGGATCGATTCCAGTCCGAAGCGCTTGACCTGGCCGAGCAACGGATCAAGAAACAGGAACAGCTCGAAGAACTTTTCGCGCGTCGAGAAGACTTGGTCGCTCGGTTTACGAACTTTGAAATGTTAGTAGAACAGGGTGCACTCGCGCGTGAAAATTCCGCTGTAACTAACCTGAAAGATCAACAGTCAGAACTAGAGATTCGGATTAGCAACATCGAAAGCGAGCTGCAATCGCTCACGCGGAAAATCGATGAGCGCCAGATTATGCAAGCTGGAGTAGAGCGTGAAATAGACCGTCTTGCCGCCCAAGCTCAGGCCGCTCGGGCGCAGATTGGCGGAGCGATCGGCAACCTAGAAGAGGAAAGTCTACGCGGGTTGGGTGCATGGGAAACCAGTCGGGCGGAATTCGGACAAAGTGGGGAGGAGGTTCGTGTGGCGCTAACGGAGTTGGAGCGTCAGGAGCAACTGGCGATCGCCCATCAGGACATTCTCCAGCAGCTCCAAGCGCGTCGCGAAGCTCTACACCTGCGGGCTGATATTGATGGGATTGTGATTACCGAAGATCTCGACCTCAAGGATGGGAAATGGTTTAACCAAGGTGAATCGCTGTTTGCGATCGCCCCGTCGAAGGGATACGACATTTCGGCGCGGGTCGCTCAGGGGGATACGGAATTAGTTGACGAGGGCGATCGCGCCCAGTTCATCAGTGACACGCCCGGTGTACCGACGGTGACGGGTCGGGTAAAAGCGATCGAGCTGGTGTTAGACGATGAGGAGACGGCGGGGGATAAGGCCGAGTTGGAAGTGACGATCGAGACCGATCCACTCACAACGAATCCAGACCTTCGTCTAAATGTGAAAGGCTACGTTGACATTCGCAGTCAGAAAAAATTAAACCTATATCAGCAGACCGCGCATCAGATCGGCAAGGTGGTAAACCTCAAGCGCTATCCACCGTTTAAATGGTTTAACTAACTAATACGAAATCCGGCTGTGTATAGACTTAGATCGTCACTCTGAGCGAACACCGCACTTCGACTTCGCTCAGTGCTCATAGGCGTTCTTTATTTTTCTAATACAGAACCGGATTTCGTATAACGTGAAATAGCCTATGGAGCTGCCCACACGACCCGCGATCGCGCCAGTTCAGATCCATACCAAATGAACGCCGATCGTCTACGCCGCTCCATCCCGCGTCAAATACAATTGCACCCCGACGATCGCCAATGTCGCAACGAGCAACATCGTTGCCACCGCCGACGCATAACCAAAATCAAACAGTCCGAACGCCTGCTCATAGACGTAATGCACCAGCAAATTCGTCGAATTGAGCGGCCCTCCGCCCGTCATCACATACACCTGCTCAAAACTCCGCAGCGTGAAAATTGATGTGGTGACGATCGTAAAAATGAACGTCGGACGCAATCCCGGCAGGGTGATATGGCGAAACTGCTGCCATGTGTCAGCCCCGTCCAACTCCGCCGCCTCGTAGCGATTTTTTGGGATCGCCTGCAACCCCGCCAAAAACACCACCAGATTAAAGCCGATTTGCTTCCAGATACTCAGCAAAATCAGGATCGGCATCGCCCAGGTGACGCTCCCGAGCCACGGCGTCGGCGGGATGCCAACGCTACCGAGCAGCCCGTTGATCGGGCCATTGGTCTGGAATAGCCAGCGCCAACCGAGACCCGCTGCCACGATCGATACCACCGACGGGATGAAATAGGCCGTCCGTAGCACCGTCCGCCCAACCGCGATCTTATCGAGTACCACCGCCAACCCCAGGGGAATTGCAATACTCGGGATCAGCGTCGCGATCGTGAAGTAAATCGTGTTGCGAACCACCTGCCAAAAGTCCGGCGAGGCTAACACATTATCGTAATTGCGCAAGCCGACCCACTCCGCCCCCGATCGCGTGAAGCTGCCCATCGTGAAGCTCAAGCCGGTCGAGTAGGCGATCGGGCCGAGGACAAATAGCACGAATAAAATCAGCGCTGGCGCCAGGAACAACCAGGCCGCAAAGGTTTCGTTATCCAGCCAGCGGCGAAATACGTTACGCGAGATCACGATAGGTCAAACATTAAACAGCAGCGATCGGAACGATAGCGAAACAATTTAGCCCGTCGATCGGATGAACCGATTAATCCCATTGATCCATTTCGATTGGCTTAATAGATTCAGTAGATTAAAACGCCTGAATCCATTCCTTAATCGTATAGTCTGTCCAGATTTGATTTTTCCAGTAGGGATCGCCTTCGATCAATTGCTTGACGATCTCCTCACTGTCCGCGTCGTAAATTCCAAAGACCATGGTATTGTCCATCGTCGGCCCCAACGTCACGAGCACACCCGAGTCCTTCTGAGCCTTCAAACCGCCTAAATGCGCTTGGCGGTAAGGGGTACGCTTTTCGAGGGCATTTTCGCAATAGCTGCCCCACATCACATATTTCGACATTGGTGTCTATCTCGTTAAATCGAGCAAATCGAACAAATTAGATGGATATGTTCGCGATCGAGCGAAACATTTTCCTGGCTATCATACCAGTCGCAACACTTGAATTCAGGTGTGTCCGCGATCGGGACGGGTGTAACAAAGCCGTTAGGCCGACGCTTCCGCAATTTCCGATAGCTCCATCCAGCGCTCGGTTGCCGCGTCGATTTCTAACTCGATCGCCGCCAGCCGCTGGCTCAACTCGCTGAGATCGAGCAGGGGATCGCTGCTCGCACCACCGCCGTAAAGCTGACCTTCGATCGTCGCCTTTTCGTCTTCCAGTGCGGGGATGTGTGTTTCGAGGGTGTCCAGCTCGCGGCGTTCTTTGTAGGACAGTTTGCGAGCGCGGTTCGATCGCGTCTGTTGCGAGCTGGGCTTCGCCGCTGTGCCTGCGGTCTTCGTGCCACTGGCGGCAGCTTCGGCGGCTTCGGCGGCCTCGGCGGCTTTGGCCTCGGCGGCCTGGGCGGCTTCCTCGGCTTTAAAGTCGAGATACACCGAATAATTACCGGGGTATTGCTTGACGATCCCGCCGGGGTTGATCTCGAAAATCTTCGTGACGGCGCGATCGAGGAAATAGCGATCGTGGGACACCACCGCCACACAGCCGCCGAAATCTTCGAGATAATCCTCCAGTACGCCCAGAGTTTGCACGTCGAGATCGTTGGTCGGCTCGTCCATCAGCAACACATTCGGCGCACCCATCAAGACCTTAAGCAAAAATAACCGCCGCTTTTCGCCGCCGGAGAGTTTCGAGATCGGCGAATACTGGCGATCGGGCGAGAATAGGAAGCGTTCGAGCATCTGGGACGCGGTGATCACCGTGCCGTCAGCGGTTTCGACTAGGGCGGCGACGTCTTTGATGTAGTCGATGACGCGCTGATCGAGGTCGGCGGCGGTGAGCAGGTCTTCGGAGTGTTGATCGAAGTAGCCGATCGCGATCGTTTCGCCGATGTCGATGTGGCCGGAGTCGAGGGCCAGCTTACCGGTAATGGCGTTAAGTAGCGTCGATTTACCCGCGCCGTTGCCGCCGACGATGCCGACGCGATCGCCCGCCTCGAAGGTGTAGCTAAAGTCTTGAAACAGGACGCGATTGTCGAAGGATTTCGTCGCGCCGTGGATTTCGATCACTTTTTTGCCGATGCGCCGCGAGACAGTGTCGATCTCGACATTGCCGATCGCGGTTTTAAATTCGCGATCTTGCAGCTCGTTGGCGCGATCGATCCGCGCTTTTTGCTTGGTGCTGCGGGCTTTGGGGCCTCGGCTTAACCATTCCAGCTCGCGGCGGAGCAGGTTTTTATGTTTGCGCTGCTGACCGACGGCGGCGTCTTCTTCGAGGGCTTTTTTCTCTAGGTAGTAAGCGTAGTTGCCTTCGTAGGTGTAGATATCGGCGCGATCGAGTTCGATGATGCGGTTGGTGACGCGATCGAGGAAGTAGCGATCGTGAGTCACGAGAAAGATCGCGCCGCGATGGGTTTGGAGATAACTTTGCAGCCATTCCACCGAGGCGGCATCCAGGTGGTTGGTCGGCTCATCCATCAGCAGTAAATCCGGCTCGGACAGCAGCGCCGCCGCCAGGGCGATCCGTTTGCGGTAGCCACCGGACAGGTCGCCGATCCGCGCCTCGAAGTCTTCGATCCCCAGTTTCGACAGGACGATTTTCGCCTTGGTTTCCAGCTCCCACGCGCCGATCGACTCCATTTTTTCGCTGACGCTGGCCATCTGCGCCATCAGCTTATCGAGCTTGGCGCTGTCGTCCCCGGCGTGGGACATTTGCAGCGATAGCAATTCATATTCGCGTACGAGCTGCATCCCCGACACCGACCCATCTCCCGTATCGGCGAACACCTGTTCAATCACGGTTTTTTCTTCGTCCAGATCGGGCATCTGCGGTAGATAGATCGTGCGGCGGTTGCGTTCGGTGAGCCGCTGACCGCTGTCGATCGATTCAAGTCCGGCGACCATTTTCAGCAGAGTCGATTTACCGGAGCCGTTGACGCCAATCAGCCCCACTTTTTCGCCGTCGTCGATGCTGAAGTTGGCATTACGGACAATTTCTTTGATGCCGAAGTCTTTCGCGACGGATTGGAAGGTGACGATGCTCATTGACGTTCGGGGAAAGTGGGGAGGGGACATCTACGATCGTGCCTTATCCGGGGTCGATGCACAACGCAAAGGCTGATGACGGAATTGCGGCTGGGGTTAGAAGTGGGTGATCGTGGGTGTATCGGGCTGGGCGATAGATGGGTTAATGGGTGGGTTAATGGGTGGGGTGACGGTCGAAGTCAGAGGTTGTAGGCGTTGGCGTTGTTGCTCGAATAATTCGGGATTAAAAAAGCTACCGTGGTCGCGGAGCCAGTGCCAAAGGTTGTAATCGAAGGTGCGTTGTTGCCGATCGATGATTTCGCGGCGATCGTCGCTGAGGGGAATGCTGCGATCGTTGCGGGAGGTATTGATCCGTTCGAGTTGCGCGTCGGCAGGGACGATCGCCAAATGTTTGAAGTAAGCGAGCAATTGATCGAGCCGTTCGATCGTACACAGTGCGAAATAATCGCGCCGAAGCGCCTGACGAATATCGCCAGTGGTGATGTTGCCCGGTTGCTGAAGTCGTTGTGCGAGGGTGCGACTAGAGGTTGCCAGCGAGGTGCTATTTGTGGCTCGTAAGCATCGCAAATATTGGAATAAGTAAGAGGATGAACGTTTCGGTTTCTCCGTTTGAGCGGATTTTTGCGTTTGATCCGCTTTATCGATCTGATCAACCTGATCCGCCTGATCCGCTTGCTCTAGCTGTTCCCGTCGTCCTAATTCTTCCAGACATAGATCGAAAATCTGGTTTGGATCGGCGATCGGTAAGATTTGCCGAGTTTTGAGGAGGTAGGCAAAATCGTTGGGGTGCTGGCTACAGCGGTAGAAGTAGCGCACAAAAGAGGCGAATACGTCTGAGGGGCGGCGCAGGACGCTAAAGCTGATACTGCGATCGTGGATGAGCGCTTGCACCTCGGGTTTATCGGTGAAGTTGGCGGGGTGAAAGGCGGCGTAGAGGAAGCGATCGCGGGTATTGCGGGCGGTGGCGATCGCACGGCGACCTGTTTCAGCGTTCCATTGACCGTCGAGAGCCACTTCCACTAGAGGCACAAGGTCAGTTTTGTGAGCGTCTCGAATCAGTTTTTGGACGGCCATACCGCCGGTTTTGGGCAGATGGTTAAAAAAGATCAGGTTGCGGGGAGCGATGGGTTGAGTTGCTGGGTTGGGCGGTGGGGTCACGGGAGTTTAGGGTCGATCGCGGGGTTGCTGGTGGTGACGAGTATCGGGCCTCTAGGCGATTCTAGAGTATTGCCCAGAAATAATCGCCCATCCCGGAAGTCCGACTTTTTGGAAAAGTCAGACTCCTCAACCTCTTAAGCAATACTCGTAATTTAGGCTTGAGCTTCGATCGCTTTGAGCGCGATCGACTCAATCGAGTTGAGATCCGTTGAGCAGGGCGGCAAGGTCAGCTTCGGGGGTGGTGATCGCCTTGAGCTGATAGGTCTCCGAGAGCAGGGCGAATACGTTCGGGGTCATGAAGGCAGGCAGAGTCGGGCCGAGGCGAATGTCCTGGATTCCGAGGTGGAGCAACGTTAGTAAGACGGCGATCGCCTTTTGCTCATACCACGACAGGATCATCGACAGCGGTAGCTCATTCACTCCGACCTCGAAGGCGTTGGCCAGAGCGATCGCAATCTGAATCGCGGAATAGGCATCATTACACTGACCGAGATCGAGCAGGCGCGGAATACCGCCGATATCGCCCATTTCGTGATCAAAGAAGCGGAATTTACCACAGGCCAAGGTCAGCACGATGCAATCATCGGGGACTTGCTCGACCAGTTCGGTGTAGTAGCTGCGTCCGGGTTTCGCGCCATCGCAACCGCCGACGAGGAAAAAGTGGCGGATTTGTCCGGCTTTGACGGCGTCGATGATGTGATCGGCGACGCCCAGAACCGCATTACGAGCGAATCCGGTGGTGACGCTGCGTTGGGGCAAGTCCGCGACTGTGTCCGGGAATCCGGGTAAATCTTGAGCTTTGGTGATTGCGGGAGTGATCTCGATCGGGCCGTCACTGTTATTACCGAGGTGTTGTAGGCTGCGATCACCGACGGGACCGATCGTGAATACTTTGTCGGAGTAATTATCGTGGGGTGGCATCAGGCAATTCGTCGTCATGATAATTGCGCCGGGGAACTTGGCGAAATCATTTACCTGGTTTTGCCACGCTTTGCCGTAATGGCCGTAAAGATGGGGATAGGTTTGCTTCAGTTGCGGATAGCCATGGGCGGGAAGCAGTTCACCGTGGGTGTAAACCGTGATGCCGGTGTCTCGGGTTTGTTCGAGGATGTGGGCCAGGTGGGGGATGTCGTGGCCGGAGACGAGGATTGCTTTACCCGGTCGCGGTTCGAGGGGAACGGAGGTGGGTACGGGATGACCAAAGGTGTCGGTGTGACCATGGTCGAGCAATTCCATCACCCGGAGGTTTACTTCACCCACTTTTAAAGCCAGGGCAACCCAGTCGTTCAGGCTGAGGTCGTGGCGATCGAGGGCGGCGAGAGCTTCATGGAGAAATTCGTATACGGCGTCATCCTCGTAGCCCATCTCTAGGGCATGGAAAGCGTAAGCTGCCATGCCTTTAAGGCCGTAAAGTGTGGTGAGTTTGAGGGCAAAGATATCCACATTGCCATCGGCTTTGGCGATCGCCTCCAGCGATCGATCCTGTCCTTGTAATACCAGGCTATCGGTAAAATCGGGGGTGTAGTCGGCAATCACAGGCCAGACCGGGGGTGAATCTGACTGGGCTGCAATTTGGGTTTTGAGGTCTTCCCGGAGGACAATCACCTGTTTAAGATAGGGCGTAAAACGTGGGGTGCTGAAGTTGACATTGGTCATGGTCGCGAACAGGGTTTCGCAGACGAAGACATCCGCCGCATGGGTATCGAGACCCAGCGATCGAGCCGTGATCACTACCGGAGCAAGACCTTGCAGACAGTACACAAGCAAATCTTGCACAGAGTTGGTCTCAGGACTTTTGCCGCAAGCTCCCCACTGATGGCAGCCTTGACCGCTGGCGGTCTGTTCGCATTGTTCACAAAACATCATTCAACATCCTAATTAATGTCATTCGTTGAGGCGATCAACGTTGTGGAAGCTGCCGAAGCAAGCTCAACGCTGATCCAGGACAAACTTGGGCTAGTGCAACACGCGCAGCGCGGCATCCGGCACGTAGAAAGACTCGATCGCCCGCACATACTGCGCCCGCTCAAACGCACTCGAATCGGGCGAATTGGCCTGACTCATACTGCCGCGCATCTGCACCAGCGATTCGTACTCATGCTCTTCCATCCATTGTTTCATGTCCGCTTCGAGCTTGGTCAGATACGGAAAACCATGCCGCAGCAGCGCCGAACAGACCTGGGTCACCTTCGCGCCTGCCATCACGGCTTTAATCGCATCGCGGCCATGCTGAATGCCGCCCGTCGCGGCCAGATCCGCACCAATGCGATCGTGCAAAATCGCAATCCAGCGCAGCGGTAACCGTAAATCACCACCGCCGCTCAGGTTAGCCACCGCCTCAACTTCCAGCTCTTCTGGGTTGATATCCGGCTGCATGAACCGGTTAAACAGCACCAGCCCGTCAGCTCCGGCTTTGTCGAGGCGTTTTGCCATGTTCGCCAGATTGCTGAAATAGGGGCTGAGTTTGACGGCAACGGGAATATCGACGACATATTTCACGTCGCGCAGGGTTTCGATAAACATGGTCTCGATCGTTGCGCCGGACACATCGGGATCGGTCGGTACAAAGTAGAGATTCAGCTCGATCGCATCCGCTCCGGCCTCTTCCATCAGCTTGGCGTATTCCGTCCAGCCACCGGGCGAAAACCCGTTGAGGCTGGCAATAACCGGGATGCTGAGGGCGTTTTTGGCAGATTGAATATGCTCTAGGTAAAGCTCGGGGCCGGTGTGGAAGGTCTCCGGTTCGGGGAAATAGGTCAGGGATTCGGCGAAGCTTTCCGTGCCGTATTCCAGGTGGTGGTGTAGCTCGAATTTTTCGCGGACGAGCTGTTCTTCAAACAAGGAATGGAGGACGATCGCGGCGGCTCCAGCGTCTTCCAGGCAGCGGAGGTTATCGAGATCATCGCTGAGTGGCGCGGCGGCAGACGGAACGAGGGGCGATTTTAAATTCAGGCCGAGATAGGTGGTAGTGAGATCCATCGGTGTTTCCTACAAAATGGGGCGTTAGCGGATGGGGCGATTGGGGCGATGTAGCGATGTAGGGTGGGCACTGCCCACCAATGGGGGCGAATGTGCCGGATCGTGGTGGGCAATGCCCGCCCTACGGGGCTATTCGATCGGTGTTTCCGGCTGATGCAAATTCACCATCGCCTGATAGCGTTTCCAGCGAGCATCCACATCCGCCTGCGCTTCGGCCAACAGACGCCGCGCATCACCCGGTTTCGTTTTCGTTAGCATCTTGAAGCGATTTTCCATGTACATCGAATCCTTGACGCCCTGTTTCGGAGCGCGAGAATCGAGGGTGAGGGGATTTTTGCCTTCGGCGATCGCGTCAGGATGGTAGCGATAGAGCAACCAGCGACCACTTTCGACTAGCGCTTTTTGGTGCGTCATCGCCGTGGTCATGTTGATGCCGTGGGCGATGCAGTGACTGTAGGCGATGATCAACGAAGGGCCGTCGTAGGCTTCGGCTTCGAGGAACGCTTTGAGCGTATGTTCGTCCTTTGCGCCCATTGAGACGCTGGCGACGTAGACATTGCCGTAGGTCATGGCGATCGCGCCGAGGTCTTTTTTCGCTGAAGGCTTACCACCGGCGGCGAATTTGGCCACCGCACCGCGCGGCGTGGCTTTGGAGGCTTGACCACCGGTGTTAGAGTAGACTTCGGTGTCGAGTACCAGGATATTGACGTTGCGACCGCTGGCGATCACGTGGTCGAGACCGCCGAAGCCGATGTCGTACGCCCAGCCGTCACCGCCGACGATCCAGACGGATTTTTTCACGAGGTAATCGGCGAGCGTGGCCAACTGCTTGGCGCGGGGATCGTCGATCGTCTCTAGGATCGGCTTGAGTTGGGCGACGCGCTGGCGTTGGTCGTAAATGTCGGACTCGTCGCGCTGGTCGGCATGGGCAAGGATCGCGTCGGCCAGTTCTACCCCGATCGGCTCGCGCAGACCGTGGACCAACTCGGCGGCGAACATCGCTTGTTTGTCGATCGACACCCGGAAGCCGAGACCAAATTCGGCGTTATCTTCAAACAGGCTGTTTGACCAGGTGGGGCCGCGTCCCTCGGCGTCTTTTGACCAAGGTGTTGTGGGCAGGTTGCCGCCGTAGATCGACGAGCAGCCCGTGGCGTTGGCGATCGCCGCGCGATCGCCGAACAGTTGCGACAGGAGCTTGACGTAGGGCGTTTCACCGCAACCGGCACAGGCTCCCGAGAACTCAAACAGCGGCTGCTGCATTTGTTGGGTGCGGATGTGGGTTCCGTCCAGCGTCCGGCGGTCGGGGTTGGGTAAATTGAGGAAATAATCCCAGTTTTCCGCCTCGGGTTCCCGCAGCGGCGCTTGGGGTTTCATGTTGATCGCCTTCAGCGACGGCTGCGATTTATTTTTCGCCGGACAGACATCGACGCAAATCCCGCAGCCCGTGCAGTCTTCCGGCGCGACCTGAATCGTAAATTTCAGGCCGGAGAAGGCTTTTTTGTCGCGGCTATCGGTGGACTTAAACGTGGCCGGGGCATTTTTCAGCTCGCCCGGTTCATAGACCTTGCCGCGAATCGTGGCGTGGGGACACACCGCGACGCACTTGCCGCACTGAATGCAAACATCGGCGTCCCATTCGGGGATGAACTGGGCGACGTTGCGTTTTTCCCATTGGGCGCTGTCGGTGGGGTACGTGCCATCGCAGGGCAGGGCGCTGACCGGAAGGGCGTCGCCTTGGCGGATCAGCATTGCGCCTTCGACGTCGCGGATGAAGTCCGGTGCATTGGCGGGCATGGCGGGCTGGCGACGCACCGCGCCATCGGGCGAGCCGATCGGCACTTCGTAGAGATTTTCCAGGGTCGCGTCTACGGCCTTGATATTCATGGCGACGATTTCCGCGCCTTTCTTGCCGTAGCTCTTTTCGATCGCGTGTTTAATTTCGGCGATCGCTTCGTCCGCTGGCAGTACATTCGCCAGGGCAAAGAAGCAGGTTTGCATCACGGTGTTGATGCGGCCACCCATGCCGTTTTCGCGAGCCACTTTGTAGGCATTAATCGCGTAAACCTTCAGCTCGCGCCGGACGATCGTTTCTTGGATCTCGATCGGGAACTGCGCCCAGGTTTCCGCCGGATTGTCCGCATCAAAAGGCGAATTGATTAGGAAAGTTGAGCCACGTTTAGCGCTGACGAGCACGTCGAGTTTTTCGAGGAAATTCCACTGGTGACAGGCGATGAAGTTGGCCTGGTCGATCAGGTAGGTCGATCGGATCGGGTCTGCGCCAAAGCGTAGGTGCGACACCGTAATCGCGCCGGATTTTTTCGAGTCGTAAACGAAATAGCCCTGGGCGTAGTTATCGGTGCTGCCGCCGATGATTTTGATGCTGTTCTTATTTGCGCCGACGGTTCCATCCGCGCCGAGGCCGTAGAACATGGCACGAACGACGGAATCCGGCTCGATCGAAAACTCGGGATCGTAGGCGATCGAGGTATGGGTCACATCGTCGTTAATGCCGACGGTGAAATGATTTTTTGGCTTATCCAGCGCCAAATTATCAAATACGCCCTTGACCATCGCCGGGTTAAATTCCTTCGACGACAGACCGTAGCGCCCGCCGATGACTTTCGGCGTCGGTGCGCCGTCATGTACCTCATCCCAGACTTCATTTAAGCCCGCCACCACATCGAGATAGAGCGGTTCGCCACCAGCTCCCGGCTCTTTGGTGCGATCGAGCACGGCAATCTTTTTAACGGATTTCGGCAGCGCCGCCGCCAGATGTGACGGCGACCAAGGCCGATAAAGCCGTACCTTCAGCACACCGACTTTTTCGCCCTGCGTCGTCAGGTAGTCCACCGTTTCGTGTGCGGTTTCGCTACCCGATCCCATCAACACCACCACCCGATCGGCATCGGGCGCACCGTGGTAGTCAAACAGGCGATACTCGCGCCCCGTCAGCTCGGCGAAGCGCTGCATCGCGCCTTCCACCATGCCCACACAGTCATCGTAAAACGGGTTAACGCTTTCTCGTGCTTGGAAAAAGATATCCGGGTTTTGTGACGTGCCGCGTAGCACTGGGCGATCGGGCGTCATCGCGCGGCTGCGGTGGGCAAACACCCACTCGTCATCGATCATCTGCCGCAACACCTGCGGCTCTATTAGCTCGATTTTTTGGACTTCGTGGGACGTACGGAACCCGTCAAAAAAGTGAATAAACGGAATGCGCGATTCCAAGCTTGCCGCGTGGGAAATCAGCGCCAAATCCTGCGCTTCCTGCACCGATCCCGAGGCCAACATCGCAAAGCCCGTACCTCGCGCCGACATCACGTCGCTATGCTCGCCAAAAATCGACAGCCCCTGCGCCGCCAGCGATCGCGCCGCCACATGCAACACCAGCGGCGTCAGCTCGCCCGCGATTTTGTACATATTGGGCAACATCAACAGCAGCCCTTGAGAGGCCGTAAATGTCGTCGTCAGCGATCCCGTTTGCAGTGCGCCATGCACTGCCCCCGCTGCGCCGCCTTCGCTTTGCATCTCCACCACCGACGGCACGGTTCCCCAAAGGTTTGCGCGACCCTCGGACGCCCACGCATCCGCCCATTCACCCATTGGCGAGGCGGGCGTAATCGGGTAGATGGCGATCACTTCGTTGAGCGGATAGGCGACGCGGGCGACGGCTTCGTTACCGTCGAGTGTGGCGTAATTTTTCGTGTCGGATGGGGTGGGGGTGGTCGATCGAGTGGCCGAAATCGTGCCAGTTTGTGCCGTCATAGTCGATCCTCAAAATATCGTCAGCAAGGGGCAATTTAGCCCGGGGTGTTCGCGAGTCCAGATTCTTGGACTTGGGCGATCCGAATGCGATCGGGAATAGTGAGCTTTCTTAACAAAAGCTTTAACTAAAACCGCTGAAATTAATCCATCTCTCTCATCATTTCAGCCTGAATCAAAGGAATGCAGCTTAAGCAATAGAGTCATTGCTTTTGTCACCATTTTGTAGGCATTAAAATCCAACAAAACCTTGACATATCTAGCTCTAGTGAAAATCCGAGAGTTTTTTATTGATTCTCCGTGATCTTACTAAGACCATATACGTTGCCGACTTTGCCTACGGTTCTATCGTCGAACACTTTGCTGTAGCTAGGCGATAGAATTGATGTTTTTTAATACTTTGATATATTTATTCGACTGAGCCGGAGCGCTCTCTCCACGCTCAGGCTCGCATAACACTCTGGGCTAATTTTCGAGATTGGATGGGATTAGCCGATCGCCTCGCCTGTCCCAAAATCTCCCAGCGATAGCTGCTCAAACCCATCACAGGCGGGCGCGGCCACGATCGGCAACGTGGAACCATCCCACAAATCTGCCGCCTGTTCCGACCAGCCTGGGAACCGCCGATCGGTCGCCAGCCAATGCTTAAACACCGACGCCCGACCATCCGCAGGCTGACCGATGCCGTATACCCGCAGCCGCTTGCGCTTTACACTTTCGCTCCGTAAGCAGATCAGTCCAACCCCAATCTGATCGAGCAAACGACGTAACACCACGATCGGCGTTGAGTTTTTGGCTAAACCGACGCCGATCGCGGCTTTGATCTGCGATCGCGATCCGAGGGCGGTAGCGGCCATCTGCTGTAGATCCGCGTCGCTATTGCGTAACTCGCGATCGGCTTGAGACAGCAACACCGGTAAACCCAGCAGTTCTAAAATGCCGATCA
The DNA here is from genome assembly GCA_964518905.1 of uncultured Geitlerinema sp. Lineage (GTDB taxonomy): Bacteria > Cyanobacteriota > Cyanobacteriia > Cyanobacteriales > Geitlerinemataceae > RDYZ01. The sequence continues at coordinate 29,869 of CAZFJL010000028.1, read as the reverse complement.
TTGCACCGAGCTGCGATCGATTGAAGTCCGGCGTAAACACGCGACCGCCGCCCTGATGCAAGATGTGCCGCGCGACGCGCCGATCGCGATCGGCGAGATAGTCGCGTCCCTCGGTGAGGAAATAATGTAGGCGTAATTTTTCGTACCACTTGTCATCGTCTTTGCGTACGAGATCGATCGTCACCGGCACACCATAACGGCGTTTTAGCTCGTATTTACGCAAACGCAGGCGATCGGCTTTGGATTTGACGAGGGTTTGACGCAGGGCGCGGTATTGCCGGTGATTCAGGTCGCGGGCGCGGGCGATCGCTTGGCATTCCTCGAAGTAGTTGCGTTCGCGGACGCTGGTGATCGTTGTGGCCAAATCGGGCAGCGTTGGCTGTTCCGTCGTTGAGGGTTTACGAGGTGAGGAGGCGCGGGCGACGGGGGCGATCGTGTGGCCTTCCGCCGCTAGTGCCGCGACGATCGCCTCGCGATAGCAGCTCATCGACGCATTCACCCGCACAGCAAACTTCGCCCAACACTGCAACGATTCCGCCTGAAAGCCCGCGTCAAAATCATCAAATCCGCTGAAATCCGACTGTTGCAGCAAACGAATATTGACCTGGGTGAGTCCCTGAGTTGAGCCGATTAACGCCGGGATCGAGGTCGAACCGTTGCCAATTTTATTGAACCCGTAGGGAGCCGCCCACAGATGACGCGGCACGGGTTCACGCAGTCGGCTGAGGGATTGACGGACGCTGTTGTCGGACTGGATGCCCTGGGCGATCGCCCAAACCGAGGTGAAATGACCGCGCAAATCCAGGCTGACGCCGGTTTCCAGCGAGGGGCTGACGAGGACGATATCGTAAGCCGCGAGACGCTGATCGAGATCCTCCATACAGCCATAGGCCGGATGGCTCGAATCGGCGACGGTTTCCGAGTCAATGCGGAGAATTTTACAGTCGGGAAATTTCGCTTCAAAGTAGGCCGCGATCGCCGTGGTGCTCCATTTACTCTTCAGTTTTTGCGCGGAGAGACAAACCAACGGACGCCCGCCCTCGACGATATGGGCTTCGAGTTCCCGCAAAAATCGCTTCGGTGTGCCTTCGGTGTAGTGCGACACTTGCCACGCGCGATCGGCGTCGGGTCGCCAATCGTTGCGGACGACGTAGGGTGCTGCGGGCGTCGAATTCACACCGGCCAAGGCCAACAGGTAATCCAGCGAGGTATCGCTCAGATCCGCATCCGCCGCATAGACACAGCCGCGATCGCCTAGCGTCGCCTGCATCAATCGCTTCAACGTCCCCAGCACTTCGACCCGCTGACTGCGGCAGGTGTCGGAGTTGAGCGCGTGCCATAACACCTGCTCGACTTCATCAAAAATAACGATCGCATTGTGCCAATCCGCCACCCGAAATTTGGCCTGGGATGCGCCATGGAGCGAATCAATGCACAGACCGTAACCGCTGCCTACCTGACGTAGATCGTCAACCTGCGTCACGTAGGGCAAGCCAAATCGTTGACACAGCGCCGTCACCAGTTGGACGCGATGGCCGATGACCAGGACGCGCCGACCCTGGGCGATCGCCTGCTGCACCCACTGGCGGATGACTTCGGTTTTGCCGGTTCCTTTCGGTGACTGAAGCGCGACGAGGCGAGCCTCGGCGGGAATGGCGAGATCGCTGGGCAGAAAGCGGCTATTGAGGTCGATCGCGATCGGGTAAGTGAGCTGCGCCATCAGGCGAGCTTTCCAGGTATCGAGCGTGAGCGCCTCATCAAAGGCATGTTCAAACGCTTCACAACCTTGGCTAGCGATTAAATCATCGACACCTTTCCCCAACTCCGGCGACCAGGTCACCACCCGCGTGCTGGCTCCGGTTTGGGTGATCAGATAGCCCAGCCGTCGAATCGCGGCATTCACGGCCTTGACCGTTTTGGGTTTGGTGTCGCGATCGAACACGACATACACCGGGCGATCGGCTTGGGTGAGGGCTGCGATTTGCGGGATCAGTCGCGATTTACCGATCCGACCGCCGCGATCGTCGCGTGGCGTGCGATAGCCATTGTTGATCCCCGGCAGGCCGATCGCCGCATAGCCCGCACTCAGCAATGCCCCGGCTTTTTTCGCGCCCTCGGTAATGCAAATCGGTACCTGCGGTGTGGCGACCAACCACGACCAAAAGCCAAAATCATGGCGCGTTGCGTCAATCCACTGCTCATCAAACGTCAGTCCCGATCGTTCGGCAATTCGTCGCCATAGTGTCACCGGCACACGTAGGGCAAAGACGCCGGTTTCGACCTTGGGCGGATGTTCATATTTGATCGGCTTGTCGCGATCGGGCGCAATCCTTGGCTGTTCCGGCTTGAAGCAGCCCCACAAATCATCCGTCCCCGTGAGTAAATTCGTTCCCGAGCACCACCAGCCGCCCGCTTCCACGTGAGCATAGCGCTTCAGCATTCCCCCCGCGAGGCGACCGTCATTGCGGCGCGACAATTTATCGGAGTAACACAGGTAGTCGTACGCTTCCGTACCGTCTAGGGCGACCACATTCAGCCGCACCAATTCGGCATCAACCCCACTCTGCATCCACTCGTCTAAATAATTCACGCAATACCCCGCCGAACCTGATGAATCGTGACAGTACCATACGCTATCTATGGTGTGTCAAGATCAATTTTAGATCGCTTTTGCGCTAGATATGGTGTATGTCTGCGAAAGTATTTAGTTTTGCAGGGTGGGCATCGCCCACCATCACGGATACTGATGCGCGGGCTGATCGTGGTGGGCAGTGCCCACCCTACTGGCTACTTGATCTTGAGCGCTTGATCGCTGGTGCTATAGCAAAAACCGATTTAGTTAGGACGTACAAAAAAGCTGAGAGCACTGAGCGGAGTCGAAGTGCGGTTTTCGGCTTAAACAAGAGCGTCCTAACACGATCGGTTTCTGCTATACCAAGCCATATTAAGACCGCCAGTATCCCACGCGCATGGGGCTAATCGGGTGATCCCTTCACTTACGTTTACGCTTGGATTTGGGCTGGTGATCGGGATCGGGGGTGGGCTTGGATTTGGGCTGAGACTGGCGGTTGGCGTTGCGTTCCAGTCGTCGCTCTAGTTCGGCGTCGAGAACCGCCCGATCGACCTCTGCCGAGTCGCTACCGTGGACGAGATCGTTCAACACTTGGCGCTCGGTGTGTCGATCCTCGATCGCATCCCGCGCCGCCTCAAACTGCGATCGCGCCGACTCCACATCAAACCCGCTATTCGCCTCCGCAATACTTTTCAAGGTGGCATCGAGCGACGCCATTTCCTGCAAATTTTGCATCTCAATCTTGTAGGTTTCGAGGCGCATTCGCTCGCTTTCGAGGCGATTTTGGGTCGATCGGACGAGATCTTCGGCCTGCTGTACCCGAGCTTCAAGCTGCGGTAAATATTGCTCGATCTGCATCGCCCGCGAGATCGCGAGCCGCGCGGAGGAAAGATCGTTGCGCTGCTGGGCGATTTCGGCTTGCTGTTCGAGGGATTTAATTTGCTGAACTTTGGAGTCGTAGCTTTGTCGAGCTTGGGTGTAGGCGGCGATTTGCTGTGAGGAGAGTTTCGTGAGGTGTGCGACCGAGGCTTGCATCGCTTTGAGCGACGTTTTGGCGGTATTCACATGGCTAGCCGTCGAGACTTCGCTCGATCCCTGCGGTGTAATCCCGAAGAGCCAATTCCAGCTCGCAACGGTCACCCGTCCGGCTCGATCGCCCATTAACCAATACACGGCTTTTTTAATTCGGCTCATGGGGATCACGATCGCGGACAGCACGATCAACACGAAGAAACGACAAGGTGACTCGATTCAGCCCTACATATATCGAGTCTAAAGCAAACAGGACTGATGCAAGCTGTAGAAGTCCTGTTTTGGCTATAGCAACAAACGCGGCGGCGTTAGCCAAAATAATTCGCACATGCCACAGGCCAAACCTAGCGGCGACACTTCCAGACCAATCACGCCCGCTTTTTTCACAATCAGCTTTTCCATCGCCTGACCCCACAGGAGCCATTCCGCCCACTGCCCGAGATCGGGCTGATGCCCCACGATCGCGATCGTCTCACCGGCTTTCACGGGACTCGACCCCGACCACCACGACACCAGCGCCTCGACATCGCCCCCCGGAGCTAGCGCCCCAAATTCCTCGATCGCCTTGCACAGCCCTGCCCCCCGCAATAATTCCGCCGTTTGCTGCGCCCGGACGAGGGGACTGGTGAGAACGCGATCGAAACACAGCCCGAGGGCGGCCAAGCGTTGAATGATCGCGCTGGTTTTCTCGATACCTTGCTGGGTGAGTGAACGATCGAAATCGTGCTCAAAGCCGTTGCGATCGGCGGCAATGCCGTGGCGAATGAAGTAAAGCTGAGACATGGTGAGAAGTTCCCCATAGTGTCCGCGTACTGGGTGAGGCAGCGCGATCAAACTGGTCTAATCGTCGTCTAATCGCAGTTTTCTTAAACCCTGCCTCGCCACTCCACCTTAATGGGAGTTATGCAGAAGTCGGACTTCTAGCCCCCCTTGCGTAAGTCCGACTTAAATGGGCGTCATCGTGGGATCAAGCCAGCGGGCAATTTCACGCTTGAGGCCATCGAGATCCTTATAAACGCTTTGGCGCATCCATTGTCCGACCGCATCGATCGGCGAGAAATCCTCGCCTACCTGCCAGCGCAGATCCTGGCCGATCGGTGTCGTGTGGTTACCGTTCAGCGGGCGAAACGAGACGAGATCGCCGAATTTATCGGTGAGTAATCCGCGTAACGCCAGGGTTTGATCAATTTCATCATCGCGAAATTTGACGAGCAAGTTACGGCGAATCGGATAGTCGGCGGCGATGATTTCGAGGGTTTCGGCGGGGCTGGGGACAAATTCGATTTTGTTGGGATTGATGGCGTTGAAGTCGATTTGCTGTAAGCCTTTTTTGATGTTTTGCTTCACGCCGTCCGGGATGCTGTCGCGCAGATTGCGATCGGCGATGACCTGACGCGCGGCCTGTCGCATTTTCTCGAACGGATCGGACAGGCTGTCGGTGACCTGTTCCAGCAGCGGGATCGATCGCTTGGCCGGGAAGTTGTTATAGGCCAGAAAAATATTGCCCGCCCGTTCCACCTCGAACAAGCTGGCGATCAAGAGATGAAGCTTGCAGCCCATACTGTGACCGAGGCCGTAAACCGGCAGGTAGCGCGGGCTGAGTTGGCGCGTGTGGTGCAGTCGCGCGATCGTCTGCTCAAAACTGTTCAGCGCCGCCTTGGCGATTTCGCCATGATCGAAACTGCTCATAAACGGAGTCGCGACAATCACGTAGCCCCGATCGGCGAGATATTCCAGCAGCAGCCGATACGTCACCTGGGGCGCCGCCGCCACAAACGCCCCCCCCAGGAAATGCAAAATCCCCTTCGGATTGGGCGGAATCAGCACCGTGCTACCCGCGATCGTTTGCCAGGAATCATTAGCCATGAGAGGAGTAAAAAGGAGAATTTGAACCAGACAAAACCCAGCTCTGAAAGTATAACAACGCTGATTTTAGTCTCCGGAATAGGGGCATACTACGCCGGAATTGCCATTAGGCGCTGCGGTCAAGTTTGCACACAACAGCGACCTAGATTGTGGGCGCAAGTCTGACTCTCGCCTGAATCAACTAGTATTGATTCAGATTAATTCAGATCAATTCAGCAAGATCGTGGTTCGTCAGCGGGGAAAAGTTTGTGTCGGTTAATCCATACGATCGCGGCCAAGCCAGTGTCACCATGCGTGCGTTCGAGTTCGTGCAGGCCGTGGGCAAAGTCACCGCCAGTACGATTCTTGGCGTCACCCTGCTGGGCAGTTCTGTGGTCGCCGGAGGACTGGTCGGATTAGCCATCAGCTTTCGCAATCTTCCGGACGTCAGAATCTTACGCGATTACGTCCCGACCGAAACCAGCCATATTTACGACATTAACGGCGACCTCCTCTTCAGTATTCACGACGAAGCCAATCGTGAAGTCGTCCCCCTTGAGCGCATTTCCGACAATCTCAAACTCGCGGTTCTAGGGATCGAGGATAGCCACTTTTATATTCACCAGGGGATCAACCCCGGTGCAATTTTTCGGGCAGTGCTGGCGAACATGACCGCCGGTCGCACCGTCGAGGGGGCGTCAACCCTGACGATGCAGTTGGTCAAAAACCTCTTTCTGACACCGAAGCGTGAACTGAGCCGCAAAGTGGCGGAAGCCGTGTTGGCGATTCGCCTAGAGCAGACTCTGTCTAAAGATGAGCTACTCGAACTGTATTTAAACCAAGTGTATTGGGGTCACAATCTCTACGGTGCGGAAACAGCGGCGCAAAGTTATTTCAATAAGTCAGCCAAAGATTTAAACCTCGCCGAGGCATCATTAATGGCTGGTTTAATCCAAGCACCCGAAAATCTTAGTCCGTTTGCCAACTATCAACTTGCCAAGGAGAGACAAGCTCAGGTTCTCGATCGGTTGGTGCGATTACGCTGGATCGATGCAGCCGAAGCCGAAGCCGCGCGAACCCAGTCGCTATTGGTCGGTCGCGTCACCTCGTTTCGGGGCAGTCAATCCCCCTACATTACGGAAGCCGTCGTCGCCGAGCTAAACCGACGCTTTGGTAAGGAAGCGGTGCTGAAGGGCGGAATGCGCGTTCAAACCACGGTCGATCTTAAGCTTCAGCGTCTGGCCGAATCAACGGTACGGAACTGGCATCAGCGACTATACGAACAGGGCATTTACGCCAGTTTTGAGCAAGGGCAAATGGCGCTGGTGGCCGTCGATCCGCGTACCGATTTTGTCAAGGCAATGGTGGGTGGCTACGACCACGAGACCAGTCAATACAACCGCGCCATTCAAGCACGACGACAGCCCGGATCGGCGTTCAAGCCGTTCGTCTACTACACCGCTTTTGCGACGGGAGCCTATAGTCCCGAGTCACCGATCGCCGATACTCCGGTGTCGTACCCCGATGGTGATGGCAGCTATGCCCCCAGAAACTACGGCGGTAACTTTTCCGGTACGGTCAGCATTCGCAAGGCGATCGAGGTGTCACTCAACGTGCCCGCAGTGAAAATCGGGCAAGAGATCGGCCTGAATAATGTGATCGAAACCGTGCGCACTTTGGGCATGACCAGCCCGATCGATCCGGTGATTTCGCTGCCGCTGGGTTCGATCGATGTCACTCCCCTGGAAATGGCCGGAGCCTATGCCACGTTTGCAAGCAATGGCTGGCGATCGGAAACAACCCTAATCGCTCAAGTCACCGACAGCACCGGCGAAGTGTTGCTCGATAATACGCCACGCCCCCGCCTCGTGCTTGATCCGTGGGCGACGGCTTCGCTCACGAGCACACTGCAAGGGGTGATCCGCCAGGGAACGGCTACCAATGCCCAACTCACCCGACCGGCGGCGGGCAAAACCGGGACGACGTCGTCGGAGCGGGATATCTGGTTTGTCGGTTATGTACCGCAGCTTTCGGTGGCGGTGTGGGTCGGAAATGATGATAATCGTCCGTTGCGCGGGAATGCCACCGGTGGCGGTTTTGTTGCGCCAGTGTGGAAGGACTTTATGCAGAAGGCGTTGGCGAATGAGCCGGTCATTCCGTTTAAGTCACCCTCGGAGTTCGATCGACCCTAGTGGATTCGGGTAACGTTGGTCTCTATCCTGGACTTATCCATCAGGAAATCCGAAAAGGCCGTTTCCGTCGAACTCATATTGACGGAAATCCAAACGTTCAACCCACCGGCTCCCCCTGCCGATCGCCATGACCCTTGATAATCCCCTTGCATCGTTTACGATTTTGCTGCTGGTGTCGCTACTCGTGCCGCCGATCTTCGAGCGCCTGAGGCTACCGCGACTCATTGGCCTGATCCTTGCCGGAGTAGCCCTGGGAGCCGACGGCCTCGACTGGCTCGATCCCGACAGCGACACCATGGGGCTCCTCTCCGATATCGGCAAGGTGTACTTGATGTTCGTTGCGGGGCTTGAAATCGACCTCGCCGAGTTTCGCCGCCAGCGCGGACGATCGATCAGCTTTGGTGTGTTGACCTTCATCGTGCCGCTCGCTGGGGGGATGATCGTGGCCTCCTGGTTCGGGATGGGCTGGGTCACGGCGCTGCTGATCGGTTCGCTGATGGCGTCCCATACCCTGCTGGCCTACCCGATCGTGTCGCGGCTGGGACTCGGACGCAGCGAGCCGGTAACCGTGACGGTCGGCGCTACGATTTTCACGGACATTGCGGCGCTGCTGGTGCTAGCGATTTGCCTCTCGATTCAAAGCGGGAATTTCTCGATCGGCGACCTGGTGGGCAAACTGGTGGCCTTGGGGCTATACGCGGCTCTAGTGTTGGTGGGCGTCGGCATCGTGGGGAAAGCCTATTTTCGACGCACGGGCAACGACGAAAGCAACCAGTTTCTGTTTGTGCTGCTGGTGGTATTTTTGGCCTCGGTGGGGGCGCAGCTTTTGGAAACGGACAAGATCGTCGGGGCGTTCCTGGCTGGGTTGGCGGTGAATGACGTCGTTGGCCACAGTCCCGTCGAAGAGAAAGTCGAGTTTGTTGGGAGTGCGTTATTTATTCCGTTTTTCTTTGTTGATATTGGTCTGCTGATCGACTTTGAAGGATTTACCAGCGCCCTCACCTCTGATCTTGCTTTGACGATCGCCTTGGTTGGTGTGTTGCTGGTGGCCAAGCTGCTAGCGGCAGTGCTAGCCAAGCTGGCCTTTCGCTATCGCTGGGATGAGGCGCTGCTGATGTGGTCGCTGTCGATGCCCCAGGTGGCGGCCACGCTGGCGGCGGCACTGGCGGCACTGAACGCCAATGCGATCGGCGTTAACGTGTTCAATGCAACGATCGTCATGATGGTGGTGACGGCGGTACTCGGGCCGTTGCTGAGTCAGCGCTTTGGCAGCGCGGTCGCGGCATCGACGCCCGTAACGGAGGTCGAGGTGATCGACATCGACGGCGATCGCTGCGATCTCGGTGGTCGCCCGTGTACGGTGATCGTCGCGCTCAAAAATCGTCGCGGTGTCGAATACCTCAGCCAGCTTGGGGCGGCACTGGTGCAAGCGGGCGGTAACCTCGTGCCGGTAACGGTGGCGGTGACCCATGCGCCAATCTCGAAAACCGGCGTGCAGCGCGATCTCTACCGCCACCGGCAAATGCTCGATCGCGCCGTTGAGATCGGCCAATCCCTCGATCTGTCCGTCCATGCCGTTGCCCGCGTGGATGATGACGCGGCGATGGGGCTGATGCGGACAGCCCATGAATATAACGCGGACTGGCTGGTGGTGGGCTGGCACGAAACCACGAGCCTGTCGGCGCGGCTGATGGGGAATACCGTCGATGCGTTGCTGTGGTCGGCTCCCTGTTCGGTGGCGGTGGCGGCGTTGCAGGACGACCCGCGCGAGCTGCAAACGGTACTGGTGACGATCGAGAATCTGACCTCATCGGCGATCGTGCTGATTCGGGTGGGGCAGGCGATCGCGCGGTTTGCCGAGGCGCGGCTCGATATCATGTATCTCTGCGGTGCGGCTCCGGCTCCGGAGGTGTTGCATCGTTTTGAGGCGGCGGTGCGCGATCTGGATCTGGAGATGCCGATCGAGGTGGTGGAGACCGATCGCGTGGCGGAGACGATCATTGCGGCGTCTAATCGCCATGATTTGACGGTGATTCGCAGTCGGCGTTTTCGTACGGCGGGGGGTCTGAGTGTGACGGATTCGCTGGCGGATTTGACCCGGCGTAGTACGGGCTCGATCGTGGCGATCGAGCCGTGGCAAGCGCAGTCGGAAGCGGACGCATCACGTTAGACAGAGTCGTGGCACTGGATCGCTTTGCGGGTATGAGATCCCTAGAGTAAAAGAGGACGCGATCGAAGGTCAGCGGTCAGCGGTCAGCAAAATTCACGCACGAGCGCTTCCATTGCCGGGATAAAAACCAGTAGATCGTCATTGATGATATCGACCACGATGTCTAAGTTGATGGCGTCGTATTCATGAATCAGAAAGTCACGGGTTCCCGCGATTTTCTGCCATTGAATTTGGTTGTAGCGATCGCGAAAGTCACGCGATAAGCGTTTCGTCGCCTCACCCAAAATCGTGAGCTGGTACAAGATCGCCGAACATCGAACGTCATCGCGTTCTAGATCGCTCTTGGTCATGCCTTGCCCAAATTCACGCGCCAGTTTTGCCGCTTTCAAAATATCCAAAAGGCTAGCTCGATCGCGATTGTTCGGTTTCGTCATCGATGGGGGGAGTTGTTGATGTGGGCGGTGACACGATGGCGTCGCGTGTTCAGCGGGTGGATAAATAATGCGAGCCGTATCCAAAATTTCCGCGCGACGGATGTAATTGTCGCTGGCTTCAATACTCGATCGCATCACCACATCGACGGATCGCCCGATGCGATCGCCCAAATCATGCTGCATTTCCACCAGATCGAACAAACTAATTCGCACTCCAGCCGCGAACACCACCAAGCAATCCAAATCGCTATCGGGGCGAAAATCCTCACGCAAAATCGAGCCGAATAGGGCGAACTCAGTCACGTGCCAGCGATCGCAGTAGGCGGCGATTTCATCCAGGTTTAGCCCGACGCGATCGAGCGTCGCAGCGGTTTCATCGGGGCTAAGGGTAGCCAGGGATAGCGCAAGATCAGACATCACTGACAGCCTCAAAACTCTATTGCTATCCTACCTACGGCTCGTCGCGGGTAACCTCACTTATTGGCGGGTTTAGTTGGGTTCTAGGTAGTAGGTTTTGCGTCTTTCGGCGTCGGTGACGAGGTTGAGTTTGACGCGCTGAGTCATGTAGCCGTCTTTGCGGAGTTCGATGTCGATGTCTTCGGCGCGGGGGACGGTGAGTTCGGTGAAGCCGTCGCTGTTGGTTCGATCGCCGATCGCGCCGCCGGGAGCGAACATGGTGCAAGGTCGTGGGTTGAAGGAAACGGGCAGACGATCGTAAGCGCTGGACACATTATGACGAAATTACGTCGTTTCCGACACGCTAAGATCGGGATTGTTCTATTGTTGGTGGGATCATGGCACATGGAATCGAAGCGCAGGAATTGGCGACCTATCGTCAGTTATTAGCGGATTATGATCCGGGGCTGACGGCGATCGCGGCGCTCGATCGCAGTGGCGGCGACTGGGCGGTGAGCGTGGAGGATCTGTGGTCGGCGTCGAATGCTCCGGCCAGTTTTGGGCGCGGTCGCAAGCTTTGGGACACGCTGCTCCAGGTGTTGCGACAGGAGTTGTGCGGTAATGAGGGCATCCGGGCGCAGTTCCAGGAATACAGCAAAAATCCGAGTAGTGCGCCACTGTTGACGGGGTTAATCGTTACGGTGACCACCACGGCGGGCTTACCGATCGACCCGGCGATCGCGACGATCGTGGTGCTGTATCTGGTCAAAATTGGGCTGAATGTATTTTGCGAATACACCAAGCCCTCAACCTAACGCTGAAACTCAAATGAGCGTTGGGCGGAGTCAAAGCGCGATCGTCGGTTCCTAGGGTTCTGACTTCAGGGGTGGCGGCTATGTTTCGCCATTTGGTCGTCGTGTCAGTTCTGCCCCTCTGTCATTTTGCTATCGTTGACGCACTGATCCTTCCCGCCGATCGCCATCATGCCCAGCCTCCGCATTCGTGAACTTGCAGCGACCGAAACCGGATTTAACGCCGAACTGACGATCGAGACCGATCGCCGCACCACCTACCCGATCGCGATTCGTAACCCGTTCGACCCCGAAACCGAGCGGGAATTGGAATGGTATTTCGAGGGGTGGCTCGCCTGTCCCGATTTGGATCAAGTCCAGGCGGCACGGGCGGCGGCGAGTGTGGAAACCTACGGGCGGGATTTGTTTCGGCAGGTGTTTCGCAGCGATGAAGATGCCTATGCGGACTATCGCGAGTTGCGTCGATCGCTGAAATTGGCCGATGGGTCAGTGCCGATCAAGATTGACGGATCGCCGGAGTTTCAAGCGTTGCACTGGGAGGCGATGCGCGATGCAGATTTACCGGAACCGCTGTCAACAGTCGCGACGATGGTAAGGGTCGATTCAGATCCAAAGAAACGGGCGGGAAATCCGGCGGTGATGTCGCCGTCGAGCGTGCTGAATTTGCTAATCGTCACAGCGCGACCGAGTGGCGGGCAGGATGTGGGCTATCGGACGATTTCGCGGCCACTGGTGAAAGCGATCGACGATAACGAGTTGCCGGTGAATGTGGAATTTGTGCGTCCGGGAACCTGGGAAGCGCTCGATCGCCAGCTTCAGGAGCGCGGCGCGGGCTACTACCACGCGATTCACTTCGATTTGCATGGCTCGGTGTTGACCTACAACCAGGCGCGATCGCTGCTTGATGACGAGTCCCGTACGGCGTCGAATCACATATTTAAGCGGGGTTACGGCTTGCAAGATATCAAGCCGTTTGACGGGGCGCAGGGCTTTTTGAGTTTTGAAGCTGACCAGATCGGCACGTCGATCCTAGTGTCGGCGGACGAGGTGGCGACGTTGCTGATGGATAAGGGGATTCCGCTGTGTATCCTCAATGCCTGTCAGTCGGCGAAGCAGGTGCGGCGCGAGGCGCAGGGCGACAAACCGGCGGAGGAAACGAGCCTCGGGGCGCGGTTGCTGTCGGCGGGAATGCAGGCGATCGTGGCGATGGGCTATTCGGTGACGGTGGACGCGGCGCGGGTGATGATGACGGCGCTGTATCGGGCGCTGTTTGCCGGTAAGCCGGTGATGGAGGCGATCCGGTTGGGGCGGCGGGAGCTGTTGCAGAACAAGGAGCGCACGTCGGCCTGGTTTGGCAAGAAGATCGATCTGGAGGATTGGCTGTTGCCGGTGGTGTATCAGGGCGCGACGGTGGATTTGAAGTTGGAGCCGTTGTCGCCACGGGATAAGGCGATGTTGATGCGCGATCGCGCCCGTCGCTATCGCTTTCAGGAGCCGACCTACGGGTTTATCGGGCGGGATACGGATATTTTGTCGATCGAGCGGCGCTTGCTGGCTCCTGACGAAAATGCGCTCTTACTTCAGGGCATGGGCGGCACGGGCAAAACGACGCTGTTGCGGCATTTGCGCGACTGGTGGCAGCGGACGGGCTTAATCGCGGATTCGTTTTATTTCGGCTACGACGAGAAGGGCTACACGCTGGCGCAAATTTTGTTCGCGATCGGGCAGCGGGTGCTATCCGACGAGGAGTTACGGGAGTTTCAGGCGTGCGACCCGGAAACGCAGCAATTTTGGTTAACGGCGACGCTCCGATCGACCCGTTACGCGCTCGTCCTGGACAATCTGGAGTCGGTGACGGCGGCGGCGCTGTCGATTCCCAATGCGCTACCGGTGGCAGAACGGGAGGCGATCGCGGCGTGGTTGCGGACACTGATCGGGGGTAAGACGTTGGTGGTGTTGGGGTCGCGGGGGCGCGAGGCGTGGCTGTCGGCGGTGTATGGCAAAAATCACCTGAATTTGCAGGGTCTCGATCCGGCGGCGCGGTTGATTTTGGCGGAGAAGATTTTGGATCGGCAGGTGCAGGATGGGCGAAAAATTGCGGCGATTCAGGCGGATGGGGAGTTTAAGAAATTAATGAAGTTGTTGGCGGGGTATCCGTTGGCGATGGAGGTGGTGTTGGGGAATTTGGCGCGGTTGTCGCCGGGTGAGGTGTTGGCGGGGTTGGATGCGGCGGATGTGGATTTGGATCGGCCTGATGCGCGGGACAAGACGGAGAGTATCGTGAAGTGTATTGATTTTTCGTTTTGTGCGTTGTCGGAGGCGGCGCGGGAGTTGTTGGTGTGTTTGGCGTTGTTTTCGGGGTTTATCGATCGCGCGGATTTGGAGAATTTCGCGAAGCGGTTGGCGGAAGTCCCGGCGTTGGTGGCGCGGTTGGGGACGGATGCGACGACGTTGGGAGATCGGTTGGCGGGGGCGGTGCAGGAGGCGATCGCTTGGGGGTTGTTGTCGCCAATTTCGCCGGAAGTGCCGAATTTACTGTCGATTCAGCCGACGCTGCCGTTTTTCTTGCGATCGAAGCTGGCGGGCTGGGACGAGGCGGCGCGGGTGGGGCTGCGGGAGGCGTTTAAGCGGCACTACCTTCAAATTGCTCGCGACTGCTATCGATTTATCAACGCGCGAGAGATTCAAACGCAAAAAATTGGCATTCAAATTTGCCATGCACATTATGAAAATCTGGCTTACTGCTTAAAGCTTTACCTTGAGAATATGGAGGAATTATTTATGGATATATACGCTTGTTTGTCCAGTTATCTGAATTCTACAGAGAACAGAGAAGAGCGACTAAGACTTTCGCAAAGCGTATACGAATATCTCGAAATGAATAATACAGAAGGAACAACGGAGCAATTCAAATTCAATGTCCTAACTGTTTATGATGTTATTGCAGGTGAGTACACACAAGATAGAAGGTTCAAAGATGCAAGATTCGCGTATGAAAGAATACTAAATTTCTTGCGTGGATCAACAATTCTCCCAAAAGAAAAACAGCAGCAATTGATTGCAGCAAAGTTGCAATGCTTAGGGGATATAAGTACTGGAGAGCTAGAATTTGATGATGCGAAACGAAAGTATAATGAGGCTCTCAATATTTTTTTAAATATCAAAGATATTCTCAGTCAGATAGGTCTGTATCACCAGCTCGGAATATTGGAACAACTCCAGTCAACGGAGAACAATGACTCTCATTTTAAGAGCGCCTTGATCTTCTATCAAAAGTCTGCTCGACTTGCTCAGAAAAAGGGAAGCTTAAATCAACCAGCTCTAGTATTATCTCAAGTGGGGACTTTATATCAAGATGCTGAAATGTTTGAAGATGCGAAACCGCATTATCTCAAAGCACTTCATATTTTTGATCAGACCAGAGACAAGTCAAGTCAAGCAAAAACTTATCGACAATTAGGTGCTACTGAGCAATCGCAGAACAATATTAAAGAGGCACGCGATTACTACCAAAATTCTCTCGGTCTTTTTATAGAGTTAGGAGATCGTTACCATTCAGCTTTTGTCTATCATCAGCTTGGTATTCTTGCGAGAGAATTAAATAATTTAGAGGAGGCACGATGCAACTATAAAAAAGCTTTACAAATATTTATGGACTTCAATGACCTTAGAGGTCAGGCTATTACCTATTGTACTTTGGGAAACGTGTCGATGTCTCTTGAAGACTGGCAAGACTCATGCGTCAGTCATTTAGAAGCATTAAAGATTTGGCTGAATATCAGTGATGAGCACAGCGTAAGAAAATACTCACTTGTCAACATCCAGCGTTTATATCAGCAAACTCAAGACGAAACCCTCCTCACCGCCGCCGCCCAACTCCTCAACACCACCCCCGACGACCTCCGCCAGATGTTCACCACCTAGCCCTAAAGTCAGATAACCCAACATTAAAAAACACTCTCAATGGGTATCAAATTTCAAATTTCAACCCCGCTAGGTTTCACCGTACGAACCTCAGAAGAATACTGGGAAAAACTCATCCTCAAACACCCCGACAT
The DNA here is from genome assembly GCA_964518905.1 of uncultured Geitlerinema sp. GTDB lineage: Bacteria > Cyanobacteriota > Cyanobacteriia > Cyanobacteriales > Geitlerinemataceae > RDYZ01. The sequence continues at coordinate 14,358 of CAZFJL010000028.1, read as the reverse complement.
TACCAACCTTGAAGCCGAAATCCAAACCGCCCTCAACGCCCCCGACGAAATCCGCAGCAGTCGTCGCGATCCCAATGTTTTGCTGTTCTACAAAGCCATCAAAATCAAACGGTGGGCCGTTGCCGTCACCCGCCGACTCAACGGCGATGGATTTTTAATCACAGCCTATCAAACCGACGCCATCAAAGAAGGAGAACAACTATGGCCCAAGTAAATATCTACTACGAGCCAGAAATGGAACTGCTCACCATCTTCTGGCAACCCGCCCGCCCCAACCAGATCGCCACAGAACTCGACGACGGCATCATCCTCTTCAAAGACGAAACCACCGGCGAACCCATCGGCCTAGAGCTACTGTCCTACCGCCCCAACGACCAGCGCCTAGATCGAGTCAGCGTCGAAATGGGACAGCCCACTCCCCAGCGCGATCGTCCCCTCACCGAAGCCTAACCCCCATTCCCCACCGTGACCTCGCCCAACTCCTCAACACCACCCCCGACGAACTCCGTCAACAATTCACCGCCCAGTGAGCATTGAGCGGAGTCGAAACGCGGTATCCAGTTCCCCCATAGTCCTTAACCTCCATGCCCCGCCGCGACCTCTACCACAACACCGTCAGAAACGCCCTCATCAAAGACGGCTGGACAATCACCCGTGACCCCTTCATGCTCGGCGATCCCAAACTACGCGTTTATGCCGACCTCTGCGTCACAAAAACAACAGATACCGACGCACAAATCACCCTAACGATTGAGGTAAAAGTCTTCGGCACCGCCAGCCATGCCACCGAACTCGAAAAAGCCGTCGGCCAATACGTGCTCTATCGTTCCATCCTCAAACACGCAAACTCGCCCATCCAGACCTACCTCGCCATCCCCACCCAAATTCACCGAACCTTCTTTCAGCATCGAATCGTCCAAAACCTCATTAAAGACGAACAAATTCGCCTGCTAATTTTCAACCCCGATACGGAAACCATCGAACAATGGAAAGACTAAACCCACTCGATCGCCAACGCCAAGCCATCCAAGACACCCTGCAAGAACACTACCAAATTGCCCTCGACAACCCTGAACACCCCACCGAAACCTTCATCGCCAGCGACCCTAACACCGACAACTACTTTCTCCTCGCTGTCACCCTGCCTCCCGAACCTCAAGAATACGGCGTCCTCATTCACCTGCGCCTCATCGACGGCAAAATCTGCATCGAAACCAACAACGTCGGCGACTTCATCGAAGACCTGATCGATCGCGGCATCCCCGAGACCGACTTTATCGTCCCCCAGCGCGATCGCACCCCCGCCGAAACCAACCGCTAAACCATGATCCTGCGATCGCAGTTCACCAGACCAAAAACAGGTTTCGCTCAAACATCCCGCGTTTACGCCAACCCGACCTCAGAGGTTGCCAAAACCTCATGAGGTCTCACCCCCACCGCAACTACACCCGCACAATCCAACCAAACTCATCCGCACGGCTACCCGTCTTAATCTCCGCCAACACCGAACCCAACAACGGCGCATACGGACGATCGGCCACCGGTGGTAACGCGATCGTCAGATCATCATACTGAATACTCGCAATATGCGCGATCGTCGCCGCCGTCCCCGCACCAAACGCCTCCTTCAACCGACCCGCACGATACGCCTCCGCAATCTCATCGATCGCGATCGTCCGCTCCTCCACCTTCACCCCCAACGTCGGCAACAGCTTGATGATGCTATCGCGCGTAATCCCCGGCAAAATCGAACCGCTCAACTTCGGTGTCACCACCACATCATCGATCGTAAAAAACACATTCATCGTGCCGCACTCCTCGATATAGCGCTGCTCCTTACCATCGAGCCACAGCACATTATCAAACCCCCGCGCCTTGGCCTCGCGATCGGCCAGCAAACTCGCCGCATAATTCCCCGCCGCCTTCGCCGCCCCCGTACCGCCCGCAAACGCCCGCACATAATCGCGCGTCACCGTCAGCCTCACCGGCTCCGCATAATACGAATTCACCGGACAGGCAATTACCGCCAACGTATACCGCTCCGACGGACGCAGCCCCACCGACTCCTCCGACGCAAAATAAATCGGACGCAAATAGAGCGCACTCCCCGCCTGGGTCGGAATCCAGTCCGACTCCAGCCGTACTAGTTCCAGCAGCCCATCGATGAAGACTTCATCCGGGATCGGCGGCATACATAACCGCGCCGCCGACTGATTGATCCGCGCATGATTCGCGTGCGGACGAAACAGCAACGCCTCACCCGCCGCATTTTTATACGCCTTCATCCCCTCAAACACCGACTGACCATAATGCAGCGCCGAAATCGACGGCGACATCGACAGCGGGCCATAGGGCTGGATCTTTACATCCTGCCAGACGCCATCGTCATAGGTCGCGACCAACATGTGATCGGTAAACGTTCGCCCGAACTGCAAATTGCTGAGATCGATCGAGGCGAGCTTCGACTGAGCAGCTCGCTCGATCGCGATGGTATGCGTCCGGACGGTCATGGTGCGTTCTTCCCACGTAACAAATAGTTAGCACTCCATTATCGCGCAATTGTTACCTATTCATCACAAGAAAAGCTGGTTTTTTCGAGAAACTCGGTTTCAGAATGAAGCCGATTTTAGCCGATCTAAATCAACCTAAGCCTCGCCGCTGATGCCTTTCCCGAAGAATTTAGGCGGTGCAGCCAGCGTATACACCTCCGTTTCGGCGGCGATCGCCTGACGCAAATGTTTCGGCAGACTGACCATACCGCGCAGCGCCAACCCGTCAAACATCTTCAGTTCGCCCTTGGCCGGGTCGATCTGCTCGCCCAGGATACGATCGCTGCGATCGATATCGGTCAGACCGTCCAGCGACTGCGCCGACGCCAGCGCAAAGCCCCAGGGCGCAGCATAGGTCGGGACGTAGGAATGATAGGAAATGACGTGGGGGAACAGCGCCGCCAGGGTGTTGACGATGCGGGCGTGAAGTTGCAGCTCGGCGGGGGCAACGGGGCCCGCCTGGACGACGAATTGACCGTTCGGACTCAGCACGCGCTGCACTTTGGCGAAATATTCTTTCGTGAACAGTTGGAACGAGGGGCCTTCCTCGATCGGGTCGGACAAATCCGAGATCACCACATCCCAGGTTTCATCCGTATCGTCGAGATACTTCAGCGCATCACCAAACACCAACTCAGCGCGGGGATCATCAAACGCGCCCTGGTGCATCTCTTCCAGATGGGTTTGACAGGCTTTCACCACGGCTTCATCGATATCGATCATCACCGCGCGTTTGACGCTTTTCCAGCGCAGTACCTCTCGCAGCGTCGCGCCTTCGCCACCGCCGAGGATCAGCACCCGCTCCGGCGCACCGTGGGCGATCGCGGCGGGATGCACCAGCGGCTCATGGTAGAGAAACTCATCGCCTGTGCAGGACTGCCATTTCCCATCGAGCACCAGCGCCTTACCGTAGGCTCCCGTCTCGACGATCTGCATTTCCTGATACGGCGTTTTTTCGTACGCCAACATTTGCGTCACGCCGTGGATGTAGAGATCCCAAGGGGTGATGTATTCCGTAATCCACAGATCGGCACGTAGTTCGCTGCCTGCCATTGCGGGGTCTTGCTCCTAATGAGTGGGCGATCGGCGGTCGGTTTGACGCTGGGGCGATCGCGAAAAATGCTTATCTACTGTAGGGGATCAGAAACCGTTTGTTTGAGATTTCGATCGTTCAGAGATTTTCAGAGACCCGTCAACCGTCAGCTTGCCGCCGATCGATGCGTCAGTCCTAATCCTCAGGTTAGGACGTGGAGTTCGTCGTGAGCTCTTTCGATATCCCGTACACATGCAAATCACGCTGAGGAAAGGGAATCTCGATCCCAGCTTCGTCAAAACCAAGCTTGATCGCCTCGTATAGACTCAGGGAAACGGGGAGATAGTCTACGGTTTTAACCCACGGTCGCACGGCAAAGTTAACACTACTATCCCCGAGTTCTAACACTCCAACGCTTGGCTCCGGTTGAGCCAGAATTCGTGGATCTTCTGAGAGCACTTGTTTTATGACCATTTTGACTTTTTTTAGGTCTGCACTATAGGAAACACCGACAACTAAATCAAGCCGCAAAACCCCTAGGGTAGAATAATTTGTAATATGTTCCTCCGTGAGCTTGCTATTCGGAATAATCACGATTTTGTTATCAAGAGTACGAATAATTGTTGTCAGAATTTGCAAGTCTTCCACATAGCCGGAAACACCGCTGATTTCAATCCAGTCACCCACACGGAAGGGTCGAAAGATAATCAACAACAGGCCAGCGGCAAAATTCGCGAGGGAGCCTTGGAGCGCTAGCCCGATCGCGAGTCCCGTTGCACCAATCAGAGCGATCAGAGAGGTAGTTTCAATACCAAGCTGTCCTAAAATTGCTAGCGTGACAAAGGCCATCGTGATGTAGTAGCTTATGTTGCTAGCAAACGAAACGATCGTAGGGTCAATGTTAGTTTTGCCCAGGGCTCGTTTCACAAAATGGCGTAAAAATTGAGCGCCCCAACGCCCAGAGAGAAAAATTGTGATAACAATAACAAGCTTCAATCCTAGGGATAATCCGACATCTTGCAGTTGTGTAAATAGACCGCTGAACTGCTCTAATGATTTTTCCATAATTAAACCCTGCCACGAATTAAAGTTAACTGTAACCTGAATGTCTACTAGCATTCCCAATACCGATTCACGTCCCAATCAACGTCACCCCCAAGCCCGGACGGATAGCCTGGTGGTACAGCAAATTTTGACCGGCGATCGCGATGATCTCAACCTGGTCGAGCTAGCGCGGCTGCGAATTCGCTATCGGGGTTTTCCGGGTGCGTATGACATTCAGGAAAATCTCGATCAAGCCTTGGAGCGCTGGAATTTAACGGAAGAGGAGCTGTTTCAGCAGGCGCGGGCGATCCACGCCAGTCAGAAAATGTATAAAGCGAAGACGAATAAAAAAGATGAGGAAGATTGGAGTTGAGCGCTCATCCTGGCGGGTTTGACGAATTGCGGGTCTAATCACGGGTCTAAAATAGGGCAACCTGGGCGCACTGCTGCGGTGACGCCTCGACCTCGGACGCGCAGCCTAGGATCACTTCTGTTATGACCGATTTTCCCACCTGTTCCGCGATCGTCGTCACCTATAACGGGCGCGACTATCTCGATCGCTGCATCGGCGCACTGCTCGATCTCGACTATCCCGCGATCGAAATCCTGGCGATCGATAACGGTTCGCGCGATGGATCGGTGGCATATCTGCGCGAGCATTTCCCCAGCGTCACGGTCTACGAAAACACCAGCAATAATTTCGCGAGCGCCGTACAGTTGGGGATCGATCGCAGTTCCGGCGAGTTCGTCGCGCTGGTGAATAACGATACGCAGCTCGATCAGCAGTGGTTGCGGGTGCTGGCGGACTATCTGCGGGCGAAGCGGGACGTCGGCGGCGTGGCGGGGAAAATCTGCTTTCCTGATGGGCGGATCGATAGCGTCGGTCATGTGCGGCTCGCGGATCATTATTGGAGCGATCGCGGCATCGGGGAGCGCGATCGAGGGCAGTACGATCGCGTCGAAGCGGTGGAGGGGCTGTGCTGGGCGGCGGCATTGTTGCGGCGAGAATGCTTGGACGAAGTGGGGGAAATTGACCGCCAGTTTGTGATGTATTTCGAGGATGTGGACTACGCCGAACGCTGTCGCCGCGCGGGCTGGGAACTGCACTATGTCCCCGAGGCGATCGCGCTGCATGAGGGCGGCGCGTCGAGTCAGGGCAGCAATCTCACCGATTATTTTTGCAATCGCAATCGGTTTTTATTTTTAGCCAAACACGAGCCGGATCAGTTGCTCGGCGCGATCGCCACCTCCGGTTTTGTGATTCGCCAGCGCTGGGATTGGCTGCTAGAGGCGATGACGATGGCGTGGCATAAGTTGATGTTGCACCACGATGCGGCGACGGTGGATCGACTGCTGCCGGATTTGGTCGATCGCGTGGCGGATTTGTGCGGTGGTGATGGTGTCGATCTGGTGCTGGCGAAGTTGAGCGCGATTCATGGCGATCGCCCACTGACGATCGGGATCTATGACCACGCGCTACACACGATCGGCGGCGGACAGCGCTACATCGCCACCCTCGCTTCGGTGTTGCAACATCGGTTTGAGATTACGTTGATCGCCAATAAACCGGTCGAAATCGCGCAACTCGAAGCGTGGTATGGCCTGACGCTCGATCGCTGCCAGATCGAAATTCTGCCGCTCCCGTTTTTCGATCGTCAGAATGCCGAGATTGACGGAACCTGGGTCACCGCCGAAATGCCCGAAAATCCGTTTACACCGGTGTCCGAACGAAGCGCTGATTTTGATATTTTCATCAACGCCAATCAGCTCACCCGCGTGATACCGCGATCGCCCATTTCCCTCTTTATCTGCCATTTTCCCGACTCCTGGCGCGATGCCCACTTCGCCGCCGATCGCTACACCCTCCTCCTCGCCAATAGCCACTACACCGAGCGCTGGATTCGCAAGCTCTGGAACCTCGAACCGAGTCTCCGGCTCTATCCTCCGGTGGTTACTCCCGACCGGACACCGGACACCACCACCCCACGCCGCGAGCCGATCATCCTCTCGGTTTCCCGCTTTGATCCGGGTGGTAACAAGAAGCAATGGGAGATGGTGCAGGCGTTTCGCCAGTTACGCGATCGCGATCCGGATCGGCTCCAAGATTGGCGGCTGGTGTTGGTGGGCGGCAGCGCAGGTGAGAGCGAGTATCTGGAAAAATTGCGCGTTGAGGCCAAGCTCGATCGGGCGATCGAGCTTCACGTAAATTTACCGCTCGATCAGGTCAATGAGTTCTATCGCCGCGCGAGCCTGTTTTGGCATTTGTGCGGGCTGGATGAATTTTTGCCCGAGCGGGTCGAGCATTTTGGCATGGCGACGGTGGAGGCGATGCAGCAGGGCTGTATCCCGATCGTCTTTGACGGTGGCGGTCAGCGCGAGATCGTGGAGGACGGCGTTTCGGGCTATCGGGTCGCGACGATCGAGGCGTTGATTGATCGCACGCTCAAGCTGATTCGCAATCCGATGCAGCGTCATGCCATGACCCAGCGCGTCCGCGATCGCGGTCAGTATTTTAAGCTTGAGCAGTTTACGGCTCGGGTTAATACCTTATTTGATGATATTTCCCGCGAGTTGATGACGATCGCCCTACCCGATCCGGGTGAGATTTACCAAGAATGTAAGACCCTCTCGATCGACGAAATTCAGGCTAATTTGTAGCCTAAGTAGACCAAGCTAATTAATGGATGCTACGCGTAACACAAGCTTCTAGCTTGTCTGCAACCAGGATGCTTGAGTTCCGTGGTTGATTTTAAGTCACTTTAATTTTCTGGGGCTACTTATACGCCCATCAAACGTAAGCGAACACTCTCGGCGATCTGATTGCCCAAATAATCCGGGATCGCACTTTCATTCGGCCCCAACAAATACAAAATCAAGCGCGTCCGACCCCGCCACACCAACAGATTCGCATTCACCACCAGCAAGTCTTCCTGCCAGATCGCGTACATCACCTTGTAAAACAATCCCGGCTGATTATCCGCTTCGATCAGCAACGCGGGCAAATGGAACACCGGATCAACATAAAACTCCGTTTCCACATCCTCTAAACCCGCATTGAGATTAAACTCAACCGCCAACATTTCCTCGACCTCAAAATGCCCCGCCAGCGCTTCCCGAATGGCTCGCGCGACATTTTCCGCCGTTTTATCCGTCAGCGCCTTGCCGCCTCGCGAGACGACCAGCTTGGTAAAAACAAGCATCGGCGGCGCGATTTGCCCATACAGACTGAGGCTATGGATCGTCAGCCCGTAGGCCGCCAAGACGCCAAAAATATCACTCAGCAAAAATGACTGATTGCGATAGGCAAAATGCAGGGCGCTTTTGTCGCCCTCCGGTCGCAGCTCGATGACCGCCTGTCGTTTTTTATACAGGTGATAGGCCAGCTTGAGGTTTTGAAGCTGAATTTCGCTACTGACGAACTGCTCATAAAATTGCGGAAAGGCTCGGTTAAAGCGCTTGAGCAGATCGAGGGTAGAGGATTTCGAGCCCGAAGTCATAGCAGGGTAGTCCGCTTAGAGGCCAACGTGCGGGGTAGAAGAGGCACAACGAGCGCGAGAAGGCGGCGTCAACGTGAGGCAATCAAAGCTAGCGTATGAATGAACCCGCTAGGTTGAGGAGTGTGAGGATTTGTCGGAAATGAGCGACGATCGCTCCTCATCCCTTCGTAATTTTGCCCTTTAACGTTAACATTCGTCGGCTCACTCCGGTTTGTCGTCGCTCGCTTGATCACAGCCGCTGAGGTTAAGGCGATCGGGCCTGGAGCGGCGAGTTGTCTAGTCCGGGCTTCAGCCGGTTTCGCGGGGTGATCGTCTCGTGAGTTTTGGGCAATGTCTAGCCCCGAACACTGTTTAATCGGTTTAACATCGAGACGTGTAGATCTAAACTGGCTGTGATGAGCGTTCGGATCGCACCAAACGATCGAACGACACACAGATATAATGACTCCTGGAGCCATGCTCCACATTCCTTAATGTTTACCAAGCGCTGAATTTGCATGGGTTTTTGGAAAAGTTTTTTCAGCGGGTCCGAGACGAGTTCGAGTCCGACCGAGATCGCACTCGAAGAGTTTGTCGATGCGCGGGGTAATACCAGTTTGGCTGGCACAACAACGGGGCAAATTTGCTTTAGCACTGAGCGCAACATTGACCTCTACGAACTCGAAGAGCTGTGTGATGCGGTCGGCTGGTCGCGTCGTCCTTTGCGCAAGGTCAAAAAGGCGCTGGAGTACAGTTTCTTAGTCGTGACGATGTGGGAAGTGCGCGGGGTAAACCGTCGGCTGATCGGTTTTTCACGAGCAACCTCTGATCATGCGTTTAACGCGACGGTGTGGGATGTGGTTGTTCATCCCGATTTTCAGAAATCGGGTCTCGGTAAGGCGTTGATGCAGTACCTGATCCGCAAGCTGCGCCGCGAAGACATCAGCAACATTACGCTGTTCGCCGATCCGCATGTGGTCGATTTTTATCGCAATCTTGGGTTTATGCCAGACCCTGAGGGGATTAAAGGGATGTTCTGGTATCCGGGCTAGGGATTTGTGGTGAGTCGATGGCACTGGATTGACGATCGCATAGGCTGCGGCCGATCGCTCTCAGGTAGCCGCAGCCAAAATTCATAAATTCCAATAAGGCTCAGGTAATCGACGCCGCAATGCGGCGTCTTTTTTCGTCAAATTCAGGCTCTAAAGCATTTAAACGCAGCGTCTTTGGTAAATCGATCTACAATTTAAGAAAAGCTTTAAGAAAAGTTTACATTATTAGTATTTCCTCATCAATTCCTGTGGCCACACCTCCAGCGACCTCTATTCACTTCCAATTTGACCGCATCGAAGACGCCCTCGCCGATCTCCGCGCGGGTCGTGCGATCGTGGTGGTTGATGACGAAAATCGCGAAAATGAAGGGGATGTCATCTGCGCGGCGCAGTTTACGACGCCGGAACTGGTCAACTTCATGGCCGTCGAAGCACGGGGCTTGATCTGCTTGGCGATGACGGGCGATCGGCTCGATGCGCTGGATTTGCCGCTGATGGTCGATCCCAACAAAGCCACCGATCAAACTGCCTTTACGATCAGCATCGATGCGGCGTTTCATCTCGGCGTCACAACCGGCATTTCCGCCGACGATCGTGCGATCACGATCCGTGCCGCGAGCAACGCCGAGACGCAACCCACCGACCTACGCCGCCCCGGTCACATTTTTCCGCTTCGCGCCCGTGAAGGCGGCGTCCTTCAGCGTGCCGGTCACACCGAAGCGGCGGTCGATCTCTGCCGCATGGCCGGACTTGAACCGGCGGGCGTGATTTGCGAGATCCAAAACCCGGACGGCTCGATGGCGCGACTACCGGAACTGGTGGATTACGCCAAAGTTCACGGCCTGAAGCTGATCAGCATCGCCGATCTGATTTGCTATCGCCTGCAAAATGAGCGCTTTGTTACCCGTGAGACCGTCGCCGATCTGCCCACTCAGTTTGGCAATTTCAAGATCTACGCCTATCGCAACTCGATCGACAATAAAGAGCACGTGGCGATCGTCAAGGGCGATCCGAGTGAGTTTATCGATACGCCGGTGCTGGTGCGCGTCCATTCGGAATGTTTAACCGGCGATGCTCTTGGGTCGTTGCGCTGCGACTGTCGAATGCAGCTTCAGGCAGGGCTAAAAATGATGGAGCAGCGCGGTGCGGGCGTGATTGTCTATCTTCGTCAAGAGGGACGCGGTATCGGTTTGATCAACAAGCTCAAGGCGTATTCGCTGCAAGATATGGGACTCGATACGGTCGAGGCGAATGAGCGGCTTGGGTTTCCGGCGGATTTGCGCAACTATGGCGTCGGGGCGCAGATTTTGAATGATCTGGGGGTGACGCAAATTCGGCTGATTACGAATAATCCGCGTAAGATTGCTGGTCTGAAGGGGTACGGCATCGAGGTGGTCGATCGCGTCCCGTTGCTGATCGAAGCCAACGATTACAACTCGGTTTATCTCGCGACCAAGGCGAAGAAACTCGGCCACATGCTGCTGCAAACCTATCTGGTGACGATCGCCCTGCACTGGGATGACGATACGGAGATTTCGATCGAGCAGCGTTACGCTTGCCTGGAACGCTTACGCGAGCTGGCACGGGGTGAGCATCTGCTCGTCCAGGAAGAAACGCGCCCGATCGCGGTGGCGCTCTTCGGTACGCCGCTGTTGACGGTACACCTTGGGTTTGATCAGTCCGGTCTCGCAGCAGCGGACTGGTTCAAACAGGAAGATCATCCCTATATGCAGGCCATGTCGTCGATTTTGGATGCGCTGGCTAACTGGGATCACATTGCCAAGCTGGAGTTTCTCGTTTCGCCCGGTGTTGATCCCATGACTCATCTCAAAGGGCGACTATCGCGTCAATCGGTTGAGTCTGGAGCGTTACCATCGTCGGTGTTTGGGGAATTGCAGACGCAAATGATCTACCACATCCAGCGCTAGTGCAGCGTCAGGCCAAAGATTTAGGGTTGAGCATTTCTGAAATGCTGCTTCATAAGAGTCTTACTCGGATCGTCTAACCCTAAATTTAGCCGTTGACAAAGCACTAGTCCGAAATCGTGTCTGTCGCGGCTGAAGTGTAGTAGACAACCTGCGGCTGATACGGCTGATGCGGCTGATATCGTCGGGCGCAGGTGCTTGTTGATATATTCCCTAAACTGGTTATGACGTTGAATCATTTTGTTTCGATCGCCCGTGCCGCTGTCTTGGCGCTGGCCTCCTCGGCAGTTGCGATCGCCCCCGCCGCTGCCCAGCTTGGCGCGGTGGAAGCCGCACTCGGCACGATCGAGTACAACCTCGGCCCCTACCGTGCTGGATTCGGCCAACCCCACACCGAGCCGACCTATGGTGTACTCCTCAGTAGCCAGACAGCCATCACAAACTATCTGCTTCCAGCGGGCAGCTACGCCTTCGGTGCGGCTTGTGATTATGACTGCACGGCGATCTCGCTCGAAATTTATAACTCCGATGGCGAGTTGGTCGCGAGCAAACATCCTGACTCGACCTTGCCCGACGATGAGCTACTCTTCTTCCTCGATGTGGAGGAAGCAGGCGCTTACCAGGCGATCGTCACGATGGATGAATGCTTGACCGAGGGCTGTCACTATGGCATTAATGCCTATCGCGGTTTTGATGAATCCGACTAAAATCGAACCAGCCTAAACCCCATAACGCCGTAAACGTAAGCAACAATGACCGTCCAGGTAACTTTTCAGCCCGATGATGTAACGATCGAAGCCGAGGTCGGCGAACCGTGGCTGACGGTTGCCGGTCGCGCGGGCGTGACGATCCCGACGGGCTGTTTGATGGGATCGTGCCACGCTTGCGAGGTGGATCTCGACGACGATGAGTCGATTTGCGCCTGCATTTCGGCGGTTCCGCCGGGGCGATCGGCGATCGTGGTGAATTTATATATCGACCCGACCTGGTGAGGTGGGCGGAAGCTAATCTTCGTCGAGCGGTAGGCCGAAGAAAACACGACCTTTGCCGAAGTATTTGCCAAACTGCTGCTCGTAGACTTCATCCTCGTCTTGGGTCTCGACCACCAGATCCGATTTCGCGTGACTGACGCACAGGAGCGCATAGCCTTTTTCGCGCAATTGCGGCGAGAGTCCCATCGCTTGATCCTGTTCGAGTTCACCCGACAAGACGCGAACCGCGCAACTGGTGCAGGCTCCGTTACGGCAAAGGAAGGGAAGATCTGCACCTTGATTTTCGGCGGTGTGGAGAATATAGCGGTCTTCCTTCGCTTGGATGGTGTGGTAGGTGTCCGTTTGACGGTTGTGGATGCGGACTTTGTAAGTGCGAGTCATGGATTAATCGGAAAAATTTAAAGAGAGATTTTCAAGCAGTGCCTCGGGTCGCGATGCGTCCCGGCATCATATTCGTTTAGTTAGGTTAACAGCTCTAATGCCTTTGGGTTGGCGTGAGTTTGTCGATCGATCAGGGCAAACGCATACTCGGCAGACCCTCACCCTAAATCCCTCTCCCAGGCCGGGAGAGGGACTTTGATTCTTAAAATCTTGCTCCCCTTCTCCCATTTTGGGAGAAGGGGTTGGGGGATGAGGGCATTCATTGGGAGTATGCGTTTGCCCTGGTTGATCGATCGAGACGCGAATCTGCAAATCCGAATGTCTTGAATGGACAGCTTGATCAATAGGGCGTCGCGGCAACGTGGGCCAATTTCGACGATCGCTTAGGATTGGGTGAGACTGGGCACGCCCTAACTTCTGTACTAGACACCGGCAATGCTTCGGGAGGATGTCAGTTGGCTCGCTGAGAGAAGCATCCTTGTCGCTTCAGCGCGGGGAGTGTCCAGTAACGATTAATCTGAACCCTGAACCCTGAACCCTGAATCCCAACCCATGACCTTTTTTCGGAAAGATGCCCAGCTAACAGAAATTGGTGACCTGATCCTTCGATCGACCTGGGATCAATTTCCCCATCTTGCCCAGAATCAAATTGCCCTAACCTGGATTGTTTACGAGCCGCCTTTAGCCGTAAATACCGGGGGCGCTCTCAGTACCGAAGAATTTTGGAAGCATGAGCCGCGCGGATTTCAGTATCGCGGTGTCGAGGCGATTTATCCGGCTAGCGTGGTCAAGCTGTTTTATGTGGTGGCGCTGTATGAGTGGTTTCATGGCGGTATGGCGCAGCGTAGCCCAGAACTCGATCGCGCCATTCGCGACACGATCGTCGATTCGAGTAATGATTCGACCAGCCTGCTCGTCGATGTTCTCACCGGCACAACCAGCGGCCCCGAACTGCCGCCGGAACCCTTCGAGACCTGGAAACAGCAGCGCAATATCGTCAATCGCTACTTCAAACAGCTCGGCTGGCCGGAGTTCGACACGATTAACGTTAATCAAAAAACCTGGGGCGATGGCGCCTACGGTCGCGAACGGGCGTTTGTCGGGTCGATGCTCGAAAATCGCAATAAGTTAACGACCAATGCCGTGGCGCGTTTGCTGCATAGCATCGTAGGCGGTGTCGCAGTGTCGTCCCAAGCCTGCCGCGAAATCATGGGTTACATGCAGCGCGATCGGCGTCCACAAGTCCTCGCGGCAGACCCAGAAAACCAGGTAACGGGATTCATCGGCGATGGGTTGCCGCTAGACGCTGGGGTGTGGTCAAAGGCGGGCTGGATGAGCCAGGTACGCCATGACGCGGCCTATGTGGAGCTGTCGGATGCATTGCCCTATGTACTGGTTGTGTTCACGGAGGGGGAAGCGCAAAGTCAGAGCGAGGCGATTATTCCGTTTGTTTCCCAGCAAATTGCGGCGGCAATGCGTGAGTTGACGGCGGCGTTGAATCAATGTTGATTCGTCATCGGTGTTGACATCTTCCCTGGCCTAAAGGCGCGGGGATTTTCTCGCAGGGGATCAAACGAATGTTATGACCTCTTGAAATAGAGCGATGAACGATCGCACGCTGAGACAAACTGAGACAAAATGCATCTTTTCTTAGACTGATATAACAACGGTTTACCTCTAGTCATAGACTGTTGCATCGCTAGGCTTGAACCTGGTATCAAATCTAAAGAAGTGACGCCGATCGTGGGGATCGATATACCGTCAACACAGAACGCAATACTAACCGCGAGACCTGCTTACCCATCGCTTCAATAACCGCCAGTACAGAATCGGCCTCTGAATCACGGTTTACTAGGGGCTGTCATCAATTAAATTTGTAGCCTTGATTCAGCAAGGGTTTCAGCCC
>CAZFJL010000027.1:0-65317 GCA_964518905.1 uncultured Geitlerinema sp. | reverse complement strand
GTTGAGCTGCTCTCGTCCGGTCGCCTCCCTTTGTTCGCCGTAGCTGAGTAGTTACCTCTTTTGATGGTTCAAGAATTATTCCTGATCGGCACTTGATCCGCCACTATGCATAACAGCAGTCGTTAATAAAAGCGGGTGAGCTGCACACGATAGCGATCTTTTTTCGTAATATTCACCTCGCCAATTTCCAGGCGACCCTTACCGCGAATCGCCACCAGATCGCCCGCCTTAACGCTATAGCTCGACTGCGAAATCTCCTTCCAGTTCACCCGCACATCCCCCGAACCGATCAACCCCGCCATCTTGCTGCGCGACATGCCAAAGCCCGCCGACGCCACCGCATCGAGCCGCATCGACGCCTCTACCGTGGTCATTTCCTTGACTTTCGGCGGTTGAACTTTTAACTCGCCCGCATCGATCGCCCGCGTCTTCACCGGCACCGATCGCACCTGCACCAAACTCATTTCGAGAAACTCGGCAATATCCGACGCCACGATCACCTGCGCCCCCCGATCGCCCAGCACCAACACATCGCCGGTTTTATCCCGCACGATCCCCGTACCCAGCATCGACCCGAGAAAATCCCGATGGGTCGCCGTATCGAACAGAAAATTCCCCGCCACTTCTAGGACGGCTACTTCCACATGGCTGGCGTCGATCGGCAACTCCGATCGCGCGATCGCCACGCGCTGCCGCTCCGCCTGGGGATACCCACCCCAAGCCACGATCGTCACATCGGTTAAACGTTCAAATACACGCTGCACCTCAGCCAACTCCGGCGGCGAGAGAAAGTCCGTGCAGACGATTTCCCAGGTGCGGATCGCATCGTTAGCGCGATCGATCACACGCGCCAGACAATCGCGGTGTTCAACATTTTTTAATAGATCTTCGCGGGGCAGCATAAAAGGCGATTCAGCAATTTTAGTAACGGGAGCGTGAGGCGAAAACTGGATTAATACGTACGTTCTAACATAGCCAGAATCGGCATGAAGAATGGAGGTGATGAAGACAATCGAGCCAACAACAAACGCCAAAAAACCGCTGCGATCTCTTGTGAGGACAGTGCAGGACAGCAGCGCCTAGCGATCGCAGCAGCGAAAAAAGTGTTTTTTATTGTATTGGAAGTCGAAGCGCATCACGGTTGAAATCGTGATGCTATAGGTCAGTTAAACGTTAACTTCACCCAGCGATCGAACCATGTGATCAAACGGCTCATCGACAAAACTCGGGTTTTCGATGCCCGCATCCACCAGCGCCGCTTTAACGATTTCGCCCAAAATTGCGATACCGTTCACGGTCGGCCCGATCGCCACACTCAGGGAGTTATAGGTCTCACGCAACCCATCGAGCACGCGCTCATCGAGCACCTTGGTATCGCCAGCAACCCAGGCATAGGTGGCATAGCGCAGGTAGTAGTCCATGTCACGCAGACAGGTGGCATAACGGCGCGTGGTGTAGGCGCTTCCACCGGGGCGGAGCAGTTCGGGAAGTTCCGAAAAGAGACGATCACCCGCTGCCTTGACGATCGCCGCCGCCTGCGAATTAACGATCGCCGCAGCGCTTAGACGGGCTTCACCCGTCGCGTAGTAAGACTTGAGACGATCCATCGCCGATCGATCCAGGTAACGCCCTGTCACGTCGTACGTCTTGATTAGAGTGGTAATCGCGTCCTGCATATTTTCCTCTTAATATATATTTTTGAAGCGGGCTGTATTGATTATTTGTCAAGATTGGCGAGTGCTATCGCGACCTCAATAATAGTTCATACTCCCCAGGATGCGAATAAAGGGGGCGTTCGTTTCACAAAAATCAAGACGATCGGCGATCGTTCGACCGCCAGTCAACCGTCCAAAACTTAAGCAAACTAAGCAAAATACGTTAGCCGTCCCGACAACCAGATCCCGACTCCCTCGAATTCTCCCCCTGTTTGCCGACGATCGATCGCCCACCTGTCCAGTCGCACAGAGACATAAACTCAATGGTTGCAACCGCAAAGGATGTCCTGAAGATGATTCAGGATGAGGCGATCGAACTGATCGACCTCAAGTTCGTCGATATCCTCGGGGTTTGGCATCACTGCACATTCCATGCGACCTATATCGACGAAACGGCCTTTACCGAGGGTGTGGCCTTCGATGGTTCGAGTATTCGCGGTTGGAAAGCCATTAATGCGTCGGATATGGCGATGGTTCCCGATCCGACAACGGCTTGGATCGACCCGTTTATGGAAGTGCCGACCCTGAGCCTGATTTGCTCGATCATTGAACCGCGTACCGGCGAAATTTACGATCGCGACCCCCGCTCGATCGCCCAAAAAGGTCTGGAATTTCTCAAAGCCTCGGGTCTCGGCGACGCGGTGTACTGCGGCCCCGAACCAGAATTTTTCATCTTTGACGATGTGCGCTACGACCAAAACGAGCACGAAGGCTACTACCACATCGACTCAGATGAAGGTCAGTGGAACACTGGCCGCCATGAAAAAAGTGAGAAGCAAGGTGGTAACCTCGGCTTTAAAACGAGCTACAAACGCGGTTATTTCCCCGTCGCGCCGTCGGATACGCTGCAAGATATCCGTACCGAAATGCTGCTGACGCTGGCAAAATGCGGCGTCCCCGTCGAGAAGCATCACCACGAAGTCGCCACCGCCGGTCAGTGCGAACTGGGGATGAAATTCTCGGATCTGATCTCCGCTGCGGATCATGTCCTGATTTATAAATACGTCGTTAAAAATGTCGCGCGTAAGCACGGCAAAACCGCAACGTTCATGCCCAAGCCCGTTTTGAACGACAACGGCAGCGGTATGCACACCCACATGTCCGTGTGGAAAGATGGCGAGCCGATTTTCTTCGGTGATGGCTACGCTGACCTCAGCGAAACCGCGCTGTACTTTATTGGCGGCATCCTCAAACATGCCCCGTCGATTTTGGCGTTCTCGAACCCCTCAATAAACTCCTACAAACGTCTCGTTCCCGGCTTTGAAGCCCCGGTAAACCTGGCCTATTCGCAAGGGAATCGATCGGCGTCGATCCGGATTCCGCTCACTGGATCTAACCCAAAAGCGAAACGCTTTGAGTTCCGCTGCCCCGACCCGATCGCGAACCCATATCTCAGCTTCACCGCGATGCTGATGGCCGGTATCGACGGCGTCACCAACAAAATCGATCCGGGTAGCCCGCTGGATGTGGACATCTACGAACTCAGCCCCGAAGAACTCAGCAAGATCCCCTCGACTCCCGGATCGCTCGAAGGCGCACTCAGCGCTCTGGCGGGGGATCACGCGTTCCTGACGGCTGGCGGCGTCTTCACGGCAGACTTCATCGACAACTTCATTACCTACAAACTCGATAACGAAGTTAACCCGATGCGTCTGCGTCCGCACCCATACGAATTCATGCTCTACTACGACGCCTAAACGTAGTGTTCAAAAGAGTATTCTCCAAAAGAGTAGTGTCCAAAAATAATCGCTCATCTCAGAAGTCCGACTTTTTGTAAAAGTCGGACTTCTCGCTAGAGTTAGCTTGAGTTCGGGTTTTTGCTGGCGATTGTATTGGTGGGACTGGAGTTTTGTGCTATACCCGCTAGGGCTGGCCTTTGGATGTACGACATCGCTCTATGACTGCTACACCGCTTCGCTGGGATGAACTGGAACAACGCGCTGACTTGGCGATCGATACGGTGAATGGGCCGACGAATTCACGCGCTCGTTTGCGGCTGTTTGGCCGATCGGAAGACCAAGTGCGGGTGACGCTGTACCGCGATAATCACGCCTGGTGTCCCTATTGCCAAAAGGTCTGGCTCTGGCTAGAGGAAAAGCAAATTCCCTATCGCATCGAAAAAGTCACGATGTTTTGCTACGGCGAAAAAGAGCGGTGGTACAAGCAGATTGTGCCGTCGGGAATGCTACCGGCGGTGAAGCTGGACGGCAGACTGATTACCGAAAGTGATGAGATTTTGCTTGAGCTGGAGGACGCTTTCGAGCCGTTGGGTATTAGCTTGCTCGATCAGGCGGCGATACCGCTGCGCCAGCTAGAGCGGCTGTTGTTTCGTGCCTGGTGTTCTTGGCTGTGCTATCCGAGCCGATCGCAGCGCCAGGATCACAAAGATCGCGCCCAGTTTGTGGATGTTGTAACCGCTGTTGAGGCGGCGCTAGGCAAAACACCAAGCCCCTATTTCCTGGACGACTTTAGCGCGATCGACGTGATTTTTACGCCCTACGTCGAACGGATGAACGCCAGTTTGTATTACTACAAAGGCTATTCCCTACGTGAGGAAAATCCGCGTTTTGCCGCCTGGTTTGACGCGATGGAAACGCGATCGACCTATCGCGGAACCCAGAGCGATTTTCATACCCACGTTCACGATCTACCACCGCAAATGGGCGGTTGCTATAGCAATAACGAGCCGGAAGCGCTGCAAAATCAGGCTCATGTTGACAGTGGCCCCTGGTTTGATTTGCCCGACGTGAAGTATGCCGAACCGGAGACGGCGCGAGTCGAAGCGCTGCACCGGGTCTGTAAACATCGCGCCGATATTATCCGGGTGAATCCGCTGGACGACGATCGCTTTGATCTCGCGCTCCGCTGCGCTCTGACGCACCTAATCACGGGTGAAGCACCGACACCGCCCGACGGTTCGGATGTGGCGTTGCGGTATTTGCGCGATCGGGTCAATGTACCGCGCGATATGTCGATTTACGCCGCCAAGCATCTACGAACATCGTTGGAAGCGATCGCGGCGATCGCAGGCGATCGATCCGGGCCAGAGATTCCGCTGCGCCACCGTCGCGACCAAGATCCGAAAAATTTCGCGAGCCAGCCCGGATAATCGGGAGAACTCGGATCGAACCGATCAATACCGATCAAACCAGTCGAACTCGACCGAAAATGTTGCAGATCGAAAATTCACGCCCAAAAGATGCAGACCGCGCGTCCTTTGAGCGCTACCCTAAGATATCGTCATAGCCCGACCCCGACTCTTATTCACAGCACGAAGCCATGGTTCAGTCTGCCCCGCTCACGGATGACGGAATGCTCGCTGGTTTGCGCGACCTCGTTGCCGACAGCACGACGCCGATCGACGACTTCGCGATTGCCAAGCAAAAGCGATTGCTCACCGATTCGCTCTACACCTCGTTGCGCGGCCAGTCATTCCTCGTCGAGGCCAATATTGGCATCTTGCATTCTCACGGTCAGCCCTTGGTGGTTCCCGACGTTCTGCTGAGTTTGGATGTGTCTGATGATTGGTGGGATCGCCGCAATTATCCGTACTTTCTCTGGCAGTTTGGCAAGCCGCCGGATGTGACGATCGAAATCGTCTCCGATCGCAACGGCGAAGAACTCGGCCAAAAACTGGCGCTCTACGAACGGATGCGCGTCAGCTATTACGTGGTTTACGACCCTCACGCGCTCCTCGGCGAAACCGTGTTGCACATCTTTGAGCTACGCGGGAAGTGCTTCTTTGAGATCGCGAAGGTCGATCGCGTGAGTGAATCGGTCTGGCTGGATCAGGTGGGCTTAGGGCTGGTGTTGTGGTCGGGCAATATCGAAAATTGTGAAGGGCAGTGGTTGCGCTGGTGCGATAACGACGGGCTGGTTTTACCCACGGGCTACGAACTGGCGCAGCAGGAATATCTCACACGCGACGAAAACGAAAAGCGTGCCGATCTCGCTGAGTCGCAATTACGTCAGGCCAATCAACGCACCGAACGAGCGAAAAAGTGGGCGACCCGCCTCGCCGATCAGCTCCGGGCTTTAGGCGTCGATCCCGATACGCTCTAGGGCTTCCGGGTCGAGCCTGTCCGCGCCTGGAAGCTTCCGCCTTAGAGATTAAAAATTTCGGCGAACCGTTTCCAGGCGAAGGGTCTGCATAGTAGCGTCCTCGATCTGTATGAGAGACGATCGCAGGTTTACGCGGCTTCATCACGAGGCGATAGGATTCGGTGTAATGCATCAAGAATGCCGCAAAAGGTAAAACGTCTCAGCATGATTAACCTGGACGCTGAATGAAAGACGGATCGCTCAAGTGCCAAGGCAGAGTTGCTGGAATAGCCTGTCTTTAACCAGAAAAATTGTTGTCGCTGTATAGAATCGAAAGTTTCAACGATCGAAGGCAGGGTTCACGAGAAGGTCGGCGTAACATAGAAACTAATCAAGACCGACCTGAGCCATGAGTACAGGAAAAATGGTCGGCTTCAAAAGCCCGTTTGACGGGACGCAATGAATTGCCGCGTTGTTTCTATATGTTGACCAGTTCTCCTTGCTTGCATTAAGGCTGTAATCACAGTCGTCATTCATTAATGAGCCACTTTCGCACGCTAGCTTTACGACATACATTGCGTGCATCGACCCTTGATCGACTGCAAGCGTGGCTGTGCGAAGCGATACTTAGCTCATCCGATCTCAGACGTGAGACCACGATCGCCTTTTCCGAAACCGATCTCGCCGTTCTCCCGCCCGATGGACAACGTTTAACTTTAGTGATCTCGCCCCAGTTTTGCGCGGTGATCTGTGGCGTTCGATCGACCAACAGCGTCGAGGATTTTCCGGAGCGTTCAAGTGACGATCGAGGCGATCAAGAGGATCAAGATGAAAATTTCGAGGTTCAGCTTGCCTTCGATCGCGACGCGATCCGAGCTTTTCTATTAGAGGCAGAAACGGAAAATCTGACGGGGTATTGCCTGCCGGATAGTCTTCGCGCCCACGCAACAACATTGCTGCAAAATGATGCGGATTTACATCCGTGGTTTGAGCATTCCGCCCTGGACTTAATCGCAGCGTGGGAAGCGGAGAGTGAACTGCGCGACACTCTGGCATCTGAATCGACGAGGTCTACGGCGCAGCCTCAGAGCCTAGATCTCGATCCGATCGCGTCTAATGCTGCTAATCTTTCCATCTCGACGACGGACAGCGAAACCGCAGAGGAAGAACAGGCCGATATTATCCTCGTGGATATTTTGCGCGATACGATCAGCCGCGCTCGTCACTTTCTCCAGCTCGATCGTCTCGCCATCTACCAGTTTTCGCACCGTGCAGAGATTCCGAAACCGTCGATCGACCCGACAGAGACGATCGCCCAGCGTGGCGGATCGATCGTCTATGAAGCGCTGATTTCGCCAGAAATTGGGTCGCTCCAAATACCAACGGTGTTAGTCCGTGATTTTTTGCCCGAGGGGATACAGCTAGAGGCGTTTGAGGCGCCGATCGCGATCGATAATCTTGCGAGTCCAAAGGTGTCAAAGCGTGAGCGCAAGGCACTCAAGGCCGCCAAGGTGCGATCTCAGGTGATTGTCCCACTGCATTTACGCGATCGCCTGTGGGGCGTTTTGTTCGCCCAGCAATGCGACCAACCGCGATCGTGGTCGCAATACGATCGCGACTTTTTGAGCTACGTTGCCGCCGATATGAGCCTTGCCATCCAGCAAGCCCACGCCGTCGCCGAGCTACAGCAGCAAAAATACATGATCGAACAGGCTGCCGAACAACAGGCGCATCAGCTTCATGACGCTCTCCAAACAACCCAAGCCGCAAAACAAACGCGGACGGAATTCCTGTCGATGATGAGTCATGAATTGCGGACGCCGCTGGCCTGCATCATCGGCATGTCCTCCACGCTGTTGCGCTGGTCATTTGGCCACCTGAACGACAAGCAGCGGGAATATCTCACCACCATCTACGACAGCGGCGAGCATCTACTGGAGCTGATCGATGATCTGCTCGACTTGGCGGAACTCGAATCTGGGGCAACTCAGCTTAGGATCGCAGAATTTTCGCTCTCACAGCTCGCCCGCCACGTCATTCGTACCGCGATCGATCGAGCGACGGTGAACGGCATTCAGCTCGACCTCAAGCTAGAGATCCCGGCAGAACTCGACCAATTTCGCGCCGATCGCGCCCGCGTTAATCAAATCCTGTTCAATTTGTTGGGCAATGCGATTAAATTTACGCTCACCGGAGGCCGGGTCACCGTCAGCGTTCGCCGTGACGCCGACCAGGTGGTGTTTGCGATCGAAGATACCGGGATTGGCATCCCTCAAAGTCAGCAAGCATCACTCTTTGAAAGCTTCCGCCAACTGGAGGGAACCTACACCCGCGAGTATGGCGGCACGGGTCTCGGATTGGCCTTAACCAAGCAGCTCGTCGAGCTACACAACGGCACGATCGAGGTGCAATCCGAGCCCGACGTCGGATCGTGTTTTACGGTGTCTCTCCCCCAAGCGAATGAGCCCGCTTCGCCCGAAATGGCGATTCCATCGGCGCTGCGTACCGCGCCCCATATTCCCCAGGGACACATCGTGCTCGTGACCAGCCGCGATGATGATGCAACCTTGGTGTGCGATGTGCTGACGGCGGCAGGATTGCAGGTGATTTGGATGCTTGATGGGTCAACGGCGCTGGAGCAAATCCGCGTCTTACGCCCGATCGTGGCGATCGTCGATCGTCGGCTCGATGGCATTGATGGCTGCGAGCTGACCTCAATTTTGCGGAGTTCTCGGGAAACAGCCACGCTGCGGATTGTCATGATTGGTAATAGCGATCGGCCTGAAGAAACCTCACAATGTCTCACGAGCGGAGCCGATCGCTGTATTACCGCACCACTCAATCTTGAGGCTTTACTCACGCAGGTGATCGAGCTGATTGAGTTAGAAGCCGATCAAACCGCCAAGGTAAAGGTTTCGCCGGGGCAGCCGTAAGGGTTCAAGTCCCACAGAGGGCGAGAAGTCCGACTTTTTCAAAAAGTCGGACTTCTCGAATGGTTCTGCACCAGTCCTGTCACGTTGCTTCTGGAGGTTCCGGCTGCGGTACAAAATTGGTCTTTTGCTGTTCAAGTCGCTGCTGTTCAATCACGACTGAGATTTGGTGATATAGCAGAAGCCGATTAAATTAGGACACTCTCGTCTAAGTTGAAAACCGCACTTCGACTCCGCTCAGTGCTCTCAGCTTTTTTTGATACGTCCTAAGCAAATCGTTTTTTGCTATATTCCAGAATTTTCTGTTTCGCTTCTCCGTACACGGATGTTCCCTGGGGAATGACGCGCAACACCGCGATCGCCTCGCCGTATTGCATCGCCGCCGCCAAATTTTTCGCGCGATAGAGCCAGGTTTTCGCCTGAATGTCTCGTTTTTGGGTATATTCCAGCCGTTTTTGCTGAACAGTGGCGTAAATCGATGCTTCTGCCGGGATTTCGTTCAGAAACGCCAGGGAGCCGCTAAAGTCACCGGCAGCGGCTAAATCGTAGGCAACTTGTAGCGAGACACGGGCGCGAACGTCTCGGGATCGGCTATATTCCGTGATTTTGGCTTGGGCGATGTCGTAGTTCGGTGAGGTCGGCGGGATTTTTTGCAATTCAACGATCGCCGCCGAAAACTGACTTTTCATCGCTTGGGTTTTGGCCAAATAGATCTGACGTTCCCCGGCGGGGTCGGATTGAACCCCAGAGCTGCGATCGAGCCAACGTTCGATCATCGGATTGGCGGGATATTGCGGCGCTAGCTCGCGATTGGCTAGGGCTAATTTCGGTGTCGCGCGTGGTGCTTGCAGTGCTCGGACGAAGCGATGTAGATCGCTACCCCATTGGCGTGTCTCGTTCCGTAGGCTGGGCAAAAATTCGGGTGTCGCGATCGCCATATTTCCCGACACATCGGCGAGGCTCGTCAGGCGTGTGCGATCGAGACGGCTCGTCTCGTCAGAGGTGGGAATCTCGGGCAGCAAGGCGACATCAACTTCCGGGTCGATTAATTCATGGGCATAATACCCACAAACTCCCAGGGTGATGCTGGTGGCGATGCTGGTTCCAATGCCCAGTAAATCGAATAGTGACGTGATTTCAGCGCGATCAGAGCGATCGGAGCGATCGGATGGATCGGAGCGATCGGATGGATCAGATCTACGTGATGGTTTGCTCGTGTCGATCGTGTCGATCTCCGTAATCGACATCAAACCACCGGGGGGAACGGACTGATTCGGCTGATCCGGCGCGGGGCTCTGGCTATCCATTGTTGCGGTGCTAGAACGCGTACGAGTCCGATCCTGGATCAATCGAATTGGTTTATTCGGGCGATTAGCGCTGTTTTGGGCTGTTTTGGACGTGCGTTTATTGAGATCGGGAAGTGGCAATTGTTGCATGGCGATCGACCGCGCATTGGTCTCGAAATGTTAGATCGCCGATGAGATTGGGGCGCGGTCTATCTGTTTTGGCGCGATCTGGGTGTCGAGCAAACTGATGTTTGATGTTCAGCTCGCGAGAGGGGGAACAAACCCGAAACGAACCCGAGATGACGCCAATCGTTTCATTAAAACCACACGAATCTCGATCGACTTCTGTCGATGTGTTCGCCAACTTTCAGGCCGATTCCGGAGTCTCTCGGGAACTGTGGCAAAACTTATGTTGATTTAACAAGCGCTCCGAACGGTTTCTCCAGCGTCCCAAAGATTGCCCTACGACGCCTTTGCCGCGCCCTGTGTCCCGAGTTGAATTAGCTCAATTTTGTAACCCGTCGGGTCTTCCACAAAGGCAATCACCGTCGAACCGTGTTTCATCGGTCCGGGCTCGCGGACGACTTTACCGCCGCGCGTTTTGATCTGGTCGCAGGTTCCGTAGATGTCATCAACACCGATCGCGATGTGACCATAGGCCGAGCCGAGATCGTAGCTCGTCACGCCCCAGTTATAGGTCAGTTCGATCACGGTGGTGTCAGACTCGTCGCCGTAACCGAGAAAAGCTAGGGTGAATTCGCCGCTGGGATATTCCTTTTGGCGCAGGAGTTTCATCCCGAGGACATTGCAATAAAAGTCGATCGATTCGTCTAGATTACCGACCCGAAGCATGGTGTGAAGCAAGCGCATGGTTAAGTTTGAATTCGACAGAAGTTCGCGAAGAATTTGCTAATAGTGTAGCGATCGAGTTCGCTGTTCGGTCAATCAGCATCGCAAAATTTGCAGGGGCGGGGCTATGCGCTGATGGTGTCGCCCGGTTCTAAATCAGCGGGTGTGTTGCAGTTGTGGAGCCACGCCCGATCGTCTGCCGCGATCGCCACCGTCTCGATCGCGCCGGGAATCGCGGCCAACGGCTCAAACCAACGCTGAAACGATCGCCCTCCCGCCTGGATAAACTCCTGCAATCGCGGCTGTGCCGTCCGGCGATAGAGCGCACAGAGCGGCTCCCAGGCGCGATCCGTACGCGGCACGATCGCGACGGTTCGATCGTCACAATGCGCCACGCGATCGCACAATTGCGCCACGCGATCGCGATCGAGACTCGGCAAATCGCAGGCTAACAGCAAAATCCATTCTGGCGTTTGATTGGCTTGATTGGCTTGAATGGGCACATTCTCAAAGTTTAGGAAAGCTTGATCGAGCGCAACGACTGGCCCCGATCCGGGGTGGCGATCGTTCAGGAATTCGCAGCCCGGTAGGTCAAGATCGGCGTAGCGATCGTTCCACGCCGAGAGGATGATCGATCGCGGCGTGAGCGATCGCGCCACGGCATAGACCCGCTGTAACATCGGCTCCCCCTGCCACAACACCAACGCCTTATCGCGCCCCATCCGCCGACTATATCCCCCCGCTAAAATCACCGTGGCGATCGATGGATAAATTGGCGTCGTAGCTAAGTGTTTAGCCTTCATCATCGATTCACTCGGGGTTCACTCGGGGTCTATAGTCAGTCCAATCGTTTTTAGAACACACTGAGAGCGTTGAGCGGAGTCGAAACGCGGTTTTTGAAAGAGCAGAACAGAATCAATATGTCTCATTTTTTATTGAACTGACTATAACTCTCGTTTAATTTTGATGTAGCTGATCGCCCTAGCGCAGAAACAACATCGCCACCCCGAGTAAGACGATCGCCACGCCGCACAACGATCGGCCACTGATGCGATCGCCCGCCCACGCCGCCAGCGGCAAGACAAATAGCGGGCTGGTCGAGGTCAAGGTTTGGGCGATGCCAACCGGTGCAAATTTAATCGAGGTTTGCTGTAGCCAGATGGCGAGATAGGTTCCGAAAAATGAGCCGATGAGAATCGCGGCGATCATCTTTGGGGTGGTGAGAATGTGCCGCCATGCCTGCCGTTCTGCCTTGTAGCGCACGATCCCCAGGACTTCCCAGAGCAATAACGGCACGATGCCGATCGCAATTCGCAGCACCGTTGACCAGAGCGGCGAAATGTCCGTATCGGCCAGCGCCGCACGGGACAACACCACCCCCACCGCCTGAGACCCCGCCGCGACGAGTCCCCACAAAACGCCCTGCCACCAGACCCCTCTACCCTGCACATCAACCACCCGATCGCTAATCACCCAGGCAATCCCCCCCGCGATCGCAGCAATCCCGCCGATCGCCTGCATCGACAACGCTTCACCTAGAGTCAGCATCGCCAGCAAGGCCGTCATCGGCGCGGCACTGGTGACGAGGAGCAGGGTGCGTCGTGGGCCGAGGCAGTTGAGGGCTTTGAAAAAGGCGGTGTCGCCGAGTCCGATACCAATTAGACCGCTGCCGCCGATGAGCGCGATCGCAGTGCGATCCAGATCCGGGAGGATCGCGCCCCCCAGGCGAATGGTCAGGATGAACAGCGAGACTGAGACCAATCCTTTCAGTACATTCAGCCGCAGCGGATCGATCGTCACGCCCAAGCGCTGAAACACCATCGACGCGATCGACCAAACCAAGGCCGCTCCCAGTGCTGCCAATTCACCCACGTATGGCATTCGCGCCCAATCCTGCGCCGCAGCGCCTTCAAAACCCGCTCAACCTAGCAAATTGCGCCTCTTTCTGCACTGTGACCCGAGGTCAATTAGTGGGAGCGAGACCTCATACGAAATCCGATTTTGTATGGGAACAGCAAACAGCATCTATGAGCACTGAGCTTGTCGAAGTGCGGTGTTCACCTAAAGCGGCGATCTAAGCCTATGCGTAGCCGGATTTCGTATCAGAGGTTTTCAAAACCTCTGAGGTCTAACGAGGTCTGAAGTGACGGTTTATTTTTTGGCCGACTTGGAAGCCGAACCGCTGCGCCAGCGATCGGCGACTCCATGCCACACAGGCCGCAATGCTAGAGTATTAGCGTTTTGCGGTCGAACTGCCATTCGCTCGCACTCTAGAGTCTGATCTTTCACATCTTTCCTATGACCCACTCAAAACTACGACGCGCTGGGCTCGGTCTGCTCTCGATTGCGGCAGTTTCCCTAACCGCCTGTAACAAGACATCCGAGGGCGGCTATCCTCAAGAGACCGTCGATAACTTTATTGAAGGTTGTCTTGGTAGCGGCTTCGACTATGCCGACGAAATTTGTCAATGTACGATCAGCAAGATTCAAGCAAACTATACGTTTGATGAATTTCGGGACATGAATCAAACTGTGACCGAAGGAGGTAACCTCCCCATTGAAATGCTGGAACTCACCGGCGCGTGTTACACCGAGGTCGCGAAAGCGAAGGGTGGCCCGCCGTATCCGACCCAGGTCACAGATAATATTCTCAATGGCTGTATGGCCGGTAGTGAAGGCAATGATCAGGTGAAAGCTGCCTGTGAGTGTGGCCTCGAAAATATTCAAACAACCTATACGTTCTCTGAATTTATGGCGCTCGATCGGGCTGTGACCGAAGGTGGTGAACCACCGGAGGATTTCCAAAACATTTGGCAATCCTGCTTTGAGCAGCAACAAGATCCGGGCGACGAATAACCGGTGTCTAGGGGTAGAGTATGGCTCGGAAAAATCGCCCATCCCAGAAGTCGGACTTTTCCAAAAAGTCCAACTTCTCGCCCTACCTGCTTAGAAACCGGGCTAGATACCGCCGCCATGCTTGAAATCGCGGGACTCGCTAGGCTCTGGAGCCGGATCGATCAAGCCTGTTGTTGAGCGGTAGAGACGCGGTAAACGTTGGCGGAAGCCGCAGACGATTTCCCAGGGGATCGAGCCGATCGTCTCTGCCCACTGTTGCGCGGTGAGTCGGTGGTTGCCATCATCGCCGATGAGCGTGACCGTATCACCGACCTCGACCTGGGCAAGATCCGTGACATCCACCAAAAGCTGGTCCATCGTGATCGTCCCGACCTGGGGGGCGAGTTGTCCGCCGATCGCCACCGAGAGCCGCCCCGACAGCAAACGCGGCACACCGTCGGCATAGCCGATGCTCACCGTGGCGAGCTTGGTTTCGCGATCCGAGACGAAGCGGTGGCCGTAGCTGACGCCGCGATCGGGCGGCAGGGTTCGCAGTTGGGTGACCTTGGCGCGGACGCTCATCGCAGGGCGTAGCGTGATCTGGTTGGCGAGGTGGGGGGCGGGGGCGATGCCGTACAGTGCCAGCCCGACGCGCACCATGTCGTAGTGGAGCTCGGGAAAGGCGATCGCCCCGGCGGAATTGCTGAAATGAATCGGCTGATCGCAGCCGATCGCCCGCAAACGAGTTAAGACGCTGGCAAAGCGTCGATGCTGCTCCTGTACCATTGTTGTGTCCGGCTCGTCGGCGGTGGCCAGATGCGAATAAATGGTTTTAAGCTCCAAACCGGGCAGGCAGCGCAACAGGCGGACAAACTGCTCGGCCTGAGTCCAGTCCACACCAAGCCGCGACATCCCCGTATCAATATTGAGGTGAACGGGTTGCGGGATTTCGGAGCTGGCAAACAGTTCGGATAAGGCGGCGGCTTGTTTTGGAAAGGCGATCGTTAGATCAAGCTGGTGGTCTCGCGCGGTGATCACCCGATCGCGATCGCTAATCGCTTCGAGCACCAAAATCGGCGCGGTGATGCCTGCCTGACGCAATTCCACCCCCTCCCATACGGTCGCAACGCCGAGCCAGGTGGCTCCTGCCATCAAGGCCGCCTGCGCCACGTATACCGAGCCGTGACCGTAACCATCCGCCTTGACGATCGCCATGAAAGCCGTTTTGGACTGGAGCTTGGCGCGGATCTGCGTTACATTCTCGCCGATCGCGTCGAGGTCAATTTCCACCCAAGCGCGAGAACACTGCTGTTCTTGGGTGAGTTCCTCCCAGTTGAGCTTAACCGGCAAAACCGGCACTAGACCGATCGTCTCAGGCGCAGCAACGCGCGATCGAACCCACCCCGGATTATCCTCTGCTTCAATTTCAAGATTGAAAAAATCGTTCATTAACGGCTCGATCGACAACGATTATCGATTTTATCTTGGGTCGAATCTAGCATTTATTGAATTTGAGTGAATTTAAAGCTGAATTAGGTCTGCTGATGTGCAAAAACTATTTAACATTCAGCATAACTTCGTAGGTATATCCACGAAAGTTTGAGTCAAAAACAAGGGTGTAGTCGCCATCTTCGGGCAGTGTGCCAGACCATTGGGTCGCATTGGTATTGCCGACACCATCGGTGATGTCGCGATCGTCGGGTGCAATCACAAACGGGAGCGGGCTGGCGTCATCAAGGGCTTCGATCGTTAATTCTTGACCGGCGCGGGCTTCGAGTAGGTAGTGATGGTAGCCCGTTCCGAGGAAGCGATCGCTCAGGGTGACGCTGGCGGTATTGGGGGAGAATTCGATCCGCGCAATTTTTTCGTTACAGGTGCTATCAATCAGATTTTTCGAGACCCAGCCCGTTTCCGGCGCGTCGATCTGCCACCAGTTGCCCCGATCGCCCACGATCGACACCGGCGCACCATCCGCGATCGATCCGACCACATTATCGCTACCCGTATCCGGCGCACTGCGAACATTCAGCGGGCCATTTGGATCGTTGACCAGGCCGCCGCTGGTCTTACAGCTCAGGATGCGAATGCTGTCAGCCGTGGCGGCGCTGTTGGGCGCGGCGGCGATCGGGTCAGGCTTGGAGGACTGATCGCGATCGGTCTGGCCGGGAGGCGCGATCGAGGAGGTCGATTCCCCTGGCTCAGGGATTGCGCTCGGGCGATCGGTTGCGGCAGTGTCGGGCGTATTCGTGCTGGATTCGGGAGGGGGAACTGTGGGGCTACAGCTCGCGAGGGTGAGCAGCAACAGTCCGCAGGCCGCGCGGTATGGGGTACTAAAAGAAAAAGTCATAATAGCTAGACGCCGCTGACGGCGCGATCGCATAAAATACACGCCACATTAGGCCGTGTCGGTCGTTTATCTCGGCCTAATGTGTGGGTTGAATCGGGAAATTTATTTCAAGGTTTCAAGGTCTTAAAGTCTTAAAGTCTCAAAGTAACGTGTCAAATTTCGGGTCAGATTTTAGCGTTTTGAGCACCTGTTTAATTTCCTGCGTCCGGTCTTTTTTAACGATTAACGTGGCATTGCCATCGCGAACTACGACCACATCATCCAGCCCGATCGTCACGATCACTTCGTCGTCATCACTCGCATAGAAAATCGATCCGTGGGTCTCATGGCCGATGTGTTGCGCCAGTTCCACGTTATCAAGTTCCGTACCATCAGCGGTTTTCGCCTGAAGCTTCATCAACCGCTCGATCGCATTCCAATCGCCGAGATCATCCCAACCAAACGTCACCGGCAACACGTAGGCTAGCTCGGTTTTTTCCATCAGCGCGTAATCAATACTGATTTTTTCCAACGTCGGATAAATCTCGACGCCGTGGGTTTCGAGTTGTTCGATTAACTGCGGAACATAGGTTTTTAATTCCGCTAGGGCAACCCCGGCGCGGAAGACGAAAATGCCGCCATTCCAGCTAAATCGACCGCTGGCGAGAAAGGCTTCGGCGGTTTCACGATCGGGTTTTTCCGTGAAGCGGCTGACGGTGAATGCTTCTAAGCCCGATTCGTCTGACTCACCTGAATCAGCCTGAATCTGACCGATCGACTCGCCCTGCTCAATGTAGCCGTAGCCTGTGGACGGATAGTTGGGCTGAATGCCGAGGGTGACGATCGCCGGACGATCGGTCGCCAATTTCGCGGCAGTTTTGAGCGTCGCTTCAAAGCGTTCCGGGCGATCGACCCAGTGATCCGCCGGGAAGAAACCGATCACCGCTTCATCGCCATAGCGTTTGGCAATCTCGATCGTCGTCCAGGCCACAGCCGCCGCCGTATCGCGACCTTCCGGCTCGACTAGCAAATTTTCGGCGGGCATCTCCGGCAGTTGCTCGCGACAACCGGCCTCCAGGTGTGACGCCGTAATCACCCAAAGGTTTTCCCAACCGCCCGCGATCGGCAACAGGCGATCGGCGGTTGCCTGCATCAGCGTCCGTCCGCTGCCGTCCAAACAGAGAAACTGCTTCGGGCGGGCGACGCGGCTCAACGGCCAAAATCGTTCGCCTTTACCACCAGCGAGAATGACGGGAATGAAAACCATAGGATTCTCCGATCGCACGAAATGCTATAGGGGTTGACGTGGCGTCAATGTGACCTGAGCGCTGACCTAAATTTGACGTCATATACGCGTAACGGTCACTGACCTAGCAGCTTACGCGATCCGCCGATCAAGATCGGAGCGATCGGCGCAAAAGTCCCGGATCACATCCGCTCATAAGGTCAATCTCGACGCTAGTTTTGGCCTTATTGCATCGGCTAGCTTGCCGATTCGGTTGTGTACAACTGAGATGCTTCGTCGCCAGAACTGGTGTATACGTCCGTTTCGCACCTATGATGTCTTCAGAGACGGTTTCAGCCTTTTGCTCACCCAATAAGCTGTAAATCAAGACTCGACTCCTTGAAGCACTCGGAACTCGCAACGAGGCGAGGCGCAAGCGTAAGAGTCTGAGAAAATTTAAAGACCTTTTTAGTTTCCGTGTAACTCTATTGGTAGAGTGCCGAGCACCTTTTATGATGGCGTCTGCTCACACCTGATAATAATCAGCCCGATCGCCGTTGCTTTTTTTAGCCTTAATTTTTTTAGTATTAACCGATATCACACATTTTGTCTTCGATCGGCTGCGCCCCGTCCAACTTCTCTCCTGAGTCCATGATTCCTAACGATTCCCTCGAATATTGCCACGACAGCTACGACGATAAGCCACATGAGGCTTGTGGTGTTTTTGGCGTCTTTGCGCCGAATGAAGATGTCGCCAAACTGACCTACTTCGGGCTGTACGCACTGCAACACCGAGGTCAAGAATCCGCCGGGATAGCCGCGTTTGAGGATGGCCGCGTTCACTCTCACAAAGATATGGGTCTGGTCTCCCAGGTCTTTGACGAGGAAATTCTCTCGGAACTTAGCGGAACCCATGCGATCGGCCACAATCGCTATTCCACGACCGGATCGAGCCATCTTCGCAACGCCCAACCGGCAATCATCGACACCCGCCGAGGTAAGTTCGCCCTCGCCCACAACGGCAATCTGGTCAACACGCCGCAGCTACGCCAGCACCTCGATGATCTCGGCTGCAATTTTGATACCACCAGCGACTCGGAAGCGATCGCCCTGGCGATCGGCGTGGAAGTCGATAATGGTAAAGATTGGATCGAAGCGATTAAGGAAGCGCTTGACTATTGTCACGGCGCATTCAGTCTGACGATCTCTACCCCCGATGCCGTCTACGGTATTCGAGATCCGAATGGAGTGCGTCCCCTCGTGCTCGGTCAGCTCGAACGAGGCGGTTACGTCCTGGCCTCCGAAAGCTGTGGTCTCGATATCATCGGCGCGAAATATCTGCGCGATGTGCAACCGGGCGAGATTGTCCGCATTGACGGTGATGGTTTGCACAGCACCACTTGGCAAGAGGCGAAACCGAAACTGTGTGTCTTCGAGATGATTTATTTTGCTCGCCCCGATAGCCGTAATGATGAGGAAAGTCTTTATAGTTATCGCATTCGCATCGGTCAAATTTTGGCGAAGGAATCGCCTGCGGATGTGGATTTAATCGTCGGTGTGCCGGATTCGGGGATTCCCGCCGCGATCGGCTTTGCTCGCAGCTCGGGTATTCCCTACGCCGAAGGACTGATCAAAAACCGCTACGTCGGTCGTACCTTTATCCAGCCGACCCAGTCGATGCGCGAAGCGGGTATCCGCATGAAGCTGAACCCGCTGAAGGATGTGCTAGACGGTCAGCGGGTGCTGATTGTCGATGACTCGATCGTGCGTGGAACCACAAGCCGCAAACTGGTCAAGGCGATTCGCAATGCCGGAGCCACCGAAGTCCACATGCGCGTCTCGTCGCCGCCGGTCACCCATCCCTGTTTCTACGGCATCGACACCGACACCCAAGATCAGCTTATTGCCGCGACCAAATCCGTCCAAGAGATTGGCGAGCAAATTGGCGTGGATTCGCTGGCCTATCTGAGCTGGAAAGGCATGTTAGACGCCACCAATCGCAATCCCGATCATTTCTGTTCGGCCTGCTTTACCGGTGACTATCCGATCGAAGTGCCGGAAATGCTGAAGCGATCGAAGCTTATGCTAGAAAAAACAGCCAAATCGCAATGATGGTGTCATCCAGTTAATAATCAATGCCCTTAACCATTCTGGTGGTCGATGATGATCCGGCTCTGCGTATTGCGCTGGTCGGATACTTTGAGCTGGAGGGCTACGTGGCGATCGCGGCGATGAATGGTCGCGATGCGCTGCTCAAAGTCGATCGGCATCAGCCGCAACTGGTGGTCACCGATGCGCTGATGCCGGAGATGGATGGCTTTGAGTTCATTCGCAAGCTGCGACAGCAGCCGCAATATCGCCTCTTGCCGGTGGTCTTCCTCACGGCTCGCGCGGAGTTGGACAACCGAATTCGCGGCTATAAAGCCGGGGTTGATGTCTATGTCCAAAAGCCCGTAGCGCTAACGGAATTGGGGGCGATCGTGCGAAATCTGCTCGATCGGGCGATGTTGACCGGGCTTTCAAACCCCACGGGGGGCGAGGCCGAAGCGAGCCTTCCCCCTGCTCTCAGCCCGAAAGGAGCCGCCATCACCCTGACCAAGCGCGAGCGTGAAACCCTGGCGCTATTAGTTGAAGGGCTATCGAATAGCGAGATTGGCGATCGGCTGTTTCTAAGTTCACGTACGATCGAAAAATACGTCAGCCGCCTGCTGGAAAAGACCAATACTCGTAACCGCATCGAACTCGCCCGCTTTGCGATCGAGCATGGTCTCGATCGGGTCTGAGCGTCACTCGTCAAGCCCACGCTAAACGTCCAACAGTCGCCACAGTCGCGTTTCGTATGATTCAATCTTTGGGGCAAGGCATGATTTTTATCGCTGTGAATCCACGCGATATGGCTCAAACCTGATCGAAATGATCAACCTCTGCCTTGTCTTCACTTGTTCGTATTTTTTCCACTATTTACCGCTTCGGCGATCGACCCTGACGCGCAATTATGACCTCCGCGACCTCCACCCCCTCAAACCTTCCCGATCTATCCTGGCTCGATCGCGGCACCGACGACATTTTCCCCAATCAGCCCGACTCTGACAGCCCCCGCGACAACATCGCCCAACTGTTAGCCCAGGCCGATCGACCCCTGCGCGTCAAACTCGGCGTCGATCCCACCGGTTCCGACCTCCACCTCGGCCACAGCATCCCCGTCCGCAAACTCCGCGCCTTCCAAGACGCCGGACACACCGCAGTCCTAATCATCGGCGACTTCACCGCCCGCATCGGCGACCCCACCGGCAAATCCGAAGTCCGCAAGCAGCTCACCGACGACCAGGTCAAGCACAACGCCCAAACCTACCTCGACCAAGTGCGCCCGATCCTCGATTTCGACACACCGGGACGCCTCGAAATTCGCTACAACTCCGAATGGCTCTCCGGGCTAGACCTCAGCAAAACCCTAGAGCTACTTTCGACCATGACCGTTGGCCAAATGCTGGCAAAAGAGGGCTTTTCGCTGCGGTATGAGCAAAACAGCCCGATTTTCCTCCACGAATTTTTCTACCCGTTAATGCAGGGTTACGACTCGGTGGCCGTGGATGCCGATATCGAACTGGGCGGCACGGATCAAAAGTTCAACATTGCCGTTGGTCGCGACCTTCAGCGACATTTCGGCTCGGCAAAAACTCAGTTTGGTTTGCTGCTGCCGATTTTGATCGGGACGGACGGCGTGCAAAAGATGTCGAAGTCGCTGAATAATTACGTCGGTTTGTCGGAAGATGCGCTTTCGATGTATTCCAAGCTGGAAAAGACGCCGGATAGTTTGGTCGCGCAATATTTCGAGCTACTGACCGATCGCCCGCTCGAAACGCTGCCGGAAAATCCACGCGAGGCGCAAAAGCTGCTGGCGCTGGATGTGGTGACGCAGTATCACGGCGAGGCGGCGGCGCTGCAAGCCCAGAAGGACGCGGCGACGCTCACGAGCGGCGGCAGTTCGGACGCAGCGGAGGCTGTGCCAGAGTTTTCGATCGCGGCGATCGAGTTTCCGGCAAAGTTGTTTTATGTGTTGGGGGCGAGCGGTTTATGCAAAAGTGGCGGCGAGGGGCGTCGGCAGATCCAGGGCGGCGCGGTGCGGCTCGATGGCGATCGGGTGGAGGATGTGAATGCGACGTTTGAGAGTGCGGCGGATCTGGCTGGGCGCGTGTTGCAGGTGGGTAAGAAGCGGTTTGTGCGGCTTGTGGATTAAAGGGACGTTTTAAGGCTCGGAATGGTTTGGCGTTACTAGCCATCGTTAAGGTCATCGTTTCGAGTCTGGCTATGCTGCGATCGGCGTTTCATTCGGGCAACTCGTGCCTGAATGTCTGTCATGATGTCTTGCGTTTCTTCGAGATCGCTGGTTAAAAGGTGTTTGGAAAGTTCTTTCAGCAAAGGTTTGAGATTGACTTCATGGCCTAAAAGCAGTTGGGTAATATCGCCTTCATACAGGCTTGCGCGTCCCATTTGTCCTTGATGATAGAGTGAGGGGAGAGCATATAGCTTGAGTAAGATAAGCCCTTCGACTGTGGCGCATTCGATTTCGATATTCCCGAATGTTCGACGTGTTCTATATTTTTCCAGTACTCGTTTAAAGAGTTTATTACCTGTTAATAAGCAGTCAATTTGGAGTGATTGAAAATCGCCGCGTGCGAAGTCACGATTTTCGTCGTGCAGAATGAGTTCGGGGAGACGATCGAGATCTTTTCGGGAAAAGATGAAGTCGATATCTTGGGTGTTGCGTCCTTCGATGTAGCTCAAGATGGCGATTCCGCCGACGAGGAGGTAGGGGATTTTTCGTGTTTCGAGTAGGGCGAAGAGTGTATCGGCGGTTTCTAGGAGGTTGCGATCGGCCATTAATTCATCGCTCCAGTTTTTGATATCGAAATAAATTCCGTCACGTACGATGGCTCCGACGGAGCGGGCTGCAAGTGTCATTGTCGAACACCTTTAGGGGACTGGACTTATCGTTGTGTGCCGTGATCTTGATGGTTTAACGGGGTTTGGGTTGGTGCTGGGCGGTGTCGGGCATTTGGGTGATCAGTTCCATGGTGCGGAGGCTGACGGTGCAGACGCGATCGAGCAAATCAATGACGTGGTCTTTGTAGTCGAGAAATCGATAGGTGTTGAAGAGTTCGCGGATGGTGGGGTCTTTGGGTGTTTTTTCTTTGTGTTGGTCGAGTACCCATTCGATCGCGCTGCGGTTGCCGAGTTTGTAGTCCCAGGCGATCGCGGGGATGCCGGTTAGGGTGGTTTCGGTGTCGAGGATAATTTGGCCGTTTGTTTTGTCGGCTTTGAGTTTGGCTTTGTAGGCGGGTTTATGTTTTTTGCCGTGGTCAATGTCGTGGCGTTGGAGGCCGTGGGGTGGGATGGTTTCGTAGTGAATATGCCAATCCATGAGTTGTTCGCCCCAGGTTTTCCATTGGTGAAAGTTTTCGTAGAGGGGCAATCGTGGAAAGTCGCGTTTTAGGTTGATTTCGTATTTTTGGCGGTAGGCGGGATGGTGGAGGATGGCGTAGGTGTAGTGGAAGATGTCGGGTTTGGTGATGGTTGGGTCGTTGTAGTGGGTTTGGATTTGTTGTAAGCCCCAGTCGGTGATGTTGTCTTCGCGATCGCCTTCGGGGTTGTAGCGGTAGAGGGGGAGATTTTGTGTAGGACGACCTCCCACATCCATCGATGGAATAGAATCTAATCCTTGCACAACAAAAGGAATTTGTGTATGGCATGTAACGGCTATTAATATATTTTGCGTTACTTCATTTCTTTTAATTTCTCTAGTCTTATGTAATCGTTTATTTAAGTGCAGATCGTAATATAAATATTTTTTGGAATATGGTCGATTAGGGCTAGGGATAATTGAGTCTTGATAAAAAGTTTTTTGAATTCCTCGAATAGAGTGCTGTAGAAGTTCTGAATCCCACTTAATTTCGAGGAATTTTTTCTTCTTTTTATTTACTTTATTCATATAAGCATTAATAAAGTAATCAACTTTTCGACTTACATCTTCAATAGTTAGTCCATACATCCATTCATCACGATCAGTTTTGACACCAAGAGAAAACAATTTAAAAATTGCTTTCTCTGATTTCCCAGCCTTTACCTCTTTATCAATCAGCGGCAACAACTCATCAAAATCGTTATCCGTCAGATTGATCCAATTGTGCTTTTTGTCCGGCGTAATGCGATCGAGCGGAATATCCTGGAACTTTGTATTTTTAAACCAGGCAAGCTTATCCTCCCGCGTCATCTCATCCGTCAACGAAAAATAATAAATCTCAGCCTTTGCCATAGTTTTGACCTCTAAATCAAACAAAAACTAAAACGAAAAGACACCCACCTCTACCGTACGAATCGGACGCGCATCACCATGAAGCAAAACCCGAACCCGTTCCATCGTGTCCCGATCAAAGATCTCCTCACCACACCGATCGCACACCATCACCGGAATATCTTCCACCAACAAAAGCCGATCGCCAATCCGAAAGACTTCGCTCGTTACCTCCTCGTGAAACCGATCACCACTACACACATGACACTGACTCATGACATTCTCCGTACTGAATAATCTTCCCAAGATTTTGGATCTGGCTCATATAACGTGATCACCTTAACCCGTGGTGTTTCGGCGCGTGAGACCTGTAAATGTAAAGCCCGCCGCTCCTCGGTAAATCCTAAAATCAAACAACTGGGTGAATACTTGTCATCTGGATAATCTTCGATCAACCTAATTTTGCTATCACATTCTATGATTTCCTGAGCGCTAATATTTCGCTCGATCGCCCGCTTAAATGCATGGCGCGTAAACTCAAACTGTCCTTGAGTTAAATCTGATCCGATACACTCCAGACTTTTCATTGACTTTAATCACCGCACTCCCTTAAGTAGAAACATTATAGCAACCCCAGTTTGAATTCCAAACACATTATTCTTCGTGCCGGAAATCTTCGGATTCTTACGTACATCCGACTGAGTATCCACAATATAAACCCGATCAAACTCCTCCGCGATTAGCTTACGAAACCCATCAAATGCATTCGAGTCGATGAACGATCGGTTAGTGATAAACGCAATCATGCCCTGAGACGTTAGACGATCGCACGCCCAACGATAAAACCGGACAAACATATCGTAAACCGCGATTTGGTTTTGCGCCTGACCCGCACGAATATACGTATCCTTCACCCGTTTATCAATCCCCGCATACGGACGGTTCGGATTCCGTAAATTGAAATTCTCCTGCCACGCATTGTACGGCGGATTACCAATAATTACCGTAATTTGTTCGTCATTTTGCCGCTTTAAACGCTCCGTATTTTCGACCGACGTAGCAAATAAATCACCTTGCTTAAACTGATACGCCGTGTGATCCAACGTATCGACAAAACAGATATTCTTGAATTCTACAAACTTACCCATCTTTTGCTGATAGGTATATTCAATATTTAAATTTGCAATGTAGTAGGGCAAAATTCCTACCTCATTGCAAAACAGATCCTCCTTATATTTTTGCTCTAGATATCGCTTCGGTAAATATTCAATCAACTCCGTAATAAACGTCCCCGTTCCCGTCGCCGGATCAAGAATTTTCACACCGGGCTGACTCAAGCTTGTCTCAAAATGCTTCGAGAGCAAATGATCCACACTTTCGATCATAAATCGCACGATCGCCGACGGTGTATACACAATCCCCAACCGATCCGCCGCCTTGGGATTATACGCCTGATAAAAATTCTCATAAATCAACTTGAGAAACTCTTGCTTCTCATGATGATTCGTGATCGCCGCCGCTCGATTGCGAATTGCCGCGTAGTAATGCTCGATCGAGTCGCGCACCTCGTGGCGCAATTGCCCCTTAAAAAAAGATGCAACAACCCCTTGCACCTGTTGCGAAATATTATTTTCTTGGTGAAACTGCACCTCACCAAAAATATTCAGAAAAATATCCTCAGATAAAATGTGCTGAATTAAAATCTCATGCACATCGGCCTGGGTCACTTGCGGATTGATCGAGGTTTTGCAAATTTCGAGAAATTGATCGCGTAAATCCACAAACTTTATATTTTTAGGCGGATTTTCTTGATCCTCGATCGCAGTTTGCAACACCTTCACAATTCGCGGCAAGTCCGCCGAAAACGCCGCGATCGCCTGACGAAACTCCGCAACCTCGGGCTTTTCATAGCTGAGAAACTGCTTCAAACACCGATCAAGCGCCGCCGAATCGGCCATCTCCACCCGCATGACTTCCACCGATCGTTGGAACAACACCGCCGTCTGCGAATTCTCAAACAAGATATTGTCATCGGGATAGCCCGTGGCGAATTTCTTGGCAATTTCCTGATCGAGATTATCCTTGGGATCTTTCGCTTCCCAATAGCCGCAGTCCCCCGCGATCGCATCGCGAATGACTCCATCAAAGCGAATGGAATTGCCGTGTTTTGTCGTGTCAGAAATCTGCTGAGTCAGCTCGTAGCGGTACGGCTCGCAATAGGTGTCCAGCAAGGCCGCAAAGGCCGGGGCGATCGTGCCCTCGTTCCTACTCTGCCCCCGATCCATCAGTCGATCGAGCTTGGCATAATACCGCTCAATATCGAGATACGGCACGGTGAACCTCCAGTGCTGAACTATTCCGTCCCCCCAATTGTGCCGCGCGATCGAGCAGTCTGACGATCGCCCGATCAAAGCGTCATAAACCTCAAGTTTAGGTTAACGAACCCTAGATTGAGCTATGGTCACGAGAACCGAAAATCCTCGAACGACAGCACACAGATACAATGAACCCTGTGGTTCTCAGCCGTGTCCTAAATCTATGTCAACCGTGCCCGACTCCCCATTTTCGCCCGAAGAAATCGCCTCCGAAGGCATCAAACCCGACGAATATAACGAAATCGTCGATCGCCTCGGACGACATCCCAACAAAGCCGAGCTGGGGATGTTCGGCGTGATGTGGTCAGAACACTGCTGCTATAAAAATTCGCGGCCTTTACTGAGCCAGTTCCCGACAACGGGCGATCGCGTCCTGGTTGGCCCCGGCGAAAACGCGGGCGTGGTTGATTTCGGCGATGGCATCCGCCTCGCGTTTAAGATCGAGTCGCACAATCACCCGTCCGCGATCGAGCCATTCCAAGGCGCGGCCACCGGTGTTGGCGGTATTTTGCGCGATATCTTCACGATGGGCGCACGACCGATCGCCGCGCTCAACTCGTTGCGCTTCGGCCACCTCGAAGACGCCCGCAATCGCCGCATTTTTAAAGGCGTGGTGGATGGTATTTCGCATTATGGCAACTGTCTAACCGCTGATGAGCGCATCGTCTGGCGCGATGCCCAAGGTGCTGTTCAGTTTGAAGCGATCGGTGATTTTGTCGATCGCTGGCTACCGCAGGGCGTCGATACCCTGACCCTGGATGACACCAGCGGCATCGAAACCTACTCCCTCGATCCCGAAACCCATCGCCCCTGCTGGCAACCGATTCGCCGCCTGTTCAAGCGTGTCACCCAGAACCTGCTTCAGTTCAAAACCGCCTTGGGACGAACCGTCACCGTTACGCCCGATCATCCCTTTGTGGTGTTAGAAAACGGGACATGGCAAGAACGCGCCGCTAAAACGTTTAACGTTGGCGATCGGCTGCCATTGGTGTTTGGCTTACCCCTGGAACCCTCAACGGCTCCGACTGCGATCGATCTCCTTGACCTCGTTGCAACCACACCTCAACTACAACCCGGAACCTTTATCCGTTTGCCCCAAGGTTGGACGCCCTCCGACGAGCTACGCCAACACTTCAGCAGCCTCGAACCCTCCCCACAAACTCGTCATCGTTACCTCCGTGGTGGCTATTTCCCCCTGGCGACTTTCCTTAAGCTGGAATCGCTGATCGGAGTATCGCGGCGTGATCTGTCGCTCTATCGGCGTAGCGGCAAAGCCAATTACATGCACGCGGTGGTTGATGTTGATGAACAGTTAGCCCGTTTTCTGGGCTACTACCTGGCGGAGGGATGTGTTTCTCGTAACGGAAATACCGACAAAATTGTTCTCACCTTCGCGCTGCACGAGCGGGAATACATCTATGAAGTGATGGCCGCGTTTAAAGCGCTGGGTCTTAATCCTTGCCTGGAAGAGCGCTCCTCAACCTATGCGGTGTATGTCACATCGTGGCTCTTCGGTTATTTACTGCGCGACGTGTGGCAGTGTGGTCATGGTGCAACCACGAAAGCAATGCCCGCTCAGGTGTTCCAGTGGCCGCGATCGCTCCAGTGGGAGGTCATCAAGGGTCTATTGCGGGGTGATGGTGGTCTCACCACCCGGTGCAAAGGCAGCCACGCCAAAATGGGATTTGCGACGGTGAGCCGCACACTCTTTGAGCAAACCCTGACGCTTTTGCAACACAACGGCATTATTGCTTCGGTGTACACAAAACCCGCTCGCACGGTCTCGATTCGGGGGCGCGACTGCAACTGTGCGCCCGTTTGGGGCATCGAAGTGAGCAATTATGAGGGATTAACCAAGCTGGTGGATGTGTTTGGGCGTGAACGGGATGCTCAATTGCAAACTGCGCTAGACCAATATGAGGGCGATCGGCACTCCTTCCCTCGTGCGGAAATTATCGGTGATCTAGCCTTTGTCAAAATTCGTGAAATTGAACCGCTCTCCGTTGCCCCAACTCCGGTCTACGACATTGAAGTCGATCAAACCCACCTGTTTGTGACATCGACAGGACTGCTGACACACAACTGTTTTGGTGTTCCCACCGTTGGCGGTGAGGTCTACTTTGACCCCGCTTATAGCGGCAATCCGCTGGTGAATGCGATGGCGATCGGGCTGATGGAAACCGACGAGATCGTTAAATCCGGCGCGTCCGGTGTCGGTAATCCCGTGATTTATGTCGGCTCCACCACCGGGCGTGACGGCATGGGCGGCGCAAGTTTCGCCAGCGCCGAGCTGACCGATGACTCGATGGACGATCGACCCGCCGTTCAGGTCGGTGACCCGTTCCTCGAAAAATGCCTGGTCGAAGCCTGCCTTGAAGCCTTCAAAACCGGCGCGGTGGTTGCCGCGCAGGACATGGGCGCGGCGGGTCTGACCTGCTCGACATCAGAAATGGCGGCTAACGGTGGCGTCGGTATTGAACTCGACCTCGATAAGATCCCGTCGCGGGAAACGGGCATGGTTCCCTACGAATATTTGCTGTCGGAGTCCCAGGAGCGGATGCTATTTGTGGGCGCGAAGGGTCGCGAGCAAGAGCTGATCGATATTTTTGAGAATTGGGGTTTACAAGCGGTGGTCGCCGGTCGCGTGGTGGAGGAGCCGGTGGTGCGAATTCTCTGGCATGGCGAAGTGGCGGCGGATATCCCGGCGTCGGCGCTGACGAGCAATACGCCGCTATATAAACGTGAAGTGATGGCCGAGCCGCCGGAGTATGCCCAAACCGCGTGGGCGTGGTCGGTGGACTCGCTGCCCGACGCTAGCGCGACGGATATTACGATCGCCGATCAAACCCACACCTGGAATGACATTCTCCTAACCCTGCTCGACACCCCGAGCCTCGCCTCGAAACGCTGGGTTTACCGGCAGTATGACCACCAGGTACAAAACAACACCGTTCTGGTTCCCGGTGGTGGCGATGCGGCGGTGATTCGCTTGCGATCGGTTCTCGGTGGTGCGGATGCGGCCACCCAACGCGGCTGCGCGGCGACGGTGGATTGCAATTCGCGCTATGTCTATCTCGATCCCCACGAGGGCGCGAAATACGTCGTAGCGGAAGCGGCGCGTAACCTGAGCTGCGTCGGAGCCGAACCGGTGGCCGTGACCGATAACCTTAATTTTGGTAGCCCCGAAAAGCCGATCGGCTATTGGCAGCTCGCATCGGCCTGCGCGGGCTTATCCGATGCCTGCGCCGCCTTTAACACCCCGGTCACCGGTGGTAACGTCTCGCTCTACAACGAAACCCTCGACTCCACCGGCAAGCCGACACCGATCTATCCGACACCGGTGGTCGGTATGGTCGGCCTGGTGGACGATGTGTCGAAGATCGTCGGTCAGGCGTTCCAGTCTGAAGGCGATGTGATCTATCTGCTGGGGGCAAACCAAGTGCCGACCCTGGGCGCGTCGGAATATCTGGCGACAATCCACGGCACGATCGTCGGGAAACCGCCGCGCGTGGACTACGATGCCGAACTCGCAGTACAGGCGGCCTGTCGCACGGGGATTCGTTCCGGCTGGATTCGATCGGCGCATGATTGCGCGGAGGGCGGTCTGGCGGTGGCGCTGGCTGAATCGTGCATCGCGGGCGGCATCGGTGCAAGCGTGGATGTGGCGAATGTGGCCGGTGGCGATCGCGTTGATGCGTTGCTGTTTGGCGAAACCGGGGCGCGGATTGTCGTGTCGGTGGCGCGATCGAATGTGGCGACCTGGGAAGCGTTTTTAACGGAAAACCTGGGTGAAAACTGGTGTGAACTCGGTACGGTTCATGCGTCACGGCTGATCATCGAAAATCACGATACGGTGACGATCGATGCGGATCTAGCCACGATCGCCGATCGCTTTAACACCGCGATCGAGCGGCGTTTGTAGGATTACAGCCGCTCACAACTCGTGCTGGATTGCAGGATTGATGCGTCCAACGCGAGTTATTTCACGCTATTCGCTCTGGAATATTTGTTTTAATCGAATTAAGCCAAACTACTACCGATCGCCATGACTGAAGCCATTTCGACCGATCGCGCCAGCTCGACCAACCTCAGCCAGGACTGGGATCTGTCTGATCTGTACGCCGGACTCGATGACCCCAAAATTGACGCCGATCTCGCCGAACTTCAAGCCCGATCCAGCGAATTTCGTTTGACCTATCGCGGCAATGTTGCCATGTTGGGCGCGGGCGAAATCGCCGAAGCGTTGCAACAGCTCGAAGCGATCGGGCAGAAAACGGATTACATCGTCGCCTATCCGATGTTGACGTTTTCGGCGAACACCCGCAATGAACAGGCGAAACAGGTGCAAGATCGCCTCCTCGAAGCGGCCACAGATTTGGAAAATCTGCTGCTGTTTTTCGAGCTGGAATTAAAAAATATCAGCGTCGAACGGCTGACCAAACTGCAAGCGCATCCCGCCCTCGCCGACTATCACCACTATCTCCACCGGATCGCCGTTGCCCGCCCGCAT
This sequence comes from uncultured Geitlerinema sp., assembly GCA_964518905.1. GTDB lineage: Bacteria > Cyanobacteriota > Cyanobacteriia > Cyanobacteriales > Geitlerinemataceae > RDYZ01. The sequence continues at coordinate 34,933 of CAZFJL010000027.1, read as the reverse complement.
AAGCTATCGGAAGACGTCGAACAAACCCGCAATAAAGACACCCTCACCGGTCGCAAAGCGTTCGTACAACTGCGATCGGTGCATCTTGGCGAGCAGGAATATTCCCCCGTCACCCGCGCCGATGGCAGCAGCGCCACCACTGACGCCGAACTCAGCGCTCTGCTCTACGATGCCGACCCCGATCGTCGTCTCGCCGCCTACACCTCGGCGCGTGATGTCCTCCAGGAACACAATTCGCTCTACAGCTACATTCTCAACAGCGTTCTACAAGACCACCGGCTCGAAAGCCAGATGCGATCGCACGATTCGACCCTGCATAAACAGCTCGTCGCCGATGAAGTCACCGAGCCGGTGTTTCGCGCCATCATGGACGGTACAGGCCAGCGCTTCGACCTCTTCCAGCGCTACTACCGCATCAAAGGCAACGCCCTCGGTCAGCCGATCCGCATTTGCGATCTCTACGCTCCGTGGAGTACCGAACCGACGCCCGCGATCGCCTACGACACCGGTGTCGCGACTCTGCTCGATGCCCTGACCCAGTTTGACGTGAACTACGCCCGCCGTGCGGAAGAATTTTTCCTGAATAATTGGGTTGATGCCAAGGTGCGACCCGGTAAGCGCGGCGGTGCATTTTGCGCCTACTATCACGGCAAACACAGCTATCTGCTGATGTCCTACACCGAGGATTACAACTCGCTGTTTACCCTGGCGCACGAGATGGGGCATGGGCTGCATTTTGCTTGGATCGACGATCGCCAGACGTTTTTTAATAGCAATCCGCCCCTGGTGAGCGCGGAGGTGGCGTCCACGTTTAACGAGCTGCTGTTGCTGGATTATTTGCTCGATCGGGCCGGTGACGATCCTGCCCTACGTCGCGCTTTGCTAACCCAGCACATCGAAGATCTGCTCAATCTGATCTTCCGCCAAAGCACGATCAGCCGCCTGGAACTGGCGCTGAATGAACGCGCCGCCAGCGGTACGATCACGCGCGATTTCGTCAACACCACCTGGCGCGACATGTATACCGAACTTTGCGGCGACAGTGTCGAACTACTCGACGCCCATCAATACGACTGGGCGCGGATTGGTCACATCTACTTCAAGCCGTTCTATTGCTATCAGTACACCGCGTCGAGCCTCGTGAGTCTCGCGTGCTATCAGCAATATCAAAAACAGGGTAAGGATTTTATTCCTGGCTATTTTGATCTGCTGGCCTCCGGTGGTTCCGCGAATCAGTTTGAGTTGTTGCGGCAACACGTGGGCGTGGATCTGGAGAATACGGCGACGATCGTTAATGCGCTGGAGTACATCGAGCGGCGACTCGATGAGCTGGAAGCTACGCTATAGCGCTGACGTGTGAAACCGTTGAGCTGTTGAGCATCTTGGTCGGTGCCGGTTTATGGGTTTATATCCTTGAGCGGAACTCCGGCTACATTGGACGTAAAGCATGAGAGGCTAACAGACTCACCGACTGGCACGTCTTTGGAATACTTCGCCTCTGGGGTGTTATTAACGATCACGACCCTGCTATTTGGTACGTTTTTATGCCGTCCGTTCGCTTATTTCCGTCGCACTTCGCCCGTCTGCTCGTGTCGTTGACCGATCGCCTATTTTCTCAAGCACGGCAACCGTTGATCACCCTCGCCATTCTGAGCGTGACGATCGCGGCGATTGTCCTCGGCTCTATTCAGCAAAGCGTCGCGATCGAGTTCACCCCGCCCGATCGCAACGCCCCCGGTCGCGTGATCATCGACGGCGGTGGCACACGCTTTAGCGCGGAGAACCTCCCCAGTCGTGGCGCACCGTCCCAGCCGATCGATGGTGGTGGCGCACGCTTTAGCGATTTTGATTTGGCGATCGAAGGACAACGATCGCTCATCTCCGACGGCATGGAATGCCCCGTCACGGCACTCATTCCCGTCGCGAATTCTGGCCTAACGTTATTGCCCTATCCGCGTTTCTTTTTCCACATGCCGCCCTATCCTGGTGCGTCGGTCGCGTTCCATTTGGCAACCGAGACCGGCGATCTCGTCTACGCAACGCAGTTTGTGCCGGAAGCGCGGGACGGAACCTACGATATTGCCCTGCCCACAACGTCGAACTTGCCGCCGCTAGAGGTTGGTGTAATGTACCGCTGGACGTTTGAAATTCTCGAACAGGATTTGATTCTGTCAGGTGGGATTCTGCGCGGTGAGCCATCCACAGAATTGGCCGCAGAGCTAGAGGCCGCCGACCCGACCGAGCGCGTTCGCCTGTTGGCGGAAACTGGGATCTGGTTTGATGCCATCAGCGAGGCAGCGGATTTGGTACGTGGCGATCGCAGCAATGCGGAATACGAACAGATGTGGGATGAGTTGCTGCAATCGGTCGAACTGAACAAGATGGCCGATCGCCCCTTACTGTAAGTCGCGCCTTAACAAATCGGGCGGTATAGCGTTGTGCGCTGCATCGCCGGACGATCGATCGAGCCGATCGCGGCGATCAGATCCTCTGGTGATTGACACGTACCGCCCTTCGCTCCAGCCATCGACGTGATGTGCTCCTCCATCAGCGTGCCGCCAATATCGTTACAGCCCCAGCGCAATGCCTCGATCGCGCCATCCATTCCCAGCTTGACCCAGCTCGGCTGATGGTTGACGATCGTCGCCCCAAAAAAGAGCCGCGCCACCGCCGTTAATAACAGCGAATCGGCCAATACCGGCTGATCGCGACCGACCCGTTTACGCAATGGAGCCGGAGCCTGTTCGCCGATGAACGGCAGCAGGATAAATTCGCTAATACGGGCGGGATAGTCGCGCTCGATCGCCCGTTTCTGGAGCGATCGGACACGGTCAAAATGGCGGATTTGCTGCTCCGGTGTTTCGATATGACCGCAGAGCATGGTGCTGGTGGTCGGAACCCCCAACCGTAGCGCCGTTTCAACCACTTCGATCCAGGTCGCCGCGTCCAGTTTCTCCGGGCAAATCACCCGCCGCACGTCATCATCGAGCACCTCCGCCGCCGTCCCCGGCAACGAATCGACCCCCGCCTCTGCCAACGCTTCGATCACCGCCGCAAAACTCAGGCCATCCTCACGGGCGATAAACTCGACCTCCTGGGGCGAAAAAGCGTGGAGATGAAGCTGCGGAAATGCCTGTTTTAGCTCAATGACGATCGCCCGGTAATAGTCCAGGCTTGAACCGTTGAGCTTGGCTTCGGGGTTGAGACCGCCCTGCATACAAATCTCGGTGGCGTTACGCGCGACGGCGTCGGCGGCTTTGGTGGCGATCGTTTCGCGATCGAGCCAGTAGGCATCGGCATCACCGGCATCGCGACGAAAGGCGCAAAAGCTACAGTGCTGCTCGCAAATATTGGTGAAATTGATATTGCGGTTGATCACGTAGGTGACGGTATCGCCGACGAGTTGCTGTCGTAGACGATCGGCAGCGTCGCGAATGGTGGCGATCGCTTCGGGATCGGTTTGGCGCAGCAGAAACAGCGCATCTTCGGGCGAGAGGGTCGCAGCGGGCGCGATCGCTCGGTCGAGTCGCAGTCGTAGATCGTCAAGCGTTTGGGGGGAGGGCATCATAGCGTCGATAGTTTCAGAAGTTCGTCTGTTGGTTAGACCAAGACCTTAGAGCAAGACAATTAAAGTGACTTAAACCGCGTCACTCAACCATCCTGGTTGTAGACAAGCTGGAAGCTTGTGCTACGTGTCGTGTCTATTGATTCACTTGGCCGACTTAGCTTGCATTGCGATCGTCGAGATCTCCCCGCAGGTACAGCTCCAAGTCGAGCTTGGCCTGCTCCGCCGAAAACACATGCAGGCTAAAATCTTCGGATAATGACCGACAGGCTTGAATCCCGCGTACGCTGTTTCCCTTCGCATCCAGACGTGGCGAAAATGTCCCAATGCCCAATTTATTCGGCGCAACGGCTGTGATGCCGCCACCCACGCCGCTTTTGGCCGGTATGCCAATGTGGTACGCCCACTCGCCGGAATAGTCGTACATCCCGCAGGTCAGCATGACGCTAATCACGTCTTTGACATACTCACTTTTGAGCGCTCGCACGCCCGTGATCGGGTTGACGCCGCCATTGGCCAAGGTGGCCGCCATCATCGCCAAATCGTGAGCATTGACGAGGATGGCGCACTGCTGAAAGTAGAGATCGAGGGTTTCATCGATGCGCGGGGTGACCATGCCAAAATTCAGCATGAGATAGGCGATCGCGCGGTTGCGATGTCCCGTGGTTTTTTCGGAGAGAAACACCGGCACGTTGATGTCGTGCGATCGCCCCGTGTAGCGCTCAAACATATCGAGCATTCGCTTCAGCCGCTCGACCGCATCTTTGCCCTGCACGAGATCCGTCGTGGCGATCGCCCCGGCATTCACCATCGGATTGTAGGGACGGTTGGTGACCTCATCAAGCACGATCGCGTTAAACGCTTCACCGGTCGGCTCGACGCTCACGTGGCTATTGACATACTCACGGCCACAGTCCTCCAGCGCCAGACCATAGACAAACGCTTTCGCGATCGACTGAATCGTGAACAGTTGTCGGCAGTCGCCCAGCTCAAAACATTGCCCGTCTTTCGTGACCACACAAAGGCCAAACCATTCCGGTTTTGCGAGCGCTAGCTCAGGGATGTAGTCCGCGACTTTGCCATCGTCGATCGAGGCACAGCGCTGATGTACATCATGAAGATAGGCACGAAATAATGGTGAATCCGAATCCATCAGCAAACCAACTACACCGCACGAGCAATTTTGAACACGCTGGCTCGCTGACCCGATAAATCGATTTCAGCTTGCGTGAGAACACGGACGATATCAATATCATCTGTTTTGAGCGCTTCGTGACGCAAAAACTCTTCCGAACCCATTTCACCGTTCAAAAACGATTTCGCCGAGATCAGAATATCAGCGAGCGACCCAAAACCGATACCTTTGACGATAAACGTCGCGATCGGCGAATTTTTCAGATCATACGCCGATTCCTGTGTGCGACCCTTGCTGAGGAGTTCGAGCACGTTGGCTTCGCGATCGTTGCGGGGCTTCGAGTCTAGATGAGAGAGATCAGGAAGGAAATGTTCAAGAGCCGGTGTTTTGACGCCCGCTTCGGGAAATTCGCCCATCATCGTCGAGATGTGGACATTGCGACCGAGGCGATAGGAAAGCGCTTCGATAATGGCGATCGTAATGAGTTTGATACCCAAATAGAGCTGCGCGGTTTCGAGGTTGTTTTGGGTATTGGCGAGCAGAGTTTTATAGACCGAGTCTTCTGGCTCATGTTGGTATTGCGAAAAGACCACTTCCGGTTTGAGGAAGTTGATAAACCCTTCCATTTTCTGGATCGATCGCCGGTAGCCGCGCACCGTGTAGGAGTTTGCGCCAATCAGCTCGTGATTGGTTTCGGGCAGTAAATTCCAGGTGTTATCAAGAAATTCGGCGGGGTTTGGGAGAGCGAAATTCTCCACGTCACGATTGGCGAGACGCACCGATCGCTTCACGGTATCAACAATCTCGGCCTCGCTCATCCCCAGGTCAAACTGTTCGTTCGCCATGACAATATTGTCATGGAGATCATCGCAGGCAGTGCGACCATTGTGGGCGGCTCCCCGGAACGGAATCGTCGCTTCAATGCACGCCGCAATTTGGGTTAGGTGCATCCACGATAGAAACGGCTGCATTACCTTCACGGCAATCACAGCGCTCAGAAATTCATTTTGACCGCGAAATGGGTCGAGCTTTTGACCACAGGCGAAGCCAAAGATCATGCAAACCAGATCAAATTCGCGATCATGATCACAGTCGTCGTCTTCAAAAATCGAGAGCTGGCCGTTGGCTTCACAGATATAGGGCGAGATGTAGCGGCTGATGTTGAGATTGATGCCGCCATCGACTTGGACATAGACCAAATCGTGAAACAGCGCTGCAAGCACTTCGATCGGATCGCCCGAACCACCCACCTCAAAGATATGCGAGGGAGTATGAAAGTGTCGCCACTGGCCACTCATCGTTTGAATGATCAAGTCGGAAATCGCCTCCAGCTCGGAGCGGTCAGCATTCATGCCGAGTTGCTCAAGCGAGCCTGCAAGGCCATCTAAACACTTTTTGTAAGCAACTTTTAGATCCATCAAACTCGCTGGTATTTTCCCTGATGCAGTGCTTTATTTACGAACTGTGGTTGATCGCTATGCTCTCCTTGCAAGCATAGCTTGAAGTCTCACTTTTTGGGGGTAGTGACTGACCCCGCAGGTCGCAAAACTCGCCGTTTGATGCTGAAGGGGCTTGGTGTCGTGCCCGATCGTTCTGGAGTCGAAATGCTCACGGATTGAATGATCCCGGCGGGTTGGCTCTTGACGTGGAGTAGGGTGCGGACACATCCTCTGAGACGGCCTGATACCACCGAGATTTTAAATCGATCTTCCAGCGAGCGGTGTGAATACCGGTCTACTCAAGGCGTATTCTGGGTCGAGTAAGTGTAACTGTTTTATGTGATTCGCCTCCGTCATTAATTTGTGCTGTCCGCTATGCCATTCGACTCGTCATCCCGATCCGCGTCATTTTCGTGGCTGAATACCAGTCTCGCGATCGCCATTGTCCTGGGCATTGTCTTTCGGTTTTATAACCTGGGGCTGAAGGTCTATTGGTTTGACGAGACGATGACCTCGCTGCGGGTCTCCGGCTGGAATCAAGCTGAGTGGGTGGCCGCAAGCTTTGATGGTCAACCCATGTTGGCGGGCGATTTTGTCGAAACCTATCAATACCCAGACCCGGATTTACCCTGGTCGGAAACGATTAACGCCCTGGCGACCCATCCGGAACACTCCCCGCTTTACTACGTGGCGGTGCGGCTGTGGTGCGCGATCGTCCCTCACACCGTTGGGTTTGTCCGCCAACTCTCGGCCTGGATTGGCTTACTGGTGCTGCCGCTGACCTACTGGCTCGCCCGTGAACTATTCGAGCAACCGCGCGTCGCACAGATTGCAACCGGGCTCGCAGCGATCTCGCCGGTGTACGTCCACTACGCCCAGGAGGCTCGCGAGTATAGCCTCTGGACGGTGGCGATTTTATTTGCGAGTGCTGTTCTTATACGGGCGATCGGGCCGCACCATCCAACGCTTCGCCCTGCCCGCTGGACGTCGCGCTGGCCGTGGTGGCTAGCCTATGCTGCCGGGGTCGCGCTCTTGCTCTATGCCCATCCCTTTAGCGCGTTTGTGCTACTCGCCCACGGGATTTATGTGCTATTTGCGGTACAGGCTCGTCACCAACTCCGACTCCTTGGGGCTTATATCACCGCTTCGCTTCTCGGCGTGCTGGCGTTTACTCCGTGGCTGTGGGTTGTTTGGCAAAATTTCTCCGATTTTCTCGAAAATACCCAGCACACGAGCGAACCCCTAAGAACCCCGCTCGCCCTCTACTGGGGCTTGAATCTTAGTCGAATTTTCGTTGATTTTAATCAGGGAACCAGTCCACTTAATCCCACGCTATACATTTTTCTCGGGATTACGATCGCCTCGGTGATCTCCCTTTGGTGGCATGAACGCCGATCGACGGTTATTTTTTTGCTGGCTCTGATGGGGGTTATGGCCTTGGGGCTGATGGTTCCCGATATTTTGAGCGGTGGTCGCCGATCGCATAATATTCGCTACTTTCTTCCCTGCGTCACGGGTCTGCAACTGGCCGTAGCTGCCTGGTTAAACCGCCATCTCGTCATGCGGCGCGTCGCGGCGCGGACGTTGCGGCATTGGCGTAACGGCACGATCGCCCTGCTCGCGATAGGCGTACTGTCGATCGCGGTCAGCTCACAAATGGAAAACTGGTGGACGAAAAGCGCCTCAAAAAGTAAACATCACCCGCAGATCGCACGGGTGGTGAATGCGGCGCGTTTGGGGATTGATCTCGATGACAAAGCCGATCGCGAACGTTCCCGTTTAATCCAGGCGATCGCTGCCGCCACTCAGACCGAAGCCACCGGCACAGACTCAGAAGCAGACCCAGCACGCCAGATCGCGATCGTCAGTGATGAAACCTCCGGCCAAATTTTGTCGCTCTCGCACCTCCTCAGCCCGCAAATCACCTTGATTTTAACTCCGGCGGGAATCGCTCCAGAGATCTCACCGGACTACGATCGCGTCTTTATCTATCGATCATCCGAAGCGCTACAAGCGGCGATCGGCACACGCGATCGAGCTGAAATCGTCCCCGTGATGAAATGGTTAAGCGAAGCCATCCGGCCATCCGCCTAATCTCGCTAAGTCCGGGCTGTTGGGTAAACCCTGGATCGCTCCATTCGTGCCGCTTTAAGCCACATGGTTACGCGCTGATTGAGCATCATGACTATTGGTATTACCCTGGTGATCGCCATTAGACGTTACTGCCGTCAAAGCACGATCGTTAATGTCATGCTCAAAGTGATGGTCTAGAAAGCTGAGTAACGCCTCAGGCTGGAGCGGCTTGACCAAAAAATCGGTCGCACCAACCATACTCGATCGCAGCCGCTCGATCGTCTCACTGCGACTCGTCAAAACCACGATCGGCGTCGTCTCAAACATCTTCACCCGGCGTAGTTGTTTGCAGAGCTCATAGCCACCAATCACGGGCATCACCAGATCGAGCAAAATAAACTGAGGCTGATGCTCCATCAACTGCGAGACGGCCTGAAGCGGGTCAGAAATAGTTAAACAGCGATAGCCGGAATCCGTCACAGTTTGCTGTACCTGATGGCACACCTCGACGCTATCGTCGATACAGGCAATCAGGGGCGAATAGGATAACGCTGTGACAGGCAGGGCGTTATTGTGATCAAGAAAATAGGACGGTATCGGCAAATCCGGCAGGTGTCGAAACGTCACCCAACCCTGTTGCAAAAAGTAGCGCAAAATTCGTGCTGTAATCGCCAGCGGCACGGGCGAAATCAGCGCCAAATCCCAAAATGTATGTTTGCCATTGAGTAACTCTCGAACACTCGCAAACACGCTGATTTCTTTCCCGCTAACACTAGGTTCTTTGGTGATGAGCGGTGCGCCATTGGTGTAGTCGAGATCAAGACCGAGACTGACCCACTGTTTGTATAGCCGTATGGCCTCAATAAAAGTCGTGTCGATTTTGAGGTGATTGATCCAGAATTCGAGGGACTTTGTCGGTACTGTGACCGGGGTCATTTGCCAATGCCAGGTCAGCTCTTCGCTCGATACGATCGCAAATATAATCTCCCGCAGGCTGACCAGCGCCACCGCCACGCCTTGATCGATCGTCAGCCGACCATCCTCGATCGCGGCAACCAGCAGGTTATATTCCCAGGGTTGATTCAACTCAAACGTTAAATTTCGGACATCCAGCCCCGGCGCTCCAATCTGTAGCGATCGATTCCAGCGCCGCATCCGGTGATGCGATCCGGTGGCATAAAGACACTGTCCAGCATCAAAAAATAGATACCAGCGATGAGGTGGGCAGACAATGCTTAAGCGTCCCGTAGCCTTCTTTTCCCATACATCAGCCAGTAGCTGTCTAAAGCGATCCCCATTCGAGATTTGTTTAGGGTTTGAGGCTGGGTTGATAATGCCAGAATCGAATGCAGACGGATCGTGATTTTCTGCATTAGAGGATTCGGCAATGGAAACAAAATTCATTATGATGTGCCTACTTTTGCGACCAGTTCATTCATGCCTTCGATATGCCTGAGAAGACACAGCTTAATAATCAGGAAACGCAGAGCATACGCGAAAAAGGTTGGAATTTCCGAAATAATTAGCCTAGTCAAGGCCGAATTTTAGCTTCGCGAAGGATAGAATCTGAGGAAGAATGAATCGAAATTGAATCAGAATTAAACGGAATTTGTGAATATAGATATTTTGCAAGCTGGAAATTTCATGATCCCTAAGCAGAAAAGCATGAGTCTATTTATGTATAGTCTCAGATGAAAGTCTCTTGTAAATATCCAAGTCTTTTCTTTAGGTTTGCTATCAATGATTGTGTCGATATATTAAGTGAGTAATGGTACTGATTTTTTGATCCCCAGGGTTAATTAATCCCCAGTCTATCTTATAGAAATTCGGCGATTAATTCGTTATTAAAGACCGTATCGCAGGGCATAGAACCGGGGTATAGTCTTTGTGTGCGAGGGCTTCAAGCCGAAAGTAGGTGGAAACGAACCTGAAAGAATCAATTAGGATGTGAGTGCGGTGCGATCGCCCCGATCAGCCGTTCTGCCGTACGTGTCATGTTTGTGGTCATGAATAAGCTCAAAGATCAATTTGCCCACGTGGGTCGCCTACTCTTCGGTACAGAAACCCGCGAAATCTTCATCGCTGCAACGCAACGATTGCTGGCGATCGTGGTGGAAACACTGCGTCTCGGCTGGATGCTGTTTTGCCTGACCTTCCTAGTCTTTATTTGGGGTGGCGCGGCAACTCGCCGAGCGGTAGACGCGATCGCCACGCTGCCCGAACGTCTCGCGGAGCGTGCCGAACGCGCCGAGCTAGCGAAACGTGAACCGAAGGAAAAAATCGACCTCATGGCTTCGACCAAACAAGCCCTATCCGCCGTTGGTACAAATGGCGCGGCGATCGCGATCGCTAAGGCAAAATCTCAGCTCGGCATCGATGCCGACCCAGCGATCCTGACGCCCGACACCGATCAAAACCTGTCCTAATGCATCATGGAACCGCAGGTGATGACGCGATCATTTGGTTACGCAAAAAACGCGCGATCGGCTCGGTTTGGCCGTTCGGTTTACCATGAAGGGCGATAGACCCAGACTGCGACGCCTGAACTGGCCTCGTCGTCTTCGCCCTCTCTGTCCGGCATTTCGACCGGTTTAACCGTCCTCCGCATGTCCGCAACCACCCCCGATCCCTCGACCGCCATCCCGGCGCGTGAAAGCAATTTCCTCGCGAATAATCCCCATCTCAGTTCCCCCGAACTGAACGACTTCACCACAGGATTCGACGATCGCAACCCACCCGATCCCGCCGGGATCGATACCTGCGTTCACTGCGGCTTTTGCCTCTCGACCTGCCCGAGCTACCGCGTCCTCGGAACCGAGATGGACTCACCTCGGGGGCGAATTTATCTGATGGAGACGATCGCCAAAGAACGCGGCGACCTCGTCCCCGAGACGGCGGCACACTTCGATAGCTGCCTCGGTTGCTTTGCCTGCGTCACCGCCTGTCCGTCCGGTGTTCCCTACGACAAACTGATCGGCGCGACCCGTAACCAAGTCGAGCGTAACGTTCCGCGCACCTTGCCCGATCGCCTGATTCGCGGCCTGACGTTTAATCTTTTCCCCTATCCCGATCGCCTGCGTCAGCTCGTTTGGCCGCTCTGGATCTACCAAAAATCGGGGCTGCAAACCCTATTGCGATCGAGCGGCATCCTCGCGAAACTCTGGCCGCAACTGGCCTCGATGGAGTCGAGCTTACCGGCGATCGATCTCGACGACGTACGCAGCCGTTTTCCCGCCACGATTCCCGCCCAGGGCGAGACCCGCTACCGGGTCGGGATGCTGCTGGGCTGCGTGCAACAGCTCTTTTTCCATCCGGTGAATGCTGCGACGGCGCGGGTGCTGACGGCGAATGGGTGCGAGGTGGTCGTGCCACCGGATCAAGGTTGTTGCGGGGCGCTACCGGCTCACCAGGGTCAGGAGGAACAGGCGAAGACGATCGCCCGCGAGATGATTGAGCGGTTTGAGGCGGTCGGGTTTGACCATCTCGATGCGATCGTGATTAACGCGGCGGGTTGCGGCCACACGCTGAAGGAGTACGGCCACATTTTGCGCGACGATCCCCAGTATGCCGATCGAGCGATCGCCTTTGCCGCCAAGGTGAAGGACATTCACGAATGGCTCGTCGAAATTGGGTTAACGGCAACCCTGAACCCGATTTCCAACGCAACCCTACCGGTGGTCTATCAAGATGCCTGTCACTTGATCCACGGCCAGAAAATTTCCAGCCCACCGCGTCAGCTTTTGGCGCAGATTCCGAATGTGCGACTGTATGAGCCAGTGGATGCGGCGCTGTGTTGTGGGAGCGCCGGGGTGTACAGCATTTTTCAGCCCGAGGTGTCGGCAGAATTGGGACAGCAAAAGGTGCGGAATCTAAAGGCAACGGGGGCGGAGGTGATCGCCTCGCCGAATCCGGGCTGTGCGTTGCAAATCCGTAAGCATTTGGCAACATCGGCGGTGGGAGAAGCCCCGCAAGAGCCGCTGATTTTGCATCCGATCGAATTGCTCGATCGATCCATCCTCGGACAGAGTTTAGGGAGTTAGTACCGTCGCAACATTCACAGAACAAACCGTCTTTCGGTAGGGTGTGTTGCGGTCTCGATCTATTCGGATTTACACGGTCCGTGAGGATAAACCGTAACGCACCGCAGCACGTGAACGCCCGGTCTTCAACCGTGACTTTAGACCTTTGAGATTTTCAAAACCTCAAAGGTCTCGCTCCCTGCGATCCATCCAATTTTTTCAACCCATTTTATTAATATCAAATCACAAATCGATGTCAAATCAAGCTGAAATACATCCCGATCGCATTCACCTGCGCGAAATTCGGAGCTATGGTTACACCGGTTTTTTAGCCGAGGAAAAAGTGCTAGGTCAATGGTTTTCGGTGGATCTCATCCTGGAGATTGACTTACAATCCGCCGGACAAACCGATGATTTGCGCGATACCCTAGACTATCGAGCGGCGATCGAGACCGTTAAAACTACGATTAAAACCGAACGCTTTGACTTGGTAGAACGCCTTGCCCAGGCCATCGCCGAGCGACTGCTACAACTCGATCGTCAGCGACTCAAAGCGGTGAATGTACAACTAACCAAAGAAGCCGCCCCAATTCCTGACTTTGGTGGTGCAATCATTATCGATATTTACCAAACCCAGGACGATCTTTCGTCATAATGCTGGTTCGGATGCCGTCTATTTCAGCATTTTATGTTTTCTATACCGTACGGGGTTTGGTCGAGTTATTTACTGACGTCTGCTCCCCCAGGGTCATCTTTCAATCTGAAAGATGCGATGTTTGCTTACACGATTATTGCGATTTTTCTATTACTGGGACGCGCTATTCGCCAGAATATTTCTATCCTTAAATCGCTCTATATTCCTAGCTCGATCGTTGCCGGAGCGATCGCCCTGGCTCTTGGCCCTGAAATCCTCGGGCGTGTGGTTAGCGACGCCTCTCCGGTGGCTGAGATTGGTATTTTTTCAGCACCAATTCGCACCGTCTGGAAAGAATCACCGGGCGTATTTATTAACGTCGTTTTTGCCGCTTTATTCCTCGGTGAAACGATTCCGAGTCCGCGCAATATTTGGCAAAAAGCCGCGCCTCAGGTCGCCTTTGGGCAGATTTTGGCCTGGGGTCAGTACGTGGTCGGGATGTTGGTAACGATCGCGGTGCTCGTGCCAGTGTTTAAGATGTCGCCGCTGGCGGGATCATTGATTGAAGTGGCCTTTGAAGGCGGACACGGCACGGCGGCGGGGATGGCCGATACGTTCACGAAGTTGGGATTTCCGGAAGGGGGCGACCTGGCGCTCGGTTTGGCAACGGTGGGGATCGTCTCCGGGATTGTAGTCGGGATCATCCTGGCGAACTGGGGACGCCGCAAGGGATATGTAGCGACACAAACGTCGAAAAGCGGCGAGGCGGAGGAGGCAGCGACAGCAGCGACAGGCGGCCATGCTCACCATGCCGAACATCCGGACACGATCGCAGCACGGGCGCGGCTGAATCGTGACCTGCTGATTGACCCGATTTCGCTGAATGTGGGGTTTGTTGGGTTGGCGATCGCGATCGGCTGGGTGTTGCTGTATCTGCTCGGTCAGCTCGAAGCGTTGACCTGGGGACGGACAGGCTTTGTGATTGCGGAATATGTGCCGCTGTTTCCGATGGCGCTGATTGGCGGGATCGTGCTGCAAGTCATCATGGTGCGTTTGCGGCTTGACCCATTAATCGAACGCCCACTGATGGAACGGATCGCCGGGATCGCTCTCGACGCAACGATCGTCACGGCCTTGGCGTCCCTCTCACTAGCAGCGATCGGCTCGAATCTCGCGCCGTTTTTCCTGCTGGCGATCGTTGGGATCGTCTGGAATGTGTTCGCGTTTATCGTGATCGCGCCGCGTGTGCTGCCGAGCTACTGGTTCGAGCGGGGCATCGGCGATTTGGGTCAATCGATGGGCGTCACGGCTACCGGGATCTTGTTGCTGCGAATGGTTGATCCGGATAATGAGTCGGGCGCGTTTGAAAGTTTTGCCTATAAGCAGTTATTTTTTGAGCCGATCGTTGGTGGCGGACTGTTCACGGCAGCGGCTCCGGCCTTGATTGATCGCTTTGGTGCTTGGGGGATGTTGGCGTTAACGGCGGCCCTGCTCGTTTTTTGGCTGATCTTTGGCGTGTTGAACTTCCGTAAAACCGTTCAAGCTGCTACGAATTAACCGTTCAGAATTGGACAAAACGACCATTCTCCGTAGTCCTAAACCAGTAGGGTGGGCATTGCCCACCTTACAAACCAAACCCGCGCAGTAATTGTTAAACACAGAATTTCGCACTTAACACACGTACAGAATTCGCGAGCATTAACCGATCGCGTCCCGTAGCGCATTTTGCGTCGTCGCCGCGATCGCCTGATCCGTCGCCTTCGGCAGATGGTAATACTTACCGCCCGCCCGCTCGGCCAACTCCTTGGCAAATCCCGTCGAAACAAACTGCCGCTCGGAATTAATCACCAAAAACTGAATACCAAGACCGCGAATTTTCGCCGCAATTTCCAGCATTTCCGCCTTGATATCCGGCTTTTCATCGTCGGGCAGCGGTTCACCCAGCGATCGTGCCAGGGGAATATTGCCGCGTCCATCGGTAATCGCCACGATGACCGTTTGGCCGACATCGCCCGACTTTTGCGCATTCATGCACACCCGCACCGCTTGGGTTAACCCATGCGACAGCGGCGAACCGCCACCACAGGCCATCGTCTCCAGTCGGTTTCGCGCCATCGAAATCGATCGTGTCGGCGGCAACAACACCTCCGCCTGTTCACCCCGGAACGGGATCAGCGCAATCTGATCGCGGCTTTGGTACGCCTCATTCAAAAGCTGAATCACTGCGCCCTTCGCGGCCTGCATCCGGTTCAGCGCCATCGATCCCGACGCATCCACCAAGAACACCACCAGCGCCCCGGCCTTACGAGCGAGACGTTTTTCACGTAGATCCGACTGCTCGACGATGACGTTACGTCCCGGTGTCCGCAGGCGGCGGCTTTTTTGGTAAGGGGCGGCAGCTCGCAACGTCGCATCCACGGCGATCCGACGCACCTTGCCGCGCGGCAACATCGGCTTGATGTAACGCCCGCGATCCTGCGAGAAAATCAACCCGCGACTACCAGAGTTACCGCCACGCTGCATCGTCTGCGCGAACAGCATCACGTCATCGTCCAGAATCACACCCTCGGGATCAAACAAAAACTCTTCGGGTAAATCCGGCACGGACTCATCTTCCGGCGGTTCATTGTCTTCGTCGTTGTCTTCGTCGTCTTCGTTGTCGTCGTTATTTTGTGAATCGTCTTCGTCGTCGTCATCGCTGGGCGGCGGCGGTGGCGGTGGCGGTTGCTGATCGTCATCTGGTGGGGTTTGAACGATCGTCGCGCGAGGCACGATCACGAGTTCGACGGCGGTACGCAGATCGTCGGCGTTGACTTCGGTGCGGCCATCAAGAGCAGCGGAAGCCTTGGCGACGCGGATCGCGAACAGCTCGGCGCGATGCCCCTGGACACCGCCGCGAATCGCTTCGGTAACGAGGTATTCGATTTGCTCCGGCTTGACGGTGACGTCCTTGAGCCATTCTCGCGCGAGCAAGATTTGCGTTTTCAAACCGTCGAGATCGTCATCAAACAGTTTAAGAAAGTCCTGAGGCGATCGCGTGTAGTCGAGGACGCGATCGACGGCGGCGACCCGCTCATCGAGGCCAAGGACACGATCGGCGGAGAGCGTAATCGCAATGCGATCGAGCAGATGCTCTCGCAGGGGGCCTTCGGCGGGGTTATAGGTCGCGATCAGCAGCGGACGACAGGGATGTTGAAAGCTAATGCCCTCGCGTTCGATCAGGTTTCGGCCTTCGGTGAGAACGCTTAACAATAGGTTGGAAATCTGATCGTCGAGTAGGTTGATTTCATCGACGTACAGCACGCCGCGATTGGCCTGCGCCAACAGTCCGGGCTGAAACACCGGCTCACCCTGACGCACCGATTGTTCGACATCCACTGAGCCGATCAGCCGGTCTTCGGTGGCATTGAGGGGGATTTGAACAAAGGGAGCGGGGATCACCTGGGTGGGGACGTCATCAATCTCGCTGGAGCTGCTGCCGTTGCTGCGGTTGCCGTAGAGTTCGAGGGCGCGATCGTCCCAGTTTTCTGGGGTGCTGGGGTCGCAGTTGCTGACCGAGTCGCGCACAACTTCGATCGGCGGGAGCAGCGAGTGAATCGCCCGCGCCATGACGGATTTCGCCGTGCCGCGTCGTCCGGCGATCGCGACACCACCAAGACCCGGATCGACGGCGGACAGCAACAGCGCCAGCTTGATCGATTCCTGGCCGATGATGGCCGCCAGGGGAAAGTTTGTAAAAGTCGGTTCGGACGTTAGCGCGGACATATAGATTAGATAGCCGTCAGGGGGTATGAAACGGGTTTATTAAACGCCTATCGATCGTACTACGGGATCGAGACGGGCGGGGCGATCGCTCCTCATTCCCACAGGGCAAACGCATACTCAGCAGACCCTCACCCTAAATCCCTCTCCCAGGCCGGGAGAGGGACTTTGATCCTTAAAATCTTGCTCCCCTTCTCCCTTTTTGGGAGAAGGGGCTGGGGGATGAGGGCATTCATTGAGAGTATGCGTTTGCCCTGCTCATTCCCACCCCAGCCGAAACCCGAACGGAGTATGTCACGATTTTGGCGATCGGCTATGACGATCGGCCGCGCGACAAAATCCGGTAGGACGTAGGTCGGAGTCATCTCTGATCCAGCGATCAATCGTTAGATGTCACCGGTATCAGACATCATCAAGAGCTCCGCGAGCGCTGACTCATCAGCAAGGTCGGCATCGGAATAGCCCAAGGCAAGAACAGTCTCATATTGACTTGGATGAATGGCGATCACGTTCAGCAACCCCCGCAGCTCGTCATTGGAATTGAGCGGCATCAGTTCTTTCAGGTAGGGCTGATAGCGATGGAGCTGATAGCCGATCGCGCGCAGAGTGTTCGCAACGGCCAGATTGCTGCCCTTCGATCCCGCGATATTTTCGTAAAGAATCGTCGGCTGAAACACAGCAATCATTTTGCTTGCACCCGCCAAAATATCCAGCTCATGACCCTCAGCATCGAGCTTAATAAAATCGACGCGCGAAAGATCTTCGCGGAACATCAGCTCATCGAGGGTGATGCAATTGACACTTTGGACGTGTGCCGAATTGGTATCGCTGTCCGGAATGATTTCGTTGAGTTCGCTTGCGGGGTAAATTTGCAGCGAAGCCATGCCAGAGCGGGAGCTGGCCGCACCTTGATAAATTTTCACACAGTCAAATTGATTGAGCTGCTTCGTTTCATTGAGGCAGTTGACACAGGGCGCGTAGGGCTCGATCGCAATCACGCGTCCCTGAGCCCCGACCTGCTGGGCCGCGCTAAAGGTGTAGACACCGACATTTGCGCCGATATCAAGAACCGTCATACCCGGTTTGAGCCAAGTCCGCCAAAATTCCATTTCGCGCTCAAACCAATCGCCCTGCGCCAGCAAGACGCTGGTCACGATACTTTTGAAGCTGGGTTCAACCGCCAGAGCAAAGTGATCGTATTTCACGTAGGTTAGCGGGCTATCGAGATCCATCTCAGTCCAGCGCCATTCGGCAGGGGGGTCTACTGCGGGGAGCTGACAGGCACAGGCGATCGTCTTCCAGAGGTCAGCGTTTTTGAGGTCGCCGCGATCGCGATAGGCCAAAGATAGTGCCTGCAAAACCTCCGGCGCGGCGGGATCGGATTGCTGGGCGCGGTGTAGGTACAGCAGACCTTCAGCCTGTCGATTTTGTAGCTTGGAGATGCCGAGGGCGAGATTGGTGCGGGGTGCATCGGGAAATAGCCCCGACGCAAGTTCAAGCCAGCGCAATCCGTGGGAATTGTAAAAAACGGGCTGGGTAATAACGAGAGTTTTGGCCAGAAACAGAAGCGCCTGACGGTGAGCAGAAGTGGCGCGAAACAGCTCGCTGATCGTCGCTTCGCGTAAGGCACGATCGAATAGAGGCGGCCAATAGACCAGGCCGATCGGCTCGCCGGGATCTTCTGGTGCGTAATAGGCGGCTTGGATAACATCCACAAACGCTGTATAGGCCAGCTCTTCCGCGTCATTGCTTTCTCCCGTTAGGTAAAGCGCCAGTGCTAGGTGAGCCGCACAGAGGGGATGCTGATGTTCCTGAAATCCTGTGCTGAGAGCTTCGATCGCCAAGTTAAGCAGCATTTTTCGCTCGCTATCATCCTGGGTGTTTTCAGCCTCAATCAGCGCAATAACCGCAAAGTTATTCAGATCAAGCGCAATCTTGGGATCGTCCCAGCACACATCCTGAACGGATCGGGTGATTGCGGCTTCAAATTCTTGACGGACGATCGTGGGGCAGATGTCCTCAAGGTAATTGAAGTAAAAATCGATAGGGGAGGAACTCTTTTCAGGGGTCATGAGTGGCGATCAAATCAAGTGGGGGAGCGATACAAAGTGGAGATCCGTGGAGAAACGGAAAAAACGGTTTCAGGTCAACGGGCATCAAGACCGGAAACGTTTTTAGACTGAAGTTCAGACTGAAGTTCAGATTTAAGTTCAGATTCAGGTTCTGATTTCAAATATTACGGTGATTCTAAGTTGGCGGTGGTCAGTGTCCAGCCCGATCGCGCCGTTTTGTCGCACAGTCGGAACTCCCAGTCCCCCAAATCACGCTCGAACTGCGGATGCTGTAATCCACTTTTCCAAAGAATGGCCGCATCGTCACCATTGGGGTAATAGCCCTTACGACAACCGGCCTGTTGAAAGCCAATTTTTTCATAGAGCGCGATCGCGGCGTGATTTTGGCTGCTCACTTCCAGCGTGGCGCGGGTTAGACCGCGCTGATACGCCGCGACGAACAGACCGTACAGGATCACTTCCCCCAATCCCTGACGGCGATATTGAGGGTTAACGCCCAGGATCGTGATGTGGGCTTCATCGAGGATCGCCCAGACACAACCGTAGCCGATCGTGATCGGTCCATCAGCCGGTACGTCAGAGCGATGAGTGATGGATTGATCGGTGGATCGATCGGTGGATCGATCGCTGTTCCTCGCCGTTTGTAGCAGCAAGATTTCGCTATTGGGGCTGTCGATTTCGCGGGCATAGGTCTCGCGACTCCAGAGCTGGCCGAAGCACTGGCGATCGAGGTCTACAAGCTGATCGAGATCGGCGATCGTGGCGGGGACAAACTGGAGCGATTGATTTGGGGCGATCGGAGCCGATGACGAAGGCTTAGACCGTAGGGATGGTGATCGGGAATCGAACATAAGAGGACGTACCCTGGCGGGCTGGGATGGGAGGCAAATCAGGTGATACTTTCAACTATTCAGCCTTATTTCGCTCTGATAGCACGAAACGAAGCCGACGTACTCATCAATAATTGTAAGGACGAGCGACAACAGCACTATTAAGGGAAGGTTATCGCCGGTTTCGTCCTGTTTAAGCCCCCCAGGACACACGACCACCACGCTCAGATTGAATGCAGCGACACGCCACGCAAAAAACACAGACATGGATTGTAGACTAGGTTTTACCCACCCGCGAGCCCGACGCTCGATCCATCCCGAACCCATAATGGTTGCTACCTCCCCGATCGCTTCTCCGACCGAAACCTACAATTCGCCTGATACCTCTGGACAACGCTACGTGATCACCAGCGATCGCCCGCTCTCCGAACGATCGCCCAACCAAGAACTGCTCCCGATCTCGGCTCGTGTGAACGAATCCGACCACCTCGAAATCGGTGGCTGCGATGTGCTCGAACTGGTTCAGCGCTTCGGTTCGCCGCTGTATATTCTCGATGAGCAAGGTTTACGCAGCGCCTGCCGTCATTACCGTGACGCCCTCGCCCAGCACTACCCCGGTGAAGCCCTGGCCGTATTTGCCTCGAAGGCGTGGAGCTGTAAAGCTGTGGCGGCGATCGTTGCCAGCGAAGGGCTCGGAACCGATGTGGTCAGCGGCTGCGAGCTGCAAACTTCGCTGACCGCCGGAGTCAGCCCCGATCGCATCGTCTTTCACGGCAACAACAAATCCCGCGCGGAACTCGAACAGGCGATCGCGGCTGGCGTCACCGTCATCGTCGATAACTGGCTCGAACTCGAAACCCTTGCGAGCTTGACCGTCGATCGCCCCGAACCGCTCCCCGTCATGGTGCGCTTCACCCCCGGCATCGAATGCCACACCCACGAATACATCCAAACCGGCCACATCGATAGCAAATTTGGCTTCGATCCCGATCGCATGGGCGCGGTGTTTGAATTTCTCTCGAAAACCCCGAGCCTGACCTGTACCGGTCTCCATGCTCACATCGGCTCGCAAATCTTCGAGACCCAGCCCCACGTTGACCTACCGCACGTCATGGTCGGCTGGTTAAAACTGGCGCGTGAGCACGGCTTACCCGTCAATACGCTCAACGTCGGCGGCGGCCTCGGGATTCGCTACACCGAACATGACGATCCGCCGAGCATCAACGCTTGGGTCAAAACCGTAGCTGCGTCGATGCAGGCCGCCTGCCAAGCTGCGGGTCTTGACGAGTTGCCCCGCCTGATGTGCGAACCAGGTCGATCGCTGATCGGTTCCTCCTGTATCACGGCCTACACCGTCGGTTCCCAAAAAGACATCCCCGGAATGCGCCACTACATCACCGTCGATGGCGGCATGTCCGACAATCCGCGCCCAATCACTTACCAATCGGTTTATCGTGCAGCCGTCGCGAACAAAATGAGCGCACCGGCAGGCGAAACCGTGACGATCGCCGGGAAACACTGCGAATCGGGCGATGTGGTGATTAAAGACGCGCAGATCGCCAGCACCCAACCGGGCGATATCCTGATTGTGATGGCCACCGGCGCGTATAACTACAGCATGGCGTCTAACTACAATCGCATTGCCCGTCCGGCGGCGGTTTTGGTCAACGATGGCGAAGCAAATGTCATCATCGCTCGCGAGACGAACGAAGATCTAATGCGCTTCGATCGTTTGCCGACTCGCCTACTGGCTTAAGACGCTTCATCTGGCTCAACCGTCCCGCAATTTTCTAGGAGAACCCAGGCTCTGATGGTGTCTGTGCAATCGTTGACCCAGCTATGGCATCACGTCCTTGTTACGCGCCTCGGGCAGCACCTTGGAACCGCCATCGATATTAGCCTTGTTCTGGGGCTGGTATACACGTTGACGGTCGTTGCGACCGAGCGACGCACCGTCTGGATGGTGCAGGGTTTGGCGCTGTGTGTGCTCGCTTCGGCGGTCAGCCATGCCTTGAATTTAACGTTTTTGTATTTACTGCTCGACAAGGTCTCGATCGTGGCCTCGGTCAGTTTCGCGATCGCGCTTCAGTCGGAAACGCGACAGTTTCTCGAACGTCTGGGACGCGGTGATTTTCAAGCCCTATTCCAGCCTGCGACGCCGCGACGCGAACAGTCGAATTCGACACTGGACGAAATCGTCGAAGCCGTCCGCAAGCTTTCGCAAAACCGCACGGGCGCGTTACTGCTGCTGGAAACCGATCGCCCGATCGACGAACGCGATCTCTCCGTTCCTGGCATCAAGCTGAACGCGGACGTCTCGCGCGAACTGTTACAGACGATTTTTCAAACCTCGACGCCCCTGCATGATGGCGCGGTGTGGATTCGCGATTCGCGGGTGATTTCGGCGGGATCGATCTTGCCGCTGTCCGATCGCACCGCCTCCCGTCAGCTTGGCACGCGCCACCGCGCCGCAATGGGCATCACGGAACGCATTCCGAAATGCATCTGCATCGTGGTCTCAGAAGAGACGGGATCGATCTCGGTCGCGGAACGCGGCGTGCTCAATCGCCCGTTAACCAGCACGACCCTGCGCGAAATCCTAGAGGAACGCTTCACCGTCAGTGTAGAAAGTGAAGCCGCAACACCACGCTTACGTCAGCTCGGCAAGAAGCTCGCTTTTGGTGGCTTTAGCGCGATCGCTAAACTGTGGGAACGATCGCCCGCAATTGAAAATGTAGATAAAAAAGAGGATTGACCATGCTTCGCTCAGTCTTGTTTGTGGTGCAGCATGGCTCCCGCACATCGCAATATCAGAGGCTAGGCCGCTGCGGAGGAGCAAGTTGGATTGCAAGCTATATTTTGATGAGCTTGACGATCGCGCTTCCCGCCGGAGCGATCCCGAGTCGTCTGAGCATTCCCATCTTGCCCGATCTGCCCCAGCCCGCCCCTGTCCTACCCACGTCTGAGCTGCCGGAACTGGACTGCTCCGTCACTTCAGACACGTCTTTTTATGGTCACCTGCCATATACCGAAGCCGATCGCGCCGATCTCGTGTCCGTCGGGTATGGCATCTCGATGCATCGCGAAGCTGCCGCAAGTTTTGAACAGTTGCGCCGTGCTGCCGCTAGCGATGGCGTCAGTCTTGTGCCGCTGTCAGGATTTCGGAGCGTCGCAATTCAGACCGATCTGTTCTACGGGGTTGCTGCCGATCGCGGTCAAACACTCGCCGAACGCGCCCTCGTTTCCGCGCCCCCCGGCCACAGCGAACACCACACAGGCTACACGATCGACATCGGCGATCAATTTGCGACCTGGGCGGATTTCAACGTCGGTTTTGCCTCCACCGATGCCGGTCGCTGGTTAGCTGCCAATGCGGCCAGCTTCGGGTTTGAGCTGTCGTTTCCGCCAAATCACGCCTGTGTCAGCTATGAGCCGTGGCACTGGCGCTGGGTTGGAGACGATCGCAGTCGGGAGATTTTCGACACGGCGCGACGCTACGACGCCCAAACGGGGATCAATCGCGATCGCTGATATTACAGGCTTGGCACACAGGCGAGAGGACGACCCTCTCCATCTGTTGCGATCTCAAACTTTTACAATTTTTAAGGACGTGCCAGCCGATCCACTTGTTAGATTGAGAGTGATGCTTGATGTCCTCTTGCCCCAATCTCCCATGACGACTACGGCTCCCGCGATTGTCTTTACTGATCTCGATGGCACGCTGCTGAACGCACACGACTATCGCTACGATGCCGCGATCCCCGTGCTAGAACGCCTCAAAGCGCTCGGTGTGCCGGTGATTCCCGTAACCAGCAAAACCCGCGCGGAGGTTGAACTTTTGCGATCGGCGATCGGACTCCGCGATCCGTTTGTGGTTGAAAACGGGAGCGGGATTTTTATTGAGGCGGAGGACGATCGCTTTCCGCTGGATACCGATTTGCGGATCGATGGCTATCGGGTCGTGCAGTTGGGCAGCAGTTATCGCGAAGCTCGTGATCGGGTGGCGAGATTGGGACGCAAGTTAGGCGTGACGCTATGCGGTTTTGGCGATCTTAAACCCGAGGATTTGTATGGTATTACTGGACTAGCGATCGAGGACGCGAAACGCGCCCAAACCCGTGACTTCACCGAGCCGTTTATGGTTCCGTCTAGTGTGAGCGGCGATGCCATTGCAGCGGCGGCGGATTCTCTGGGGTTTCGGGTCGTGGTTGGCGATCGCTTTTCCCATGCGATCGATCCGCGATCGGGCAAAGGGATCGCCGTCAAAACTTTGATTGATCTGTATCGATCGCCCGCCGAAGACCTCGCGATTATTGGTCTCGGCAACAGTCCCAACGATCTGGAAATGTTGGACGTGGTTTCACAGCCGATCATCATTCCCGCGAAGACGGGTTTACCCCATCCGGGTTTGGCCGATCGCGATTGGCCGATCGCCAAACAGCACGGGAGCGCGGGCTGGGCCGATGCGACCGAGGCCATTTTGGACGATCTCGGGCTATCGGTGTAGCTGGCCGTAATGATGAAACCCCATGAGCGGGTTATAAACTACGCCACTCTTGCCGACTTACCGGTCTTTTTGCGCGTTTTTACGGCTGGGACGCACGTGAGAGGGGTTAGACATCAGTATCCCTGATGGTGGGCAATGCCCACCCTACAAAACTCTAAGCGATCGAATTCGCCCAGATTCGCGCCCATTCCAGCGTTGCCATGACGCGATCGAGATCCATCGCTTCGCAGTACAGCCGCAACACCGGCTCCGTACCGCTAAAGCGAATTAACAGCCAACTGTCATCGGCCATGCGGAATTTATAGCCGTCGGGGCTGGTCATCTCCGTCACGGCTTGACCGGCGATTTCCGTCGGCGGATCGGTCGCGAGCCGATCGAGCAGTTTCGCCCGCACGTCCATGCTTGCAAGCGGTAGGTCAATGCGATCGTAGCTGGAATGAAAATCGGCTCGGTCTTGGAGCGATCGATACAGATCGCCCAAATCCTGACCCGATTCGACGACGGCTTCGAGCACATACAGCGCCGACAGCAGCGCGTCACGCTCGGGAATGTGGGTGTTATAGCCGATGCCGCCGGACTCTTCGCCACCGAGCAAGACATCGCCGTCTAACATGCGATCGGCGATGTATTTATAACCGACAGGCGTTTCAAACACCGGCAAATCGTAGAGTTTGGCGATGCGGGGCATCAGGTCGGAGCCGCTTACGGTTTTGACCAGTTCACCGCGCAGGCCGCGACGTTCGGCGAGATGCTGTAACAGGATCGGGATCAAAATTTGCGAGCTGAGGAAATTGCCCTGGCCGTCTACCGCTGCAATGCGATCGCCATCGCCATCAAACACCAGACCCACGGTGAGGCCGTCACTTTGCTGGCCGTGGGCTTTCACCTGGGCGAGCAAATCCGGCAAATATTTCGGGAGCGGTTCCGGTGCGCCACCGGCAAATAGTGGATCGCGATCGCTGTTGAGTTCATGCACCGGCGCGTCGAGAATTTTACCGACGCCGCCCGCTGCCGATCCATGCATCACGTCCACAAAAACCGTCAGCTTGCCCGAGGCGATCGCCGCGCGAATCCCGTCAATATTGGCCTTCGTTCGCAGGTCGGCGCAAAATTCAGGCCAGGGGTCGAAGGTGGCGATCGTGCCAGGAGTCGCGGCTAACTCGGGAACTGTATCAAGTCGCGCCTCGATTTGCTGGGTGATTTCCGGGGGAGCCGATCCGCCGAATGCGCCTTTCACTTTTAAACCCAGATATTTCGCCGGGTTGTGGCTCGCCGTCATGACGATCGCGCCGAGGGCATTGCGGTATTTCGCCGCCCAGCTAAAGGCCGGGGTCGAGGCGAACGACTCCGACAGCAGCACATCAAACCCGGCTGCGGCTACGGAATCCGCCGTCACGCGGGCGAAGTCTTCGGCCATGAAGCGCCGATCGTAGCCAACAATGATGGTGTTGCTGCCGGTCGATTCGCCGTAGGTTTCCTTGAGGATTTGCGCAGCGATCGGGGCAACACGGGCGACGCGCTCGAAGGTGAATTCGGCGGCAATCACGCCGCGCCAACCATCGGTACCAAAAACGATCGGTTTAGCGTGAAACGGAGCGGGAGATCCTGTCATGGCAAAGGGAGCTAGCTGTGTGATGTTACGAAAATTACGGACGGACTCGGGCGAGCAACAATGTGGAGATGGGGCGAAATCGGGATACCGAATGAGCGGCGATCGCAGCGATCGCCGGCGAACGCGATTCGCTCGTGTCATCTGGCGATCGCCAGCCACAAACCCAGTCTAGAGGATTCACCCGAGATCGCCGTCATCCGGACGATCGGGAAAGCAAAAGTGCGTGCTAACGTGTGCGTGCTAACGTGATATTGCCAAAAATCACCGCCGCTTCAAACCATCGCAAAATCCAAAACGTAACATCAAGATCTCTCATAACCAGCGAAACATCTTGATCAATCCAAGCGTCGGCACTGTTAAGTCTCGTAGATCTACATAAGATCTATCGGATCTGTTCATCGGCTTAACTCGACTCAACGAATGTTCCGTTCCGTTCGGTTACGATGCCATCAACATTTACTGTTTTTTCTCGGATTGCTGAACGGCATACCGCGATCGCGCGATCGGCCCAACCTCCGAGCCTGCTCATCCCTCTCGCTTCCATCCTTCGGACCCTAGCCAAGTTTCCCCATGAGTACGACCCCTATTAATGTCACCCTCGACGACAGCAGCAATATCCTCTCCGGATCTGACGTCAACGACGTGATCGCCGGATCGGGCGGGAACGACACGCTCTTTGGTCTTCTCGGTGACGATCTCCTCGTCGGTGGCAGCGACATCGACTTTCTCTTTGGTGATGGCGGCAACGATACCCTGAACGGTGGATCGGGAGATGATCTGATCAACGGTGGATCGGGTAATGACTTTCTCCAGGGCGGCGCAGATAATGATTTGCTCGCCGGAAATAGCGGCAATGATATTCTCTCGGGTGACCTCGGGAACGATTCGCTCTACGGCGGACGCGATGATGATTTCATCTTTGGTGGTGGTGGCGATGATCTGCTCTCGGGTGATGTCGGCGCTGATGAAATGTCGGGCAATGCCGGAAATGACACCATGCTCGGTAATGCCGGTGAAGATACGATTTATGGCGGCCAAGGGAATGACTTCATTCTGGGTGGCCAAAACAGCGATGTCATTAATGGTGATATCGGCGACGATATTCTGCTCGGTGACGTGGGAAATGACACGATCTCCGGGGGCAGTTCCGACGGTGATACCGGCGCAGATAGCATTCTCGGTGGCCTAGGGAATGATTGGCTATTTGGCAACGATGGTAACGATACGATTTCTGGTGGCGAAGATTCGGACTACATTTCAGGTGGTAAAGGCAACGATCGCCTCACCGGGGAAGGCGGCGCGGACACCCTCGTGGGTGGCCTGGGGTCGGATATCTTCGTTCTGCTCGATGAGGTGGGCAGCGCGGACACCATCTTGGACTACAACGCGATCGAGGATTTCATGCAGCTCGGCGGCACGCTGACCTTTGACGATCTGACGGTGCAGCAAGGAACCGGGCTAAACCTGAATGACACCGTGATCACACTGACCTCCACCGGCAAGCTGCTGATGGTGTTAAAGAATGTTGCGGCGGTCAACATCGACGATGCTGACTTTAATGTACCGGTGTCGGGAGCGGGTGGAACCGATACGGGTGGAACCGATACGGGCGGAACCGATACGGGGACGGACAACAATAGCAATATTAACGATAGCCCGCAGCTTCGTGGGGCGGAAGTTCTAGTGGCCGATCGCGCCGGAATCATCGGATCGGTGGCCTCGAACAATAGCAGCTACACGATTTCCAGCATTGTGGATGATTCGGGTAGCAGCGTTGGGGGCGCGGTAACGGTGGATTCCTCGGGCAATCTCACCCTGACCTCCAGCGGCGAAATTGCGCTGAATGGCGATGCGTCGTTGCTGGAAGTGACGATCGTCGCCGGTGGCAATTCGAGCAAAATTCGGATCTATGACACCATCACCGCAGCATTGACCGATACCGCGATCGGTGACAGCACGGACACCAGCGTCGGTGGTGGTGCAGACACGATCGCCGTTGCAACGGGAACCTATGACGAATCCGTGACGATCGGGACATCGGTCAAGCTCAAGGGCGCAAATGCTGATTTAGCTAGCACGAACTCGACGCGATCGAGTGATAACGAGGCGCAAATTACCGGCAACGTCACGATTTCAACCTCAGACGTCACCTTCTCAGGGTTCCAGCTCACCACCGGTTCCGTTAATGCCGCCAGTGCCGGAGCCAATCTTGTCGTTTCCAACAACATTTTCGACAGCGGCAACATCGACGCCCGCCTCAGTACCGATGCCGCCAGCGTCAATATTTCCGGTAACTCGATCTCGGTGAATGGTTTCGGTATTGCCGTACGCAATGCCACCAGTGGCACGATCACAGCGAACAATATCATCGTCAGCGGTGGCGCGACCACAAATGACGCGATCGCGGTGGACTCGATTACGGGCATGACGATCGCCGACAACGTGATCATCATGCCGAATCAAGGTGGATCGGGGATTGAACTCGGCGGATCGGAGGAGACCGGCGGCATCTCGACCAATGTCACGATCCGGGACAACCGTGTAACCGGCGTTTCCGGCGCAGGTACGGCCAATCAAGACGGCGGCATCACCTTGCGCGATGGCAACTTTACCGGGCTGACGATTTCGGGTAACCAAATCGCAGGTTACAGTGCGGCTGCGACGACAGGGTCGCTACTCATCGTGAACGGCACACAAATCACGGCGGAGAATGTCAGCATTACGGGCAACAGTTTTGCCGACGATGGTACGGGTCTGTCGATTTACAGCGCGACGGCCAGCGGCGAAACGCCCACGCTGAATGTGGCCGGAAACTTCATCGACACGGCACAGGCAACGGCGTTAACGGCCAGCAATGTCGCCTCGGCGGGGAACACCAATTTCCTGTTTAGCTAAGTCGAACGGGATAATCAACCGTAATGTCATATAGCAGAAACCGATTGTATTAGGACACTCTCGTCCAAGCTGAAAACCGCACTTCGACTCCGCTCAGTGCTCTCAGCTTTTTTTGAGAAGTCCTAACCAAATCGTTTTTTGCTATACCTTTGAGGTTTTCAAAACTTCAAAGGTCTCGCTTTCTGCGATCCATCCCAGTTTTGATTGGGGTTATTTAGAGCCTGAATTTGGCATATACGATCGCGAGGCTATTACTCTGCGGCCTCCGAACCGTCCACCAGACGCACAAATACGTCATAGCGCGATCGCCGCTCATCCTGAATACCACCCGTGATCGCAACACTTTTGATCGCCCGAACGATCGCGTCCTGCTCCGGCGGCAAACGTAACGACCCCAGCCCGCCCGAAGCCAACAGCGTCGCCACATCCAGATAGAAAAATCCATTGCGGTTCGCTAACCCATTCGCAGGCAGCGCCGCACGAAACCGATCGCTATCCACCAGCGGCACTTCAACACCACCGACAAACGTATCCGACACCACCGCACCGACACTAAAAAAGGCCATCGTTCGCGTCAGCCAGCCGTGTTCCACCGTCAAACCCTGCTGTCGCGTCGTCCAGCGCAATACGGTACGATCGCCGACCTTCTCCGGTTCCACAGCGATACCGTAACGATCGCGCACGGTGCGATCGAGCTTCTCGAAAAAGGTATCGGCGGGCTTTGGATCGGTGGTATCGACAAACGCCGTCACGCCGAACGGTAGCGGGGATTGTGTACTGGCGGCAGGAATCGCAGCGAGGGCAAATTCGCCCGTCGTCCAGGCGATGATATCCTTTTCGAGATCGAGATTGAGCGTCGAACTCAGGGCGCTCCGGAGCCACTGAGGGTCGATCGGCAGTAGCGCGTTAACCTGCGAGTCGCGGAGATAGTCGCGCCAAATTTGAGGAAAATCGAGGCCGACGATCGCCGCCACGGCAAAATCAGGGATGACCTCGGCGATTTCGGGAGTGGGGACGTTGCGATCGTAGCGGCGATCGGAGGACGGAGCGAGCCACGAGAGGCCGTTTAATTCAACGCCATCCCCTGCCAGAAATAGCGCCACCATTGATCCTTGGGTGCGAACGGGTGGCCGATCGACCGAATCAACCCGCCCGACCGATTGGTTCGCGAGAAATTCTGAAGCGCTTTCAACGTTGAAATACAGCGCCGCGAAACTATCCGACCCCGCCAACAGATCCCAAGCGCTGCTATAGCCTTCCACCTGGGCGATCGTGGTTTCACTGAGATAGGCGTCAATGGTGCGATCGATGGCGGTGCGATCGGGGCTGATGATCGCCATTTTTTCGATCTGAACCACGGAAAATGTATCCGAATCGGCGATCGTTAGTCCCTGATACTCGCGCTCCTGCCAGACTCCCGCGACCGCCGACGCCTGCTCTAGCGCTTTGCGAGCGCGACGCGGGTTTTCGACGGGTAAGAAAAAAACCGGGGCGTATCCTGTCGAAATCGCCTCGGGAGCCATATCGTTCGAGACATTACGCGGCGGCAACATGGCCACGAACAGCCGATCGCCGAGCCAGGGTCGCACATCGCGATCGAACTCCAAGCCCGTGACTTCGGCTAACTGTGCTGCCGCTTTTTCCATTGCTTTGAGGGTCACCGCTTGACTATCGGCTGTACCGTAATCGAGCATTTGCTGCCAATCATCCTCCGTCACCGAGACCATCGCCGTGACGGTCGAATCATCGGGGATGAGCTTAACGATCGTCCGCAATTCCGACGTGAGATAGCGCTGGACGAGGCTGACGGCAAACCCGCACAGGAGCAAGAGCAGGAAAAGAGCGCCGAGTAGCTCCGGATGATCACTGATCCAGCGGCTAATCCGACGTTGCAGTGGAACTCGACCGGGTTGATGGCTCATCAGGGGCGGTGTCTGTATCAGCTAGAAAAAGAAGCAACAAGCAAAGGCGACGATCGCGCCGTAACCGCGCGGCCTATCGGTCAACGCGCCTCAGGCAGGCGTTTGCATTACATTTGCGTGGCAAATGTTCGGATACTGTATCACCGTTAACCACCGTGATACACAACAACCCGTCACTTGAGTGCAAGTCTCGCAGAGAAAAGCATTCAGGCGACGGGCCGTTGCAGATATATTTGCCGGTCAGAATTATAAAAACTGCGATCGGCGGTGTTTAAAGGGGCTTTGAAATCAACCTTGTGGGTTGACCTGGAAAGTAAAGTATCGCAAACGGGTAGCTTTCGCTACCGTTAACAGATTTTTTTAATATTTGGTGAAGCCCCACTTCATTTTTTGACCCACATCCATTTACAGACGCGATCGACGAAATCTCCTAAGATGGATGTCCGAAGTGCTTCGTTTACAGAAAATCTCGTTTCTCGATGTATGACGATGCGACCTGCCACAGCGTTTGTCTTGGAGCCTAGGTTTACATGGAGCCGATCGACCCCCTTCCGCCGAACTCCGATTCGCTGACCCCAGATGCGTTGAATTCGACAGATTCAACTTCTGCCGATGCCACACACCGCGAGCAAGCCTTGCGAACACGCGAGGATGCGGAAGAGTGGCTCGTCGAGACGAATACGGATGCGTTCACCCTGGAGCCCAGTCCAGAGGAAGCGGAATACGAGCTGGACAGCGAACACGCAAAAAATGACGCTGACGACGGCCTTCCCTACGATAACCGCGACTATCTGACCAACGATCGCCTACCACGCCAGGTGCGTACCAATACGACGAAATCAACCACGATTAATTTTCCCGAGCCGCGCACCTCCCTCGGCTCACGCTTTGGCGAAATCGACATCACGCCGCCGGAGCTAGGCATCGTGAGCAAATTACCGATCGAGCCGGGGATGACGATCGCGATCGCGACGGTGGCGATGCTGGTGGGGTTGGCGTTCGATAGTTTGTGGTTGGGGGTGACCGGGGCGATTATTAGTTTGGGGGTATCGATCGGGCTGTTGTTGCCGAGCGGGCGTCAACTGTGGGTGCAACTGATCCCGCAGCCGTGGCGTGCGCCCTTGGTGGCGGCCTTGGGGTTGATGGCGTCGAGTGTGGGGCTGTTGATGTTGGGCAGCTCGAACCAGCAGGGCGATCGGGCGATTCAGATCAATTGGGATGCGCTCGGGGCGTTGGGCGAAATCGTCGGCGCGGTGGGGCAAATTGCGATCGCGATCCTGGCGGTCTATGTGGCGTGGCAACAGTATGTGATCTCGCGCGATCTGACGATTCAGCAAAACCGGATTACGCAGCAGCAAACGATCGACGCTTATTTTCAGGGCGTTTCCGATCTGACGATTAACGACGAAGGTTTGCTCGAAGATTGGCCGCAGGAACGAGCGATCGCCGAGGGACGCACCGCCGCCATTCTCAGCAGCGTCGATGCCGCCGGTAAAGCAAAAATTGTCCGCTTTTTATCCCAGTCGCGTTTGCTCTCGCCGCTGAAGCGCGATCGGCGGCTCGGGCGTCCGATTCTCGATGGCTCCGGCGGCTACTCGGAAGATCGCGAGCATGGAACGCGGGTGATCGATCTCAGCGTCATGCTCGCGGCGGCGGATTTGACGGATACGGATTTGCGCTGGGCAGAACTGAGCGATGCGAATTTGGTTCGCGCCGATCTAAGTAACTGCGATTTGGTTAAAGCAAACCTTTCCCGCGCGATTCTCTACGAAGCGAAACTCTGCGGCGCGGATCTGAAGGGAACGCGCTTGTTTTATGGCAACTTGGACGCGGTAACCCCACGGACGCGTGGCGTACGACCAAACTACAAAACCGGCGAGGGGACGGGGGCTGTGGTTGAGGACACCGATTTTACCGATGTGCAGCGGCTGTCGGAGGAGCAGCGTCAGTATTGCTGTCAGTGGTGTGGCGATCGATCGCGATCGACGATTCCGGGCGGCTGTGATGGGATACCCAATCGGTTGGGACGTTAAGAGATTCTTTGAAACGGGAAAGTTCGTACATTCGTAGCACAGGCTTCCAGCCTGCAAACACTGACAGGCTAGAAGCCCGTGCTACGGGTGTTTTTCAATTCTGTTCTAATTTAATGGCTCGTTGCAGCAATACGTTTGCCTTAGACCTCAACAGCCTGTATCACGCGCCGACGGCCAAACATAAATCACACCCGACACCACGCTTAACACCACCGCCAGCCAAAACGCCCACTGCGCCACCAGCGGCCACGGCTCCGACAGCGGCGCGATCGCCAGCCCGATCGCCGCCATTTGCGACACCGTCTTCAGCTTGCCCCAAATATTCGCCCCCGACACCGACGTCTGACTCGATCGCCACGCCGTAATCGCAATCTCCCGCGCCACGATCAAAAACACACCCCAGGCCGCAAATATTTCTAGCTCGATTAAACATAGCAGCGCCGCGATCGTCAGCAGCTTATCCACCAGCGGATCGAGCAATTTCCCCAGATCGCTGACCTGATTAAACCGCCGCGCCACATAGCCATCGAGCCAATCCGTCCCCGCCGCGATCGCAAACGCGCCAAACGCCCACCAGCGCTGCGACGCCGTCGGATCACCACTCAGCCAATAGAGCACCAACGGAATCGCCAGCATCCGCGATAGGGTGATCCAGGTTGCGGTTGTAAGTTGTTTGGAAGCAGTCATCGGAATACCACGATCAGAACTAGCGAAAAACTGAGGAGGAGAAGGCTTTGAAATCGCGAAAGGCATCGCAATCAAGAGCGTAACGTTAGGATGGGAGAAACCCCAAGCCCATGACCTCAATTCAAACGCCAGACTGGGTAAAACATGCGGTCTTCTACCAAATTTTCCCTGATCGCTTCGCCCGTGGAGCCGATCCGAGCGACACTCTGCCCCAAACTGCGATCGCCCTCGAAGCCTGGGACGCGCCGCCCACCAATGAAGGCTACAAAGGCGGCAACCTCTGGGGCGTGATCGACAAACTGCCCTACCTGCAAGACCTGGGCATCACCGCGATTTACCTCACGCCCGTTTTCCAGTCCGCCAGCAATCACCGCTACCACACCCACGACTATTACCAAGTCGATCCGCTACTTGGCGGTAATGCTGCCCTGCGCCGACTGATCGACGCTGCCCACGATCGGCAGATCAAAATCGTCCTCGATGGCGTCTTCAATCACGCCAGTCGCGGCTTTTTCCAATTTAACGACATCCTTGAACACGGCCCCCATTCCCCCTGGATCGACTGGTTCCGCATCCACGGCTGGCCGCTCTCGGCCTACGACGGCGCAAAACCGGCGAACTACGCAAGCTGGGTCGGAAACCGCGCCCTGCCGCAGTTCAATCACGACAATCCCGATGTACGCGAATACATCATGCGCGTCGGCGAGCATTGGATTCGCGAAGGGATTGATGGTTGGCGGCTGGATGTGCCGTTTGAGGTGAAAACGCCGGGATTTTGGCAGGAATTCCGCGATCGCATCAAGGCGATCGATCCCGAGGCTTATATCGTCGGCGAAGTCTGGACAGATGCCGCCCAATGGCTCGACGGTACGGCCTTTGACGGCGTGATGAACTATGAATTCACCGGGCCTGCGATCGCCTTCGCAGCAGGCGATCGCGTCCGCCGTGAGATGGTCGAACACCATGACTATTGGCCGTATCCCGCTCTCGATGCTCCGGGCTATGCCGCCAAACTCGATCGGCTCTTTGCACTCTACGACTGGCCGATCCACCTGGCACAGCTCAACCTCCTTGATAGCCACGACACCCCGCGTCTCGTCACCCTGGCCGGAGGCGATCGCGATAGCCTCAAGCTCGCCCTATTTTTGATGTTCACCTTTCCCGGTGCGCCCTGCATCTACTACGGTGACGAAGTCGGTCTTGCCGGAGCCCACGATCCTGACTGTCGGCGTAGTTTTCCCGCGCCGGAACACTGGGATCGTCAATTACTCGACGATTGCCGCGAGCTCATCACGCTACGTCAACGCTTCACCGCCCTCCGTACCGGCGACTATCGCACTGTCTACGCCCGCGATGGGGTCTACGGGTTCGCGCGATGCGACGCGGATAATCGCCTCCTCGGCTGCATCAACGCGGGCGCAGAGCCGAATCAGATCCCGATCGCCGATCTCGGATTGACCGCCGATGCGATCGAGACCATTCTGCTCGGTTCGGTCACCATCGAGAGCGATCGGCTAACCCTCCCCGCTCGTTCATACTGCTTATTGCACCTGAACCCGTCGCCTTAGAGCCAGGGTCAGAGCCGAATCCATTTCGATCCATAACAAAATGTGGATTGATTTTTAATTCGAGGCTAGGATCTTTTTTCGCTGAACGACTTTCCAAAGCCTCGATGGCGTATGATAATAAATCGTGACCATTCTGGGGGGTGGGTCTCAAGCCCCGGACTTTTAGTCCGCATCTTGCCT
>CAZFJL010000026.1:46437-66029 GCA_964518905.1 uncultured Geitlerinema sp. | reverse complement strand
GTTGAGCTGCTCTCGTCCGGTCGCATTCCTTTGTTCGCCGTAGCTGAGTAGTTACTTAAATTCTAAAGATTTGGGGTTAAAGTACGCCACGAATTTCGCGGACGATGCCGTCTTCGAGCAAGACTTCCACCTGAAGCTTTTGCACCAGATTGTCACCAATTCCCACCTGGAACATACTGTCAATTTGTCCCTGATCGACTTCCTGACCAAGCTGCACGGTTTGGACTTGCTGGAGCTGCTGCAAAATTTGGTTTTTTTGTTCGAGCAACTGGCTTTTTTTCTGATTGACTTGGATTTGAACGTTGTCAATTTGCTGACGAACGAGGGGCGGTAGGTCGGCGGCGGCGGTGTCGGGATGTTGCTGCTGGATCTCGCCGATCGTGCGATGTCCCTGAACTTCGAGCTGCTGAAGTTGGCCGTCAAGCCGATCGATTTGCTTTTGCAGTTGTTCCTGCGCTTCGGTTTTCCAGCGTTCGGTCACGATCGCTTTCACGGTAATGGTGCGTTTCAGCAAGAGCTTAGAGGTGTCGAATTCCATCGTGGTGAAAAAGGGCGCTCTGAAAGCGAGGGGGACGATCGGATCTCGCATGTTTGCCGATGACGATACCGATCTAAGCAGGCTAAAACCGTGCCGCAAGACACGATTTATAAAACCTGATCGCGATCGCCAACGGGCGGGAAACAAGAGAAGAATCTCGATCCGTTGTACCCCAAGCTGTGACCCGAGGCAAACTTGGGGACGGAAATACAAATCAGACGGGACTAATACAAGCTGGGCTAGACGTCCGGTTAGGCAAACATGGCGTCAATGATGGCTCGATAGCGATCGGTGACGACGGGGCGTTTAACCTTCAGGGTTTGGGTCATTTGGCCGTTTTCGATCGAGAAGTTTTCCGAGATTAGGCGGATGGGGCCGATCCGATCGTCGGCGCGAAAACCGGGGCGATCGCGCACTTCGCGGTCTAGCTCGCGGCGCAGCAGTTTGATCAGTTCTGGTGTATCGAGCGCGATCGGTGGTTGTTCAGCAATGTTCACGATCAGACCCGCCTCCTTCGCCCAGGTGGCGATCGCCTCGAAGTTTGGCACAATCAGCGCCCCGAGCTGCTTTTGATCCTGACCCACGACCATAATTTGATCGACGTAGGGGCTGCGTAAACAGGCGTCTTCGAGCGGTTGCGGTTCGATGTTTTCGCCGTTGCTGAGGACGATCGTGTCCTTGGCGCGTCCGGTGATGATGATGTGATTGTTATGGTTGAGGCAGCCGAGATCGCCGGTATCAAACCAGCCGTCGGCGTTGATCGCCTTGGCGGTGGCTTCCGGGTTGCGGAAGTAGCCGCGCATGATTTGGGGGCCACGGGCGAGGACGAGACCGCGATCGCCGCGCGGCAAGGTTTGGCGCGTTTCGAGATCGATGATTTTGAACTCGGTATCGCGAACCGGTGGCCCGGACGCACCGGGGATATTAGCCTCGATCCGGCGCACAGCCACCACGGGCGCGGTTTCCGTCAGACCGTAGCCGACCAGGAGATTAATCCCGACGATCGCAAAGAAATGGTCAATGTGCCGCGCTAGCGAACCGCCACCGCTGACGAAAAATTTGATCTTGCCGCCCGTGGCGGCTCTGACTTTGCGATAGACCAGTTTGTCGCCGAGGGCGTGCAGTGGCGCGAGGGCGATCGCCGTGAGTTTGGCGGCGAGACGATCGGCAGCACTAGGCGGGGTTGCATCTAAAACCAAGCCTTGGCTCAGGTTGCGAGCATTGAGATAGGTCTGGCTGAGATTGAGGAAAAACTGGATCAGCTTTTGCTGACGGGCGGATTTGGCGCGAAAGCTTTTTTGCACGCCGTCGTAGAGCGATTCCCACAGGCGCGGCACGCCGATCGTTGCTTGAGGTTTAAACGTCGTGAGGTCGGTTTTGAAGTAGCGAATACTGGTGTAAATCTGCGTTCCGCCTTGGGAGAGTAGGTAATATTCGCTGGTGCGTTCGTAGGCGTGCCAGGTCGGCAAAATGCATAGGGCTTTATCGCCCACTTCGATCGGAATGATCGCGCCAAAGGAGCTAATCTGCTGCATCAGATTGCCGTGGGTCAGCATCGCCCCTTTCGGTTTGCCCGTTGTGCCAGAGGTGTAGATCAGCGTCGCGAGGGTGGTGCGATCGTGCTGGTGCGGGGTTGGCGTTTGGCCAGCGCCCAGCGCCATCAGTTGCTTGAAATTGAGGATTTTTCGCGGTTGGTCTGGATCGATCGACGGCGTTTCATCGGAGAGCAGCACGACCCAGAGACTGGGATCAAACGTAAATTCGCTGTCGGCGTCGGCTTCGAGTTTCGTCAGGGTTGCCAAATCTTCAACGATCGCGCCGATGCTGCCGCTATGGTCGAGCATATAGAGCAGCTCATCGCGATCGGCTTTGCTCGATCGCACCACATTCGCCGCCCCGGCCATCATCGTTCCCTGATCGGCGACCATCCAGCGCGGACTGTTATCAGCGAAGATCGCCACCCGCTGCGGATCGCCATCCTCGGATGATCCCGGCACAATACCGAGAGCCTGCATTCCAGCGGCGAACTGCTGGATTTGGGCGTACAGCTCGCGAAAGGTGACTTTGATTTCGGGCGTGCTGTGGGGGTCGTGAAGTGCGAGCACATCGCCGAATTTGGCGATCGCGATCGACCAGATATCGGGGACGGCGGTGACGGCATCGTAGTTGATCAGATTGCGCGGATAGGTCGGCCAGGGAGCAGTGGCGATCGTCATGGTGATGGGGCTAGAAACAACGGCGGGCAGTGGATGATCGGTGGAGATCAAGCAAACGAGATCTCTTTCGGTGGAGATCCCTCTGAATAATCGGAATCAAACGTCGGGTTTGCAATCATTCAATTCACGATGCCTCGAACAGTTGCGATTACTTTACCGAGTTGTGACGCTTTGTTCGATGACTAAACTACACGGCTAATCGTCAAACTGGCTGGACGAAACGACGATCCCCAGCCTTTTGTGTTAGGCCGCGATCAGATCACGATCGATAGACCTTGACCCAATTGCGATCGGCGTCACACCTCTAGAGCCGGAACTATCACATCTCCAGGGGGTAGCCGATCGCTGAAATAATGTCATCTAGCCCTGATACTGAGAACAACTAAAAAACACATTTACCAACAGCCGCAAACGCAAGGTTAAAAAATGTTTCATACAATGGCTTCCGAAAATATCTTCATCCAAGCCTGGGATAAGGGCTACATCCATCGCCAAGATTGGGAAATTCTCATTCAGGAATTGAACCAAGACGAAGCGAGCCACGAGATTACCAACCGCCTGCTCTACGCTGTCCGCCGTGGCCGCCTGAAAATCACGGACTAACCCCCATGTGATTCAGCACCGATCCATCAGCGCCGATCGGCTCGCTCTTGCCCTGATGCCCTCGATGTTTACTCTCACGATTCAGATTCCACCCCACAATGTCATTCAACACCCCCGATTCCTCAACCCTCGAACTCATCTTTGACTGCGGCCTTGTTGCAGCCTGCGGAAGTGCGATCGCCCTGTCCTGCAAGCTTATCGACGTGTTGCTTCTGACCGATAGCGTGCTGGGTTCGTTTTAAGTTGGTTAGACGGAATCGAATGGTCTAGATTGAATGGTCTAGATTTTGCGCGGTTGAGTTGGACGCGCTAGACGGGTAACGTGGTTGGGCGGAGGGTCGTTCATGTTTCAGGCAACGCGCCGTCGCCTTGCGCTGTGGTACGCCACGGTTACGGCGATTTTACTGGTGTTTTTTGCGGCGAGTGTCTATCTGTACGTCCGGGTTACGCTGGTCGATCGCGTGGATGACACGATCAAACACGTGATCGAAGTGGTGGAGCGATCGCTCGTGATCGAAACACCGGAGAAGGGCGAGGCGAATCATGGGGCAATGATCGACATCGCCGCCAGTTTTCGCTGGAGCGAGACCACGCGAAGCTTTAATGAAGATCGGATCGATCTCGAATGGTTTAGCCCCACGGGCGATTTGCTCTGGACAACCTGGGATCGCATCCTGGATATCCCCCTCGATTTCAGCCCCAGCGGTCATACAGTCTCGCTCACGTCTCCGGCGATCGCGCCGAACCTTGCCGCAGAGAGTGCCACAGACTTAGCCGCAGACTTAGCCGCAGACTTAGCCGCAGACCTCGCCGTAGACCTTGCCAACACACCCCAACCCCTCCGCCAAATCACCAAACTGATCAAGCACGATCGCCAACCCCTCGGCTATCTGCGCGTCAGTCATCCTTGGTTTGAAGTCACCAAACCCAGCCAAGATTTAATCGTTGATTTAGGCTTTGGCATTGTGTGTATGGTCGTCGCGATTAGCGCGATCGGCTGGTGGCTTTCCGGCATCGCGATGCGTCCCGTACTCGACTCCTACGAACGCCTACGCCAGTTCACCGCCGACGCCTCCCACGAACTCCGTAGCCCGATCTCCAGCATTCAAACCAATATTCAGGTCGCCCTACGCGAGCCAGACGAGAGCCGTGTGCGCGATCGGCTCAGTGTGGTCGAGCGCACAACCCGCCGCCTGAGTCAGCTCGTAGACGATCTCCTCTTCCTCGCGCGTCAAGATAGCCCGATGGGCGATACCGAATTCGAGTTTATTCCCCTCGATGCCCTGTTGCTCGAAACCGTCGAAGAACAGCAGGCGATCGCCGCCGACAAACAGCTTTTGCTCCATCTCGACATTCACGACTCCCTCCTTCAGCCGCTAGACGCCGCCCAGAGTCTCGACGCGACAGACGATCCCGCCGATGTCCCCGAAGCGGAACCCTACAGCATCTACGGCAACTGGAACCAAATCGCCCGCCTATTTACCAATCTTCTCAGCAACGCCATACGCTACACCCCAGAACAGGGCGAGATTCAGGTCATTTTGCGCGATCGCCAAGATGGGACGGATCGCCAGACGATCGTCGAAATTCGCGACACCGGCATTGGTATTGCCCCCGAGGATCTGACGCGTATTTTTGAGCGGTTCTATCGCGTTGATACGTCGCGTCATCGGCAGATCGGCAGCGAGCATGGTTCAGGATTGGGCTTATCGATCGTCAAGGCGATCGCCGATCGGCACGGCGCTCAAATTGCGATTGATAGCCAGTGCGATCGCGGCACTACCATCGCCACTATTTTTACGGCGCGATCGTTTGAACACCAGCGTAAATTTACGGTCGCCCACAACGTACAATCGATGTGAAATCTGGGAAGATGACCAATCAATCTTGCTATGTTTCCCACGCTCAGAATCTACCGCAGCGATTGCCCTCCCATTCAACTATGGCCGTGTACGCCGATCGAAACGCTTTTATTCCTTACCGTCGCAGCGACCTAGTCGAACTCTGTCTCGCTGAAGGCAAACTCGATACGCATCAATCCCAGAAATTTCGCGAATTTTCGGAAATCCTCGCAGCGTATTATCACTTCGAGTTTCACCGGGATCTTGAATCCATCAAAGAATCCTTTGCGCCGTTTAATCCCGATAGCGCCACAAAATCAATTCGGGATTTAACGCCAGAGGAATACCACGATCGCGAGCAGCGCTTGGTGAAATCCTTCGAGAATGTGCTGGAGCGTGCCAACTACAAGCCGATTTCTCAGGAGAGTTTACTGCGGGCGTTTAACGAAGAAGCACTGATCGAACTTAAAACCGACGTTGAATTCGATGATTTTGAGTATTTTTCCTGTTTTTGTCGCGGCGATATTTTCGAGACGATCGAAGTTAAGAAGTTCTTTAAGAAAAAGCAAGTAACGATCGATGCTTTCGAGCGAGTTGCGGTGTTGATGAAATATAAAGGGGCAAACTATTTTGAAGCTAAAGGAATGAAGCTGGATAAGCTGAAATTCACGCCGGGTAAGTTTTATGTGGCACTGTATAAAAATGTGCCTAAGTCAGACTTAGAATTTCTCTTTCCGAACGTCAAGATTAGTATGACTTTGAAAGATCGAGTGATGTTTCTTGTCCCCGCGATCGGAGCAGCTATTCCGATCTTGATCAAGGTATTGCCGCAGCTTTTATTAATTGTGGGGGTCTTCCTCTTATGGCTACCCAATGTTGACCCACCAGAGTCAGGACTGTTGCAGGCAAGCGAAGAAGATGCCGAAAATCTCACCCGATTGTTATTAACGATCGTCTCAACTCTCGTTGTCCTTGGTGGTTTTGCCTTCAAGCAGTACAGCACCTATCAAAATAAACAGCTTAAATTCCAAAAGAGCGTTTCAGATACATTATTCTTTCGGAATATTGCCAGTAATGCCAGTGTGTTTAGCTCACTGATTGATGCGGCAGAAGAGGAAGAATGTAAGGAGATTTTGCTAGTTTATTACCATCTACTCGTGAAAGAACGTCCGATGACACCGGACGAACTCGACGATACGATCGAAGCCTGGATGGAGCAGCAATTCGGCACAATTATCGACTTTGATATTCAGGGGCCGTTAAATAATCTGGCGAACCTGAAAGGTCAATATATCGACGAAAACGGCGAGCCTGTGATTGCGCCGCTGTTATCGATCTCGCCGCAGCAGCGATGTCGCGTGATGTCGCTGGATCGATCGAAACAAATGATTGATTGGATTTGGGATAATGCGTTCGCCTATTCTGACTCTTAGCTTGAATTTTCCTCCACCGATCGGATATTTGTGTAAGAAGCGATTGTGTTAGGACGATCCCGGCGGGTTCGCAAGCAACAACGATGTTCACCCCAAACGTCTACAATCCCCACTCCGTCGAACCCCGATCGCCGATCGCCCGACGAATGCGGCTCTTGTTTGCATCCTCCACCACCACCGCTCCCTGTCGCGTTTCCCAAATCGCAACCCCACGCGCGGCCAGTGTCGATGCCATCACCGAATCAAGCCGATCCACCGCGATCGCTGCGACCGATGGCCAATCCCAGCGGGTAATATCGTCGA
This sequence comes from uncultured Geitlerinema sp., assembly GCA_964518905.1. GTDB lineage: Bacteria > Cyanobacteriota > Cyanobacteriia > Cyanobacteriales > Geitlerinemataceae > RDYZ01. Next base: position 59,095 of record CAZFJL010000026.1, on the reverse strand, counting down.
TCATCGCCCCCGACCAACACACCACCTCCGGCACAATTCCCAACGCGTCCAACTGCGCCCGCAATGCTCTGACTACCGCTTCGGACTCGTCGCGCAACACTAACCAGTGACGATCACCCAGCCGTAACACCAGGTTGCCGCCCGCACTGAGGGGATACACCGCGATCGTGTCCCGATCCGTTACCACCGGCTCAACCGCTGTCGCCCCGTCGATCCACTCCGTGATCGGTACTTGATCGGCGATCGCTCGCCACGTCGGATCATCCACTCCGGCTTCCACTGGTGTTGGCTCGATCGCTGTTGTGATCGCGTTAATCCCCAGCGATCGAAACAGTGGTAACAGCGTAAATGTTGTCGTTTCTGGCTCGACACCATTACCAATCAACACCGTCTCCTGGCGATCGCGTACCACTACCACCGGCTCGCTCGCCTCATCCAAAACCAACACCTGCACCGCATCCCGCTGCTGAAGGTAACCCGGTAGACCAATAATTGCGATCGATAAAGCAGCACCGGCGATCGCGCAGCCGACTAAACCGAGTGATCGAGCCGATCGCTGCGGTATCGAGCGATCGTCCGGATTGAACTGATCCGCCTCATCAAACGGCTCCTCCTCTACACCACTTGATCGCCACAGCCACAACCCAAACAACACCACGTACAATGCCACCATCTGCCACACTTCGATTTGCCGCACAAACCACACCCGCCCGATGTGATCATGAATCCAGGTTAGCCCCGCGATCATCCATTGCATTGGATAGGCCAAACCCCGCGCCAGAAAACTCCCCGCCACGGGTGACACCACCGCCACGACACCACTAAAAAATCCCACCGTCGTGATTAATCCCAGCAGTTCGCCGACGATGAGATTGACCGGGATCGCGATCGGTGACACCACGTTAAAGATGTAAATCTGGAGCGGCAGTGTCCAGAGGGTCGCGGCGATCGGCACGGAGAGGGATTGCGCTAGCCAGAGTGGGAGAAATGAGAACAGACGGGCGATCGGCTCGGTGCTGACGATCAGGCCAAAGGTGGCGAGAAAACTGAGCTGAAAGCCGAGATTTTGGATCAGCAGCGGATTCCACAGCAGCAACAGCGTCGCGATCGCCAGCAGCGTCCCGCTCGATCGCACCCGCCGCTGTAGCACCTTGCCCAAAATCCCCGACCAGCCCATAAACGCCGCCCGACACACCGACGGCTGAAACCCCGCCAGCGCCGAATACAACACCAGCGTCACCGATCCCGCCCCAAACTGAAACCGGGGCGATCCGCCCACCCACTTCAGCACACTGTTCAAGACAATCCCGACGTGGAATCCCGACGCGGCCAGGGCGTGGGCGAGTCCGAGTTCGGTAAAGCGATCGCGCAATTCGTAGGGCAGATCCACGCTCCAACGCCCCATCGTCATCGCGCTCATCAGCAAGCCCGACGGTACGCCCAAGCCGCCCACGTGCGCCTGCACGATGCGATCGCGAATCGTCTCCAGCCAGCTCGATCGATCCTCCACCGTCTCCCAGTTGACGGACTCGCCCACCAGCCCCGCCCAAATTCCCTGCTTCGCTAAAAACTGCTGAAAATCGAACTGTCCCGGATTGGTGGGTTTCGATGGCAAATAGAGTCGCCCGGTGATTTCGGCGCGATCGCCATTTCCCAATCCCGTCACCTGGAGCAGCGGCATCGTCGTGTACACCGACCCGGCGACGGCTTGACTCTGCTCGCCGTCGCGATCGTCGTTCCAAGTGAGCCGATCCGCCGCCAAACGAAAGCGGGCTTTTCCGGCGCGGGTCACCTGGGGGCGTTCTTGCAGTGTTCCCCAGACGTGAACCTCGGTGTACTGGGGCATGGTGGCGATGTAGTGAGAGATATCATTTGCCACCGGTAGCGGCTGGCGCACCTGGAGGTAGATCCCGGCGAGAAATCCGGCCACACCGACGCACACCCACGCGATCGATCGCGGCGATCCTCGCCAAAGACGCGGCACGATCGCCCCGGCCAGCCAGCCCCCCAGCAGCCACGCCCAGCCCCACGGCCAAATCCTAAGCGGCGCAACCAGCAGCCCAACGATATAACCACATAACACCAGATACACCCCAATCGGTCGCATGGTGATCGCTCCTCAGTTGGACTCTGAATGAATTTGAATTTTTGGATCTTGCGTATGAAATTGGCTGGATTAGCTCATCGATCGCGATCGGTAAGGACGACCAATGCCCTCGGTGACGGCGTAAATCGTCGATAGTATCCGCAGCCATAACCACGGGTAACGCTCTTCGAGGGCGGCACGGAGGGGACGCTCGATCGCCGGGAGCCAGCCCAGCAGGAAACCGATCAGTGACTGCCAGGTAAAACTGAGATAGGTTCCCACCCAGCGCAGCAGCGCGATCGGCCCCGCCATGTCGAAAATCCACCAGAGCAAGATCGGTGTGCGCCACGCTGCCGTTAGGGCGAGTCGGTTAAACAGTGTCCAGGTGGTGCGGTCTTTGATGAAGGTATTGGCGACGTGGGGCGGTTCCTCGGCGAGCAGGCCGAAGAAAATGTTCAGCATCGCGTTGATGCGTTCCGGCGATAGGGTGCGATGGGTCGGAACCATCATGCCCTTGGAAAAGAGCCAGGTGACGGCGACGTTGCTTTGGTAGGCGCGGACGAGGCCGAGATCGTCGGCGGTGAGTAGGTCGTGGGTGAGGGCGGTGTCGAGTAGCCGCGAGAGCCGATCGGTGTTGCGGACGAGGGAACCAAAGCCGGTAAAAACGAGGGGCGATTGCAGCGAGGCGGCGTCACCGATCGCCAGCAGTCGATCGATCGCCACGGTGCGATCCTGGCTGCCTTGGCTAAAGTAGCCGGGAATGTAGCCAAAGGTGGCCTTTTTCCAGCTCAGTTGATCGAGGTCACAGCGGCGATATTCGGGCAAAATCGTAAAGAAATCCTCGTACATTTCCAGCAGCGAGCCAGGATTGTCGGGGTGCATTTCGTGATAGTGGAATAGGTAAATTGTCAGGTCACCATCCCCGCAGGGGAATAGCTCCCAAATGAGCTGCCGACCGCGTGAAATGTCCCCATGGGAGTTGAGCACATCGCCAAAACGGGTATCCCACACCGTCGAGTCAATGCCGCCATCGATCACCGCGCCGACGGTGGGACAGACGCTATTGAACGGACGTCCGCCGCTGATCTGCCAGGCGATCGGTGAGGCCGTCCCCATCGCATCGACAATCATGCGTCCGTCGATTTGCTTCGCTTCGCCGGATTCGAGATCGACGAGATCGACCACGGCGCGATCGTCGAAAATATCCGCCCGCACAAACTCGGTACGCTCCCAAATTTCGCCGCCCGCCGCCCGCAGCTTTGCGCCGCAAAGCTGTAGTAGCGCGTCCGATCGAATCGCAATATTCAGCACCTCCGGCGTATGCAGCACCTTGGCGCGGCAAATATCGGGATTGTTCGCATCAAAAAACTTATTAAATCCGTCTTCGTATTCGCAGGCGATCAGCGACTCAAACTCATCAAGGCTAAACAGGCCAATATCGATCAAACACTGAAACTCTTGCCGCGAAATATTCCACTCGCGGTTCATCCGCCCAAACGTCAGCCGCTCAATCAGCAACACCCGATAGCCCCGCATCGCCATCACCGCCGCCTGAATCGTCCCGAGCGCTCCACCGAGATAGATCAGATCGTAGGGAGCCGGATCGCTGTAACCCGATGCCTTCGCCTGTCGCGTAATGCAGATTTTCGGGGTTTGGGGCGATCGCACCCCCTCACGCCAGCGTTTTTCCCACCAGTAGACGCGCTGAAGGTCGGCTTCACCGTTGGGGATCTTTTGGAAAAATTCGGCGGTTTTGGGATAGTGCGGCGCGATCGCCTCGAAAATGGTTTGCTCGCTGAGGTCAATCTCGGGGGGAGCCGGATAGCTCGGTGGAAATGCCGCCATCACATCCGCCTTTAGCCGACTAACGATCGCCCTCTCGCTGGGCACAGCCCGATCGCCCCAGCGAAAGACCTTGAGGTACGTCGTCCGCTGTAGCGACCACAGAAAAATCGACAGGCTTGACGCCGCATCACCCTCAAACTCGATCCGAATTCCGTCCCGTGTGGCGATCGTCCGACCGTGATGAACCTCGGGTCTCCAAGCGTGGAGCCAGTGCAAAACACGATCAGTATTGGGCGTGGGAGCTTCGAGATAGAGCAGTTGTTTCATCGATTGATCGCAGGGCTGTATCGTGCCGGTGAAGGATAACAGGTCGGCAGCGATCAGACGAGAAAAACTCATGCGATCGCCGCACATTGCAGTATATCGATCGAACCGTCATCGCGATACGTTCATTTCACCGACAAACTTCACCGACCACAAAACGCTGCACTCCAGTCAACTAGCTCCGGCCAACTAGACTAGCGGCGTGGGCGACTCGTGCGTTGCGCTCCTGGACGGCTCGTGCGCGGTGTTGTGCCGCTACTGGGTCGCCGTGCCACCCGTCCGGGCTCGGGAGCCTTGGTTTGGGGAGCCGCTCCATTCGCCGATCGATTCGTCCGAAAGGTGACATTCACCCCCTCATTCGTCTGCTCCAGCACCAGTAGCGGCGTCGGCTTCGCATTCTGATCCCAGTGGATAAAGGCGACACGCCCTTGCAATGCCGGTTGCCACGTATCCTCATCCGCCGCCGGACTCAGATAGGTTTCGATGCAGTCAATAATCTGGCTAATCGTGGCGCTCGTCGGCTGGGTCGGTAACTTCGTCAGCTTAATTTGGATACGGAATAGAACGCGCTTCTTCACCTGACCGCCCGATCCCGTCTCATATTGCACATCAAAGGTTTCATCGACTTGGCGTCCTGAACCCCGATTTTCGGGCGTCGGGCGTAGCGCAACGGAAATCTTACTTTTAACCTTGACTTTGATTTGGTTGACCACACCAAAGTGAAAGGTTTCTTCTTCCATCCGCATCCGCAGATAGTCCAGATTAAATTCACGCGAGTGAATCAAGTCAGGATTTTTCTCCATTTTGCTGATCGTATCCACCGCCCGCTTAAACTTTTTCTGAATCTCGCGGTTTTTAAATTCTTCCGTACGCAGCTTTTTCTTTAACTGCTTCACCTGTGACTGTAAAACAATCCCGACCCCGATCGTGCTGGCCAGAAAAAACAACGTTGCGATCGTCCAAAGATCGAAGCTAGCCGAAGCAGCATCACCCGTCTCTGGAGGCGACGCCTGTGCAAGAATTGATTCGGTAGCGAAGGTGTGGGCAGCCATACAGGGGTCTCTCCTATCGCGGCATGATCTGTGACGAAGCACGTTATTTTTCTTGAGCGAAACGTGACAGGACTGTTCGCTGCTCGTGCTTACGTTTTTGCGAGCCTCGAAGTCTTATCACCTTGAGATTTACGACCTCGTCGCGAGCTGGCTCAAACAGGCTCTATTGAACCTTAAGTATACGGCCTTTCCTCCAAATACCCGGTATCGCATTCAAGCGGTTTGTGAGAGTTCGTAGGCTTTCTCAAAACCCTGTTGAATTCACGGAGACAAACGATAGGGCAACGCAAAATCTAAGTGTAGATATCAAAAAACCCTGGACAAATCCAGGGTTTTTTGATTTGAGTTATCACAATAGAACGAAAGCAGCTAGATTAGCTTTTCGATGTGCTAGCAGCCGCTTCTAGCTCGGCTTGCTGCTCAATGACTAAACGTAAACTGGGGAAAAGAAAATGATTTTCTTCGACATATTGTGCGCCGAATAAACCTTTCTCTGCCCAAAAATAACGGTCCGTTGTATGCTCATTGCGCTTTACCAGAAGTAACGCAGGTGGCATGATCTCTTGAGCCTTGATGTACTTTCGAGCTGCTGTTACGGGTTTATCCTCGCCGCTCTCGATACTATACTGAGGTACGTGTTCCAGGATTCTACGTCCTTCCTGGCGTCGACGGCTCTTCCGCTTGCGTCTCCGTGCCAATGTTCGATTTCCTCCTTAAGTTGGACTGCCGATTTAAACGGTAGTAATAGCTACTAAAATCGAGCTGAATTATACTTTTTTAAGCTTTAAAAGTCAACCTCTAGGTTACGATCGCCTTGAAGTTCGCCTTGAAGTAGAACCCACGTAAGAACGAATAATTCACCCTAAGAGAACCAACACTTATGCCGGTCGAGCGTACCGTAAGTAGCCTTTGCAAGATGCAGGCGTCACTCCTGGTTCAAAACCTAGGCGCGGTTTGCTGCATGGTTTACGTTACGGAACGCAGTTTGACCGGTGCGGGCGATCGGCTGATTTCAGTGGCTATTGAGCCGGAAAGTGTTGTTTGGGATCAAGAGCGCGTCGAAAAGCAAGAGTCTGAGACTGAGCCCAGTACAAATCTCGACACGGTTTCGCCTGATCCGGCGGAAACAACGATTGATATCTCGGGGTCTCTCTTTTCTGAGTCTCGGCGTCCCCGTCTCTTTCCTCTCCAAACTAACGTTGATTCTCAGGCTGTGCCAGTGCGTGGTCCTCTGGTTTCGGTGCCGCTGCGGCTATCGGCGCAGGAACGGGAAACATTTCCGCTGTCGTATAACGATGAAATCGTGGGGATTTTGGCGCTGTATCGATCGTCGATCGCCTGGAGCAGTCAGGAACAGCGCTGTATTGAAACGGTGGTGACGACGATCGAATGTGCGATCGCGATGCACATTCAAAATCTGACGTTACGCAAGTCATTGGAGAACACATATATTAATGATCTCGATCGCCAAAGCCACCTCAGCGATCTGTTTCATCAGGTTCGTAATCCGCTTGCGGCGCTACATGTGTTTGGTAAATTGCTCGATCGGCGGTTAACCGGAAATCCAGCGGCGTTAGAAATTGTCGAAAATATTATTCGTGAGAGCGATCGGCTCAAGTCCTTGCTCGACGATCTCAGCATCGTGGCCAAGCATCCGAGTTTAGAGCTAGCGGCGTTACGCGGTGAAATCGATGATTTTGACGAAGTTGACGATGTGAGTGGAGATGAAAGTGTCGTTGCAACGGGTGATATCGACGAGGTTGAAGATGTTGGCACTGTGCCGTCTGCTCCGCGATCGCGGCTGTTGCCGCTGTTGCCCGCGAGTGCCAACGCATCGCAGGCGGAGATCTCGATCGGCGATCTGCTTCGGCCCATTGTTCGTGTGGCGGAAACGATGGCGGAGGTGCGTCATCTGAGCTTGATTTCGCAAATTGATTGTCCGCAGGTGATGGTGCGAACGGAAATTAAGCTGATGACGGAGGCGCTGCAAAATCTGGTGGATAATGCGCTGAAATATACGCCGGAGGGTGGCCGTGTCAGTGTTCGCGCGATGCTGATTGAGGCTGATCGTCCTTTGGTGGAGATTTGCATTCGCGATACGGGTTTGGGGATTCCGCCGGAGGATCTCGACCACATTTTCCAGCGTGGCTATCGCGGCGAAAAAAGCCAGATGGACATTCAGGGAACCGGGTTAGGGCTACAAATCGTGCAGCAAATTGTTGAGCAGCTTGGTGCGGAGATCGCGATCGACAGTGAAGGACGCGGCCAAGGCGTCGAAGTCCGGCTATTGCTTCCGGCCTCCGATGATTCAGACCCAAGCCGTTGACGCTGCCCCCAAGCTTAGAACTGGTTTCGCTTCACGGCCAGCCGGATCGGCTCTCGACCCAAAGAGATTGTGTCAATATTTAGAGATGTTTGGCTTGTCTTTACATCTCTATCCTCATCTTTAGCATCTGTAACCGCGTCTAACGTTACTTCTCAACAATGCGCACTGCACTTTTCCTCAGCACGATGGTGACACTAACGGTGAGTGCGTGGCCTGCAAGCTCACAGATTATCCCCGACGACTCGCTAGGGACAAGCATTGATGTCATCGAGAATACATTCGAGATTCAAGGGGGGGAGTTATCGAACGATGGGGCAAATCTGTTCCATAGTTTTGAGGCGTTTGGATTAGATGCGGATCAAGCTGCGATTTTTTTGACAACTTCGGAGATTCAGAATGTTTTAGGGCGGGTAACGGGCGGTAACGCCTCGTCGATCGATGGGTTGATTCAAGTGACGGGTAGCGACGCGAATTTGTTTTTGCTGAATCCGGCGGGGATTGTCTTCGGGGAAAATGCCAGTCTGGACGTGATGGGAGATTTTACGGCGACGACGGCGGGCGCGATCGAGTTTGAGGATGGCTGGTTTGAAGCGTTGGGCGGGGCGAATTGGTCGGATTTGGTGGGTGATCCCGTTGCGTTTGAGTTTGTGACGGAAGCAGGCGCGATCGTCAATCTCGGCGATCTGTCGGTGAATGATGACGCTAGCTTAAATCTGTTGGGCGGGACGGCGATCAACCGGGGTCAGCTTCAAGGCGGTGCGGTAAATATTGCGGCGATCGAGGCGGGGAATACAGTACAGCTTAGTTTGACAGATCAGATTCTGCGGCTGGAAGTGGCGAGCGATCGCGTAACGAGTGCGGGCGACATCACCGCGATCGCCTTACCCGAGCTATTAACCGGGAGTCTCGCTGCCGGAGCGACGGAGTTGACGACAGTAGACGGAGTCGTTCAGCTTCGCGCGACGCCGATCGGCGTGGGAGATGTGGCGTTCGTTGACGGGTCGGACGGACAAACCGGGGGCGAGATCATCACCCAAACGGCCACCGTGTTCGCGATGGATGATCTGCTGATTGGCACAAGCGGCGTCTTGTTCAACGCAACGGGAGGCAGCGTGATCCTTGCCGCCGATGCCGACGTGTCGGGGGCGGGTTCGCTGTTTGCCCAACGATCGGACGGCTCGGAAACGTTGTCGGATACCGATCTGGAAGGGAGTGGAATCACCACCCGAGGGGGAGATCTTCAGGTTTCGGGTCATACGCTGGGTATTGATGTGATCTCGTCGGGAAGCTACGAGACGGATTCCGGTGAACGTGTCACGGTGGCTGAGGGGGGCGATATCACGATCGAAGCGCGTGGCAATCTGACCGTCGGGGGACTGATTACCAATGCCAGCGAGCAGGCCGGTAACATCACGCTTTCCAGTGGTGACAGGTTGCAGATTGGTGCTGTGATACAAGCCGATGCCGATCGCAACGCCGGAGATGCCACATTGACGGCGGTGGGTGATGTGGCGGTCGAGGGTCTTGTGAATCTGCGGGCGGTGGAGGCGGGTGACATTATCATTCGCAGTGAAACGGGCGCAATTCAGATCGGAGGATTCATCCAAGCCTTTGGTGTGGATCAGGCCGGTGATGTGGTGTTAACCGCTGCTCGTGACATTACGGTGGGAGATGGTGTCGATAGCAATGGTGGTCAAGAGGGCGGTAACGTGACGATCAAGAGTGCGACGGGCAATGTCTCGATCGCCGGTTTTGTCTCGTCCTATTCCGAAGAAGGGAGTGCGGGGGAGGTGGTGTTAACCGCTGCTGGCGGCATTACCGTCGGAGATAGTGTCGATAGCAATGCTGGTCAAGAGGGCGGCAACGTGACGATCGAGAGCGCCACGGGCAATGTCTCGATCGCCAGTTTTGTCTCATCCTATTCCAATGACGGGAGCGCAGGGGATGTGCGTATCCGTGCCCCCCAGGGCGCGATCGATATTGGTCGCGAACTCGAAACCTATGCCACCGGTGAAGCGGGTCAAGTTGATATTGTCGCGGCGGGTGACATCACGATCGGTTCGCGCTTTGGTCAATTTATCGAGGCAATTCGCACTGAGCCGGGGTTTGATCCGAATCTGTGGGCGACCGTTCAAACCTATGCGGGGGAAAACGCGGGGAACATTAGCCTCAGCAGTACCAGTGGCAGCATCCGTCTCAATAACGCCACTTACACGGATTCTCTAGGTCAGAGCGTCACCCTAGCGAGCGTGCGATCGAGCGGCTTGCAGCGCAGCGGCAACCTCACCCTCGCCACGCCGGGAAATATTAATGCCGGTGAAATTATCACCCAGGCCAGTGGTGGCAACAGCGGTACGATCGCCATTAATGGCAATAATGTCACCACCGGTAATGTTAGCTCGATCGGTGTCACCGGCTCCGGCTCGATTCGTCTCAGCTCCACCGGTAGCATCATTGCGGGCGATGCGACGACCACCGCCAGCGCCGGTCAATCCGGAGACATTGCCGTGAATTCTCAAGTGGATGCCATCCTCGGAAATCTGCGATCGGAAGGTGGAACCGGCAGCGGCAATATTAATGTCCAAGCCCTACGCAATATCATTACCGGAGATATCACCAGCAAGGCGATCCAGGGGGACAGCGGTAACGTCAGCCTCAACGCGGGCGGCGATATTACCACCGGCGATATTGCCTCGATCGCCGATAATGGCACTTCGGGCAACATCAGCCTCGAAGCGGGCGGCACGATCAGCACCGGCACACTCACCACCGCTGACGGAACCATTAGCACCACTAGCGACACCGCCAGCGCGGGGGGAGGCAATAGCGGCACGGAAGTCACCCTCGAACTCGAAGACCTCGAACGCCGCTACAACCAAGACTTTCTCAGCTATCTCGGAAGCACGCCCCTATTCGAGGGCAGCATGGCGGATACCGAAGCCACCGTCGCGACGCTTTTCGCCGATCGCAATGTTCGCATCGCCTCCGTTTTGATCGAACTCTTGCCCGATCGAGTCGCCATCCGACTCACCGATCCGGATCACGATCCCCAGGTTTTTTACTCGCCCATCGATCGCGACACCGTCCTCGCCACGATCGACACCTACCGCGCCCATCTGGTGAACGCCCGCTACCGACTCCTCGGACGATACAACGATTACGCCGCCCAGCTCTACGACTGGCTGATTCGCCCGATCGCCCCAGAACTCGAAGCCCGCAACATCGACACTCTCATGTTTTCCGTCGATGCCGGATTGCGTAGCCTGCCGTTTTCCGCGCTCTACGATGGCGAAAACTATCTCATTGAACAGTACAGCTATAGCCTGATTCCCAGCCTCGGGCTTGTTGATCCGCGTTATCAACCGCTGGCGATCGATGCCCCGATGTTGGCGATGGGAGCGAGCCAGTTCACCCGTCAAGCTCCCCTACCCGCCGTCCCCGCCGAACTCAATACCCTGATTAACCACCGGCGCGACGGCAATATTCTGCTCAACGATGCCTTTACCCGCGCCAACGTGATCCAACAGCGCCAGCGTAATCCCTTCCCGATTATTCACCTGGCAACCCACGGCGAGTTTAACGGTGGTACGCTCGAAAATTCTTACCTGCAACTGTGGGACGATCGGATCGGGCTGGATGAAATCCGCGAGCTGGGGTGGAGCAATCCACCGGTGGAGCTGCTGGTGTTGTCGGCCTGTCAGACGGCGCTGGGGAATAGCGAAGCGGAGATGGGTTTTGCGGGGTTGGCGGTGGCGGCTGGGGTGAAGACCGCGATCGCGAGTCTGTGGTATGTCGATGATGCGGCGACGTTCATGCTGATGACGGAGCTGTATCACCATCTCGCCACCGCGCCGATCAAGGTTGAGGCTCTGCGATCGGCGCAGCTCTCGCTGTTGAATGGTAATGTCCGTATCGAAGACGGCTGGCTTTACGCTGACGGTATCGAAGAGCCGATCGCTGTTCCTGAGACTCTGCACCAGCTCGCCGGTCGGGATTTCAGCAATCCTTATTTCTGGTCGGCTTTCACTGCGATCGGTTCGCCTTGGTGATGTCAGGAGTGGCGTCGGAGATGATGTAGAGGGTGGCGGTTACTCGACGAGTTGAGGAAGACGGATTTTTGATCACGGCCTATCAAACCAGCGCGATTAAGGAAGGCAATCTTTTATGGCACAAGTAAAAGTTTTCTATGAGCCGGATGCAGAGTTGCTGACGGTGTTCTGGCAAGCGCCGCGCGAGGCGCAAATTAGCCAGGAGATTGGTGATGGTGTGATTTTGATTAAGGATGAGCTGACGGGTGAGGTCATTGGTATTGAGCTATTGTCCTATCGTCCTGGTGATGAGCGGTTTGAGTCGGTGAGTGTTGAGATTGGGACGGCGACGGCGACTGTGTCTTAAATCGGGTGATGTTGTGCTGGGTTCGATCGTGGCAAGACTTCTCGGTGCGTCGGAGCCAACAGATTTTTTAGTGGCTGTGTATATTTAGGGCGTAAGGTTCGATCGCGGGGAGCGAACGATGTCGGGTGGATTTGGTCAGTCGCAGGAGATTTCGACGAAACGAGAGAAAAAACTCGTTTTGATGTTTGCGAGACAGATTGGCACGAAGGAACGTGACCCGGAGCAAACGGAGCAGTTTTTTGCCAAGCGCGAGATTGAAATTAATGAGAAGCTGCTAGAAAATTTACCCACACTCTTTAGACGGCTGACGCAAGACTCACCGGGGAAACGCCAACACTTTGCGGCTGTGTTGGTTGATTTTGGTTCGGCTTTGTATCATGTGCCGGTGGGCGATCGTCAACTCAATGTCGAGATTTTTTTACGTTGCTGTCAGCTTGCACTAAAGGCTTTTTCTCAAAAACGAGACGATCAGAATTGGGCGATGACGCAAAACAATTTGGGGGTTGCCTACTGCAATCGAATTCGAGGGGAACGGGCGGACAACCTCGAACAGGCGATCGCCGCCTACGAACGGGCGCTGGAAGTCTATACCCGCGAAGCCTTTCCCCAAGATTGGGCGATGACGCAAAACAACCTGGCGGCTGCCTACCGCGTCCGAATCCGAGGGGAACGGGCGGACAACCTCGAACA
>CAZFJL010000026.1:0-46337 GCA_964518905.1 uncultured Geitlerinema sp. | reverse complement strand
GGCGATCGCAGCCTTCCAACAGGCGCTGGAAGTCAGAACCCGCGATGCCTTTCCCAAATATTGGGCAGACACGCAAAACAACCTGGCGATTGCCTACAGCGATCGAATCCGAGGGGAACGGGCGGACAACCTCGAACAGGCGATCGCAGCCTTCCAACAGGCGCTGGAAGTCAGAACCCGCGATGCCTTTCCCGAATATTGGGCAGACACGCAAAACAACCTTGGGCTTGCCTACTGTGATCGAATCCGAGAGGAACGGGCGGACAATCTCGAACAGGCGATCGCTGCCTACGAACAGGCGCTGGAGGTCTATACCCGCGACGCCTTTCCCGAAGATTGGGCGATAACGCAACATAATCTCGCTGATGCCTACTATGAATGCAGCAAAAGTGACGGTGATGAATACCTAAATCTTGCGATTGCCACGTATCAGAAAGCATCAGAAATTTTCACTTGTGAAGATTTCCCCCAAAAATGGGTGCGAAATCAAAGTCACCTAGCAGAAGCTTTTATCAGTCGTTATGTCCTTCCGGGTCATGACACCGATCTCGATGAAGCCATTGCGCTATTACAAGCGGCCTTAACTGTTGCGACCCATCGAAGCACCGACTTCATCGATGCACAGTACACCCTCGGCCAAGCCCTTACCCAACGCTACGATCGCGACAAAAATCCCGACGACCTCGCCGCCGCCGAACGCGCCTACGCCACCGCCCTAGAGTGCATCGACCCCGAACACTACGACATCGAAAAATACCGCAACGCCCTGCCCGCCATCCAAGCCGTGATGGGTAGCCGCCTCGTGCGCGACGGACGCTGGAAAGAAGGACTCGACCTCCTGCTCGAAAGCCTCACCAAACTCCAAAACGCCAACGACCCCCAAGCCCACGCCAACGCCCTCTATCAAACCGCCCTCGCCTACGAATACGAAGACAACCTCCCCAAAGCCCGCACCTACTACCGCGACGCCCTGCGCCTCTATGCCAGCCTCGACGATCCCCTCGGTCAAGCCCAAAGCTACTACGGCCTCGGTAACGTCCTCGTTAATCAAGGCTTCCCCGAAAAGGGAAAAGAGGAACTCGAAACCGCCCGCGACCTCTACCAAACCCTGGCAAAACAAGACAAAATTGAAGAGATCGATCGCCTGATCGCCAGCGTTTGCCGCACCATCGAGCGGCTCGATGCCCCACTCGATTTCGATCGCCCCTAGTCCCATCTCCACACCACTACCCCATGACCAGCGCTGACGATCTCTTTGATGAAATTTTTGACGAAGCCGGTGCAGGAATCGAACAATTAGGACTGCGATCGATTCCCTTTACCGAAAGCGCGATCAATCTCAACGACGCCGATCGTCTGGGTTCCGTCTTCACCGGCAGAACCAACGAGCTGCGATCAATCTTCAGTCAATTTAAGGGAAACGATCGGCGTCGAATCCTTGTCTACGGCAGAATCGGCAGCGGTAAAAGTGCCTTCGTACTGCAAGTCCTCAACACCTTGCAGCGCAAACGCCCCAAACTTCTCACCACCTACACCACCCTACCCGACGAGTCCGACCTCACGACCACCGCCTTCATCGCCCTCGCGCAACAGCTCCCCGATGACGATTGGGCGCAAAGTCGCCTGCATGATTTAGGGCTTGCCACCGCCAAACCGCAGAAAGAACGCAGCACCGAAGCCAGCGCTAGTTTCGGATTCGGCGGCAAGCTGGGCGAAAAAGATCGCGCGATCGCCAAACTCGAACGCCCAGTCGAAGCGCTTCAGCAACTCATTGATCGCGCCCGCAAGCAATACACCGACGGCGTTGTCATCGCGATCGACGATCTCGACAAACAAGATCCCGCTCGCGTCCGCCGCCTGATGCACGACGCTCAAGGAACCCTCAAAGGAAACGCCTCATTTATCCTGACCGGCCACCCGATCGGCATGATGGGCGACCTGCTCACCAGCGAGCGCGGCCTCTTTGATCACAAGATCGAACTCACCGACCTCGATCTTGCCACCACCGAGCAAATGCTCGCCAAATATCTCGCCAGCGTCCGGCTCAAGCCTTCCCCAAACAGCGATCCTAATAATCCCTCTGACCTTCGCCCATTCACCCCCGAGTCCGCTCGTGCATTTTGCCGCGCCTCCTATGGCAAACCCCGCTTATTCAATCGTCTGGGTAACACCGTACTCAACACCGCGATCGAGCGCGGCGTAACGACGATCGATCTCGATATTCTCCGAGTCGGAATTCGAGCCAGCGAACTTTCACGCCGTGAACGTGCCAGTTTGACCGCCAAAGAAGAACGTCTCAAAGCCCTACTTGAAAAAAACGGCTCACTGTCCGATGAAACAATCCGCATCGAAGACCTAGAACAGTTCGGCTTTCGTAGCTTTAACGAAATCTTGCCGCTGCTCGAAAAACTCGAAGACGCCGACCTCGCGACCCGAAACGAGCTGGGCTATACCACCGAATTCAAGCCGATCAATGCCGATCGACCCTTTGGCGATTTTCCTGAAACCGAATCGATCGAACCCTAAATATTCAGACTCTTTCGTTACCTTTGGAGCGATCGATATCGCCCTGTATAACGAGGACTGCCCGCCACCAAAATCACGCCCGTACAATCGAAACAACCCACCCCACAGAACAGCACCCGAACCAACAGAGCAACATTCCATTCCCCGCAATCCCCCCGCCGAATTCATCGATCGCGAGACGACAATCCTGCCATGACCCAAACCACCCTCAACATCCCCCAACGCACCGCCGAACTCCTACAGCAACTCCCCCTCCCCGACCAACAAACCATCCTCAACTTCACCGAATTCCTCCTCGCCCAACACCAAGCCCAAACCTTGCAACCTCCCCCCAAAGACGAACACCAACCCACGATCGCCGAAATGCTAGACGAACTTGCCAAAATCAACGAAGCAGAACCCTTCGGATTTGAAGAAACCGTCCGCATCGATCGCCCCAATCCCCTCATCGATGACGAGGCAGAATACTAATGCAATTTATCGTTTGCAATTTGGAAGAACTCACCTACGGCCTCGATCACCGACACTCAACCACAAAAATGGCGTGGCTCAAAAGCTTTCTCGCCCGCCATTGTCAACTGCTGCCCGTCACCGACGACATCGCCCAGGATAGCGCCTTGATGCGATCGCGCTTCCGACAACAAGCCGAGAAGGAGTAAATAGAAACTCGCCATAATAAGCTTGAGTATAAATACGCAATCAATTCATACTAAAAGTTGCGAAAATAAAGATATAAAAAGCTGTCGTAATCAAAGTTAATTACAAACTAAATTTCAGACCTAGAAAACACTCCCGAAGCAAAAAGAGACAGCGCTCCTCGCATCCAACCCCAAGAATTAAGCTAGTTATCTATTCGTGAACAAATAAGAAATATTAAAATTATATAAGTATGAGCGTGATACCATCAGAGATGAAAGGTGATTCAATTGCTTGCGTTGAGCGCCAGACGCTAGGCTTTGGCTCAGACACATTAATCCCCAAGGAATTATCGAATTATTAATCCGTTACTTTTTTTGTTAAGTAAGATCTAAGCTAACCTTTTCCTCGTTCAAAATTGACTTCGTATTCCATAATTCCATCGTTTTTTGTTGAAGCAATTATCATTCGAGACTCAGAAAAGTTTTCAGCTCTGAGCCTGAGTTTTTTCAACATTCTCTGAGTCGTACTTATGGCGTAAAAAAACTCATTTCTAGGAGAGTATGTCATGCAAAGTACAGAAGTTCTTTCTCGCTATCTCAACGGCGAACGTAATTTTCAAGGCTCCAATCTTCGCTCCGCAAACTTGATCGGAGCTTACCTCGATCACGTTAATCTCTCACATTCCAATTTGCGAGATGCGTCCCTCGCTCGTGCCTTTCTTGAACGCTGCTTTCTGTATGAGTCGAATCTTAATGGTGCGTTTCTCTACGGCGCAAATTTAAAATTTGCCAAGCTTCAAGGCAGTGTTTTGATGGGGGCAGATTTGACGAAAACGAATCTCCAAGGTGCACAGCTTGCGAAAACGGATCTCCGCGAAGCGAAACTGAGCGGCTCAATTTTAACCTGGGTGACACTCTTTCGGGCTCAAATGTCAGGTGTAAATCTGTGTGGTTCTAACTTAAGTGGAATTAACCTTCGGAGTGCAAATCTCGAAGGTGCAAATCTAAACTGGACTAACTTAAATGGTGCGCGTTTAAGTGGGGCGAATTTGCGTGGGGCGAGCCTAAACGGTATTACTCTAAAAGGCGCGTGGATGAATGGTTTGAAGCTCGAAGGGATTAACTTTAGTGGGATGGAGCTTGATGAGGTGAAGCTCAGTGGTGCGAAATTACAAGGTGCTAATCTCGCGGGTAGTAATCTGGAGAATAGCCATTTTCGGAATGCGGCCTTAGAAGATGCGGATCTGTCGCAAACAAATCTGCATGGCTCGAAGATGAAAGGCTGTCAGTCCGCGCGTGCCAACTTTATGAAGACGGACTTACGCGAGACGGATCTACGTAATGCAGATCTCAGCGGCTGCAATCTGAATTTAGCGAGTTTAGTTGGTGCGGATTTAAGTGGTGCAGATTTACGCGATGCGTATCTGTGGGGTGCGGATCTCGATGGCGCAAATTTGAGTGGTGCAGATTTACGTGGGGCGAGTTTACGTAATGCGAATTTGACGGGTGTCAATCTTTCCTGTGCAATTTTGGGTGATACGACCTTGCCGGAGGGGTTGGTGGCTTAGCCCTCTTTTGTCACTCTTCATCAAGAATCGCTGTAAGGCTGATTCCTCCGCTGCTATTCTCATTTAGTTAATGCCTGAAACAACGCAAATTCGTTGAGTTATCGGAGAGTGACAAAAGAGGGTTAGCCCTCTTTTGTCACTCTCCGAAAAGAACATCTGAAACCCTTATTCTTTCGTTCTCACTCTCATTTAGGAAATGCCTGAAATAACGCAGACTCGTTATCAAATCGGAGAGTGACAGAAGAGGGTTAGAGTATTGCTCGGAAATAATCGCCCAGCTCAGAAGTCCGACTTTTCCAAAAAGTTGGACTTCTCGTTCATCCCCAGAACGCTTATTTCGTTGTTGTACTCTCAGATCCCGTAACGCAGCGGTAGCCTTGATAGGGAATCCCGACTCGCCGATATGTTTCCGGGTCAAGAATGCAACGATGAGTTTGGGCGAGGGTTAATTCGTTGGGAAATTCGGCCTGACGCAATCCGGGGGCGATGATCCAAAGATCAATGTCTTGATTGCTTACGGGGAGGACACTCGGGACATTGGCCGAGATATTGGCCGAGATATTATCGACACTGGTATTCCGGCGATCGCGATTCATCAGGGTTTCCACAGGGCTGACATCATCGGGGAGCTTGTCTAGTCCGTTGGCGAGTGTGTCCCAAATTCGGTCATAGCCTTGACGCCGATCGAGCAAGGCAAAGTGTGAGGTCGGGTTATCCGCAGCACGGCGACCCAGCTCCCATAAGATGCTCCAACCCAGGGCAATCTCCTGCAAATTGTTATAGGTGGCGATCGTCAGGCTGGGTCGATTATCGGGTTCGCCGAGATCGCTGAGATTATCAGACTGGATGTGAGCGGCGATTGCTCGCGGAGTGTAGCCTTTTTGAAACGCCCAGTTTTGGGTAACGCAGATCGCCCCGATCGCGCCAACCGCGATCACGCCCAGGACTAACGTACGCCGCCAATGGGTTCCAAAGGTGGGTAAACGCTTGAGCGCCTTGGCGAAATGCGGGCGATAGGCAGAATGTCCACCCAGACCGATCGCCACGAGTAGGCACAGACTGGGGTAATAAATCGCGTGATAGCGCGGTGCGATCGTCAGATTTTTACCGAAGAGATAAAAGGCGGCGAGCATTTGGAGGATGATGGCGATCGTCATGATCACGATAATTTTGCGCCGTTCCTGTAGGCGTGCGCTCTCGGGCGACAGGGATGCCACCGATCGCAAACGTCGCCAACCTTGCCAGGTCGCGACTGTGAGCAGGAAACCAAAGAGCAGCATCGTCACGGCCACGGGAATGAGGAGACTTAGGGGCTGCCCTTCGATCGGTAAGGCGATAAATGCTGAGAGTAGGGCGACGAGCGTTTGGCCGATCGGCGCAAATCCGTCAGACCAATGGGAGATGAAAGGGGTCGCCCATTCTGTTTCGCTGCGATTGACCTGGTGGAACAATCGCCAGATCCACGGCGAAAAGAACAGCAGGGGAAGGCTAAACCCCGGCAGTACCGCTGTGAAAAATCGCCGTCGTTTGCGCCATTGCTGCGTTTGTCCCAGCCACAGGGCGATCGCCAGACCTTGCGCTGCAAAGGCCAAGATAAATAAGTAGTGAGAATAGAGCCCCAAGGTATTAGCGACAATCCACAAAACCACGGCTTTACGAGCTCGCAGGTCGCCATACTGCCAGTGCTTCACGACAGTTAAAAGTCCGGCTAGGGCGAGAATCAGACACACCATCGCTAAGGTATATTGGCGTGCCTCTTGACTGAGATAAACCGCCAGGGGTGAGGTTGCCGTCAAGGCAGCGGCCAGCAGTCCGACCCGTGGCGAAAAGGCGAGTCTACCAACCCAAAAGATCAGGGCGGTTTGGGCGATGCCCAGGTAGGCTGGGAGGGTTCGGAGGACGATCGGCAGACGATCCGGAGAAATGAGGCCGCGATCAAGATGCCAGTGAAACCAATAGTACTGAAGCAGAAAAAAGAGGGGCGGGTGGGTGGATTCTCGGTTGAGGACGGACAGTGTTTGCGCTAGGCTCGCGTCGGCATGGGGCTGGATGACACTGGAAAGATCGCGAAAGGACACGAGGCGATCGAGCGGCAAATCTGCCGATCCATAGCCATTCACGATAAACAGAGTCAGCCATTCGTCGAGCCACAGGGCTTTGTCGCCGAGGTTCCAACAGCGAAATGCGGCGGCGATCGCGACAATCAAGATGATCGCGATCATATTAAACCGACGCCGACGGTGGCGCAAATGATTCGCTAGCTGTCGTACGACCTGCTGGAGTGCTTCAACGCGAAAAAATCCTGAAAAATTCACCGCTTGGCGTCCAATTCTAAGGCTGGGGTCTTCATCCATACGAGAATACACAGAATCGACAACGACGACGCAAGTGAATATAGAGGCATGATGACGGAAATAATAACGCGGCAACAACGCTGGAACTGGAAGAGCTGGATCATTTTAGGTCTGGCCATCCTTAGTTTTTGTAGCTTGTCTGGATGCACTCCCTTACCGCAAGTGCAAGCCGAAGATCGGCTTTGGCTCAATTTGTCGCTGGATTACCTCGATCGCTACGATCTAGAGGTGCGGGAAAGCGAGGGCATGGCTTTTGGGGGATTATCGGCGATCGCCTATGACGCAAAAACGGGACGCTATCTCGTGTTGTCTGACGATCGCGGTCAAGGGGGGCCAGCCCGCTTTTATGACCTGGACATTGAACTCGATCGCGAGGCCGGATCGATCCAAACGGTCAGCATCGGTGACGTCCACCGCCTCAGCGCTGCGGATCAAATGCTTTATCCCACCGGCGCGATCGATCCGGAAGGATTAGCCATTACACCCGATAATACTCTCTTAATTTCCAGTGAAGGCGACTCTACACGTGGTATTGCACCTTTCATTGCTGAATTTAGTCGAACAGGACAGTATTTGCGTGATTTTCCACTTTATGACTATTTTCTCCCCGATACCGTCACCGATACCGACAGTCCCGAAGATCCCGAAGATCCCGAAGATCTCGTGCAAACCCTCGGCGTTCAAAATAATGCCGGATTTGAAAGCTTAACCATTGGTGGGCGCGGCAGCGGTGAGCCCTATCGAGTCTTTGCCGCGACGGAATCACCGCTATTACAAGATCTACCCAATCTCGATGCTCCACCAAGCTCAAACGCCGATCTCGCCTCCGGTACATCCAAGCCCACGACGGCCTACAGTCGCTTCATTCACTACAGCGTGATCGATCGCGATCGCACTCAAATCGTCGCCGAACATCTCTATCCCCTCGATCCGCCACCGATCGGCGCGACAATAACCGGCCTAACCGAACTCTTGGCGATCGATCAACCGGGTTATTTTCTCAGCCTAGAACGAGCGTATGGCCCTTTGGGCTTATTCGCGAAAATCTATCAGGTCAGCCTCGCAGGAGCCAGCGATACGGCCAGTCTCGCAACACTGAGCGGCGATCTCAACGGGATTGCACCAATCCGAAAACGTCTGCTCTTCGATTTCAGCACGCTTCAGCAGCCGATCGATAACCTGGAGGGCATGACCTTCGGACCCCGCCTTGCGGATGGCTCTCAAAGTTTGATCATCATCAGTGACGACAACTTCAATCCAGACCAAACCACTCAGATTTGGCTGTTTCGATTGTCTGAACCGTCCAAGTCTGCTAAACGCTAATCTAAGCAGAAACAAACCACTCGCTAGGCGAGCAGTTCACGCAGACGATCAGGACAATCCAAAATACCGACTAAACGACGGGTCGGCTCCGGCCAAATACGCAAGAGCGTCGGGGTCGCCATAATGCGTCTCGTTTCCGTTAGCTCCGGAGATTTGCTTACGTCAATCACCTTCAGGGAGTAGGGATCATCGAGGGCACGTTCAAGCAAGTCATGTAGGCCACGCAGCATGATCGCCATCTCTGCACTGTCACTGCGAACAAATAATTCGAGGACGTATCCTGTTTCGTTGAGGCGGGGGACTTCTGGCACCGTCTTCGGCGGGGTGACGGCGATGACAAGATCGTTGGCTTCCCAGAGCTGCGGGAAACGCTCGCGGTAATCAGACGCGATCGGGACGGTCACGACATCCAGGGCGAGAGGATGCCAGATGCAATTCGGCACGTCGAAGAGGGTATCGAGCAGGCTGCGATAGCGCAGAGCGATCGATCCGGCCTCGGCAAACCAGCGACTGCCCGTCTCACTGACGACACAATCGAGTGTCGCACTACAATGCGGCATCAAAAAGTACGGAGCCTCGTTCAGATTGAGGGCTTGCTGCAAGGCTTCACACAGTTGCACATGCCAATGTTGTGTGCGTGTTTGGTCGATCGCATAGGCAATATCGCCACCTGGCGTACACAATGCAATGCCCTTAAACGACCGTGGCTGATGTCGATCTGTCATGTCTCAATGCTATCGTGGCCGTCTAAAAAGCGGTGACAGCATTGAGGAACGTTCGTTCACAATGCCGGAGACAGCTTCGATGTTCTTCATAATTAACGATCAAGTCAGTCGCAATTTGAATAGTAGAACATTGAAGGGTAAAACATGGGAGAGATAAAACGTTAACGCAAATTCTCAAGATTTTTCGTACCGCCAAAGAACTTATCCGTAAACAAGCTCAACACAGACCGTTCACGCAGCTTGATGTTCGCTCCGACCGACATACCGGCCTGAAGTTTAATTTGTTTGCCCGTTTTTAGCTCGAAATATTGTTGTTCGAGTTCGATCGTCACAGCAAAAGCGTAGAAGGGACGATTTTGTTCCGGTTCGAGGACGTCATCCCCGATCGAAACTAGCGTACCGGGAATCGTGCCGAACTCCGTCGCGGGGAAGGCATCAATTTGCAACTCAACGTCCATGCCTTCTTCGATAAACCCAATATCTTTATTGGTCACAAAAACGCTGGCGATTAGATCCGCTTCGGGGATGATTTGAATTGCGGGCTCCGCCGTCGTAATCACGTAGCCGGGAGTCGTGGGCAAGATACTAAAGATGAGCCCATCAACCGGCGATCGTAACTCGGTAAACTCAAGCTGCTGCTCGGCGCGAGCAAGCTGAGACGAAATTTGAGTGACTTGCTTTTGGTTGTCCGCAATCACCTGATAGGCTTCACGCTGTGAGGTGGCCGCAAGGCTAGCCTGTTGAGCACTGGCCTGATCTAACGATCCGTTTAGCCGATCGATTTCGCTGCCGAGACGCTCCCGCTCTGCACGACGGGCGATGAGATCCGCTTCGAGGCTGGAAATGTCCCCTTCGAGCTGATCGCGGGCGTTTTGTGCCTGTACCACAGCGGCCTGACGTTCGAGAATCGCATCCTGAGAGGCGGACAGTTCACGCTGACGGGTGACGACCTGTTGACGTTGGCGGGTGACCTGGAGGCGAGCGATGCCGCCTTCTTCGAGCAGTGGTTCTAGATCGCTGAGAATGGCGCGATCCTCTTCGAGTAGCGAGATGGCTTGCCCATCACGCACCTGTGCCTCTGCGAGCCGTTCCTGAGCCGTGGACAACTGGATATCACCGGCAGTTCGGCTACTACGGGCGATCGCCAGCCGCTCCTCTGCACTGGCGATCGCGGCCACATTCGCTGCGATCTGATCCCGTGTTTGGGCAATTTGTGCCTGAATCTGGGTGATTTGCCCTTGAATTGAGGCATCCTGCGCGACTAATTCTTGACGTTGCGCCGCAATCCGAGACTGTTGGTTACGGCTGAAATCATTATCGTTTCCAGCAAAATCAAGACCGCTTGCCTGCGCCGTATAGGCATCAATTTCACTGCGGCGTTGATCGTTCGACAATTTCAGTGCATCCACATCGGCTCGCGACACCTTGGAATCGAGCGTCAGCAGCAAATCCCCTTCTTTGACCGACTGCCCGCCCTCCACGTGAATCTCTTTGACCACACCGCCGATCGGCAAGCGCAAATCTTTGACAGATCCTTCTGGCTCAAGCTTGCCCTGAGCCGGTACAGACAGGTCAATTCTCGCGACGGCTGCCCAGATCAGCCCCGTTGTCGTCATCCCGATAATCAGCCAAATGAACGCCCGTGTCCAAAAGGCAGGCTGTTCGAGAATTACGGGTTGATCCTCGATCGATTCGAGGCGTTCAATTTGGTTCATGGTTCTTGAAAATGTCGGATGCGATCGGTGCGTGGAAGAGCTGTGGAGACCAACTTTAGCGAGTTAAAAGTCAGCGAGTTGAGAGTCAGCGAGTTGAGAGTCATAAACTGGGTCTCAGACACGATCACACTCAGGCCAAAGCAGAGCGAAACCATGAGTCTGAGCCCTAGGGTTCGGGTCTCAGGACAACGTGCTAGGGGCTATAGCTGCGACTCTTGCTGTTGATACAGACAGTAGTAACGTCCTTTTTGTGCCATTAACTCTTTGTGTGTACCCTGTTCGACTACCGATCCGAGATCCATCATCATGATGATGTCGGCATTTTGTACCGTCGGCAATCGGTGGGTAATGAAGAACACGGTACGGCCTTTGAATTCTTCGACTAGGTTTTGACAAACCATACTTTCGAGGTTGTAGTCGAGGGCGCTGGTGGCCTCATCGAGGATCAGCAGGCGGGGGTTTTGCAGGACGGTACGGGCGATCGCGATCCGCTGACGCTGTCCACCAGACAGAGACGCGCCCCGCTCACCGACGATCGTGTTGTAGCCCTGGGGCAGCGTCATGATGAAATCGTGCGCGGCGGCAACCTTTGCACCGCGAATAATATCGTCGTCGGTCGCCTCGGGATTATTCAGCGCAATATTAGCCTTGACGGTGTTGTTAAACAACAGCGTATCTTGCAAAACCACACCGACCTGACGACGCAGGGAGTACAGCTCAACTTTGCTGATGTCATAGCCATCAACCTGGATGCGTCCCCCTTCTGGCGGATACAAGCGCTGTAGCAGTTTCATCGTCGTACTTTTCCCGGAGCCACTTTCACCCACAATGCCGACGAACGATCCGACGGGGAATTCCGCCGAGACGCTAGCCACATTTAAGGGGCCACTGGGGTTAAAGCGGAACGACACGTTATCGAAGTTGACGTGACCCTGAACCGGGGGCAGCGGAATATTGAGCCGATCGGCGTCGTTGCTTTCCGGCTCGGAGTTGAGAATATCGCGCAGACGCTCGATCGACATCGAGACTTCCTGGAAGTTCTGCCAGACGCTAACGAAGCGCAACAGCGCCCCGGTGACGTTGCCGGAGATAATCCGGAACGCGATCAACTGACCCAGCGTCAGGTTATTTTCCAGCACTTGATAGGCCCCAAACCACAGCAACAGCAGCGACGAGAGCTTATTCATAAAGCCCGCAAGCGATCCGGCAGCGGTATTGGTCAGTACTGTACGGAAACCAGCATTCATAAAGCGGGCGTAACGCTCATACCAGTTCCAGCGCGAGGTTAGCTCGATGTTCTGCGCCTTGACGGTTTGCATCCCGTTCAGGGTCTCGACCAAGTAAGACTGAGTGTCGGCGTAGCGTTCGGCGCGTTTGAGCAAGAGGCGGCGGACAACCGGCGAGACAAACAGGATCAGCGCGGTAAAGAACGGAACCGTGATCAGCGCCACAAAGGTGAGCTGGACGCTATAGGACAGCATGACCGCGATATAAATCACGGAGAACACGGCATCGAGCACCACCGTTAGCGCTGTACCGGTGACGAACTGTCGAATATTAGCCAGTTCATTGACCCGTCCGGCAATGTCGCCAACCCGCCGGTTATCGAAGTAACTCAGCGGCAAGCGGAAGAGATGATCGATCACCTCGGAGCCTAAGCTCAAGTCGATCCGGTTGGTGGTATCAACAAAGAGGTACGTTCGGAGCCCGCCCAGTAAGGCTTCAAACAGCGCCACCCCGACCATAAACACACCGAGAACGTTCAGGGTCTCGATACTGCGTTGACCGAGGACTTTATCGATAATGACCTGGGTGAGCAGCGGGTTTGCCAGACCAAAAAGCTGAAGGAAGAACGAGGAAATAAAGACCTCGATCAAGACTTTGCGGTATTTCAGCAGCGAGGGCAGGAACCACCAAACGCTGAATTTTTCGTTTTGTTCACCGTTGGGCGGCTGGAGCAGGAGAACTTCGACCTGTTCGGGATGAACCTGGGCGAGTTCTTCGCTACTGATGGTCTGGACGCCAGTTTCGGGAATGGCGATCGTCGCGCCCTTCGGAGTGTTGCGATAGACGACGGCGAAACTTTGCCGCCAGCGAATAATTGCGGGGGCTTTCACGCGGCCAAAACTGGCCGTTGGTACGGTGGCGAGCTGGGCATTCATCCGCAGCGTCGGGGCGATCGTGCCAAACCCGTAGAGCGAGACTTCGCCTTTCGATTGCACCTGCTGTTGTAGTAGCTTTCTCACCGAATCTTTGCGGAACGACAGGCGCAGATATTTCGCCAACATCTGATAGCAGGCCAGCGGTGCGCCGATCTGACCGCTACCGCGTACGTAGGGATATTCTTCGGGCGGGGCGAGGATATCGCGTTCGGGGGGCTGATCCGGTGCAGCATTAATCGTCGTCAGATCGGCAGGAGCGACCGGCGTAATTGCGCCACCAACATCGCCGCCGATAATCTCATCGTCTGCGATCCCGGTCAGGTCATCTTTCCCTGCCAAATTCGCCGCTGCAATTTGCTCGGCGCGTCTCTCTGTGGGCCATTTCAGACCGATTAGGCGTAATGGCTCACTTAGCGTGGTGGGAATCTGCGCCGGGGTGACCCGATCGCCAATTTTCAATTCGCCGACCTTGCCTTGACTCAGCAACCAAACCCGCGCCGCATCTAAGCGAGGCGCGATCGCATCTGGCTTCAGTTCGATCGCCTCGGCGGTTTCCCACATCTGAAAGCACAGCTCTTTGAGGTTCGAGCTGGTATCGGCACGCCGACTCAGTTCGCATCCGGCCAGTTCAAATACTTCGGTCAGGCTAGGGTGCTCACGTACCGCGCGATCGAATTCCGGATCTTCGTTTAGGCACGCCAGAAAATCTTCCGCGCTTAGGGTGATACAGACCGTTTCACTGGAGGCGATCGCCGTTTCACAGGGCTTATCGCGCACCAGGCCAACCCAGCCCAGCATCTCTCCAGGCCCGACCACCCGCAGACTCGTATCCCGCTTCATCCGCTCGTCATAGCCGAGGACACGCACCTGTCCCTCGAAAATCAGCGACACCTGAGCGGGCATCTGCGTGCGAATCAGCACCTGTTGGCCGATGCGGTAGCGCAAAAAGGTGACATTATCCAGTAGGCGGCGGCGGCGGTCTTCGCTCAGGCGATCGAACGGCGGCGTTTTACTCAGGAAATCGAAGGCTTGGGTTCGTGATGCAGTTTGAGTCATGCCGAAGTAGAAACGAGCGATTGCGGAGCGTTAGGAGGGGAGTCGTTGGGAGCGTTGGGAGCGTTGGGAGGAGAGCGATCGGGTTCGTCTAGATCGTCTAAGTCGTCTAGGACGATGCCATCAGCGGTTGAATCATCAACATCAGGAGCGTCGGTTACGACGATATCAGGGTCAGAGTGATCGACCTCTGTGTTATCCGCGCTATCTGAGCTATCCGAGGGAGACGTCACGGATTCAGGAGGGTCGAGCGGGGGTTCGTCGGAATCATCGAGCGGGTCGAGATCCTCGTTCGGTTCAGCATCAGGCTGCACCGGTGCTGCGGCGATCGCGGCAGATTTCGCCTGCTGCTCTGGGCTGAGAACTTGAGCTGTCAAGACTTTGACACGCTCTTGCAGCCACGCATTGTATAGTTCGTCAATCAGAGCCGCGCGAGTGGCATCATCAAGCTGTGCAGACTTGATGCCCTCAAGACGAATAATGATATGCCAATCTGAGATTAATCGGGGTGGCCAAAGTTGACCGGGCTGGCTGACCGACAGCAGTTTACTGATGACTGGGTGAGGACGATTTAAGGGCACTGGGCCAAGTCTTCCTCCTGTTCGCACTTCTGGGCCTTTAGAGTGGGCGATCGCGCATTGCTCAAAGGTGATTTCACCTTCAAGAATCTGATAGTACAGCTCGTGAGCTAGCCCCGCATCCTGCGTCCGGATCAGCGAATAGACGACCGTATCGAGACCCGCTTTGCGCTCCATGAAGTGGCGGCGTACTTTTCTGCCCCACTTCTCTTCTTTGAATTTTTGAATGCGTAACGATCGCGTGGCCATCACTTCGACCTCTCTCGCATTGAGGCCGCGCTCTTCCATCCATTTTTGCTGCTCTTCAAGATTGGTCAGCTTATGCCGCTGGCAAATTTCGAGCAGTGCTTTCTGCTTCTCCTCATTGGTACAGCCGTACTCCTCGATCGCCTCATCGATCGCCAGCTCCTCGATAAACTTGGGGAGCAATTCGTACTGTTTTAGGAGTGTAGGGATAGTGTCGGTTCGTATAGCCCGATCGCCTACGTACAAAACATCAGTCATGGGTTACTTCGTAAAAAACCTCGGCTTGGCCAGCACCGGTCAACAGAGGGCAAACCTAAGCGATGGTGTTTATGGACTCGTGACCAGAGGACGATAGCCTTAGTCACAGCAGCAGAATCGCGTCCCAAGATTATGACACCTTGACGGAACACGCTTGACTGGCCATGGCGCACATTTTTCCATTCGTTTCGCCATCCGTTAGCGCGAGACAAACGCGAAACGAAACTAATCCAGAAATGTACACCTCAATAGCATCAGACTACCAGCCCTCAGTCTGTGTTCCGGGCGGATCTGAGCAGCTAGCTCCAGGAAAGCTCACTCGCGCCGCTACTTTGTCAATTCAAGTCACTGATTCGCCCATACATTCCACCTCAATCAAGCCGAAAAAACGGGCGAAACGCATTTCAAGTAGAAATACAATTTCGCCCGCTGTCGCGTTGAGTAGACTACTTGAGGCTAGGTCAAATGTGCAGCACCCAAACCTGCCGCCATTTCGTCCGGTGCAATCTTGCCATCATGATTGACATCAAGCGCATCAAACACGGCATCGGTTCCCGCCCATTCCTCGCGGGTAATGAAGCCATCGCCGTCAAGATCATAGATATGGAAGATATCTTCGGCGGCATGAATGACCACCTCTTCGCCTTCGAGACGCGATAAACGCTGTTTTAACAACGCTTCGAGCGCTTCGAGTGCTTTGGAAAAACCAGCAATCCCTTCGCTCAGTTTTTCCGAAGCCATTTTGTCTTCGGCGTGCATCCGATCGAACATCGCCTGATCCATATCGATTTTGTCGATATCGCTTGCAGTTGCGGTTTCCGGCGACAGCTTGCGGGGCAGATCTTCCTCGGTGGAATTGAGGATTTCGAGCAATTTGGGCGAAATGGTGAGCAGATCGCAACCCGCGAGTTCGGTAATCTCGCCAATGTTGCGGAAGCTCGCGCCCATCACTTCGGTCGCATAGCCGAATTTTTTGTAGTAGTTGTAGATGCTGGTCACCGACACGACGCCGGGATCTTCCGCCGCAGGGTAAGCATCGCGACCGGTTTGTTGTTTGTACCAGTCGAGAATGCGACCGACGAAGGGAGAGATCAGCGTGATTCCGGCTTCGGCGCAGGCGATCGCCTGGTGTAGGCCAAACAGCAGCGTCAGATTGCAGTGAATGCCTTCTGTTTCGAGCTGTTCAGCCGCCTTGATACCTTCCCAGGTCGAGGCGATTTTGATCAGGATACGATCGCGGGAAATACCGGCGGCTTCGTACTGGGCGATGATGTCATAGGCCGTTTCGATCGTCGCCTTCGTGTCGTAGGACAGCCGCGCATCCACTTCGGTTGAAACACGACCGGGGATAATCTCAAGAATCTTGAGACCAAAGGACACAGCCAGATGGGTAAACGCGCGATTCGCGACGGCATCTGCGCTGGCATCTGCCCCCAAGGCGACACGGGCTTCTTTGAGGGTCTCGTCAACAATGCCCTGATATTCGGGCATCTGAGCCGCAGCGGTGATCAACGACGGGTTGGTCGTTGCATCGCGAGGTGTGAAGGTTTCGATCGCGTTAATATCGCCGGTGTCGGCCACGACGACGGTCATCTCGCGAAGTTGTTCGAGGAGCGTCTTACTCATATATCAAAGCTAAAAAACGATTTCGATCGAAACGATGCAGATCCAAATCTGAGTGAGGAGATTGCAACTGTTCGATACCTGGCGTTTGCAGTGTACTGCGATCCCCAAAATTGCTCCCAAATCTACGGATTACCTCAAGACTTAACGATTTCGATTTCATGATCATTGACTCAATTTCTGATGTAGTTTACCTCTCGCAAAAGACAGATCTGTGACGTTCTCGCTGAGTCTGATTGAGCTACGCACGATGGCGTCAAGCGTAAAGTTCAGCCTTGCATAAACAGAGGGATCGTTTCCTCTGGAATCTCAAAAACTTGAGCGAGTGTGCAAAAGTCATGACACGATCGCTGTAGTCTTAAAATCATTCCCACTGTTCACGCTGAAGGACTCATGACTATGTCGCAAGAACCAACCCAAACCGGAGCGGAAGCGGTCGATGCGGCGATCGCCGCCGGAATTGACCTCGACGGATCGCCGATCCCCGCCGCAAAGCTCGACCTATACACCAAAGTGATGGGCAAGGAAGGTGATCGACAACGAAGCGGCGTTAGTAACTCTATGCGATCGCGTATCGTTCGCATTGGCGCAAAACACTTCGCACAGGAAGAACTCGATCAAATGCTGATCGCAGCAGACTTTACGCCCCTAAAAGCGAAAGAAATTGCGTTTTACTACGGCAAATAAGTCCGCGATCGCGTCGAGAAATAGGCTCTGGAGCGTGTCGAGTAAAACGTTTAGACAATTGACGTTAGACTCCGGGCGCTCCATTTTTTTAGGCATCAATGTCGAGTTCATCGGCGCGATTTTCTAGCCGATCGCCGTAACGTCGATCAATTTTGTCCATCTGAAATGCGTAGACAAAAATCAAGATCACAAAGACATAAATTGAGCCCTGTTGTGCAAACCAAAATCCGAGGGGCAGCGTGCCAAACTGGAGATTGTTCAACGGCTCAACCAGCAAGATGCTAAAGCCAAGTGAAACGATCGCCCAGATCGACAGTAGCGATGTAATTAATTTTAGATTGGCACGCCAGTAACGTTGTTGATTGTTCGGTGTCATCATCAGTTTTCTATCCCCAATTTAACGAAATCTTGAACCTTCAGTCGGCCAAGACAATAAGCCATCACCTCAGACCTTTGAGGTTTCCAAAACCTGCGATCGTCTAAACGACAAATCACACTATTTATTATTATTTAGCTCTTTAAGCTGTGCCTCGAATTGTGCCATGAGTGCGGCCTCCTCGGCGGCCTCACTCCCCCCGCCTTTTTTCTTGGGGGGCATGAGCCGGGAACGCAGCGCCGTGAGTCGATCGCGCAGGGTCGTCGGACGACCGCGATGGCGGAGTTGTTGCTGTCGGAGCTTCTCTTGACGCAGTAGCCGTGAAGCTTTGGCGTCGCGACGTCTTTGGGCTTTGCGTAGATCGATGCGTCCGCCCGTGCCGATATTGCTCAATTCCTCGCGCAATGCGCTGATATCGTCCAGATAACTCGGCAGTCCCTGCACTTCATCCTCACTCGTCCAGTAGGTCGCGATTTCGCTCCAGGCCCAGCCGCCCAGGATACCGAATAGCAAAGAGAGAAAGGTCGGGTAGCCCAGTACAACAAAACTGACGGCAAAAGCCAGTCCCCAACCAAATCCGACTAGGATAATTTTGCTCATAGTTTTTGAGGTCTTGTTAGTCTAGGCAGGCTGCGGATCGACGGTCTTGATCCGCTGAATAGATTTTGAGCGCAGGAAATGACATATCTACGCGTCTAATGGTAGAGGTTCGATGATGTCTCCCCAATCGGGATCGGGTGCAAGTTCGGCTTGTTCTGCGAGCGACTTCCAGCCCGGTCGCCATTGATCGCGATCCTTGAGCGCTTTGGCATTGACCCAAAAGCGTGTATCGCGATCGCAGGACGCGACCAGCTCCGCAAAAACAAAGCCATCTTCGTTTTTACGATTGATGACCTGAAAGTGTCGCCAGCCCCAGGTGCGGAGCATGGATGTCCATTTCGAGCCAAGTAGATGGGGATATTTGGCTTTTTTAGCCATGGGTCAACATATGAACGAAGCGATTTGATTGTAAATGACAGATGTAGATGGCAGAGAACAAATCAATGAGATGTCATGAATGAGATGATCTGGCGATTCTATAGATCCGTAAGAAGATCCACAAGGATTCAAAGCTCCATCAACAATCAATCAAAATCTCAGCCGATTCTATTCAGAAGTTTGTGGTTTAAAAGTTTGATTTTCGCGCCGTTCGAGGCGGGAGCTGTTTCGCCGCGATCACGCCACCGATAAAGCCAAAGAGATGACCTTCCCAAGAGACGCCAGGTTGTCCGGGTAAGACGCCAAACATCAGTCCACCATAGAAAAACAGCACCACCATCGATAACAAAATGGACTGAGCGCTGCGCTCGAACAAACCCCGCGCTAGTAAAAAGCCTAGATACCCAAAAATTACGCCGCTCGCACCAATATGAACACCGGCAGATCCGAACAGCCAAACGCCAGCACCGCCGACGATCATGGCAAAAATTGAGGCGCTGTAAAAGGTATGGATTCCATAGGACATCACCAGCCCACCGAGAATAATAAAGGGGACGGTGTTGGAGATGAGGTGTGTGAAATTGCCGTGTAAGAAGGGCATCCAGAGAATGCCCCAGAGTGATTCGGGATCGCGGGGGATGACACCGAAGCGATCGAGGCGACCACGATAGAGTACGGTATCGACGATTTCGACCAGCCACATGGCCGAGACAAAGGTTCCGAGGGTTTGAATTTGGGTATTGAGGCGTTTCATCGTCGCGATCTGGGGGTAAAGCAGCCCGTGCTAGAGAGGGTTAGTACAGCAACCTACACGCCGAATCACATTGGTTTCGATCTCGTAGTCAACATATAGTTGAACTGTGGTTGTTCCAGCCTAGCAAGTTTAGTCGGCGAGGACTTTTTAAACCCCGTAGCTCGATCCCTTTAGCGAGCGGTTTGGAGCTGAAGTCGGAGATCGCGATCGGCGTCGATCGCCACCCGTGGGGCGTCGTTTGTGGCGGGTGCGTTATTCCACAGTAGACCAACGCTGCCTAGGGGCAAGCTGGGCAAACTGCCATCGTGATTACTGAGCCAGAGTAGCGGGGCGTCGGGCGGTGTGGCGTCTCGCTGTCGGGCATCGAGGGCGTGATTGCAGTCGATCGCGGCGAGGGCTTCGAGGACGATGCGATGTCCATGCACGAGGCCAGTTTGAGCGCTCCAGAAGCTCACTTCAAGCTGGGCGCGACTGGCGTAGAAGTAAATCGAGGCGGCGGTGCTGGCGGCTTGCTCAAACTGGTCGGGTTGCCAGGTCGTGCGATCGTCAATCACGATCGTCACTTTGCGGCCACTGTTTTGGGTTTCGAGTTCTCGAACGCGCAATTCGCCAAGGCGGGCGCTGCTTTTCCAGTGGATGAGCCGCATGGGATCGCCGGTACGATAGCCGCGTAGGGTGCGCGTGACCCCTTCTTGGGCGTCGATCGATTGACGATCGCGGCTGGCAGTTACGGGGTTACGTTCATCGCCGAGGCGATCGATCATCGGGCAGTGACTGAGGGGCAAGACTCGGGGATAGACGATCGCTTTGGCGGGGACGTGATGCAGCGACTTGGCCCAAAATAAGCCCAGGGGTGCTCCGGTTCTGACCCAGAGGCGATCCCAAACATAAACACCGCGATGCTGGGCTGTCTGGCGATCGATCCACTGGTGATGCGAGTCTGGTGTCAGTGTATCGATCGCGTGGCGATCGTCACCGCCAAGCGCCGGATCGCGTTCATCCACAATTTGAATCAGCGCTTTGCTCTGTTTAAGGCTGGCATTTCGCACCCGCAGGCTAATTTCGATCGTCTCGCCGACGCTGACCGGCGCGATCGCCGATCGCTCAATCTCCAGATCGCGCAATATCCGCCGCGATTGCCAGCCCGTTAGCCCCAACAGCGCAAACGTCAACCCACTAATGGCATACAACCAGCCCACCATCGTGTTGGTTGCCGCGCCAAAATAGGCGATCGAGATCACCAGAACAACCCAGCCGCTATAGGATGGCCGCACCCAGTGGGTCTCCAGCCGGTGGTTAATGCGAGCAGATAGGTGGCGCAGACGACGGACGATCGCGCGAAGAAATTGAAACATAGACGCTATCAAAGCAAAGCGAGGAGCAATCGGAACGCTTCGATCCCAGGGGAGAGATCAGGGGATCGGTTAGGGGGGATTTCTGACCTGGAACGAGCCTCTATTGCGATCGTAGCAGTCCGCTAGCGTGTGAGAGTGCGCGACGGAAACCGAGGTGAGTTGAGAGGCGTTGGTGTCGGGATCTCGCTCGCGTTAAATGCAGGTTGCGGCGATAACGGCGAGACCGATTCGGCTCGATCGGGCTGATCCTCGGGGGAAACACGAGCGTTCTCCTCGGGGATAACCGCTTCGGTTGAGCGTCGATCGGCCCACAGGCGATCGAGGTGCTGAGAGGGAACCGTCAGATAGAGGGTTTGTCCAATTTCAATGGTTGTATCCAGCAAGTCCCAGGCATGGCGCGTTTGGCCGTGGTTCGATTCGAGGTAGAGCGGCACAAAGTCGCCGCGCATGGCGGCATGTTGCACCCGTTGACCCAGCAGCGGATGTCCCGCGTCAATCTCGACCGCAAGGGCGATCCAGAGCTGGCCGCCCGTCATGCCACTGCCCAAAATTCGCCCTCCCAAGGCCGCAGCGGCAAAGGAATGCGCGGCGATTTCTGTCGGACTCAGGACGGCCTCAAAGTTAAAGACGCGCTGCACCATATCGGCAAAGTCTGAATCATGAGTCCGCACCACAACGCGGAGTGTCGTGACGAGTTCTTTGGCCGTGAGGGAAATTTCGAGGTTAGTGGTATCGTCGCTGCTGACGGCAAAGAGGGCGTCGCAGTGTTTGATATTGGCGGTTTCGAGAATGTCGGAAAGGGTGGCATCGCCGGTAATCACGGGAATGCGTAGCGATCGCGCGGTGCTCAAAAATCGACTTTGGGGATCACGATCGATCACCACCACGTCATAGCCGTTGTCATGGAGATGGCGGGCGATTTGAATCCCCACTCCGCCCAAACCACAGACGATGTAGTGATGCCGATGCGGGATCGGTGGCATATCCCAGACCTGCCGAAATCGCGTCCCCAATACCCAATCATTCAGCAAGGCGTAGGCAATCCCGATCGTCCCAGCTCCGACCAGCATCATCACCGCTGTGAAGATCTTGATCGAGGCTGGGGCATGTTCCGCGACGTCTTCTTGGCCGCCTGCCCCGGTGATCATGCCGACGGAAAAATAGAGCGAATCGACAAAGGTAGTTTGACGATCGATCGAAACGTAAGTCCAGGTCGCCAGAAAAATGGTTAGCAGCAGCACCAGGAGCACGATGATCGAGGATTGGCTTTGGCTCCGCAAATTATCCAGCCAGGTGAGAAAGCGGCGAAGGCGCTCTTTCCAGGTTTTTCGCACACTTTGGGCTTGGGGGCGGGTCGCGACAATCAGCCGATCGCCGACCCTCAAGACTTGCCGACAGCAGATCGCTGACACTAGGTCTAGCTTGGGTTCATGGGCGGGGCGGTAGTAAATCGACATCCGCGATCGGTCTTCCCATAGTTGATGGAGACCCAGACCCAGCCAGGGATGCGCTTCATCGATCAGTTCTTCATGGATCGGCCAGGTGCGTTCAAATAATTCCACATGCCCGATCGCCTTGTTGCCAAACGCCGCAAAGCTAAAAATCGGGGCGGCGATCGCCGAAACGCTCGCGGTCACATGATGCTCAATGGTGCGATCAAGACGATCTCCCAGGCGTGTATTAAATAGCCGACTGACAATCCGAATCTCAGGATTGAGCAAACGTGCCCGCACCAAGATCGCCAAGTTCAGCGCATCATCGGCACTCGCCAGCACGATCGATTCCGCTGTTTGAATGCCTGCTGCGATTAGGGTGGCATCCATTCTCGGGTCACCGACCACAATGTCGTCACTGCCGCGAAACCACGGTGATGCGCGATCGTGGACACCTACAGCCGCCACGCCCAACTGTTGCAGCAGGGTCAAAATTCGGTAGCCCGTTCGACCCAGGTCACAGACGACAATTCGGGGATTCACGTTTGACCTCTCGCACGTTAACTTATCAAGCAGCTTAATTTGAAATCGTCTTAATCCTAGTTGATCCTCCAGTCACTAGGCAGATCACCCATTGCAAAACAAGGCAAAAACAATAGTCTTCTATTATTAGAAATATATGAGACTAAAAACTGTAGTCCCGATCGCAGTTCGAGAAACTTTCATAATCAAGATTGTTATTTAGGGCGTGCCATCAATTAGCGCCCGACCCCTCAACGGGGCAAGCTGTTGAACGCCCGACCCAACAAAAGGTAAAAGAGACTGAAACCCTTGCTGAATAAAGGTTCCAAATTTAATTAATGACAGCCCCTAACCTTGCCCTACAAGACGAAAATCAACAATTAGGCAAAGTACACCCCAGTATTGTGCCGATCCTTTGATCGAAGATAACTGGAACCATTTGAAGTGAGGGACAGAACCGACACAGGAGTCCGATGTTCATCCGACCTCTCTCCGATATCTCGGTCAGCGAGCCAGACTAAAGATTTATACGCATATCCTAGGAAAGATTTCTG
Source organism: uncultured Geitlerinema sp. (assembly GCA_964518905.1). Taxonomy (GTDB): domain Bacteria; phylum Cyanobacteriota; class Cyanobacteriia; order Cyanobacteriales; family Geitlerinemataceae; genus RDYZ01. The sequence goes on along the minus strand of CAZFJL010000026.1, from coordinate 22,909 downwards.
CGTATATCCTAGGAAAGATGGCACTTGCCGCACGACGCCTACGAGAATTCATCCCATGCCCGATCGTAACCAGCCTCCGATCACGCGTGCTCACCAGCCGCCACCACCGCCGCCAACGAACCTACCCGGACGCCCCTCTAGCTCCGGTACGCCCGATCCATCCGCTCAACCAACTATCGCGGCGATGGTCAAGGCGGCATACGACGAGAAAGCGTCGGACATTCACGTCCGTGTCGGCGAAGTTCCGCGCTTCCGGATTCGCGGCAAGCTCGTACGCTCAGAAAATTTGCCCGCGACAACGCCGCAAATTTTGCTGCATTATCTCAGCGAAATTTTGACGCCCGAGCAGCGCGAACGATTTAAGCGCCAAAAAGAAATTGACTCGGCGGTGTTCTATCCCAAGCTAGTTCGCTGCCGGATTAACTGCTTTGAAACCCTGACCGGTCCGGCGATCGTGATCCGGCTGATTCCGCTCAAGATCCCGACGATCGATCAGCTCCGCCTTCCCGAGGTTCTTAAAGAGTTGATCGGTGCTAGTCAGGGTCTATTGCTCGTGACCGGTCCCACGGGGTCGGGGAAGTCAACCACGGTGGCCGCCATGATCGACCACCTCAACCGCAACGAGTTTAAACACGTCATCTCGATCGAAGACCCGATCGAATACGTCCACCCCTCGCGCAACTGCTCGGTCTCGCAGCGAGAAATCGGTCTGCACGCCCTCGACTTTAAGGATGCCCTGCGTTCTGCCCTGCGCGAAGATCCCGATGTCATCCTGATTGGGGAAATGCGCGACATCGAAACAATTAACACCGCGCTCCAGGCCGCGCAAACCGGCCACCTCGTCATCGGTACGCTGCACACCCGTAGCGCCGTAGACTCCGTTAACCGCCTGCTCAATATCTACCCGCCAGACGAGCAACCGACCATGCGTATTCAGGTCGTGGAGTCGCTGGTGGCGGTGGTCTCGCAGCTACTTTTACCGACGACCGATAACAAGCGTGTCGCCGTTCACGACATTTTAATCAACACACCCGCCATGATGGACTACCTGCTTCGTGGTGATGATGATGAGGCTTTCAACCTGATGAAAAATGATAGTTATGAAGGAATGCAAATCCTGAATCAGGCGCTATATCAATGCATCCTCGACGGACAGGTTGCGATCGAAGAAGGGGAGAAAGTCTCACCTGACGTGAGCGAGCTAGAACGCTTGATGCGAACTGGTGGATTTGATGTATCACAGTCTCCGCGCGAGTGGCAGTCATCGTCCTGATCGGCGCTGATATTTACGTACTCTTTTAAACGTAAAATATGCAACGATTTTGTATCGTATAGTGACTCATGGGTCGTGACTTACCTGTCAGTTAGGACGGGAAAACAAGGGCTTGAGCACTGAGCGAAGTCGTTGATATTTCTCTTTGCTGCCTAAATAGTACGATCGCTATTTGAAGAGTGTCCTAAAACTATCTTTAGATTCAATCAATTAATAATTGATTGAATCCTTTTCTGATCTAAAAAACGGCTTAATATGTCAAAAGAAAGTGCAAAACAGTTCTTACAAGAAGCTGTTAAAAATACGTCATTACGTGACAAATTCACCGATGTTCGAACCCCCAAAGAGTTCCTTGATATGGCCCAAACCTTAGGCTATAGCTTCACAACGGAAGAACTCGAAATCATTGTCAAAGAAGCAAGCCAAGGAGTGGAGACACGTCGCCCGACCGGCATTTGGCCGTGGTTACGGACGATTCCCTGGATTTAGCTAAATCTAGCTGGATCTGGCACCTTAGGCATCGATCGCCCTGAACCGCGACTCCGTTCAGGGCTCACATTGAACTGGTTTCGAGCTCCAAGCGCTCAGTTTCGCGGACACACTCAGCTTCAATGGCCTCTACGGTGGCGTGATAGGTTCGCAAAAGCTGATCAGCGACCGTTTCAACCCCGCTTAAATCTCCTGACTTACCAATATCTTCGAGATCCTTCGAGAGCGTCGAGAGCGCCGTCGCCCCGATCACAGCACTGGTCGATTTCAGTGAATGCGCATTATCTTTGAGCTCTGGCGCGTCTCCATGAGCGATCGCCACGGCAATACCGTCGATCAAGGTTGGCGCTTCTTCGAGATAGAGCTCAAGCAATTCGACCAGCGCATCGATATCGCGCAGGTTTTCGAGCATTTGCTCGTCGAGTTTAATCGTGATGGGTTCGGCTGCCGGTGCATCGGACGGAGTCGGATTGCGATCGCTAGATGGTGTGTCGGTCTCGGGTGCTAGTTCGACATAATTGAGGCGTTCCGCAACCAGATCTGTCATAGCTGTGTGATCCGCAGGGCTATCCATGTCAACGTCGGCGGCCAAGCTGGCGATCGCCTCCTGTTCGAGCTCGGCTTGCGATCGGCGTGGTGCGGATCGTCTGAGCGCTTCGGTTAGCTCGTCGAGGCGGATCGGCTTACTGATGTAATCATCCATTCCGGCTTCGAGACAGGCATCGCGATCGCCCCGCATCGCATTCGCCGTGAGGGCAATCAAACGAGGACGGCGATCGGGCTGCCAGCGCTGGCAAATCTGCCGCGAGGATTCGAGCCCATCCATCACCGGCATTTGCATATCCATCAGCACAACATCGTAATGCTGCCGCGCAACCGCTTCGAGGGCTTCGCGTCCATTGCTCACCACATCCGCACGATATCCCAAACGCTGGAGGGTCTGCGTGGCCACTTTTTGGTTCACGATGTTGTCCTCGGCGATCAGGATTTTGAGCGGCAGGCGCGTCGCAAATTCCACATCGTAATTGTTGGAGCTAACGGTGGTTCGTACCGTGGGACGACCGCTCAGAACGCCTAGCAAGATGTTGTAAAGCTGCGATTGTTTGATCGGTTTACTGACAAAGGCGGCAAATTCAAGTTCGCGATAATCATGGGAACTTTCCCAGCCGACGGAGGTTAACACGACCAAGGGCATCCGTTTGCCTTTTTGATGTTGACGAATGCGGCGGGCGAGTTCGATGCCGTTCATTTCTGGCATTTGGACATCGAGGATTGCCAGGTCAAAGGTTTTGTCGCTGTCCATTGCGGTCAGTGCCACACTGGGTCGATCGACCACGGTCGAATGCATTCCCCAGGATTGGGTTTCGAGGGTGAGGATTTTTCGATTGGTGGGGTTATCGTCAACGATTAAGACGTGTTTGTCGATCAGGCTCGAAAAGTCGGGAATCTGGGGGGCGATCGAATCCGCTGGGGCGATTTCGGCGATCACGGTGAAGTGAAACGTCGCGCCCGGTGCGTCAATGTTGCTTTTGGGCTTGCGATCGGGGGGTGGATTTCCGGCGAACACCCCTTTGCTATCAACCCACATCCGTCCGCCCATCAGTTCTGCGAGCTGTTTGCTGATCGCCAAGCCCAACCCCGTACCGCCGTATTCGCGAGTGGTGGACGCATCGACCTGAGAGAACGATCGAAACAGGCGATGCATTCGGCTGGGCAAGATGCCGATGCCGGTGTCGCGTACCGCAAATTCCAGCTCATAACGCGTATTTTTGGAGCGGAATGCTTGAGAGGCGGCAGAGTTTGCAGAATTTAACGTGCTAGCTAACATTCCTTCGGAACTAATGTTGCTCGAACCGACTGGATTATTGGCTGCATTGGCTAGGTTCTGGCTGCTTGAGTTGGAGGCGGATAGGGGATCGACGCCGATCGCTGCCGACACGGGACGCACAGAGGTATGCACGATGATTTCACCCTCTGCGGTGAATTTCACGGCATTACCAAGCAAGTTCACTAAGATTTGGCGCAGGCGCGTTACATCCCCAAAAATACCGAGGGGGACATTGGCATCCATCAGGTAGGCTAACTCCAGACTTTTTTTGGACGCACGCGGTGCGACCACATCCAAGCTTTGCTCAATGCAGGTGCGTAGCTCGAAGGGCTGCTGTTCGAGGTCGAGCTGGCCGGATTCGATTTTGGAGAAGTCGAGAATATCGTTGATGATCGTCAGCAGAGCGTCACCACTGCTACGAATGGTTTCGACGAAATCGCCCTGTTCTGGGTTGAGCTGGGTGTCGAGCAACAGGCTAGTCATGCCAATAACGGCATTCATCGGGGTGCGAATTTCGTGGCTCATCATTGCCAAAAATTCGCTTTTCGCCTGGGTGGCGGCGAGGGCCCGATCGCGGGCTTGAGCGAGGTCGGCAGCGGTTTCTTGGCGTTCAATCTCGCCGCCGATCCACTGCGCCATAAGTTTGAGGATCTCGCGATCGACGGGCTTAAACGGCTCGATTAGGGGCGTACGGCTCGAAAAACTGAGTGTGCCGACGATTTCCCCAGCGACAATGACGGGTGTTCCGATATACGCCTGAATGGGGAAGCTGCCAAAGCGCGGCACGCTGTCCTGGGAAGAGGCCGCTAGAAATTCAAAATGAAGTGTGTCTTCGGCGGCGATCGTCTGGGCGCAATAGGTGGTGTTGAGGTTCAAGTGATCGCCCGGTTGGAGCTGGTTCTCGGGTGAGTGGGTCGCGACGATCGTAAATTGCTCATCTTCGATCCGCGAAAGAATCGCGATTTCCATACTAAAGCGCTGCAAACCGAGCCGCAGCAGCCCATCGAGCTGACCGGTAAACGCCAACTGACGCGACGAGGTGACCTTATAGATGGCGCGGATCGACGCTTCGCTATCCCGTAATTCTTGCTCGGCCTGCTTGCGCTCGGTAATGTCGCGCGAGACGGCAATCACTTCAAGTACACGCTTAGTTTTAGGATCTCGAATTGCGCGGCTGGTGGTCTCAAACCAAACAAAATGGCCATCGCGGTGACGAATTTGATAGCTGACCGTTGCGCCGAGGGCTCCCCCTAAGTCGGGAAACAGCGGAAAGAGCGCCCGCTTAACATTTTGCCAATCGCTCGGATCGACGAGATCCGACATTTCGCAGCCGACGAGTTCGTCGGGTACATAGCCCAGGAGATTTTTACTGGCGGGTGAGGCGTAGAGGAAACGACCGTTTGGCGTTTGACGAGCGATCAGATCCGTGGCGTTCTCGGCCATGAGCTGATAGCGCTGCTGGGTGTCTTCGCGTTCAACTTGGGCGCGATCGAGGGCTGCGAGCATGGTGTTGATCGTGCTGGCGAGCTGGGCGAGTTCATCTTTGCCCGTCGCTTCGATGCGTATCGACAGATCGGCCAATTCACCGACCCGCTCCACATCACGATTCAGGCGAGCCACGGGTGAAATGACTAAGCGCTCGACGATCAGCAGCATCAGGCCGCTAAAGAGTGCGCCGACGATCGCCAGAGTCAAGGTGAAGTAGCTGACGCTGGCACGTCCTTGGCGATCGATCTCGCGGGGACTATCTACTCGGATAATGGCGGCGGGCTGACCGTCAAGATCGCGAATCAGGCTATACCCGGCGATATGCTCGATCAGCGCGTCTGCATTGGACAGCCGAGGGCGACGAAAGATACGATCGGCTCGCTTGGGAATACGTAGCTCCCCGGTCTCATCGCGCTGAAGCGCCTGGATAACGGACGAAGTCGGGGCGTTTTTCAGTGCCGCCAGCGCCCGCGCAAAATCATCGGGAACGGGCTCACGGATCGAGATCAGTTTGAGGGAGAGTTGCGTGGATTCTTCCAGAGTTTGTAGCCGTGTCCGATCGAGATAGCGACCCACGGCCAGAGTTCCGCGAATCGGGCCACGGGCATCGCTGGTGACGATCGGTCGTGAGACCAAGAGCATCAGGTCTGAACCAATACTGATGATGCCCTCATGTTCGTCGCGGGGCGTATTGTGATCGGTCAACAGCGATGCTTGACCATCGACAGGCGCAAAGAAATCCAGCGCTGCCTGGGGGATGGGGGAGGGGAGTCTGGTATTCGGGTCGAAGCCTTGTTGGAAAACGACGTGATGGGCGTTGTCAAACAACACCATGAAATTCAGGTGCAGATAAGCAAAGGTTGTATTGACGAAATTGGATTGAATGTAATCTTGGGTAGGATGTTCGACGAAGTTATAGGTATCGTCCCACTCGGCGTAATCTTGGGCGATCGTGCTCAGGCTCGCAAATTCAGTGGCGATCGCCTGTTCAACATGCTCGATATCCTGTTTTACATAGCTTTCTTCGAGCTTATGGACATTGCGGAGCAGCAAAACGGAGGACGCCGCGTACAAGACGACATTGAGCGCGATTAAGACCGCGCCCACGATAAGCAATGTTTTACGACGTAACTTCATGCAGCAACCACCGACGGTTTAACCTTCGGGACGTTTGGAGATCAGATCTTCGTGTGCGGACCGCAACCCTGGTTAAGTTCAGTTTCGATCGTCGTACGATTTTTACATTCCTACATTCGTTGTAGCGCGATCGTGGCATTTGATTCCACACTACCCTTCAATGATAGACGTCGCCGATCCGCGTAAATATTGACACGGCTTCACAAAACATGGCTTAACAGATTGCCTACTTCTAGTGATCAAGCACCAGAGCCGCTTGCGGCCAGAATGTGTCTTGTTCCCGCGTAGCGTCAGGATCGAGACGATTTTTAACATCGACGAGAAAATTCAAAACAATCTCGACCCAATTAATTTGAAACCTCGCAAGCACCGGTTTTTACGTCTACTAACGGGATGCTTTGACTAGTTTAATCGTTTGCAAAATAGATCAAGCAGAATCCCAAGGAAATAACGCAGAATACGCAGAGCTGAGGCGAAACGTTTTAAGGTACGACTAACACGCACGATGCAAACCGTCTGACGAGGCGACAACAGGGTGCAAGGATGAGCGGCGATCGCGAGCAGGAACACTGGATCAAACGTCTCTGGGCTTGGCTGTTGCGCCCACAGGTGTTGCTAGCGCTGGGCGGGGTGAGTGTGGTTGCGATCGTGGCGATGTATTGGGCCATGATTGAGACGGCGAAACGTCTCGTGCCGCCGATCGCCGAGCGTGAGATCGAAAAAATTCTCAATCGAGACATCGACGTCGGTAAATTTGAGCAGTTGTCGCTCTCTGGGTTACGTCTTTCACAAACCGTCATCCCGATCGCAGCGGGGAACCAAAATAGTCTTGTCGTTGACCAGATTGATGTGCGCTATCAGCCGATTGGGTTGCTGTTTGGCCGTTTGCCCATCCAAATTGCAATCACTGGAGTACACATCGAAATCGAGCAGCTCGAAGATGGCTCGTGGGCAACGATCGATCTGGATTTACCCGAACCGCCGGATGTAGAGCCGGGAGAGCTTCCCTTTGATCCCCAGGTGGAGGTGGCCTTAAACGAGGTTGATATTTCGGTATTACCCTTGAGCATGAGCGATCCGCTGATGGTTAATCTAGAGGCGATCGCGACCGTTCGCGACCAGATCAAAGCGGCGGCCTACGAGGTCGATCTACGCTTTGAGGACAGCGCGATCGCACTTCAGGGCGAAACCAAGATCGAAACTTTGGAAAGTCGGATTAAGCTGGCGATTCAAAATCTCGACCTCACCGAATTTAACGATCTTCTGCCCCAGGACATCATTTCGCTGGACGGCGGCACGGTTAGCGCCAATCTTCAGATTGATCAGCCTGCAATTCTCGATCCCGACGCGGTAAGCCAAACCGTAGCGCCCATCAATGAAGGTTTAACCAAGGGTATTGATCTGGATTCAACGGATCTGGGTTCAGCGAATCTGGGTTCAGCGAATCTGGATCTCGATCGCCTACTTGAACTCATTCCCACGATTCACGGCACACTTGCACTCGCTGGATTTCAAGCCGATCTGGCCGGGATCGGGGAGCCGATCACGGCGGGTGGCACGCTGCAATTTCAGGGCGATCGGCTGCGGTTTGACCGGGCGATCGCTGAAGTCGGGCCGATCGCCGTCAAGCTGGCGGGCAGTGTAGATCGACGATCGGGGTTTGATCTGCGTGTCACCGTGCCGCCGGTCGAGGTAGTCGAGGCGATCGCCCTGGTGGAGGATCTCGCCAGCGATCTCAAAGCCATTGCGCTACAGACGATTGATGCTGATCTAACCGCAGAGGTGAACGTTACGGGGGCGTTGGATGATCCGACGCTCAAGCTGGCAGCGCGGAACGTGACGCCGTGGCAACTCGATCGGCTCACGATCTCCGAATTTCGCACCAGTCTAACCGCCGATCGCGAGACGCTGACGCTGAATGGATTTCGACTCGCTCCGGCAGCGGGCGGGCGTATCCTGGCGCGGGGCGAGGCCAAGATTGACCAGCTAATTGCAGCGCTGATTAATCCGACCATAACGGAACAGGCGATGACGATGCAGGATGGATCACGATCGGCGTCGCGATCGGCGTCGCGATCGGTCAATTCTGAAATTATCCTGGCAAGCAATAACCCCGATCGCCCGATCACCCTCGATCCCCGTCCCGTTCTCGCCGAAACTCCCAATCCCAATCCCAATCTCAATCCCAATCTCAATCCCGATGCCAACACCCCAGAGCCGATCGATCTCCCCCTCGATACCGTCGAGATCACCGGCAACTTTGACGTTGACCTGCCGCTTGATGCGATCGCCGCGCCCTACGAGTTGCCTACCGAGATCGCACTGGGCACGCTACGCAGCGTCGGCGATCTCTCGGGCAACCTTGCGGAGCCGACGGGCTTGCTCAATTGGGAACTGCCGGGGCTGTCGGTATTTGGGGAGGCGATCGCGTCATCAGGCGGGGTGAGCTTCGACGGTATGACTGTGACGCTGATTGATACGATCATCGCCCTGGGCGGCGGACAAATTCTCGCCACGGGCAGTGGCAATCTGGAGACAAACGATTGGACACTTCAGGCCAATGGCACACCGATCGACCTCTCGGCGATCCTCGCAAATCTTTCGGGTGATGCCGTTCCGCTCCGGCTGGAACTGGCGGCGCTGTCCCTCGGAGCCCGCGTGAACACTGTGGATCTTGCCCGTCAGGGACTTGGGACGATCGCGGCGAATCTCGATCTGACGGCGGCGATCGAAGACGGGTTCGCCAATGTGCGCTTTGATGTGGTCAACGGCATGATCGATCTGGTTGGTTCGACTGGCGCGATCGATCTTGCGGCGCTGCTGCCTGATTCGCCCGATTCACCCAACCTGCCCGTGGTGTGGAACGGTGGCCGGTTTGAACTGGCCACAACGATCGACAATTTACTCACGATCGCCGCGACGCAGACGATCGACGGGATTGCCCTGCGGGGTCAGGCCGATATGGGCGTCGGAACTGGTGGGATTTTGGCGGAGGCACGCCTCGATGGTGGGCAATTGGTGGCCGGAGCGCGGGGTGGATTGATCGATCTTGCGGCGATCGCTCGCGATTTTGGCGCAGATCTGCCGGTGGCGACCCGTTTGGAACGCTTCGACGCGACCCTTAATGCCGATATCTCCTCAATCATTGCCGCAGCAACAAGCGGCAACTTTAGCACCCTGACGCCGAATCTGCGGGCAAATCTCGACCTTGGCTTGGATGACGGCACGATCGCCGTCACAACAAGCGCCGATCGCGTCAATTGGTCGGTCGAAACGACCGGCAATATCCCGGTTTCCGAAGCGCTGATCGCCAGATTGATCGGCGGTGAATCCCCCATTAGCAGCCCCGCCTTACCCCAATCGGCCAACGTGGATACGCGCCTTTCGGGGACGATCGCCCCTTTGCTAGATCTGGCCATCACGGGCAACACTGCGCCCCTGGATGTCACGATTGACCGTCTTTTTCTGGCACTGGGTGACGAATTTGTCGATCTATCGGGGAATATCCGACTGCGCGATCTATTAACCCAGCCGGATCTCGACGCCGATTTACAAATGGCCGCTGAATACGACTCCGATCGTCTGCCGATCACCCTGCGCGATGTGTCGTTGGCGGTGGGCGATCGGCTGGCGCGTCACCGGGAGGTGAATGTGGCCGGAGCCGTCATGTTTAACGGGCAGTTTACCGGACGTAATTTGATCAGCGATCCGATCGCGCCGGGTAACGTGGCGCTGTTCGGCGATCTGGCACTCCGCGATCCAGCGGCCAATGATCTAGTCTTCGATCAGCTCTTAACCGGATCACTGGTCGCTCGCACCGACGATCGGATTGAAATTGACCTGCGAGGCGATCGCGATCGGCTGATGGCGCGGCTGCTGCCCTGTGATCGGGGATCAGCTTGCCTCAGTCCGTTTTTGCCCGATCGCTTCGAGTTACGCTACGGCTCGGGACAAGCGCAACCCGTTTTAGCCCTAGGCGATCGTCGTGGCGATGTCTTTGACGTCAGCCTCGAAAATTTCAATCTGGATCTGCTTAATCTCTCACCCGCCACAAAGCTCGGAATTAACGGCCCGATCCAGGGCGATATCACCGCCGGGTTTAGCGTCAATTTATTTGATCTTTCGGCCAATGGACAGTTGGCGATCGAGCAGCCCGGTGTCGGCTACCTGGTGACCGATAGCTTAGAGGCCAACTTTTCCTATGACGATGGGCTGGCTCGACTGGATTCATCGGCGTTTAACCTCGGGCGAACCCAATATCGGTTTAGCGGCGACGTGGATCTCGATTTGCTTGACGTCGCCCAGGGACGCTTGGAGATTCGTGATATCGATGCCATTTTGGCCTCCCAGGTGCGGGGCGAGCTAATCGTTGATGATGGCCAGCTTGAAGATTTACTGGATTTGTTTAAATGGTCAAACGTCGATGATCTCGCCACACGTCAACTGGCGGCTCCTAGTTTCAGTGCCGCTGATTTAAATGTAACTGGCGTGGGCGAACCCGATTTAGCGCTGCTATCCCAACTGCCCGAATTTGACACCGTGAGCGATGCCGTCCGCCAACTGGCCACCGTCCTACGTCAACCCGCGCTACCTCGCGAGCTGGACATCGCTGGAACCTACGACGCTCAGATTGATATCAGCGGAACCCTCGGCGATCCGCAGGTGGATCTGGCGTTTACGGCGGATCACTGGCGCTGGTATTTGCAGCCGACGATTAACGCGATCGAGCCGCGCCTCGGTTTCTTTCGCGAAGAAGGCGCGTTTGTTGATATCGACGACATTGCGATCGCGGCGAATTATGCCGACGGACTGTTGCGCCTCACCGATCTAAATGTGATGCTTGATGACGCTCAACTATCGGCCAGCGGTACGCTTTCGGAAACCGGCCAAGATGTGATCGTCAACCTCGATCGGCTCCAACTCGATACGATTCGCCGGTTTGTGCCGATTCCCCTCGATGCCGCCGCGACGATTTCGCTCCAGGCCGCGATCGGTGGCAACCTCCAGCAGCCCACCATCACCGGAACCACGATCGCCGAAAATATCGTGCTCAATAGCCGCCCGATCGAGCCGATCACCAGCCGCTTTGACTACGCCGACACCACCTTCGCCTTCGCCACCACCTCCCCCGACTGGATCGATATTCGCGCCCAAGCCCCGATCCCCCTCACCCCCGACAATAACACCACCAATATCGCCGTTAAAGTCAAAACACCAGCGCTCAATTTGCTTTCCACCCTCAGCGGTGGCAGTGTTGAGTATGTCAGCGGCGATCTCGATCTAGATTTGCAGGCCAGTATTGGGTTTGTGGGCTTTTTCCCGAAGATCGAAGCCGTGGGTCAGGTGTCCCTCGATCAAACCACCGTACGATCGCCGCTGTTGCCCGAAGCTCCCCTGGCGATCGACGGTGACATTAACTTCGTCTACGACCCGATCGCTCAGGTCATCATCGATGTCGATCGGCTTGTGGCCTCCGTTGCCGAGGGCGCATTCACCCTCGATGGCGCACTGCCGCTCTACCCCAGTAGCCGCCCGATCGAAACCCCATTAACCTTCTCCGTTGTCCAAGGCGAACTCGACCTCCAGGACTTTTATCGCGGGCGGGTCGATGGTCAGGTGCAAATCGCGGGCAGCGGTTTTCGCCCCGTGATTAGCGGGCGGATCGGCGTGTCCGATGGACGCTTGAGCCTGCCGAGAATCGAGCAGCAGACCACCGGTGAACTGCTCAACGTCGAAACCTGGGAACCACCACCATCGAATACACCACCACTGGTACAGCCTCGCTTTGATAACTTTGCGGTGTTTATCGGCGACAAATTTCGGGCAGAGTTAGAACCAATCTTTAACTTCCGCATCATGGGCGATCTGGCGCTGAATGGCATATACAACGGGACGCTGGACAATTTGCAAGCGGATGGCTCGATCGCGATCGAGCGCGGTCGCGTCAACGCCCTAAGCAATCTGTTTTTCATTGCGCCCGGTCGTGAACACCGCATTAGCTTCACGCCCGATCGCAGTCTAATCGACCCCTACATCGACATCGAACTCGCCACCCTGATCTACGAAAGCGAATCCAACAGCCTCCGCCAACGCGACCCCGCCACCACCGAACTCCCCGACCTCAGCATCATTCCCAACCGTCGATCGCGTCAGCTCCTCGTCCAGCTCGGCCTCGACGGTTCCGCCCAAGATTTACTCGCCGCTGTTCAGGCCAGCAACACCGGCAACGAAAACCGCTTGCTCGAAGTGGTCAACCTGACCAGCATCCCCAGTCGAGATGAGCAGACGCTCGTGGCGCTTCTCGGCAATCAGCTCATTAGCACCGTGCAGGATGTCGCCCAGCTCCAGGGCGCGGAATTTATCGAGTTTGCGGCGCTGCGTTTTGCGATCGAGCCGACGCTAACGGATGTGTTGCTCGATGTGGATAATTTCGTCAATAAAGCGGGTCACGCGCTGGGGCTGACTCGTTTAAGTGTGTTTCCTCCGGGGCAGGTCGAAGGCACGCTGGAGTTAACGCCGGAGTCGCTCTTGCGCTTGACCTACGATTACGGCTGGAATGGGCTACAACTGCAAAACTCGACGGAAGAAACGGGCGCGAATTCTCAGTCGGTGGAGTTGCGCTACGAGTTTCGCTTTTAGGCGTGTCCCCATTCTTCAGCATTTTCAACCAAGTTTAACCGTAGGGTGGGCACTGCCCACCACGATCAATATTCGGGGACATTGTCCTGATGGTGGGCGATGCCCACCCTACTCGATGAAGTCGCGCCACTACGGACTTGTCAATATCTCGGTACTTGATTTAGTTCTTGTTTTTGAGTTCGCCAATCGGGTAAAAAACGATCGAGTAGCCGGTGAAACCGATCGTTATGCAGCCGTTCGAGTAGATGCGTCATTTCATGAACGATGACGTACTCCAAACACGGAGGACTGGCTTTAATCAGGTCAAGGTTGAGCCAAATGCGTCGCGCTTGAATGTTGCATGTCCCCCATCGCGTTTTCATCCGCTTGATGCGCCATTCGCTGACCTCCACCCCCATCACGGGTTCCCACTGGCAGACGATCGCCGGTATTGCGGCTCTAAGCTGCTGACGATACCAGTCCAGCATGATGGTTTCGCGATCGGCGATCGTGGCGGTGGGGCGACTGTAGAGGCGAAGTGTATCGTGGTGCAATTCTAGGCGAGGTTTTGCCGTCGTCGGGCAGACTTCTAGCCGGTAGCTCTGACCGCGATAATGATGAGTCTCGCCAGAAACATAGGCGCGTTGGACTGGTTGTCTTTGGGTCTGAAATTTGGCTTGTTTACGCTTGATCCAGGGGAGTTTTTCGATCGCAAACCCGCGTAGAATTGCGCGATCGATCTGGAGTGGCGCGGAGATGCAGACGCGACCATCGGGCGGATAGACTTTGAGATTGATATGCTTGATCGCTTTGCGTTGAACTGCGATCGCGATGCCGTCAATCTCTAACTGTTCAAACATTACGAATTGCCCATCTTCCGCTTCAACTGCTCCAACTCATCATCCATCTCCCACGACGCAAACGCCTGCTCCAACGGATCAGCCGCCTTGCTATAGGACGTATTCCCCGCATCCCAACGACCACCCGCCGCGTCACCCGTCGCCTGCGAACTCGATCGCGCCGACTGCGAATCGCTATAGGAACTCGCCCCCGAACTCGCCGCCTGACTCGCCTGCTGCGCCTTCAGTTCCGCCGCCTTCGCCTTCAACACCTGACGCCGCTCACGAATCTCCGACTGTAGCGTCTTCGTCTGCTCTAGCCGATCGCTCGCCGCCTTCCGCTGCGCCCAAAGCTGATTGCCCTCGCGCAACAACGCCGCCTCACGCTCCGCCGCCCCCTTCGCCAAATCCATCTGACCCGCTTGCCGCGCTTTCGCCGCCCGCCCATGCCAAAGCTGGATACTTTCCGCTGTTTCGAGGATCTTCGCCTCTAACTGCTTCTCTTTTAGCTCAAACTCCGCGATCAGCTTGACCGTATCTGCATCCTGACCGCGCAACTCATCCTCCAACACCTGTAACTCCAGGTGCGGATTATTTTGTAAAAACTCATCGAGTCGATCCTCAAGAAATTTATTAAAATCGCCGAATAAGCCCACGGATTTTGCCTCGGTATAGATCCCAACGATCGCGCGATCGTTGCATTTAGTTTAACGATGGATTGAAGCCAACCCAAACTAAAACTCTTGACCCACCGAGAGATTGCGCGTTTCGCCATTGCGCTCGATCGTCGCCCGATCCTCCGTCACGTCAATCACCACCCAATCACTACCACCAACCGTCTCGCCCACATTCACCCAGCTCGCCGACCCGTCCACCTCAAACAACGCCGCCGGACGCCCACCATTGCCGCGATCGAGCGTACCGACCAGCGCATAACTCACCGCTGCAACCGCAGGCTGTTTCTGCTCTGCCGTCGGTGCGGGCACATAATTATTCCCAGAATCACTGTAAGTGACCGGAGGAGCGGGCGGTGGCGGCGCAACCACAGGAGCCGGGACACGCACTGGAGGTAGCCGATCGGCATTGCTCGGCGCGGGATTGGCGCGACTGTTAGGGCTCGCATTGGTTGTATTGCCGCCATTATTATTGCTGCCATTGTTGGCCGCTGGTGCGCTGGCGGGCGCATTGGGGAGCGGAGCCGGACGCGATGATACCCGCTCTAGGGCGCTGGCGATCCGATTGAGCGATCGCAACATCGTTTCCGACGACGCCGGATCAACCGGAATCGACAGCGTTGCCGTTGACCCCGCCGCCACTTGCGGCAACGCATCACCAATCACCGAATTATCCTCATCATTGGGGATACGGCCTTCGATACGATCGAGCGATTGGGTGATGTATTCCGAAAATTCTTGATTGCGTAACGCTTCGGGACTCAGTTCTACCTCAACCTCTGCGGTCGTATCGGGCGTCGGAGCTGCGGCCTGCATCCAGGGCGGCAGGTTACCGCGCTTCATCAGCCAGAGCAGGATCGCCGCTAGCGCTGAGGTGGCGAACAGGGCGATCAAAAACCGATCGAACCAGACCAAGGCGCGATCGCGCTTCGGTTTGTCCACATCGATCGTCTTCACCGACGTGTCTGGCGTCGAGACGATCGGCTGCATGACGATCGGCGGAATCTGGATCGGTTGCAGCGAGACGGGCTGATATTGCTCGACCGGCGTATCGAGCGGCGTTTCGGCTAGGTCTAACCCGCGATCGATATCCTCGAACACCTCATCCATTAATTTATCGGCGTAGGCGTCCACCGCCCAGGGCTGCGGGGCGGGCGGAGATTGGACGGCCTGGGGTTGCGATGAGGTTCGATCGGACATGGCTATGGCGTTCGGATAGGGGGAAGCGCAAGGATCGCGGAGCATCGGAGCTGAAGCCGAGGAGATGCATCAGGCGCAAGCTAGACGTGTTGGTCTGGAGACGTGTTGGTCTGGGCGATTAAAATCGTAACCGATCGCCGAAATGATTCAACAGACCTCTTGCACTAAATTATTCCCTCTCCCTAAATCCCTCTCCCAGAGCGGGAGAGGGACTTTGAAGGTCAAGATTTTTGATTTGGCTCCCCTTCTCCCTACTTGGGAGAAGGGGCTGGGGGATGAGGGCGATTTATGCAAGAGGTCTAACGTATCGCGAGGGTTCGCGAAATCAATCCGGAATCAACACTACGACGTTATTCAAAGCCACGATAGCGCATCGTTAGTTTAATACACGTTTTTAAAACCGCTGACTTAAATCTCGAATCCCCTTCTTCTTAATATTCCGATGAATCACCCCACCCGCGACGAATTCGCCCGCGCCGCCCTGGCCGAAATTCCCCGCATTTTAACCCTGCTCGATCGCAACCCCCACAGCCCCACCTACGGTTGTTTCGATCGCAACTTTTGGCATTACAAAATTGTGGATTTTCCTAGCGGCATGTCCCAGGAATTCGTCTGGCCGCTGGCCTTGGTCTATAGTCTCGATCTCCCCGACAATCCCTACTACCAACAGGCCAGCATTCGCGACTGGGTCGCCGCCGGGATTTTATACGCCGCCCGTAGCGCCCACCCCGATGGCTCCTGTGATGATTATTTTCCCTTTGAACGGGCAGGCGGCGCGGCGGCATTTTCGCTGCTGGCCTGTGTGGAAAGCTATACGTTACTCAATCTCGACAATGCTGAAATGCGCGTCTTTTTTGAACGTCGCGCCGACTGGCTCGCCCACCACAACGAAAGCGGCCAGCTCACCAATCACCAAGCGCTGATCGTTCTGTGTCTCGAACTGGTCGGACGCTTAAACCACACCTCGAAATGGGCGCGAGCCAAGGCCACCCGACTCGATCGCGTCCTGGAATGGCAAAACCCCGAGGGCTGGTTTAAGGAATATGAAGGCTGCGATCCGGGCTACCATTCGCTGACGGTCTGGTGTTTAGCGCGATTGGTGGAACTGCACGCGATCGACGATGAGCGGCTACGTCCGGCACTCACGCGGGCGATCGAACTCGCCAGCCAGTTCATCCATCCCGACGGAACCTATGGCGGCGAATACGGCAGCCGCAATACCTACAATTTCTTTCCCCACGGTTTCGAGCTAGCCGGACGCTGGATGCCGACGGCGCTCGATATCAACGATCGCTTCCTCGTCGGTCTCGCCAACGGTCTCGCCCCTTGCTACAGCGACGATCACATCATCGGCCACCACACCTGGAATTATCTCCTCGCCTGGAACGATTTCGTCGTCGATCGCCACAACCCCAACGAGCGCCACATCACCCACCCGATCAGCCGTACCCATCTCCCCAACGCGGGCTTACTGATCGATCGTCGCGCCGCCTTCCCCGATCTGCCCGACGCCGACGGCAACGCCGATTCGATTAAACCCTCCCCCCATCGACCAGGCGAAGCCAGCGTCGAGCTCTATATCGCCCTAAATAAAGGCGGCACATTCAAGCTGTTTCGTGACGGCCAACTGTTGGCCTCCGACACCCAGGTCTCGCTCTTGGTCAATACCGGCGGCAAGCTCCGTAACGCCGTCGGCCATCTGGTCGATACCTACGAAACCGACATCGGCGATCGTGAAATCACGATTCGCGGCCAACTCGGCTGGGCGAAGCAAACCCAAATGACGCCGCCCAAGCTAATTTTGCTACGGGTTGTCATGCTCACCGTAGGTCGCTTTTTCCCGAATCTGATTCGCAAAACCTTGCAAAAAATGCTGATCGTCGGCAAAGACCCCACGCCCTACACCTTCGTGCGTCGCTTCACCTGGGATAACCACCATTGGACGATCGAAGACACGATCGGCGCTCCCACCTGGCGCAACGTGAAATCCGCCGATATTGGCGGCGATCGCACCTCGATTTACGTCGTCATGAGCCGCACGTTCCAGCGCCATCAGCTCCAGCCCGCCACGGACTTAACCGATCAAATCCGCCACCTCCATGACGGTCAACCACTGACCGTCACGCGCCGCTTCTGATCAACATTGTTGTTGGGCTTTAGCCCCAGAGAATAGCGCTGAAGCCCAACAACGATCATTGACCTATTGACCCTTTTGGGTTCAACCTTCCGTGGATTCGATCGAGCCTTCGTCCATCGACCCCGCATTCGATAGCTCGCGTTTCCAGGATAGTTTTTTCTCGATCGAGGCGATAATCATCCCGGCGATATCCTTGCCCGTCGCGGCTTCGATGCCTTCCAAACCGGGCGACGAATTCACCTCCAGCAACAACGGCCCCGCCTGCGATCGGATGATATCCACCCCGGCCACCTGTAGCCCGAGCACCTTCGCCGCTTTTACCGCCAATGTCCGCTCCTCCGGCGTAATTTTCACCACGGACGCCGTACCGCCCTGGTGCAAATTCGCGCGAAACTCACCCGGCGCGGCTTTACGCTCGATCGAGGCAACCACCTTGCCATCAATTACAAAACAACGCAGATCCTTACCATCGGCCTCCTTAATAAACTTCTGAACCAGCAAGTTCACACCCAGCGACTTAAACGCATTCACGACACTTTCTGCCGCCTTGCGTGTCTCCGCCAAAACGACGCCTTTACCCTGCGTCCCTTCGAGCAATTTCACGATCAACGGTGCGCCGCCCACCATATCAATCAAATCATTCGTATCCGTCGGTGAATTCGCAAACCCCGTCGTCGGAATGCTAATACCACTCTTCAGCATAAGCTGTAGAGAAAATAGCTTGTCGCGCGACTGAGAGATTGCCGCAGAACTATTTGTTGTATAAATCCCCATGCTTTCAAATTGACGAGCGAGAGCCGTGCCGTAAAACGTAACGCTCGGACGAATTCGTGTAATGACAGCATCGACATCATTTAGTAATTTACCGCCACGATAATGCGCTTCGGGCTCAAGCGCATCGAGTTTCATATAACATTGCTTGACGTTGAGAAAGATTGTTTCATGCCCCCGTTCTTCCGCAGCTTCCAGCAGTCGTTGGTTACTATAAAGCTCCTTATTGCTCGCTAATACCGCAATTTTCAAACCGCTGTTGGTGGATTCTTTTTGACCGTAGAATGATTTCAAATCGTCCTCCGGAACATCTCCTGTCGTACACCGCTGCGACGGATCGACAATTAACCGTCCGTTCATCGCCTCACGACCTAAAAGCATCCGAAAGCCCATCGAATCACGGTTGGCCAACGTCAGCTCAATATCCCAGGTCATCTCACCGAGCTTGATCGGAACCGCAATCACGAAGCGGGTTTCGGCAATTCCGCTAGAGCTTTTGACGACGCGCTTATCGACGACAATCTGCTCGCAGCGGATTAATGTTTTGCGATCGTTTTGCAACGGGTGAATTTCAAAGCTGACCCAAGATTGATTATTGCGCCGAAAGGCTTGGATATTGAAAGCGTGAATGGATGATGTTTTCGCGCCGGAGTCTACCCGCATTTTGATCGCGGGGATACCCAGTGCGGGTAAAGCGCACCATTCTTCACGTCCAATAATTAATTTTGAATCGATATTAGATGCCATTTGTATTCTTTGTGACTGTATTTGCAGACTTCTAAATCTACACGATTTAAGCTGAAAACTTGACTGCTCGCCTCTTATCTATAACTTCATTCTTCAATGAGAGACAGTACTAAGTAGACCAAGTTAATTGATGGAGTCTGTGCATAACAAAAACTTCTGGTTTACCTGTAACCAAGCCTATAACCAAGATGGTTGAGTTACGTAATTCCAAATCTGTTTTGTTCTATTGGGCTACTTAATTAGCGGTTTTTCTGAAGCTCTTTTTGAGTAAAATCCCAGGATTTGAGGTTTAAAAAAGGCAGAGAGTAACTTTTGATTCAACTCGATTAGTACTTACGAAGAACATAAAAACGTAGTTAAATTTCAAAAACTTAAACTGTAATTTATGCTCTACTCTACCAATATTTAGGTCATGCTGGGCTGTCGAATAGACTTTCACTCTACCGTGTAGACGGATAACCACCTTAGCACAGACGAATCGTACTTCAGAAAATTTAGCCTTAAATTAACCTCGGAAATCAGCCATAAAAAGTATGAGATTATCGAAAAATTTAGACATAAAAAAACGCAGTGGCTTACCTCTTTTTAGAGACTTGAGAACTGCGATTTTAGGATGATCAAGTTTGCCCTGCCTGGTGTCCGCAGCGACCATCAGTGGGTCTTCATCTCGCGATCGGAGTTGAAGGGCTGATTGAACGCTACGGACAGCGAATTTTAAGATCAGGGGCTGGTTTTTTCCGTGTTGCTGCGTCCCATGAGACTCAGCAACCAGCGAACAAACAGGAGGTAACCCGTGACAAGGAGCACGATCGCGGCAGGAACACTAAGAGGGCTAAAAATCATGGTCGGCGGCGGGGGGTGGTGAGAAGCTGGAAAGAGGCGAGGCAGGGGTTCAAGACTAAACTTGGCGATGCAAAGTCTAGACGCAAACACTAAAAGATGCCGCGTATGGCGAAGTAGACCGTAGCTATGGGCGAGATAGCGACGGCGTAAGACTCAATTGGGTGCGAATTGCCGATCGTCGTGATGCCAATCCGCAATTGAGATTCGTTTTACGGCTGTTTATACCGGGTCTGTCAACGAACTAGCCGAAACCTCCGAGGAGGAATTTTGCGTTCGCTGCATTCTACGGATAAACCCACGCTGGCGATCCGGCGATCGCGACCATCGTGGTGGAGAAATTAATCCCCGAATGTGTCGGTATTTTCTGGCGACGCCTGTTGAAAATAACAAAGCTTAGAAAAGCTAATTTTCGCTAGACGCGCCCTTGAGCTGGAGCTAGTAGGGATGCCCTAGCCATACCTTCACCCCAAACATGAATGACTTCTTGCTTGGCAATTCGGAGCTACTGCAATCTTTGATTTAAATCTAACACGTTCAATTCACAAATGTCGCGTCTTTCTTAATGTTTTTTGAATAACATCAATCAGGCGTCGATTTTGAGCGTGAAGAAATCTGGATGAGGCGGAGTTGAGCGGGTGGAACGCCATCGGGGATCACGCCAGAGCCTGATAAGGCAGTGATGATCGATCGAGGGGATCATCTGTGAAGGCTCTCGTTGGGTGAGCCTAGACCGGTGTTGTGAGGGCTATAGAGATTTCTCCATCATGCTTTTGGCGATTTCGCTCAAGCTCCTAAACTCAAAGCTTTAGTATATGTCTATATAGCTTTAGAGCGCTCTTGTCTGGCGACGATTCAGCGAGATTTTTTGAACTATTGCCGCCTGTCCCGATCGTTATAGTGCGTCAGACGTGTTTTAAAGCGTTATACATGACGGACAGAATTACAGTTTTGTACTATGATGCTTCCCCGACTTCAAAGCAGAAGATATAAGACCATTTTTGGGCGGTATACGCTAATGGCACTTGACATGATTTTGTGTTTCGGAGGTCGTCTCTAAAAGATTGATTGATCTCGGCATCTGCAACATCGCTACCCACTACAAAAATAAGCATATATACTGATTGACGATTCGAGTTGAGGCGAAACTCGGAACGACTCAGATTGAAGGAGTTCGATATATTATTCGATATATTAAAGGCAGTTCGTAACGAATCGGCGTGTAAATCCTCCTGGTTCGACGTCGCGAAACCTCCGATTTAAGCCCTGATCAACTTCTTGTTATACGCTTATGCTGCTCGGCAGTAATTACCCGTCGTCTTCGCTCAACGATCGCACCTTGGAGATGACCCTCCGCGATCGGCGGCGTCGTCTGGCTAACGAAATTAATTTCGCTGTCGTCCTGTGGTCGGGGCGTGGCAAGTCGCGAAACTTTCCTGCGAACCGCTATCCATTTCGTGCGAGCAGTCATTTCCTCTACTTTGCAGGACTCCAGCTCGAAAATGCGGCGATTCGTCTTCAGGACGGTCAGCTCGAATTGTTTTATGACAATCCGTCGCCGAGCAGTATTCTGTGGCATGGCGAGACGCCGAACCGTACGGAGTTAGCGCGAATCATCGGCGCGGATGCGGCTTTTCCGTTGGCGGAGCTGCCGTCGCGGGCGCAGGGTGCGGCAACGATCGCGGTGCAAAATGACGATGTGCGCCAACAGCAGGCGGCAATTTTGGAGCGATCGCTCTCGCCGCTGGATGATCTGAGCGGGATTGATCGGCAGTTGGTGCGGGCGATCGTCAAACTGCGATCGCAACATGACGCGGGGGCGATCGCCGAGCTACGACAGGCGGCAGCGGTGACGATCGAGGCGCACAAGCTCGGCATGGCCGCGACCTCAACGGCGAATACCGAGGCTCAGGTGCGCGGCGCGATGGAGGGGGCGATCATGGGCTACAACATGACCTGTTCCTATAACAGCATCGTGACCGTGCGCGGCGATGTGCTGCACAACGAGCACTATCACCATCCGCTGAATGCGGGGGATCTGCTGTTGGTGGATGTGGGTGCGGAAACGCCGGGGGGCTGGGCGGCGGATATTACGCGCACCTGGCCGGTGAATGGATCGTTTTCGGCGACGCAGCGGGATCTATATGATGTGGTGTTGGCGGCGCACGATCGGGCGATCGCGTCGATCAAACCGGGCGTGGAATATCGCAGCCTGCATTTGATGGCCTGCGAAGTGTTGGCGTCGGGCTTGGTGGATCTGGGGATTTTGCGCGGCGATCCACAATCGCTGGTCGAGGCTGATGCTCACGCGCTGTTTTTCCCCCACGGTCTCGGCCATTTGCTCGGTCTCGATGTGCACGATATGGAAGACCTGGGCGACTATGCCGGGTACGCAAAAAATCGGGCGCGGAGTTCACGGTTTGGCCTGGGCTATTTGCGCCTGCATCGTCCGCTGGAAGTGGGCATGTTGGTGACGATCGAGCCGGGATTTTATCAGGTGGAGGCGATCCTCAATGATCCACAGCGTCGCGAAACCTATCGCGACCTGGTGAACTGGGATCGACTGGCGCAGTTCCGGGATGTGCGCGGGATTCGCATCGAGGATGATGTGTTAGTGACGGAGGACGGCGCGGAGGTGTTGACGGTGGGGTTGCCGACGCAAGCGGAGGCGATCGAGACGCTGGTGCGCGGCGTGTAATGTGTGTTCGTCAGCACCCGAAAATAGTCGCCCATTTCAGACGTCCGACTTTTCCAAAAAATCGGACTTTTCGCCCTCCCCAGGAACGTTGATCTCGTTGTTGTACTCTGAATGGAAACCAGGGCAAACGCATACTCGGCAGACCCTCACCCTAAATCCCTCTCCCAGGC
>CAZFJL010000025.1:0-66360 GCA_964518905.1 uncultured Geitlerinema sp. | reverse complement strand
ACTCCTGACCTCTGCGGTGCGATCGCAGCGCTCTACCAACTGAGCTAATTCCCCGAGTTTAAGCAAATTTTAGCATAAGGCTAAATCGTCTCGGTTTATGAAGGATAGGCGAATTTTTACCCTCTAAACTGCGGTCAATTCGCCCGATTCGCCAACATCTCGTGCATTTTGTTGCCTTCAACCAGGTTCAACAATCGCCGAGACTTGAGGTGCAGCCACCGATCGTTCTTCGCCAGAAAATACACGCACAACGCGATCGAATTCCAGCTCCGCCAGTTCATCCACCGCCCAGCTTGCCACCCGCAAGAGCATGTGTTGCGGAAACATATTGGCCACGCCGACGACGGGAATACCGGCACGTTTAGCGGCCTCGATGCCAGCGAAACTATCTTCGATCGCCAAGCATTCTGAGGGTTGGAGATTTAAACCCGGTTCCGCTAGATTGAGCTGGGCGATCGCCGCCAGGTAGCCCGCTGGATCGGGTTTGCTCGTGGTGATGTCATCTCCCGCCACGATAATCGGAAACTGCTGGCGAAGTTGCGCCCGATCGAGCACCGTTTCGATCTCTAGCCGCATCGCGCCGCTAACCAGCGCCAAGCGTAAATTAGACATGCGTAATTTAAGCAAAAAGTCCGTTAGGCCGGGATAAAGGGGCAGAGGTTCGAGCGTGGCTAGAATCTCGCGATAGGCCGCCGCTTTGCGCTGAAGCAGGCGATTCAGATCGGTTTCATCCAGCACGCGCCCCCGCCGTGCAAACATCTCGGTCAAACAGACCCGATCGCTACGTCCCAGGGCGATCGCCTGAAATTCTCCGGGTTGAGGGCGAAGATTTTCTTCCAACAGGAGACCTTCGAGCAACCGCTCATGAATCGCCTCATCATTGATAATGATGCCGTTAAAATCGAATAATACTGCTCGTAACATGGCGGATTTGCCCTCTCGATTCAAGGCTAGATCTTGACTCAGTCCAGGATTCAGGAATCTCCGAATGCCTGCCGATGAAGGCCACAAGTTCTGAACTCAACTCTGAACTCGGCGCCGAATTTTGGAGTGCAGCGCTAGGATGAACAGATGGGAGTTTGCTCTCCCGAAACTTGCTGCTTTCAGAGGTTCGATCATGCCACAGTTTCTTATCACCTGGCTGCTCAGTGCGCTCGCGATTGGTCTTACGGCCTACATCGTACCCGGCTTGCACATCGACGGTGCGACTGCTGCGATCGTGGCAGCGGCCATTTTGGGCTTGGTCAATGCGATCGTGCGTCCCCTCCTCATTTTCGCCACACTTCCCCTGACTTTGGTGAGCTTCGGCGCCTTTTTGCTCGTTATTAATGCCATTTCAATTTGGCTGGTGGGCGAATGGACGGCAGGGTTTGACGTCAATGGTTTTTTCCCGGCTTTGCTCGGTTCGATCGTCCTGTCCTTCATCTCCAGTATCCTCAATCAATTAGCGAATCGCGAAGCTGAAGTCTAGTCAATCTGAGGCTTAATAAGTAGCCCAAGTCAAACCTTAAATGGATCGCAGGAAGCGAGACCTTTGAGGTTTCTAAAACTTCAAAGGTCTGAAGTTACTGTTTAGCGTCTTGGCCTACTTCGTAACGTTGATCTATCGAGACTCCCCACACCAATCCGAATGACCGCTTCTGACCCCCATTCCGCCGATCTGACCAATCGCAGTTCTGATCCGGCTGCGAGCTGCGATCGCACCCTTGCCGATCTAGACCGTGATCTGGTTTATCTACTTGATCGGCGTCTCAAATTGCTGCATGATCGACCCTCGGCACAGAACCCGACCGCCGTACCAGACGCGGCGATCGCCGAAACTCAACTACCGGGCTACATTTGGCGCAGTCTCGATACCGCCTGCCGCGCCGCCGCCGTCACCCGACCCACATCACCAAGTCGCGAAACCTCGCATCACATCACGATTATTGGTGGCCGTGGGGTCATGGGTCGCTTTTTCGCCCAGCGTCTAACCCACTTTGGTCATCGTGTCGCCATTCTAGGTCGCACGGACTGGGCGCAGGCTCGCGAGATCATGGCCAACACGGACTTAGTGCTGTTTTGTGTGCCGATCGATCGCACGATCGACATCATCCAGCAGCTCGCACCCCAAATCCCGCCAACTGCCGCGATCGCCGACATCACCAGCATCAAATCTCCCCAGCTACAGGCGATGCTGACGTCACATCCTGGCCCCGTCGTCGGGCTTCATCCCATGTTTGGCCCCGGCGTCGAATCGTTTTTGTCTCAAAAAGTGGTGGTTTGTTCAGGACGCGATCGCGAGGCGTGGCAGTGGCTGATCGACTTAATGGATGCAGATGGCGCGGACTTAATTCACTGCACCGCCGAAGAACACGATCAGATGATGATCGCCGTTCAGGCGATTCGACATTTCGCCACCTTTGGGCTGGGGATTTTTCTCGCTGACGCCAAAATTGATATTAGTCGTAGCCTCGATCTATCCAGCCCAATTTATCGAATTGGTATCGATATGGTCAGCCGTCTTTTTGGTCAAGATGCTGAACTGTACGTCGATATCATGCTTGCCACTCCAGAGCGCCAACAGGCGATTCAGCAACTCGCGGCAACCTTTGTTCGTTTAGCCGATCGGGTGACATCTGGCGATCGAGATGGATTAATTGCGGAGTTTGCCAATGCGACGACGGCATTTGGTGGGGAAACAAAACGTGCTGTTTATGAAAGCGATCAACTCATCGAGATGCTCAGTATCTTGCTCGCCAGCGAGTCGAATGCCGCTAAATAAGAGATGCCTTTTATAGATCTAAGGTTTATGGAATGTAGCGTCGGAAAACCATTCTCAAGGACGATACCCGTCGCATACTCTCTTGATAAAAATTAGTGGTTAAATGCCGACGGGGTAAAGATTTCACCATCGATCAACTCTGAACCTTTAACGCCTAGAGACCGTTGTTCTCACCTGAATCAACAGAGGACGTGTTAACATAATTTAACGATCGCCGATCGTTACTCTCTTCATTATTTGGCTCGGTCAATCAATAGCCAGAACGTTCCCGACGTCGTGACCGA
The DNA here is from genome assembly GCA_964518905.1 of uncultured Geitlerinema sp. Lineage (GTDB taxonomy): Bacteria > Cyanobacteriota > Cyanobacteriia > Cyanobacteriales > Geitlerinemataceae > RDYZ01. The sequence continues at coordinate 63,312 of CAZFJL010000025.1, read as the reverse complement.
CAACGTGAAGTCAATAGCATCTCAAGCGTCATGCTTGTGATGACTCGCTCCACTGATAAGGATATTTGCTATTCCTGTTGCATTCATGATTTCTAAATCGAGCTTCCAAGATCGATCGCTGTCTCGCACGCTCTATGAAACCGCGATCGAGCGCGTCAAAGACTCTCTGTCCTCAACTGTAGGCCGCGAGTTTACTCAGTGCCAGTTCGGGATCGTCCCCGGTTCTGATGGCAAGAGAATGCTGTTTGTGGTTACCGAGAGTTGTTCGCAGGTCGAGCAGCTCTCGGTTCATATGGAGGCAATTTCGGACGAAGTTGTACGGCTGATGCCCGGTGTTGCTCGGATTGCGCTGTGTGTGCGTCCGATCGGTGATGACGACGAGTGCGGCAATGCTGCTCCTCGGCGGGTGGTTGGTCGTATTTTTGAGTTAAAGTCTGACGACGTTTAAGCGATCGCGCTTTTGCTGCGACTTAACCTGCGAGGAATTGTCGCGCAAGTCGCACGTGGCGGATCAGCATCCGGCATAATGAGTCGTGATCTCGATCGCCCGCGACCTCGAACGCCCGTTTCGCCGTCCCTACTATGAACTTTCTTTCGATTCCCTACAGCCTGTTTCTCTTCGGGACAATGTTGCTGTTCTGGAATCTACCTTGGAAGGGGCTGCGATTGGCTCTGACGCTGACCGCAAGCGTCATTTTCTATAGCTCGCTGCAACTTCAGTCCCTACCGCTTTTGTTGGCCGGAACGCTGTTCACCTTCGTGATTGGGTCGGTGCTGTTTCGCACCGGGAAAGACCGCCCGCACCGGAGTTCCTGGACGCTGTCGAATGAGGAGTGGGAACGCTTCGATCGGCAATGGCAGCAGCGCCGTCAATGGCTGCTCATCTTTGGTTTGGCCGTTAACGTCGTCATCTTGGTCGCGTTCAAATACGGCCCGTTTTTGCTTCCAGGCTGGACAAGCAACACCGATCCCAATTCGGTTTGGGCGTATTTTATTGCGCCTTTGGGGATTAGCTTTTTTGTCTTTGAGTGTATGGCCTACCTCATTGACGTGTACCGTGGGGCCCCCGCTAGCCGTAATGTGCTGGATTTTACGGCCTATAAATTCTTCTTTCCCAAACTCATCTCGGGCCCGATTACTCGGTATCACCCGTGGATGGAGCAATTTCATCATCCCGCTCCGCCAACGGTCGATCGCGTCGTGGAGGGCTTGTGGTTAATTGCGAGCGGCGCGATCAAAAAAGGCTTGCTCGCCGACAATATCGCGGTTTTCGTTAATCTTTGCTTTGAGAACTACCAGCGAGCGGGGAGTACCGATCTTTGGCTGGCGATTTTGGGCTATGGCCTTCAGCTTTATCTTGACTTTAGTGGTTATGTCGATATCGCTCGGGGTAGCGCCATGCTGCTGGGGTGGACATTGCCGCTCAACTTTGATTTTCCATATTTAACGGTTAGCATCGCTGACTTTTGGCGACGCTGGCATATGACGCTAGGGGAATGGCTGCGGAACTATCTGTACTTTCCCTTGGGGGGATCGCGTCGCGGCCTGAATCAAACCTGCATTAACCTAACGATCGTGATGATCTTGGCGGGGCTGTGGCATGGCAGCGCGACGGCGGGGCAAAATCCGGCGGGTTTTCTGGTGTGGGGGGTGTTGCATGGCTTGGCGCTGGTGGTGCATCGCTTGACGGATACGGTGTCGCGTCAGTCGGCGATCGCGCAGGCGTTTTGGTCGAGCTGGCCGGGTGTGGCGATCGGCTGGGCGATGACGCAGACGATGGTGTTTTTAGCTTGGGTGTATTTCCGGTTGCCGGATTTGCAGGTTTCAAATTGGGTGATGACGCATCTGTGGAATCAGTCGGCGGATGTGCAATTTATCGAGAAGGTTTACGGGGAAACCTTGGGCATCGACCCGGTGATTGTGGGGTGGGGCTTGGGGGCGATCTGTTTGGGGATGGCGATCGCCTATGGTTTCGATCGTAGCCTCAAGGTGCAGCTCAATTGGCCGATCAAAATCATGCTTGTACCGCTATGTATCTATGCCGTTTGGGTGCTTGCACCACAAAATAGCCTGCCGTATATTTATTTCGATTTTTAGGGTATTTCGATTTTCAAGGTTGCGTGGAGTCTACCCCTCCTGTTGCAAAACCTCATTAAAGGCAAAATCAGCAGCAGCCAGCACAAGAATGGTGGTCGGTAAGCCTACGACTAAATCTTGAAGATTCGAGTAGTGTTCGCTGAAATTATCCACGTCCTCTTGCGGTCGAGCAATACCGAGAAAGACGAGGTCGGCGTAGCGGGATGAAGCGTGTAAGATCTCGCGAAATGGACGTTCAGCATCAACCAAAACGTTCACGGTGGCTTGAATCCGAAACTGTTCGGTCATTTGCCCCAGATTGGTACGGACGGACTGTGCCGCTGCTTCATTCGGAACCACCAACTTGAGCGAAATATTGGCGTTGCGCCATTGATTTTCGGTTTGAATCAGGTAAGCCAAGAGCAGCATCAGGCTACCGTTGGCGTGCAGGCCGCGCCACCAAACGTCGATTTGTCGGCGATTGCCGAAGCTGCGATCGGGATTGTCATGCAGCACCAGGACGCTACGACGCGATCGATACAGCATTTCAATCAGGCCGCAAAAACTTTCCCGTAGTTCCAAGCGCTCGCTATCCCCGAGCAAAATGGTGTTTGGTACGAGAGAGCCGATACCGTAAGCTTCGACGAGTTGCTCGGCTCCGGTAAACGGATCGGGAGCCGTCACTAAGCGAACCAGGGCGTTAACGCCGCGTTTGCTGAGATAGTCGCGCAGCTTGGCTTCAAGTTGGGTTTGCTGGGCGGGATCGCGTGAGCCGCTCGGTAAGACGCTGGAGACGGTGATAAGACCGCGATTGTGGGTGATGATCGAGGCGAGTTCGATCAGCGGCCAGCGGCGCATTGGCGCACCGGAAAGCACCAGCACATGAGGCCGCCAGTTTTTCGGGTCGAGATCACCGTCAAGGTTAAAAATTCCAGTACGGACGATTTCCATCCACATGCCGCGCCGCACGTCGCCCCAGGCGGTTTTCATTTCACGGCGTTCGAGCCAAAGATAGAGCGCTAAGACGAATAGTGCCGCCACGATCGCGGCGATCGCGTCGATCGAGAGCATGACGCCCAAACAGCCGATCGCGCCGATCGCCGATAGTATCCAATGCACCCGAAACGTCGGGCGAAACGATGGACTTTGTAAAAAGCCCTCGATCGCAGCGGCCACATTCAGCACCATGTAGGTCGTCAGGAAAAACATCGTGAGTACCGGCGCAATTTTATTCAAATCGCCGACACACACCGCCGCGATCGCCACCCCAAGCGTGACCAGCGTTCCCAAACGCGGTTCATCGTCTGGGCCGCTCCCGTTGCCGAGCGATCGCATGAAATGCGGCAGCACATTATCCCTGGCCAGCGCCTGCAAGACCCGTGGCGCACCTAATACGCTCCCCAACGCACTCGATAGCGTCGCGCCCCAAATCCCGAGCAAAATCGCATCCCCCCAGATCGCAATGTCGCGCATGACCAGGGGATTCTCCAGCAACATGGTGGAATCGGCACGAGTGGCGAGGAAAATGGGCAACGCCATGTAGATCACATAACCGGTTCCGATCGCCGCGAGTGTTCCGATCGGGATCGACTTCGAGGGGTCTTCGAGATCTCCCGACATATTAACCCCGGCCATAATCCCCGTCACCGCCGGAAAAAACACCGCAAACACGACCCAAAACGACTCGCCGGTGACGCCTTCGACACCCCATGCCCCGACATCCTGCGGCGCAATACTGTGACCAAAGCCAAAGGACAAGAGCGATAGGACGATCGCAGCCATGATGAAGTACTGCATCTTGATCGCCAAGCTCGCCGAGGTCGCGGCGACAAGGGTGATCAGAATCGTGGTGCCGAGATTGAGCCAGAGTTGGTAGGGTTCGAGGATCGGAAACGATCGCGTCAAGCTTTCGACGAAACCGATCGTATAGAGTGCGACCGAAATCGCCTGGGCAAAATAGAGCGGCACGCCCACCGCGCCGCCCGTTTCGATGCCGAGGGAACGACTAATGATGTAGTAAGCGCCACCGACTCGGACAACGCGGTCGGTTGCGATCGCCGAGATGGACAGCCCCGTCAGCAAGGTTATCGACGTCGCGAGGGTGACGATGACCAGAGTCCCACCCCACCCCACGTTGGCAACCACCCAACCAAAGCGGAGGTACATAATGACCCCCAAAATAGTCAGCACTGAGGGCGTATAAACCCCTGCAAATGTGCCGAGTCCCACGCGGCTGGGTGTTGTCGAATCAGGGCGAGGATTGCGCGGGCTGGACTGAGTCATAGAATCTAACCGGCGATCGAGCAATGCTTCTGATAAATGCCGTTGCAATCCTATCGCACTTGGAAATTCTCTTCTATCAACCCTGACACCGGGTTTTGCGATTTCTCGCAATCAATACGCTAGGCAACATAACTAAGGTCAATAAGAACAGGCTTTAGTATCAGCTATAGTTATATTACGTGCTAGGTTTACTCTAATCTTCAAGGGTAAGGCCACAGTTTTTTCCACGATTTTCCACTTTCCTAACAGGTTTTTCCACAGAATTGTGAAGAGTTCGCGCAGGGCTCAGAAAACGAGATTTCGTCTATTGGCGTATGTGCGAAATTCAAAATGAACGTAAAACTCTAGTTTTGTCTCGGAGCGCTTTCGTCCGGTGTTGCCCCGGAGTGAGAGATTGTGAAGATTGACCCGGTGGGGATATTCACATCTGTCTCGCGATCGCAAAAATAACGTTTTGTAACAAAATAAAGGGCGAAAGCGTCGTTTTCTCGTTCTCAAGAAGCGCGATCTTACTTTTTTGTTGTATTTCGCAATATTGACAATAGGTAGGTCTCTAAGCGGAAAATGGGGTCAATCAACGGCTAGAAGCCAAGGGCGATTCGCAGTCGTGAATCTGCATACGCCTTCGCTAACTAACCGTCGAGATCGATTCAAGGAGGAAGAGATGAATACGAACGTAAGCATTTTGGCGGAAATCCCGGAAGATCTACACCTATCGATGCAGGGCTATCTCGACGGAAACCCAGACTGGGATCAAGATCGCGTCTTTTCGGCGGCGATTTCTCTCTTTTTATTGCAAAATACTGTTGAAAATACGCCCGAAGCGTCATTGAATTACCGGCGTGCTGCGCGGGTCTACCTCGAAACCTTGTTTCGAGATCAGCCTGAGATCTCGCCAACGAGCTTAGATGAATCGGCTTGTTTGGAAGAGTCTGTTTCGTCCACGATCGGCCTAGAGAATCTATCCGGTGACGTTCTTCCCGTGAGTAGCCCAATGCAACCCAGCAAGCCCCCTGCGGCGATGGAAACCACAACATCTGAGGTGAATGAAGCGACGATGAACCTTGATCCACAACACCATATTGACGCCGCTTAAACCCCACAAATAGAGCTAGGATTTCAGGCTGTGGTGTTCCCTAGATTGCGATACATATCATCTACAGCCTGAGTGTAAATTCACCAATTTTGAGATTGGTGCGAGCTCAAAACGTTAATCCGAAACCCCGCAAGACCTTGAGAGATGTTCTTGCGGGGTTTCTTTTTGAGCGTTGATTCGATTTCACCACGCCAAAGCTCAACAGCAGCGAAGATCTAACAGGTCTAACGATAGGCGTGGATCACCTGTAGGCTGCCTCCCGCGAAGAGGCGACGATCGCAGGATTGGAAGCCCACGGCGGACAGTAGCCCCGGTAAATCCGCCTTGAGCAATGCCCAAGCCGTTTCCGTTTCAAATAGCCACATAAATAAAGCGAGTCCCGGCCAAAATATGGGATTTGTCGGGGTATGGAAGTCTAGCAGGGTGAAAATGCCGCCCGGTTTGAGGACGCGGTGGACTTCCCAGATGATTTTTTGCAGCGTGGGGCGATCCATCTCGTGCAGGGCGGCGCTGGTGTGGACGAGGTCAAAGCTGGCATCGGCAAAGGGGAGATCCTGGGCGAAGCCTTCGATGTAGGTGGCGGCGGGGACGTTGTTTTGGGCGCGGGCGATCGACAGGGGGGAGGCGTCGAGACCGGTGACGTGCTGCGATCGCGCGGCGAGAAATGCGGTCGCCTGTCCGCTACCGCAGCACAAATCAAGCGCGACGGTTTCGGCGGTGATATCGAGATCGGCGATCGCCAGTTGGCGAAATGTCGCTTCGCCGCCGACGGTCAGCGCTGCGGCTCGCGAAATACCGTCGTAAAGCCACTGGTAGCGGTAACTCAGATCGCGCAAAATTGTTGCCATAGCCCGAAGCTCCCTAACGTGATGGTGTTCGATCCAAATCAATGAACCGTTTAAAAGCCGATATCGGCTTTCGCCGCCGCTGCGGCATCGAGCAGTTCTTCCGTTGGCATGGCGGCGACATCCACATCGCCCACCTCCTGATAAAAGGTCGCATCGTACGGGCGCGTTTTCACAACGACCGGCATCGGGACGGCATGGCCGAGGACGAGGGCTTGCTGTTTGGAGTCGAGCTTGGAGAGTACCGATCGCAGGCTCTGGCCGCCGGATACGCCGGTAAAAATCGCTTCGATGTCTTTATCATCGTTGAGCAAGGCCGTGATCCGTGTGCCGATCTGCGACATGACTTCATTATCGATCCCCGACGGGCGCTGATCGACCACAAGGAGAGTGACGAAATATTTACGCATTTCGCGGGCGATCGTGCCAAAAATCGTGCTACGAACGGAAACCGGATCGAGAAACCGGTGGGCTTCTTCGATCGTGATCACGAGCTGACGCGGCTTATCGGCGAGCTTTTTACTCTGTAAAAACTGATCGGCTTTGCGGACATAGTGCTGGTGAATTCGCCGCGTGATTACATTCGTCGCCAACATATAGGACAACATATCGGACTGCGATCCAAATTCAATCACAACATGCTTCCCCGCCGCGAGGGTTTCAATAATTTGATTGACGTAGTTAAACGGGCAGCTATTGCGGATATATTTCAGTTCATCGAGGCGTAATAATTTACGCTGTAGTGCCATGATCGACGATTTATTGCCGCGCCGTTCTTCGCAAAATAGCTGGATTTCCTCATTCGACATCGTGAGCAATTGGCGAATCCAGGCATTACCAAATTCATTGCGTAAAATAATGGCATTTTCGATACTCGCTTCGGACAAATTTAGCTCGCGCTGAATCAATCCTAGATCTTCGACTTCAATTTGCTCATAGCTGAGATATAGCTCTTGGGCGTCGCGAATACCTCGCCGCTTGGTAGATTCCGGGTCAAGGGTATAGATTTCGACCTGTCCCGGAAAAAGCTGACGCAAGCCTTTGACGGTGCTCATGCCCTTGCCTTCACATTGGGCTTCCCAGCCGTATTCCGAATGCATATCAAAGATTAAATTGACTGCTGCTTGCTTACGAATAACGCCGGATAGCAAGAGCCGGGTGAGAAATGATTTACCAGTTCCGGACTTACCAAATACGCCGTTACTGCGTTCGACAAACCGATCGAGATCGATACAGACAGGCACATCCATATCCAGAGGTTTCCCGATCGCAAAGTTTTTGCGGGTCGGGTCATCTTCCCAGCCAAAAACGGCGCGAAAGTCACTTTCGCTCGCGTCATAAACCTGTGAAAAGTGACTGGGGATTGTCTTGACGGGTAATAGTTCTAGCTCGGTGCTGGTGTTGGCGGTAAAGCTAGCAAGTCCATTTTTTCGTGAGTTTTTTTCGCCGCTTCTTTTGCCGTTTCGATTCCCATTACTCTCATTGAGCAGTGCCGCGATCGCCTCATCTGATCGCATGGCGAGCATCAACATTGGACTGAGTTCGATCGTTCCGTATGTTCCACTTCCAGCGAGTACATCTTGCAAAAAAGTATCGTTGGGTAAGGGAGGATTGGCAAAAATTCGCGGACTGGCTGTGCCGAGCGAAACATCCGTTAGCAAACAGAAAAAACGAACTTGATTGCCTTGCACCACCAAAAACTTACCGACGCGCATGTCCTCGACGGAGATATCCGGATGGAGGCGAACTTCGAGGCCGCTACTGAGGGAGCCTTGAATGACGGAGCCAAGGGGATGGGCGAGGAGCATGGCGGTAATAGAAAGATCTCAAGCAATGGTGGCGATCGGAGCGATCAGGGCGATCGAGGCGATCAATTTGATCGATCGCATGAATTGGATAAACGAATTGGATTAATCAAAGGGATCGCAACTTTAGGGTTTGATAATCCGTCAAAATGGCAGGACTTTTAACCCATCTTGCATCAGTCTTGAATGGTTTGTTTAAGATTAACGGGCTTAAGATTAATCATTAATCACGAACACAATTAAGAGCATCACTCATCATTATGAATCGACATGTGGTATCCCGCCGGTTTAATCACGCTGCGTGGGGGGTGCTGGGTCGGAAAATACCGGGCTTTCCCGTCCGTTTAGCCCTGCATCTAGCGATCGGTATCAGCTTGACAGCGATCGCTGTACCGGCTTTCGCTCAGATTCGTTTGCCCGCGCCGGAGTTGGGCACGAACCGCCCGCAAACATCGACCCTAGATACATTTGAGTTTGCCGATCGCAATGCCGATCAAACCATTCGCTACCTGGTCTACACCACACCCGCCACCGATCGCCGCTTGGCTCAGGTGCGTCGCTTCGTTCCGAATGCCAGCTTTGGGGATCTGAAGGGGGATTTGGTGATTCAGGCGGGTTTATTTGAGTCCGAGGACGACGCGAGCGATCGGCTGATTGCCCTGGCGTCGCAGGGAATTGCGGCTGAAATCTTGCAAGTCCAGGTGAATCCGCCCCAACGGACGACCCTGCCGGAGGCGGACGAAATCGATACGGATCGCGCCTATTACGTGGTTATTCCGGGAGATATGGCGGAGTTAGGCGGGCTGGCGGCCAGTTTGCAATCGCTGCTCGGAGCGACCAACGTCGCGATCCTGGATCAGCCCTACGGGACACACATTGCGATCGGTCCCTTTGAGGTGCGCGATGATGCTCAACTGGTGGAAAGTTTGCTGCGCGATCGAGACGTGCCGAATGCGCGGGTGTACTACGATCGCGGTGGCTCATTCTTCTAGAACCCTATGGTTGAAAGAATAAGGCAGCGAGCTAAACGTCAGGTTAAACATCAAGCCAGACATCAAGCCAGACATCAAATCGGACACCGGATCGCGATCGTCGTTCTGAGCCTGTGTCTTACGGTTTTAAGCGGTCAGACGGCTTACAGCAACAGCGATCGAGTTCCATTTGCATCCCATCCCGCCCCGCCGGGGCTGGCTCCCTGGAGCGATCGCTCCGGTGATTATTTTGACGAGATTCGATCGCCTCCCGTTGGGGCGCTAGTTTGGTCGCGCTGGCCGGTGCGAGTGTCGATCGACCCGACAGCACCGCCCGACTGGCAAGCGGATGTACGTCTTGCTCTGGATAACTGGCAGACCTATGTACCGCTGACGATCGTGTCGGAGTCAGAGGCGATCACACCGGAGGGGCTGGCTACGTTTGAGACGAGCGATCCCCAGGCGGCGGAGGCGTTGACGGTGGATATCGCGATCGTCCGCACGATCGTCCCATCGCGGCCCGACATTAACGGTCAACTGCGGGCGGCGTCGGCTCGGGCGACGTTTAATGTGTTTGTGGTGCGCGATCGCGATGTATCGGAAAATTTGTCGGAGGATGCGTCACCGGTCGATCGCGAACGATTTGGTCATCGGTTTACGATTCGCGTAAGTCCGACGCAGACGGGCGCGTTTGTTCAATCCGCCGTGCGTCATGAATTTGGTCACGCTCTCGGCATTTGGGGGCATAGTCCGAATCCGCAGGATGTAATGTTTGCGGCTCAGGTCGCTCAACCGGGAACGGTTTCGGCGCGAGATGTAAATACGTTAATGCGGGTGTATGAGCAGCCGACGCGCTTGGGCTGGTGGGTAGAGCAATGCTAGGATCGGGGTGATCGCGCCACAATACTGGCAGATCCGCTTAATTCCTAATCCCCCCTCAAGTTCACAGACAGCTATGGCTATGAATTCCGATAACTTGGTGCAGTCGCTACAAAATAGCCTACGCGTCACCGTTGGCGCGGCCACCTCGATCGTTGAGGGCATCCAAGATCCCGTCAAACGCGAAGAAGCGATGGCCACATTCCAGCTCGACTGGGATAGCATGACCGAAAAACTCGCAGAAAAAGGTGAAGTGGCGGAACGCGAAGCCCGCGAATTCGTGGAGCAAACATTTACGCAATCACCATCGGACTCCGGCTCCGGCTCGACGAATCGAACCACCGCGCCACGGCCTCAACCTTCTAACCAAGCAACCCAAGAGTTGCGCGACCTCACCGAGGAACTGACCGCTCTACGCCAGGAGTTAGAGCAACTGCGGTCAAAAGATTCGTAATTCTGGTTGATCGGAAAGATCACGCCAAAGCTCACGGATGCTGGCTGAATCCTTGTCTTGGTCGCAATGACGGGATTCATCTAAACCGGTTAAATCTGTGGTACAGGTATTTCAAGCATTCCAGCTTGCTATTGAAACAATACAGGCGTCTTAAGCGACAAAAAGTTGTAGCTTAAGACGCCTGTACTTGTTAAAGAGCTATTTAGTCAGAAGTCCAAGATTCGGAATAGAGGAGGTCAATGATGCGATCGCGCAACAGGTAACCATAGTCCTCTAACTCTTGCTCGACCGACGTCCATTCTCGGGCTGGGATGTATTGACACAGAGAGTAAATCGGTTGGTTTCGGCCGATCGTCCCGGAGGCGATTAGTTCATAGGCTTCTGTGCGGATGGCCTCGATCGTGTATCGCGAAATAACTACAGTAGAAGTCATGGTGGAGTTCCTTGAAGTGCTGACTTTTAGAGGGTGCTGGAATCTTTAGAAATAGCGTGCGGTAATGACTAATGTGTTAGCCGATACTGTAGACCGCAAGCTTGAAAGGGGCAAAGTCTAGATCTAATATTGAGACATATATAAGACTGAATTAATTCAAACGTTAGAGTCTGGCTTAAAACGGGGCGTTGTCTCACGGTAACGAGAGTAATAAAACGGCGACCGGGTCATCCGTTAAGTCTTGCTGATCAGTAAGCTGACTTGCATTGACTCACTCATCAAGCAGTTGTTGAGTTCACGGGACGGCAGATATTCGTCCAGCAATTGAATTTTAACAACTTTTATCCGTGTAAACACAGAGGAAAAACTAAACTTTCGCTGTATTTTTCGCTGTAGAGGGGCAGCGAAGCTGTGATGGCAAATCTCAAAGTACCCAAAAATTAGGTCAGGATAGGAGGGCGAATCCCGGCTCCGGCGTCAGCAAGCATACAGTTCTTGTGCGCCAAATGCGCCCTCGAAATCGTTGCAGTACACAAACAGTAGTATCGAGAGATACAATTCCTGCCGGTTTTGTTACATTTATTTTTACTCAGTAGGTCGAACGGGTCGGATCGATCGATGAAGTGAGTCTGTGAAGGGGTGAATGGTAGCTTTTATGCTGTCTGGTGACTGGCGATCGGTTCCTGTTTGTCGCAACCCCGAGGAGTCAGGATCTTGATGCGGAATCATAAAAGAAGTGGTTGGACAATGTTGAAGCTGGTGACGTACGTCTGACCAATAATGCTGGGCAAAATCAACATAGTTGTAGTCGCAGCGCTGCAAGCACACTTCGATGCGCCGGTAGCGATCGAGCGACCAATCACACAGTAATCTCCAGGCTGGTGGCAGATCGGGACGTCGGGCAAATTGTTGGGCGATCGCCTTACGCGGTGGCAAGTATTCGTATAGCCAATAATGCATTAAATCGATATAGCCCGGTTGGTCGAACACTGTGCGCTGATAAAAATTCTCTGCGGTGAGTCCAAATTTATCTAGTAGGGTCTGGGGAAAATAACAGAGACGGTGCTGCGTATCCTCATCCAGATCGCGTAAGTGGTTATAGCACTGATCGAGTGCGCCAAACGCGCGAGCCCCAGCGGCGAGATCCGCATCGAGATCGGGCAAAACCTGGAACAATGAGCCACCCAGGCCATCAATCATGCGGTCATAATCAGCCATCGTCTGAAGGATGAGATCGTCGCGATGATAGGTGGCGACTGCCGTGAGATAGCGCTGCCAGGCAGAGACCGCAAACGCATCACGATCGCCGCGATCGCTATGTGCTATCCCAAGCCGGTGTTGCCAAGCGCGAGACATCTGCGAAAGCTCGCGCCGACAGGATGAATCGATTGAGACTTCTCCGGTTGTTCGCAGGTGCTGCCAATGATGGCAGAATTGCTCAAATCCATTACGTTTGCCGTTTAGCCAATCATGTTCAGCAAGGCGATCAACAGTCCGAATCCAGTGAATTCGTTCGCGCCACGCTTCTTGATCCTTTGGTTTTAAATAAACAAGCCATGCTGCGTTGTCTGCATCCTTAAGTGCATCATCGGAGATGGCGCAACCCTTAGATGAGCCAAAGCCCATAACCAGTTGTTGCAGTCTAGGTCGTAAGCCAGACAATGCTGTGGCTAGCTGCTCCCTACAGGAAGATAGTTCGATCAATGTTCAGCACCCTGAGCTGTTGGCGAGCTTCGCTAAAGATTGGACGCGATCGCTGCTCAACTAATGCAATAGTCTTACCAGCTATTAAACCAAACCTTCCTCACAAACTCTTGGGGGGTCGGCATCGGTCTTGGTCATACCATCTCGTAATTATTGAGATGGGATTGACCCATAAAAAAAGCCCGATCGTAGACGATCGAGCTTTTTTGAGCTTGCGGGCTGTGAATTTTGCGATTTCAGCGAGATTTACTCATCAATTCAAATTAGTAAATCTTAATCATCAACAACCCGGATGATTTCACTCTAGAGCGGGTGAATCAGCAAGTCAGGAAAGAAACGATTGAATTCAATCAGAATGCCCGCAGTTACGAGCATCCAAATTGTGGCAATGACTGGTGCAGTCGAGAGGTAGGTTTTTAAACCGTCCATCGTAAAAAGTCTCCGTTGAACTAATCGAAATCATAGTCAAACCGTAGTGCTGATTCGCATCAGACCACGGTCAAGCCGATCGAGAAACCGGGTTGCCTAGCGCGGCGAAACCGTAATTTCGTCGTCGTTGGCGAACATTTCGCCGCTCGATGCTTCTTTGAAAGCAGCCAACGGCCAAGCCGCAGCACCCAAGGAGCATTTCACAGCCAAAGGTACATTAATGATGATTTCTTTGGTTTCGGGAGATTTCTCACCCGCGATCGTTTGCAGGTAGCTACGACCAGCCCAGCCAATCCAGCCTGCGATATAGAGGAACATCACGCCGGGGATCATAAAATCGCCAGCACGATCCCAGCGGCCATCAACGACCAAGTGGGGCAGACCTTCTGAACCGCAAAGCAGTTGCTCACCATAGGAGGCAAAACGTGCTTTTGCTTGCGGGGTTTTTGCTTGCTTCGCCCGAGCGATGAAAGCGGGGGTATCCTTGCAAGGGGTGAGGGTGCCGACGTTTGCAGACGCGGTCGGCGTGAAGCCAAACCAGAGACATGCCGTCAGAACCAGCGCCAGTAGTTGTCGCATAAAATGATTCCTTAGAATTACAAAACGTTACAGGACTTTAAACGTTTATCTGAACGTTAATTGCTCGCGTATCACTGAATTAAAATCAGCGGAGCCAGCAATCGAATTGAGGTCTCGATCGCGTTTTTCAAAGCTAGTGTTTAAATTCACCAACCGAGTCAGTCAAAAAACTCTCCAAACACAAGGCTTGAAGCGATTTTCATCCACTTTAACGATTCAACGATCGAGGCCGATGACGTTAACCGAAATTAACCTTCGCAATCGAACCAAAAAGACCGTAAACATTGCCGTAGAACCCAAGATCGGCAAAGGTCTGCGTAGAATGCTATCACAAAAACCCAGTCTCTCTTAGTGCCTGTTACCCGTCGTAATTTCCTACTATGCCTACCGTTTTAGCGATCGAAACCAGTTGCGATGAAACCGCCGTTGCTATTGTTAAAAAACGCAACGTTTTAAGTAGTATTGTGTCGTCTCAGATCGAAACGCATCGGCTGTATGGGGGGGTGGTTCCTGAGGTGGCCTCGCGTCAACATTTGGAGACGATCGGGGCGGTGATTGCGGCGGCATTGGCAGAAGCGGGGATCGGCTGGGCGGCGATCGATGGGATCGGGGTGACCTGCACGCCGGGATTGGTCGGGGCGCTGATGGTGGGGCTGAGTGCGGCGAAGACGTTGGCGATTTTGCACGATAAGCCGCTGCTGGGGGTGCATCATCTGGAGGGTCATATCTATGCGTCCTATTTGGCCGAGCCGGATCTAGAGCCACCGTTTCTCTGTTTGCTCGTGTCGGGCGGACACACGAGCCTGATTCACGTGCGGGACTGTGGGGATTACGAGATCGTCGGGCAAACGCGCGACGATGCGGCGGGCGAGGCGTTTGATAAGGTGGCGCGGTTGTTGGATTTGGGCTATCCCGGTGGGCCGGTGATCGATCGGGTGGCGCGGGACGGGGATGCGACGGCGTTTAAGTTGCCCGAGGGACGGATCAAGCTGGCCGAGGGCGGCGGGTTTCATCCCTACGATTCGAGTTTTAGCGGTCTCAAAACGGCGGTGCGGCGATTGGTGGATGGGCTGCGGACGGAACGCGGGATCGCGGCGAATGATACGGCGTCGTTGCCGGTGGCGGATATTGCGGCCAGTTTCCAGGAGGCCGTGGCGCGGGCGTTAACAAAGCGAGCGCTGCGGTGTGCGACGGATTTGGGGTTGACGACGATCGCGCTCGGCGGTGGTGTGGCGGCCAATAGTCGGCTGCGATCGTGTTTGCAGGCGGCGGCGCAGGATACGGGGATCAAGGTGTTGTTTCCGCCGATGCAGTTTTGTACGGACAATGCGGCGATGATTGGCTGTGCGGCGTCGGAGCATTTGGCGCGGGGTCAGGTATCGCCGTTGACCTTAGGGGTGCGATCGCGGTTGCCGCTATCTCAGGTGGGATCGCTCTATGAGCCATTACGAGCGGACGATCGGGCATGATGGCGAGGTTATTAACGTAGCCTTTAGAGTAGATCTAGCTTTTAGAGTGGATCTAGATTTGAGATTTGAGCAAAATCGCAGCCCGGTATGTTTGCAGATTAGACTTTATGCCCTGCGACCGACCATAGACTTGCAATAACATTGAGCTTAGATTGATCTCAAGATGATTGATCGTCACGTTCTCACGCTGCACGCTTTCAAAGCTCGCTCCTCAACTCTCCAATTTTTCCAAACATCAGAATGGCCAATCTTTCGCTTGATACTCCGATTACCCTCGGTATTTCTGTGGGTAGCTTTCCATTTCCGATCGAGTTTCCACTGGATCTTAGTTTGTTCACGCCGGACGTGGCTCTAGAGGCGATCGGCGGTATTGAAAGCGGATTTTTTGATAATCAAACTTTGGGTGATATCAGCAGTTTCATCGGCACATTACCGGGATTTGAGCTACCGCCACAGTTCAATCTAATTCCAGCGGATACTCCGGTACTTTTAGGGCTGATTGATGGCGTGATTCCGGGTCGCGAGTCCGGTTTTATGGGATCAATCCCACTCAACACATTTAGCAATCGGATTAACTTTGCGGAACTCTTGCTCCCGGCGAGTATTTTCAGCGACAGTGCGGAGACCCTGAGTCTTTCGCTCAGTGATAACGAAAATAATCTGGGCGGCTTTGTCTTGCTGGGCGGTGACGATCGCCTGACGGGATCAACGGCTCCGGACTATGTCACGGGCAATCAGGGAAACGACACGATCGACGGCGGCAGCGGCGGCAGTGACGATAACGATCTGATTCGCGGCGGGCAAGGCGATGATGTTCTTCGCGGCAACGCTGGCGATGACATCCTCCACGGCAACAAAGGTAACGACATCGTTGATGGCGGCGAGGGATCGGATTTTCTGCGCGGCGGTCAGGATAACGACGCGCTCAATGGCGGAGACGGGGATGATTTTCTGATCGGTGATTTTGGTCTCGATACGTTAACCGGCGGAGCTGGAGCCGATCGCTTTATCCTGCGGGTCGCCTCGGAAGCGACGACGGATACGACGATGCTCGACACGATCGCGGATTTCAGCGTGAGCGACGGCGATCGGATCATCGTGGCGGGAGACGGCGTCAGCGTCAGCGCGATCGCTTCGGGTGATGACGCCCTGATTCAGCTTGGGGATGGTTCCTACATCGGTCGCATCGCGGGTCTAGCCTCGGTGGATCTCAGTAGCGCGATCGCGATCGTTGCTACCAGCGATCCCGGCTTGACCTTCGGCTAAGTCGCTCACGCCATCAAGGGAATGGGTCGCAGGAGGGGAGACTTTGAGGTTTTAGAAACCTCAAAGGTCTCACGTCAAGATCTACCGTCATGGCTTAGTATCTTGGCTGATTTTGCCAAGTTTAATCGTCTGCCAAACTCCACCCATCTAGAGCGAGGTTGGCTCGAATTGGTCAGACAGGCATCTGCTTGTTCTAAAGCACGATCGCGTTCCCCGCTATAGTGTCAAAGGACAACGCAGCGATTGTCTGAGTGATGGTGAGAATGACCGAAAACTCTCGGGATCAGTTTGCTCGATCTTGACGATCAGTTGAATCGCTCAATGACGTCATCGATCCATCCCCAATCGCATCGTTGAACCATCCTTACTTAACTCAAAACATTTTTCGACAGAGGCGCGAGCATGGCATCCATTCGTGAGTTGCATCAGCAACTAGTTTCTAAAGAGCGGTCAGCACTAGAATTGACCCAAGAAACGCTGCAACGCATCGACGCCACCGAACCCCAGCTACGCAGCTTTTTACACCGGACAAGCGAGACGGCGATCGAGCAGGCCAAGGCTGTCGATGCCAAGATCGCGGCAGGTGAAGCGATCGGCATTTTAGAAGGCATCCCGATCGCCATCAAAGACAACATGTGTACCCGAGGCGTGCCGACCACCTGCGCCTCAAAAATCCTCGAAAATTACATCCCGCCCTACAACGGAACCGTCGTTGAAAAGTTGCGCGACGCCGGGACGATTTCCGTCGGTAAAACCAATCTCGACGAGTTCGCCATGGGCAGCTCCACCGAGAATTCTGCCTACCAGGTAACGGCGAATCCTTGGGATACCGATCGCGTTCCCGGTGGTTCCTCCGGTGGTTCCGCCGCTGCGGTGGCCGCCGGTCAGTGCGTCGTCGCCACGGGTTCTGACACCGGTGGATCGATCCGTCAGCCCGCGTCGTTATGCGGTGTCGTCGGCCTCAAACCGACCTACGGCCTGGTGTCCCGTTACGGCCTTGTGGCCTACGCTTCTTCGCTCGATCAGATTGGCCCCTTTGCCCGTAGTGTCGAAGATGCCGCGATTTTCCTCGAAGCGATGGCTGGGTATGACCCGAAGGACTCGACCAGCCTCAAGGTCGAAGTTCCGAGCTATGCCGAGGCGTTGCAACAGGAGACGATCGCCAACCAAAACGGCGACAAACTCCGCATCGGCGTGATCCAAGAAACCTTTGGCGAAGGACTCGACCCCGAAGTGGATGACTCCGTGAAAGCCGCCTTGAAGGTCTACGAAGATCTCGGCGCTGAGGTGGAATTCGTCTCCTGTCCCACGTTCCGTTACGGCCTGCCGACCTACTACGTGATCGCGCCGTCGGAAGCGTCGGCCAACCTCGCCCGTTACGACGGCGTTAAATACGGTCAGCGCGTGGAAGAGTCGGACAATTTGATTGATATGTACGCCAAAACCCGCGCGTTGGGTTTTGGGGCGGAGGTGAAGCGTCGGATCGCGATCGGAACCTACGCGCTGTCGTCGGGCTACTACGATGCCTACTATCTAAAAGCGCAAAAAGTCCGGACGTTGATTTGCCAGGATTTCAAAACGGCGTTTGCGAAATATGACGTGTTAGTGTCGCCGACCTCGCCGACGACGGCGTTTAAAGCGGGCGAAAAAACCGATGATCCGCTGAGTATGTATCTGTCGGATTTGATGACCATTCCGGTGAATTTAGCCGGTTTGCCGTCGCTGAGTTTGCCCTGCGGGTTTGATGCGAAGGGCTTACCGATCGGGCTGCAAATTATCGGGAATGTGCTGCAAGAAACGAAGCTGTTGCAAGTGGCGCAGCGGTATGAGCAGGCGACGGAGTGGCATACGAAAACACCGGCGCTTTAGTCTTTGTTTGAAGTTAGAGCCATGCCAATTTGTGCAGAACCCCAATCTCAACGCCTTAGAGATCGGGGTTCTGCATTTAAAAAGCTATGGAATAGCGCAAGCTTCTTGCTGGGCTGCCATCGGTTTCGTGGAGGAACCGATTATTCTTTATTCTAAAGAAACACTTTTTTTAACTTAATCCCAAGTGCAACCATTCTGGCTAAAACGCGCCTCTTCCCAAACCTACCGCACCGCTCTACGTGTTGCTTTGATCGTTGGCTCCATTCTCCTCGTGATTAATCATGGAGAAGCATTAATCACGCGCAAAATGAGCCGTGCGCGTTGGATCTCCAGCGCACTGACTTATTGCGTCCCATTCATCGTCAGTCTGCATGGACAGTGCCATGCGATCGCCGATCGAGACAACATCTAAGACCAAATCCGGTTTTGTATAGAAAAAATACAAACCGGAGATTGCCGAACGTTCGTAGAGCGGGCATCTTGTCTGCCAAAACACGATCCAGAGCAAGCTAATACAAAATTTCGAGCGTGACAGACGCCTCGATCGTCTGTTCGCCCCCCTCCACCGCCGATCGGCTCATAAAGTCGCCATAGGCTGCGGCCTCATTCCGGATCGAAGCAGTGGGCATCGGGGTGGAATAGCCGATGTTAATCTGGCCGATTGATCGCGCCGCAAGACCCAGGGTATCGAGCACAATATCGGCCTGGTCGCGGGCGTCGAGCGTCGCGGCACGCAGCGCAGCATCACGAGCCGTGGCGATCGCCAGGTCGGAGCCGACAAAACTCAGACCCGAGATCCGGGTTGCACCTCGACGGACGGTTTCATCGATGATTTCGCCGACCGCTTCAGTTTCGACGCGAAAGCTAACGATATTCGAGGCCGTGTAGTCGGAGATGCGCGATCGCCCGTCTTCGTTGGTGTAGACCGGCGAAAGCTGAATGCCCTGGGTCTGGAGCTGATCGACGTTTTGGCTTTTGAGGTAGGAGACGATCGCGTTCGAGGCCGCCGCCGCTTGAGCCTGGGCGTCTTCGGCGGTACGGGCGCGGATCTCAACGCCGAGACTGACTCGGGCGATCGTGGCGGGG
This sequence comes from uncultured Geitlerinema sp., assembly GCA_964518905.1. Lineage (GTDB taxonomy): Bacteria > Cyanobacteriota > Cyanobacteriia > Cyanobacteriales > Geitlerinemataceae > RDYZ01. The sequence continues at coordinate 44,068 of CAZFJL010000025.1, read as the reverse complement.
ATGGCGATCTGTCCCTGACCGGTGACGGTGAGACGCGCCGGATCTTCGGCGATCGCGGGGAGGCTGGCGGCATTCCAGGTGATCAGCGCCGCGCAGACGAGACGGGCGATCGGACTGCGGACGGTGCGACGGAGTTGAAGCATAGCGTCAGGGATGAGTCTCGTTAAGGGATGGACGTGCCGGAGGGCTACGAGTTTAGAAGGGAGTGGGGCTATGAAAGTTGCCCATAGAGTCCAGATCGCCGGGATCGATGCCGTGGAGGCGGGCGTAGGTGAGGTTGAGGCGGGCGAGGTCGGCGTAGTGAAAATTGGCGTCGGTGAGGTCGGCGCGGTAGAACGAGATGCCGTGTCCGCGTGTCCAGCGAAAATCCGTACTGATCGCCCGCACGTCCGTGCAGTTCAGATCACCGAGATACGCACCGTTGAACTTCGCCCAGCACAAATTCGCGCCCGTCAGGTCGGCGTTATACAACTGAGCGCGGGAGAAGTCGGCGCGGTAGGCGATCGCGGCGTTGGCGATCATCTGGTTGCAGTGGGCGAAATGGGCGATCACTTCGCTGAGGTTGGCGCGATGAAGCTGTGCGCTGGTCAGGTCTGCATGACGCAGGTTTGCACCCCGCAGGTCAGCGCCGATCAGGTTTGCACCCCGCAGGTTGGCACGTTCGAGGTTAGCACCGCGTAGATCGAGGCTCATGGCGTCGATTTGGCTCAGATCCGCAGCTTGGAGATCAAAGCCGCGCAGGTCAAGGGAGGCCAGATCGACGCCGCGCAGGTCGATCGAGATGTCGGGGTGCGATCGTCGCCAGGACTGCCACGCGGTTTGTCCGGCGTGTAACTGGGAAAGGTGAAGTTCGTTCGCCATAGCCTCGGATACTCAAGCTATCGACCTTATCCTACATCTGCACAGGGGTCTTAACTCAGACGGCTGAGTACAGGGACAAAAAATAAGAGACGGTCTCAACTCAAGATGGACTAGATTGATCGGCAAAAATTGTGCTGCTGTGGGGTTTCATGCCTCAACTCAACCTATGAGGCTATGAGGCTAGGACTTCTAACTCCCCTTGCGTAAGTTCTGAAGGCTAACTCAGCGTGAGTTCGGGAGAAGAAGTCTTTGCACTTAGGGCTTTTCCCTCTCTCTTTTATCCCGAGACGGAGGCTCTCGATGTACCGAAGCTGATTTGAGATTTGAGCGGAGGTCTAGAAATCTTTAAATATTAACAACTCGTCTAAAAAGTGCAACAACGAAATAAACGTTCCTGAGGAAGTTGAGAGGTCTGACTGTTTGAAAAAATCGAACTTCTGGGATGGGCGATTATTTTCGGTAAATACTCTAAGGATCTCAAGAGAATCAACAGCAACTTCAGACCTCTGAAGTTTTGAAAAACCCCAAGGCTCCACTCCCTGCGATCTATTGAATTATTGACTTAAAGCATTTAGTCAGCGAAGCAATTATAGGAAAGGAACGACGGACAAGTACGGGGGTAAAACGAGGCCGCGAGATGGTAGTTAGAGATCTCGGTTTGTGTCTCGTATCGTGCTGGAAGGTCGTTCGCTCTTAGATTCAATTTTAATCAGGCTCCGGGATTAAGGCACTTGACGATCGCCAATTGATAGTAAGGTTAAACATTCGTTACGTTTGGATTCTGATCCATACATAATCTCGATTTTTGGTGATTAATACTACAGTTTTTAGCTGTTTAAAAGTTGAGATTGAGGTTATTTCTAAACAAACGATCGGGATGAATTTTCCTTAATCTCGATGTTTACGCTTGAGCCGCGATCCTTTGCGGCAGATTAATTCGGAATCGCAGTAGGCGCAGACTTTTTCGCCCCGATCGGGCTGCACCGCGTACGAACCCGTGCTGAGATACCCCCGCAGCCGATCGGCAAAGGCCGCCGCTTCGGTGTCGTCCACCATGTCCACTTTTGCGAGACTTTTGGCCTTGGTCAGCGAGTAGTAGTGAGCGCGGGAAATGGTGCGATCGGGAAACAGTGCGGCTCCGGCGGCTTCGACGTAGAGCTGTAGTTGCAGGTCAAATTTTGCCTCGCCCTGGCTGTTTTGAGCTTGGGTGGGACGGCTCGATCGCGTTTTGTACTCGATCAATGTAATGCCGTAGGGCGTTGCGTCGGCGCGATCGATTTTGCCTTTGACCTTAAAGCCGTTCCATTCGCCCTCAAACTCGGATTCGAGATTTGCGACGACCGCGCCAGGGGTGAAAAAAGATTCGTGTTCGATCGTGCGACGCAGCAAAGCCAGATGTTCGCGGCGCTGCGCCCACCAGGCCGGAAGGTGATCGAGATAGAGGTCGGCTTCGGCGGTGGCGAAGGCGGTTTCGAGGGCGGCGAGGACACGATCACGCGGATCTACTTCGCCGATCGCGTCACACATCGCACCTTCGAGAGTTTGGTGATAGAGCTGACCTTTTAGGCGTCCCGATAGCTCGGTTTCTTTTTCCTGGGGACGATTGACGCGCAGGCGGTAGCGGGAAAACCATTTGAAGCCGCACTGTCCCAACATACTGAGCTGCGAGGCGCTGAAAATATGCTGGGCGATGTCGGTGGGGAGATCGGTGAGGCCGTCGTAGGGGCTGTAGTTGGGGGAGGTTTCGCGATCGAGTTCGACGCGCTGGCAGCGGCGGGCGTGAATCAGGGCGCGATCGCGGTGGGCGATTTCGGGTAGGCGATCGAGCGACGATCGGAGCCACACCAGGCGGCGGGCGGTTTCGAGACTGGCGATCGGGGTGGTGGTTTGGGTGGTGTTTGGAGTGGTGTTTGGAGTGATGTTTAGATTATGGGCAGGAATAGCAAATTGATCGAGATAGGCGCTCGGTAGCGTCAGATTTTTGCCGATCGCGCGGGGATAGGACAGGATCAGCCGCTCTGAGGCCACGCGCAACAGAGCATCAAACACGCGCGTTTCCTGTCGCGCTGATCGCATCGCTGACCCGAGATCAAACCCCTGGGCGGCAAGCTGTTTGCGCGTGAAAAAGTCGATCGCGGTGTCATTGCGTACCGGCTCGGGATAGGCTCCCTCGATCGCCCCCAGGACAAACACATAGGTATAGCGCGACCCGGCGATCGACTCCGGTGAATGAATCGCCACCCCGCCCCGTGTTGCGATCGCCACCGGCTGGCTCGTCAGCAGCGTATCGAGTTCCCGCGCAAACTGTTCGCCCGATCGCGGCGTCTCATCAAAATTCGCCAGTTCCTCAAAGGCGTCTTGTAAGCGTTCATAGGCGATCATCTCCTCTGCCCAGAGGCCGCACCGCGCCTCGATCTGCCACGCCGCCAACACCGCATTCAAGCGATCGACCCACTTGGCTCGCTTGGCCTTACGCCAGGATTCGATCACCGAAAAGTCAGCGCCGATCGCTTCCCAGACTTTGCGATTGTCCGGGCGACGTTTTCGCGCGTCTGACCAGCGCGGCGTGATCTCCGACGGTGTCAGGGGATGTTGCAAAAAACTAGCGGTGGCCTCGAAGCGGAAACTGCGTTGCCAGACCTCCAAGAAACCGCGCACCCAGGAGCCGAGGCGGGTTTCGGCAAGGCTGGGCGATCGCGTGATGCGAACCGGCAGGCCGAATTCCCAGGCCGTATCGCTCAGTTGGCGGGCGTAGTCGGTGTTAGCGCGGGCGACGATCGCGATCGCGTCGGTGGGCGTACCGGTGGTGAGGAGCTGTTTAACGGTGGTGAGGACGCTACGAATTTCGCGATCGCTATCGGCATAGGCGGTGTAATAACGATGGACACGATCAATCGCCACCACAGGATCCCTAGTTCCGGTAATCGTAATTATCGGAGATTGATCGGCCTCTAAGCCTAATTTTGTCTCGCGTGCCACCACCTGCCAACCGTTCGTCCGTAAGCGATCGACCGCCTCGCGCGTATCGTGAAACCAATCCGAATCATCACAGGGCAGCGCGATCCGGCTACCGTCGCCCGCGATCGCGTCGAGAAACGCGAGCATATCCGCCCGTGGATGGAGGTAGCCGACCACCGTTAAACACTGTGGCTCGGGGCTGGCCGCGATCGCCCGCCAAAACAGTTCCGCCGGGTCAACCAGCGATCGCCGTTCGAGTTTGCCGCGATAGTTTTGCGCGATCGCGATCGTGCGATACACCTTTGGCGCTAGACCTTTAACCTTCGCCATTGCCCTGAGATTCGCTCCGGACTGGAGCAGCGATCGCAGCGACGGCGTTAGCCATTGCGCCACGGCTACCGCGTCGGATTCCGGGTCGAGATCGGCCACGGCTTCTACGAGTAATTGTCGTGCTAGCCAGGGCGACACGACGGCCAAGCCGCGATCGGCGATCGTCTGGGTGGCGAGCTGTTCGAGGCTGGTGTGGCGCTGGTTGAGCTGGCGGGCGATCGTGGGGGTAGCGGTGATGAGTTGGGGGACGCTGTGGCGATCGGGGCGAATTAATGCGGCTAAATCGAGATCTGGATCAAGGTGTAAAGTGCGAGCCGAGGTCGGGTTAAACATAGGAACAATGCGATCGGCAGGTGGATCGCGACAATATCTGTTCGGATATTAACTCGTAGCGGCGATTCACTTGCGATCCGGCAAGGTGGCCTCAAAATAACACCGATCTCGTAAGCGCTCAAGCTGGGTTCAACTCTCCATTAACCCACTCCTTAACGCAGTCCACCGCCCTGACGACCTTGACCGCCGCCTCGACCGCCTCGGCCACCTCGACCACCGCCCTGGCGACCTTGACCACCGCCGCCTTGACCGCCTTGACCGCCTTGACCGCCTTGACCGCCCTGACAATTTTCGCCCGTTCCGCGCTCCCACATCGACCCTGTGATTGAGTCATATTCAAACTGATCGAGATACTGCGGTGTATACGCTTCACCCGTTTGATTGATCAGATTTGAGCTAAAAGCTCGCAAGTGGTTTCGCGATCCACGCGCCAAGTTATCGTAAACCTGCTCAATGTCGGGGTTTGCCGTTGTTTCTGTGTGAGTTTTTAAATCCGCAATATCCACCTCTTCGATCGTCGCACCCACTCGTAGTGCTTCAACCAACGAAGTGGTACCGCGTGCGATCAACTCGTCATACAGCGCTTGTAAATCAGGATCAACGAACGTGCCGATCACCTCCGGATCACCGCTAAATTCGAGATCGTAGCGATCGAGCAGATCCGCTACCGCACTCATGTGCCGCATTTCGCTCGCCGCGATATTTTCAAACACCGGCACATCAAACTGCTCACCCAAGGTGAGATACACATCCCGCGCGAGTTTCTCCTCCTCGTACATAAACAACAGCCCTGCGCGTTCCTCAGCGGACAACTCCGCCGGTGGTGCAGCACCGATCGCTGAGTTCACTGCAACATCAAAATTTGTCATTCCTATATCTCCCAATCCGACATTCTCCAGTCCTGCCACACTGCCACCCGCCAAACCGACGGACATGAGCGCTTGATCCGTCAACGCAAACCCTAGGGATTCATCCATTATGCTGACCTTTTTAATTTAATCGCTATATAGCTATATAAATAATAGCAGATTAATTGCGAGCGAATTGCTTTGGTTCAACGCGATATCCCGGTTACATCAGCGCCCCGCCACAGCTCGACCCCGCCCCCGCCGTACAGCCATAGCAAAAATCCGCCGTCCCCACGCAGCCGATCGCATCCAACGTCCCCAACTCCAACAGCCGCGCCACCGTCAACACCTGACCCGCCCGATCGCGAGCCGGTAGATCTTCCATCTGATTAAAATCGCAGTCGAAAACATTGCCGAGATAGTCGATCGAAAGCTGCGTGCGGCACATCAAACCGTCTACCGTCGCCGGGTTGAAATTGTCCGCGAGGAATTGCGTATAGGCACGATCGAGGCCGTGGCGCTGCAAAAATTGCTTCGTGCGACCGATCGGCAAATTCGCGATCGTTAGCAGATGGTTAAACCGCACGCCGAATTCGCGATCGAGGTAGTCGTGATAGGCCGCTTCGAGCTGGGCTTGACCGGGCGGCAGGGCGAATTTTTCCGGCGTGATCGGGAGCGGCGGATTGTACACCAGGTCGAGGATTAAGTCGGGATCGGAACCATACCCGAGGGCGTTGAGCTGCTGCAAACCGCGAATCGAACCATCGAACACGCCTGAGCCGCGCATTTTATCGACGTTATCCGCCAGATAGCAGGGCAGCGACGCCACCACCCGAACCTGATTCGCCGCGAAATAGTCGGGCAAATCGTCGTAACCGTCGATCGCGAAAATCGTCAGATTCGATCGCACAATCACCGTCTTACCCCGCGATCGCGCCGCCTCCACCAGTGGCCGAAAGCCGTAATTCATCTCCGGTGCGCCGCCGGTCAAATCCACTGTCTCGATCTGGGGAAAGCGATCGATTAACTCAATCAACTGCTCGCAAATCTCCGGCGTCAGCTCTTCTGTACGCTTTGGGCTAGCCTCCACGTGGCAATGCGTACAGGCGAGATTGCACTTTTTGCCGAGGTTGATTTGGAGGGTGGTGATCGGCTGTTTCGTCAGCGGGGCGGAGAGCTGGCGATCGAACGGGATGCAAGCGTCAGAGGTGGGTGAGTTGGATGCAACGGGCGAACTGGGAGCGTGAACCATAGGGATAATGACAGTGATAAAAAGCGATGAAAGCGTTAGGTTAACTCGGTCTAATGTCGTAACACCGGAAGTCTAAAGTACGTCACGCGCAACATTTTAGACTGGCTACAATATCTGACCTTTGCCTCTGGCTTAACCTGAATTTAGCGTAATGAATACGACGGACTTCGCCGATCGGCTTACACGGTCTCTTTCTCACTGTGGCAGTATCATCACTCTGCTGACCCTATCCGCCTGCGCGATCGCCCCCACCGCCAGCACCGATCCACAGTCTCCACGATTCGACTCAATTTCCCGCCAGCCTGACCGGTCGTCCCAGTCCCCGCAAACCACTCCACCCATGCCGACAGATGCCACCAACGCCCGATCGCCCCTGCGCGTCAATCGCGATCGGCTAATGCAGCGCCTCACGGAGTTCAGCCAGCCGCGTTTTAGCGAGACCGATCGCGAAACTGCACGTCAATATTTAGAGCAAATCTTGCGCGATCGCGGTTGGCAGGTGCGCCGCGAGCCGTTCACTATTCCCCTTGACGATGGGCAGGAACTCAACGGCGTTAACCTGATCGCGGAAAAGCCGGGAACTGATCCGACGCTGCCGCCGTTGCTCATCGGCGCACACTACGACACCGTTAACGATCGTTCTCCCGGCGCGGACGATAACGCCAGCGGGGCGATCGGGCTCTTGGAGATCGCGGAGTTGTTATCGGGCGGGTCTGATCCGTCTAATCCCGAGGCTGTCCCCACATTCCCGCGCACGCTGCGTTTGGTCTGGTTTGATCTGGAGGAGTTTGGTTTGCTCGGCAGTTTTTATCATGTGGCGCAGCTCGATCGGGAGCTGTACGGCGCGATCGTTTTGGAGATGATCGGTTATGCCTGCGATGCGCCGGGTTGTCAGCGGGTTCCGTCGGGTTTGGCGATTACGCTACCCGATCGCGGTGATTTTCTCGGGGTGGTGGGCAGTGCTGAAACGCCGGAGTTGCTGGCTCCTTTCCTGGCGGTCGGTGAGGCGAGTGATGTTGATCGCGATCGGGCGGGTCATCCTCGGGTGATCACGTTGGCGGTTCCGACGTTGATGGCGATTTCCCCGAATTTGTTGCGGAGCGATCATGTGCCATTTTGGGTGCAGGGGATCGGGGCGTTGATGGTGACGGATACGGCGAATTTTCGCAATCCGAATTATCATCGTGCGAGTGATACGGTGGGGACGATCGATCGGGATTTTTTTGCGGGTTCGACGCAGGTTGTGTTGGATGCGGCGATCAGTTTATTGGATTGATCAAAAGAAATGGGTCTAAAACCTCGCCCTTCTAGGGCGACTTTTATGACAAGTGTAGTAGCATAAGAATATGATAGTACACGAGTTCAAGATAAAGGCTAAACCCGTTCAATACAAAGCGATTGACGAGGCGATATTGACTGCTCAGTTCATCCGCAACAAGTGCTTGCGCTATTGGATGGATAACAAGGGTGTGTCGAAGTACGACCTCAACAAATATTGTGCTGTATTAGCGAAAGAGCATAGCTTTGCCAATGAGCTTAACTCAATGGCACGTCAGTCCAGCGCTGAACGTGCATGGAGTTCTATCAGTCGCTTTTACGATAACTGTAAATCTGGCAAGCCAGGAAAGAAGGGGTTCCCAAAGTTCAAGAAGCACTCCCGATTCAGTGGAGTACAAAACTTCTGGATGGAAACTTCTAGACCCTAAACATATTCAATTCACCGACAAAAAGGGAATTGGCAAGGTCAAGCTAGTTGGAACTTGGGATCTGTCCTTCTATTCGGTTGATCAGATTAAGCGAGTTCGGCTGGTCAAACGGGCTGATGGTTACTATGCTCAAATTTGCATCAATGTGGATGTTCGTATTGATGTGGAACCGAGCCAGAACGCTATCGGATTAGATCTGGGGCTGAAGTATTTCATTGCTGACAGCAAAGGCAATACTGAACCCTGTCCTCAGTTCTATCGCAAAGCAGAACGGCATCTGAACCAAGCCAACCGTCGCAAGTCGAAAAAGTATCGTCAAGGCGCAAAACCTCAGTCGCGTAACTATCACAAGGCCAGAAATCGATATGCCCGTAAGCATTTAAGAGTAAGTAGGCAGCGAACAGAATATTGCAAGAGATTGGCATATTCCGCCATCCAGTCTAGCGACCTGGTGGCCTATGAAGACTTAAATGTGAAAGGGTTGGTTCGTAATCGGCATCTTGCCAAGTCGATTAGTGATGCAGGATGGTCAACATTCAGACGATGGCTTGAATACTTTGGTGTGAAGTATGGGAAGGTCACGGTTGCCGTTCCTCCCCACTACACCAGTCAAGAGTGTTCAAGCTGTGGTCAGATCGTGAAAAAGTCTCTATCAACTCGCACTCATCTCTGTGAATGTGGATGTGAATTGGACAGAGACCATAATGCTGCTATCAACATCTTGCAACGTGGCTTAAGACAGTACCCAGGGGCACTGGGGAACTTAACGCTTCAGGAGACAGACCCTCTAGCAGTGTTGGATACGTCCTGCACTGTTACGGTCAGTCGGTGAATGAAGAATCCCCGTACCTTCAGGTCGGGGAGTGTCAATGGATTGATGCGATGGTATCAAAGAGCTAATTGTTAAGGCTAGTCGCCAACGATTCCAATCAACGCTTTCGGTATGTTCTAAAAATGATTGAACTCACTATGATCTTTTTGAATTTTTGAAAAATCAACGCTTATTTAATCGCATATTTGTACCGCAGGGAGCGGAGTATGCAGCGGTACAGCGAGGATTGCGCGATGTACCGGTGACCGATCGCCCCGAAGTCGTCGCAATTCCCGCAGGATTAACGCCTGCGGATCAGTTCATTCGCACTTACAACTCCGCGCAAGGTCAGCATGAAGGCCAACAATCCGAGTTAGCCAATCCGGCTAGACCGTTATTACTGGGACTCTGTGGCAGCGTGTCCCCAGAATTGACGATCGGGATGGCGATCGCCTACCGCTCCAGCCGCCGCCAAACCCAGCCCGATGAATATTACCGGCTCAATCCACCCGAAGCGCTGCTCAATCTTGCCGAGCTACACGACGCACCGATCGATGCGCTCAATGTTGATCTTGCCGTTTGCACGGTGGAGGACAAGCAGGCGATCGCACGGGACTTTCGCGATGTTATCCAAGACGGAAAGATTGCGGCGATCGACATGGAAAGTGTCGCTCTGTTGCGCCGGTTTCCCCAGGCTGCGATCGTGCGTGTGGTGAGTGATGACCTAGCGGGGAATATCCCGGATTTATCTCGCGCCTTTGACGATCGCGGCAATCTGCAACCCTTGGCTCTGGCCGCCGCATTTGCCCGTCAGCCGATCGCGGCAGCTCGGTTAATTCGCGGCTCGTTGATCGCCCTAGATCGATTGACGCGCATCACACGGGCGATCGTGAGATCCTAAAGATTGGCTGCTCAAGATCGGCTAATTGTGTCCCCTCTACCGCTAAACGAATCTGTCATGCCTGATCCCGTCACTTCGCCCGCTTCGTCGCCCGCTTCATCAAATCTATGGGCGAATAAACCCTGGTGGTGTCAACCGTGGTCGATCGTGCTGACGGGTATCTGCGTCATGGGCGGTAGCTGGTTGCTATTTCATACGCTCTGGCTGACCCTTCCGGCGATCGGCGCGATCGCTCTGTGGTGGTGGTATTTCTTATGGGTTGTCCCGCGTTTCTATGCCGCAGCACAGGCGACGGAACAAGCGACGGAATAAGCGGTGTCGCGGTGCGATCAAGTGCAATGGATCGCAGGGAGCGAAACCTTTGAGGTTTCTAAAACCTCAAAGGTCTGGAGTTGCTTTATTTTCTGAGCTTACTTACGATGCCTCCTGACGATCCTGCGGATTTTACTTGCCTGCCGATCGACCCACACCGACGTAACGCATACCCGCCGTCGCAATGACGTTCGGATCGAGGAAATTACGACCATCGATCATTAGCGGATTGTTCATCAGCTTCGCCATTTTGCCGTAGTCAAGATCCAGGAACTGCTTCCAGTCCGTCACCAAGACCAGCGCATCACAGTGATCCGCCAAGCGCTCAGGATCTGTTTCCACATCGACACCCGACAGTCCAAACCGCATCCCCGTTTGAGAAACGATCGGGTCAAAGGCTTTCACTTTCGCGCCGAGACGATTCAGGTTTTCGATCAGCAGCAGCGAGGGTGCATCGCGCATGTCATCCGTATCGGGTTTGAAGGTGAGACCGAGCAAACCGATGACTTTACCCTTGAGAATTTTTAGCTCTTGTTGGAGTTTTTCGAGCGCGAGCAAACGCTGACGGCTGTTGACTTCGACTGCTGCTTTGAGCAACTGGGCATCGTAGCCGTAGTCATCGGCGGTATGCACGAGCGCCGACACATCTTTCGGGAAGCAGGAGCCACCCCAACCGATCCCAGCTTGCAGGAATTTGTTACCAATCCGGGAGTCGAGACCGATGCCTTCGGCAACTTGCGTCACGTCGGCGCCGACGCGATCGCAAATATTGGCGACTTCATTAATGAAGCTGATCTTCGTTGCCAGGAACGAGTTCGCCGCGTATTTGATCATTTCTGCCGAGTTGAGGTCGGTTTTGACCACGGGAACCGGCGGCAGGGTTTTGTCTTCGCCATGCTCGCGCGTGATGATCGGCTGATAGAGCTGTTCCATCAGGTCGAGAGCGCGGGTATTGTTGCTACCGAGGACGATGCGATCGGGGTTGAACGTATCAAAAATGGCCGATCCTTCCCGGAGAAACTCGGGATTACTAACCACATCAAATTCAGCGGCAATATCACTCGAATCGCCCTGGGTTTTCTTGCGCTCCGAAATCCCATCGAGGACAATCATCCGCACCCAGTCACCGGAGCCGATCGGCACGGTGGACTTGTTGACGATGACCTTATAGCCATCGGTGAGGTGTTCGCCTATGCCGCGAGCCACCGCTTCGACGTAGCGCGTATCGCTCTCGCCCGTCGGTAGCGGCGGCGTACCCACAGCGATGAACATAATTTCGGCATGGGAGACCCCCCAGGCGAGATCCGAGGTGAACTCCAGTGTTCCCGCCTCGATCGCGCTGGTCATCACTTCCGACAAGCCCGGTTCATAGATGGGCGATCGACCCGCCTGCATCATCTTGACCTTTTCTTCGTTGTTGTCCACACAAATCACATGATGACCCGTGAAGGCAAGACAAGCACCCGTTACGAGACCAACGTAGCCAGTACCAATAACACAAACACGCATAGGTATCTCAATCCTTAATTACTTGTTGACTTGATTACTTCATTAATCGATCAATCGCTAGACAATACTGCTTGAGGCGTACAGGAATAGCGAAAACCGAGAACACGGGTCAAACTGAGCCGGAAACATGCGCCGACTTTAGCCGATTTTAACTGTTGCGACGATTACCATCGGCGCGGCGATCAGTCTGTTCTGAGTTTAGGTCGGGATTAAACGATCGCGGAAATCAGCAATTGTTTTTTCCAATCCTTCTTTCAGCTCGATCGTCGGCTCCCATCCCAGCCAGTTTTTGGCACGGGTGATGTCCGGCTGGCGCTGAGTTGGATCGTCTTGGGGCAGGGGTTCATAGACGATTTCGGCATCCGGGTTGACCATGCGCTGGATGGTTTCCGCCAATTGAAGAATTGTGTATTCGCCGGGATTGCCGATATTGACTGGGCCGAGGTGTTCTTCGTTTTCCATCAGGCGCATCATGCCTTCGATTAGATCAGAGGCATAGCAAAAGCTGCGGGTTTGGCTGCCGTCGCCGTAGACCGTGAGCGGGATGCCTTTCAGTGCTTGCACAATGAAGTTGCTGACGACGCGCCCGTCATTTTCGAGCATCCGGGGGCCGTAGGTGTTGAAGATACGCATAACGCGAATATCGACGCCGTTTTGACGGTGGTAGTCAAAGGCAAGGGTTTCGGCGACGCGCTTGCCTTCGTCATAGCAACTGCGAATACCGATCGTGTTGACGTTCCCGCGATATTCTTCCGGCTGCGGATGCACATCCGGATCGCCGTAAACCTCGGAGGTCGAAGCGAGCAAAAATCGCGCTTTGACGCGTTTGGCCAAGCCCAACATGTTCAACGTGCCAACGACGTTGGTTTTGATGGTTTTGACGGGGTTGTATTGGTAGTGAACCGGCGAAGCGGGACAGGCGAGATGATAAATCCGATCGCACTCTAGGCGAATTGGCTCGGTGATGTCGTGGCGGATCAATTCAAAATTATGGTGACCGATCCAGTGATCAATATTCCGCTTCGTGCCGGTAAAGAAGTTATCGAGACAGAGGACATCATGTCCTTGTTCCATCAGGCGATCGATGAGGTGAGAGCCGAGAAAACCCGCTCCCCCCGTGACCAAAATTTTCATAGCGGTTGGTTGCTCGAACGTATCGGAAGCATGGGTAGGTCTAAGGTTGCGCCAGTGGGTCGGTCACGTCAGCGATCGATGCTGACGCTAACAGTTTCGCTGACGAGACGCTTGTCTGTCGTAGTTCTACGGTATCTTGCGAGAGAGAAAAGTGTCTATTGCACTACTTCAGGGTCTGAAGCCCTCTCTCGGGACAATCGGTTACGGTTAAGTGGGGATCAGGACACTCTAATCTTCAGCCATTAGCCCTCAACTATCAGCACCCTCAACCCATCTAGATCACAGAGTCGATCACAAAACTATGCCGAGTGCGCGATCGCGTCATGCAGCCAAAGATAGGTTTAACCCGAGCATTAATCTAACAACGACCCATCTGTCCCATCTGCCGGGTCTCAGTGCCGGGACTCGATTGTGGATGAGATCAGAAGGTTTGAGATCAGAACGTTCTGCACGCCGGGGATGGATCGCCACCGCATTCACAAACAAGTGTTTCAAGCTGGGAATTGGGGTTGTGTTATGGGTGACGATCTCCGTGGGATTGCAGCTACCGATCGCGCCGATCGCGAATGCGGCTCCGTTAACCTGCCGTCTGTATAACGATCGGCAAGTGTGTATCGATCGCATCAAGCGCAGCGCCAAAAACTATTGGGAATATCGCGTCAACTTAACCATCGACGGTCAGAAACAACCCGAAGATCTGCTGGACTGTCGCTATTATCAACGGATCGATCGCGATGGCTTTATCGAACCCTTTAAACCGAAAGATGTCGGACGATTCGTTTGCCAGTATTTCAACCATCGTAATTGGCGTTGATTGTTGAGTTTGATTGTTGAGTTTGATTGTTAGCGCGAGTTTTTGTTGTGAAAATGCTCAACTCGACTAACTCGAACACTGGAACTTAACGATTCCGTTAACCTTAACCAGCGGATGACGATTTACCGCTAGAATCGAGAACTATGGCAAGCCTCGATATCCTCGGAACTCCCCACGCCTACAGACTGAGCGCAGCGAGACCGAATCAACCTGTTTTTGTATTTCTGCACGGTTGGCTACTGAGCCAACACTACTGGCAGCCGCTCGTTGAGCAACTGTCACCGGATTTTCAGTGCTTAACCTACGACATGTCGGGCTTTGGGGACTCTCAACCCATTTCGACGGATACCCCCGATCGGGACTATTCGCCCCGACAGTACGCCCTCGAACTCCAAACGCTGCTGGCCGAACTCGGGATCGATCGGGCGTGGCTCGTCGGTCACTCCCTCGGCGGCACGGTTGCCCTGTGGACGGCGCGTCAGTGTCCGGATCGGGTGTGTGGCGTCACCTGCGTGAATGCGGGCGGCGGGATTTACCTGGCCGAAGAGTTCGATCGCTTTCGATCGGCGGGATCGAAAATGTTGCAGTGGCGTCCGGGCTGGTTACGGTACGTGTTTGGCTTGGACTGGCTGTTTGCGCGGGCGAATGTGGCGGGCGCGATCGATCGGCGCTGGGGCGGTCAGCGTGTCAAGGATTTTCTGATCGCCGATGAAGCCGCTGCGCGAGGTGCGCTACTCGATTCGACCACGGAGGAAGAGGTGCATAAATTGCCGCAAGTAGTGGCCGAACTGAGCCAACCGGCGTATTTCATTGCAGGCTTGCAAGACACGATCATGCCGCCGAAATATGTTCATCACCTGGCCAGTTTTCATCCCAATTTTCAGCAGTGCGGCGCGAATACGATCGAGCTTGATCGCTGTGGTCATCTCGCCATGATCGAACAAACCGAACAAGTCGCCGATCATTTACGTGACGTGAGCGACAAATATGCCGCCTATTTTGATTAATTCTTGGTATGTTCTCGGGTGAAACCGAAAATCTTCAATCTTTGGGCTTTGCATCATGTCTCACGATCGTCCGCCTGCAACAACAGCCACCGTAACGCCGGATAGTTCCGAGATTCAACTCCTTGTCCTCGATATTGATGGGACGATTTCCGGGCGATCGAACGTGGTCAGCGAGCCGGTGAAACGTGCAGTGCGCGAGGTACAAGCCCGAGGAATTCGCGTCGCGATCGCCACGGGACGCATGTACCGATCGGCGAAACGTTTCCATCGCGATATCGGCTCCGATTTACCGCTGATTTGCTATCAGGGCGCTTGGATTGCCGAACCGGACACCGATGTTCGCCTGCGTCATACACCGCTGCCCCAGCCGATCGCCCTCGACCTAATCGCCCTGCTCGCCGAACCCGAATGGTCATCCCTGTCGGTGCATTGCTACATCGACGATCGCCTCATCGTCAACGACCTCAGCCCCGACACTCACGCATACGTTGCACGATCGCAGATCCAGCCCGAAGTGATCCCCGACCTCGCGGCCTTCATCACCGAGAACGTCCCCACCAAACTGCTCGCCCTCAGCGCCGACACCGATCGCGTCACCCGTCTGCTACACCACGTCCGCGATCGCTACCACCCCGACGATCTCTACCTCACCACCTCGACGCCCTCCTTTTTTGAGGCGACCCATCCCCAATCGAACAAAGGAACCGCTGTAAAATATCTGGCCGAAGAGTGCCTCGGTTTGCGTGCGGATCAGGTGATGGCGATCGGCGACAATTACAACGATCTCGAAATGCTGATCTATGCCGGGATTGGGGTCGCGATGGGGGATGCGCCGTCGGGCGTGAGCGCTCGCGCGGATTGGGTAGCGCCATCGGTCGAGGATGACGGGGTTGTGGCGGCGATCGAGCGATTTATATTCAAGCGTGATCTGAATGAAGATTGGGATCGCGATCAGATCGCCGTGTGATTCGATTGAGAGGGTTTAAAGCGGCTGGGTCAACCGCCTTAAACCGATCTTCTATAGCAAAAAACGATTTGGTTAGGACGTATCAAAAAAAGCTGAGAGCACTGAGCGGAGTCGAAGTGCGGTTTTCAACTTAGACGAGAGTGTCCTAATTTAATCGGCTTTTGCTATACATCTAGGATTTTTTCTCAGGCAGATTGCGCGGCGGCGGGTAAACCCCCTCGTAAAACCGTCGCTCGAACCGCCCGATCGCCCAGAACACCGCCCCGATAATCACCGTGGCGATCGCATAGCCGATCGCCACCCCGAGCGACGGATTAATCGCCGAGATCACCGGAATTCCCGCCAATAATGCCAGCCCGATCGCGCCCAGCACGCGACGCCCCGCCTGAAAACGCTTCAGTGCGCCGCTACAGCTCGCGCAGTGCTGCGTGTGGGAATGGTAGCGATCGAGGAGTTGATCGCGGGTGTGAGCCGGGGGCAGGGGCTGACCGGGGAACGGGTCGCCAAATTCGGCGAGCCATTTGTGATAGGTAAGGACAAAGCGATCGGCGTTGGTCGGCAGATAGCAGGCTTGGGCGTAGGCGCGATCGGGGGCCACATTCTGCGACAGCGTTTCGAGGTAGCGCTCTTGCCAGTGGAGAAAAATCTGATCGTCTTCGAGGACACCGTTTTGGCCGATGTGGGAATACCAGCGAGGCGCGATCGAGATCGCCAGACGCGGTAATTTTGAGGCAAATTTAAACGGAAAACGCGCAAATAAACGACACTCGCCTTTGCGGATCGGCGTTGCGTAAACCACGGTTAACGTACGCCCGAATTGCTTCGAGGTCAGGTCATGCCACATCAGACCGGGCGCGATGAAGGTGGTGTCCTGCCGTCCGAGGGTTCCGCGTCGGGGGCCTTCCGCCCAGGTTCCCGTAAAGCCTTGGCGATCGAACGAGGTTAACTCCAGATCCACCGTCGAGACATTTTTACGGTTACCTACGGTTTTGTGGTGGGTGAAGGGAATGTGGCTGGCATCGAGGACGTTTTCGAGCAGCGTGGTGGCGTCGTAGGGCAGGTCGCGAAAGGTGTTGAGGCAAACCCAGTCGTCGGCGTCTTCCTCGATGATCGGCACGATCGGCACGTCGGCGCGATCGGCATTGTCCAACGATCCGGCATAAACAAACAGCAACCCCTGACGCACCGTCGTCGCAAAGGCCGTCACACAGGCACGGGGCGAGTCGAGGGCGTTACTCTCCGGCGGCATCTGCGGCAGGCGATCGCAGTGACCGTCGCCGTTAAACGACCAGCCGTGATAGGGACATTCGAGCAGCCCATCCTCGGCAATGCGACCCTCGGACAGCGGCGCGAGCCGGTGCGGACATCGATCGGCAAACGCCCGCCACTGCCCGCCATCCCACCAAATCACCAAATCCTGATCGAGCAAGGTAAAGCGCTGCGGTTTGGTGCGATCGAGATCATCGAGATAAAACACCGGATACCAGGCTTCGCGCCAGTTAAACGCCGCCGGATCATCGCCCCCGATCGCGGCCAGTACATCAGGAGTGGGAATGTCAGAAACCGTCATGGAGATCGCCAGGAAACGTTATCGCGATCGAGGGATGGGCGGCGCATCGATCATGCACTGATCGCGCCTTCCAGATCTTTGGAGTCAAGGATCTAACTCGATCGCTTGATAAATCTTAACGAAATTACCGGCGTGACCCACACCTTGATCGATAGGAATCGCGAGATCTCAATGAGTTAGCCATGAGCGAGCGGCTTAACGGTTGGCCTCACGGTTGGCATTGACGCGGATTTGCGCTTCCCAGTTGGTGATTTGCAGTTGGGCGGTGGCGTAAATATTGGAGGTGACGGGAATCCGGCGAGCGATATCGATCGCCGTTAACAGATCGCTATTCGCGCGTTCGGTGGCGATACTGAGCAGCGATCGGCTCCACAGCTCGATTGCGCGGGCTCCCTCGTCGGCGAGATAGCTACCACTAGAAATCCCGGAGGCTGTGCGAATAGCCGAATCAAAGCCTTCGGCAGTGCCGTAAGACGCTAGATCGTAGGCTTCGTCGAGTTCTTCCCGATCGAGGGTTTGCCCAATCCACCCCCCGATCGCCGCCTGTGCTTCGTCGTACAGCGGACTGCTATAGGAAATCTCCTGCGCCGCAGCGATCGCCGCGTCAATATTGCCCGAGTCGGCCAGACCCCGCGCCCGAGACAAGGCGGGTGTATCTCCTTGGCGGGCGATCGATCCCTGCCACTGCAAAATCTGGCGCTGGGCTTCATCGTAGAGCGGGCGTGAGGTCTGGATCTGGCTGGCGGTGGCGATCGCCGCTTCGAGATCACCCTGATTGGCGAGATCTCGCGCCCGCGCCAAAATTGGGCGATCTTGCTCCGTATCAAGCTGGACGCTCCAGCGACCAATCTCACTCTCGGCGCGTTCCCATAGCGCGTTGCTCGTGGGAATTTCTCGCGCCGTGGCGATCGCCAGTCGGAGGTCATTTTCCTGGCCAGAACTAGCCAGCGTCCGCGCCCGTTCGAGAACAGCCACCTGTCCCAGTCCCTCTTGCCAACGAGCGATCCAGCCCTGTGCGTCGCCATAGATCGGACTGTTGAACTCAATGCCGCGAGCCTGAGCGATCGCCGCTTCGAGATTCGTCGCCGTGGGTCGTCGTGCCGTATATCGCGCCCGCGCCAGGATGATAAAGTCGTCGGCTTTGGGTTTAAGGCCGGTCACGCTCGGAACTTTGCGAGCCGTGGCGATCGCGCCGGGTAGATCGTCGGCTTCGAGCTGGCGATCGGCGATATTAATCAACTGCTGACCAAACTGTCGTAACAACGTCTGAGCCCGAATCCGTAAAGGACTCGCCAGACCAATCTCTTGGATTAACTTAATGGCTTCGAGCACGCTATCAACATCATCACGCGCGGCAACACCTCGGGCGCGTTCCACCTTCGAGGTATCCTGACGCCCAAGCTGCACCGCCTTGGCATACTCCTGATAGCGCGTCGTTTCCCAATAGCGATTACCAATTCCTAAAAGGCGCGTCACCTGCTGAAACGCTGGCCCCCAATACAGCCGTTCGAGTTCACGATCGATCGCCGTCGCAATTTTCGTCGCTTCATCCCAAATGTCCTGCCAGCTTTCTACCCGATCGGCAATCACGATCGCGAGGCGACTGCGAATCTCAGTGGGCAGCGCTGATAGGGGAATCCGTTCAGCGGTGGCGACGGCTTTATCGAGGTCACCGGCCTGAAAATCGGTCTCGGCCAAATCCAGGATCGCCTCTGCCCACACTTCGAGCTGTCGATCGACCTCCGGACGCAGCGCATGGTCTTCGGGCAATTCATCGACTAAATCGATGGCCTCTAGCAAACTATCGACCGTGTTGCGATCGGCATAGGTTCGCGCACAGTACAGCCGACGCGCTGCCGTCGTCGTCGGCAAAAAGAGCGTCCGACAATTGGCCTCATCTGGCAGCTTGAACAACATCGCCGCCGCCCCAAGACCCGATCCGACGATCGTCAGTCCCAAGATCAGCCCCAGGACAACCGCTCGGGATGTGGTGATCCGATGCTGCCCATCAGGATGGGACCGACGGCGTCGCTGATCGCGCTGGCGGCGTCGGCGTTCACCTTTTCGCAGCGTTCGCAGCGATCGGGTTGGACGATCGGACATTGCGACCGGATTACGATCGCTCGTCGGATTGTGTTTGGGGTCGAGGTCGCTCATAACATGCCGTTTCGCGTGCCGTTCCAACAAAAACGAAGGGATCGCAAGAATGACTGTGGATCATTGAGTCGATATCTTACCGTCCTGTGTCGTTAATGGTAGCCCAGAGCTAAAACGTGTTGGTTGGTGAACGCTTACACGCTAGCGAAATAACGCTTCCCCGATCTCGTCAAATCGCTTGCATGAGCAAATCGGCTGTCGCACAAATTTGATTGCGACCGGCGGCTTTGGCACGGTATAGCATCTGATCGACTTTTGTCAGCGCCGCCGTTGGTGTACAGCCCAGCTTGGGCACAACGCAAAGCAGACCGATCGATACTGTCACCGCCGAACTCACGCACGACGAGGCGTGGGGAATTGCGGCCTGTGCGAGCTGTTGCTGGATCGTGTCTGCAATTTGCCGCGATCCGGCGATCGGTGTATTCGGCATAATAATCGCAAACTCTTCACCGCCGTAGCGAGCCACCACATCCGACGATCGCTTCACACTCTGTGCCAAAATTGTCGCCACGTTTTTCAAGCAGTGATCGCCTACCAAGTGACCATAGGTATCGTTATAAGCCTTGAAGCAATCCACATCGCACAGCAGCAACGAAAACGGTAGGCGATCGCGGATTGCACGACGCCACTCGCGATCGAGCACTTCATCAAAATACCGACGATTCGCCAAACCCGTGAGACCATCACTGGTCGCCAGTCGCGTCAATTCTTGGTTCGCGACCTCAAGCTGTAGCGTCAAAGCGCGTTCCCGCTCGATTTGCGCCTGAAGCTGCATCGTCCCCCAGTACGCTTTCAGCAAGCGACGCACCCGCTGACACAAAACCGGCCAGTGAATCGGCTTGGTCACATAATCCGTCGCACCAGACTCAAAGGCATGATCCACCGACTCTGAATCATCAAGAACCGTGATCATCAATACGGGTACATCTTGAGCTTCTGGAAGCTGACGTAGTTGCTGACAGCAGCTAAACCCATCAATCCTCGGCATCACGGCATCTAGTAACACCATTTGCGGTCGATGCTGTGCAAACTCGACTAAACACTGCTCGCCATCCTTGGCCTCCAAAACGTTATACCCCTCCCCCTCCATCGCCAGCTTCAGTAACAGCCGCATAGAGCGATCGTCATCTACGATCAAAATGGTCGAATCTTTGGGATCAAGTGGAGTAAACATAGTTCAGTCACTGGCAAAACGCTGTTCGTTGGGCATAGATGTGTCGATACACCTCACCCTTGGTCATACGGCCAGACACGATCGTTAACAGAACAAATTGTGCGCCCCTATAGCAAAAAACCAGACCTCAATTGAGGTCTGGTTTTTGCATCGAATCGATAAACCCGAGACTCACTCGTCCGCTAGGTCATTTTCGTACACGTTCGTGAGTGGACGATAGGTATATGGGTGATGATGGCGCGGATTTTTTTGAATTTCGCCTTTGATCTGTTCGAGATCAATGTAGCGATCGGCGACGTTGATCAAGCTATCGCTCGTCATCGATCGCAAACTCACCACCTCAACCCGCACACCACGATAGCTGACCGCATCCACGGCATAGGCGAGGTCACCATCTCCGCTCACCAGCACCGCCGTATCGTAAGCGCCCACCAGCGCCATCATATCGACGGCAATTTCCACGTCTAGATTGGCCTTCTTCGACCCATCCGGCAACTGGACGAGATCCTTGGCGATGACCCGGTAGCCATTGCGACGCATCCACAACAGAAATCCCTGCTGCTTTTCATTGGTGCGATCGACTCCGGTGTAAAAAAACGATCGTAGTAGGCGAGACCCCGCCGTCAACCGACAGAGCAACTTTGTATAGTCGATTTCCATGCCAAGCTGCATCGCCGCATAGAACAGGTTCGAGCCGTCGATAAAGATCGCGACACGACCGCGATTTTCCAGCACCTGCTCCGGCGTGAAGATCGCATCATGCTCGAAGTCATGCATCATTTTTATTCTCGTTTTTTATAAAAAAAGCATTTCACTGTTCGCAGTGATTTGCATTATCTAAATGAAATTAGCGTGAAATCAGCGTTTGAAGCCGTGAGTTTTTGTGGCCCAGCATATAAATGATCTGTCAATCGATAGCTTGTCAGACCTTTAAATCGACAAACCTATGAAGATCATTACGGAAGACCATCGTTTTTTATGTTGACCATTATAGATTTTGATCGAACATTTAGCGAATGACTCTATTCCTATCCATGGCATACGTAAAGACGGAAAAACAAAAAATTTATTTTTCTTAAATGTTTTTTTGAGTAAAAATTCTTACAGGGCTATTGTTCTTGCTCTGCCTCTCCGTCTGTTGCGCTGTGACGACCGAGAGAAAAAGGCCGCAATCCGCTAGCATTATCGACTCAGAATTAGCTTCTTCTGCGGAGGCACGATGTTAAAAAACAAGCTGCGGTGAGAAGAATTAATCGAAAAAGATCAGGATTCGTCCAAGTATTGTGAGTATCACAGTCTATGCCTCTCGATCAGGATGAATTGAAGGCTAGCACTATAGCTAAATCGATCATAGATTTTCCTTTGTTATATTTTGTTGTATTTCCTTTCGTTCGCCTGAATAGCTCAAGCCTCTAAGATAATGCTTGAGCAGTTCGACCTATACTAGCAGACAAAAAATGCTGTCATATTTAATACTTTGTCGAAACGAGAACCAGCGCTCTAAGTATTAGCTATCTGCCGAACACTTCAATCTGTTTTTCATATAAAAAAGATAGGGTATGCAAATGTGACTATGGAATGGTTAAAAAAAAACAGGCTTGAGTTCAAGCCTGTTTTTTTGGTATTTGATTTAAATGTATTCGGTCTATAGAGTCTTGGCGACTCCAAATCTAGATGAGTTTGATTGACTGTTTTTAATCAACACTCATTTCAATACGACGAAAAATAGGGCTCGCTTTACCCAACTTTTGATCGGCTGGCAAGCAACCCCATCGACTATGGTGATTGAAGGCTAATGACTCTAGTGTTTCGAGCTGATCAAAATCAGCCTCGAAACCAATTTGCGTGTAAATTGCAGTGCTTAGAGTGGGAATGATCGGCGAGAGTAGGTACGCCGCAAGTCGAACGGATTCGAGAATGGCATACAAAACACGTTCAACTTCGACCTGTTCGCCCTGTTTGAACAATGCCCAAGGAGCCCGATCGTCGATAAATTTATTGCAGTCCCGAACCAGGCTAAGAGTGCTTTGACAGGCGGTATGAAATTCGAGTGCTTGGTAGGCACGATCGACGCGATCGCCCAAGGTTTCACCCGTCGTTTTTAGGGTAAAGCTGGCATCAAGATCGGCGGGATTCACATCAGGGACGCAACTTCCACAATACTTATCCACCATCTTTAGGGTGCGATTGAGCAAGTTTCCGAGGTCATTGGCTAAATCAGCGTTGACAATATTGATAAACCGCTCTTCGTTATAGTCGCCATCGCGCCCAAATTCGATTTCTTTGAGGAAGTAGTAGCGGACGGCGTCGGTTCCAAATCGATCGATCAAGTCGTTGGGGTCGATCGTGTTGCCGATCGTCTTGCTAATCTTCGTGCCGTCTTTGGTGAGAAATCCGTGGCCAAATACGCGACCCGGCAACGGTAGTTCGGCGGACATCAGCATCGCAGGCCAGTAGACGGCGTGGAAGCGGAGGATGTCTTTGCCGATCAGGTGCAGGTCGATCGGCCACCAGTGACGCAGGGCATTTTCGAGGGTGGGTTCGTCGTCGGGTTCGAGCAGGGCGGTGACGTAGCCGAGGAGCGCGTCAAACCAGACGTAGAGCGTGTGGGTGGGGTCGTTGGGGACGGGGATACCCCAATCGAGCTGGACGCGGGAGATCGAAAAGTCTTGTAAGCCTTGTTTAACAAAGTTGACGACTTCGTTGCGGCGGCTGGCGGGTTGGATGAAGTCGGGGTTTTGCTCGAAGAGGGTTTCGAGCTGAGTTTGGTAGTTTGAGAGGCGAAAGAAGTAGTTGGCTTCGTCGCGCCATTCGGCTTGTTTGTTGGGGTGCATCGGGCAGTGCCGATCGTCGAGCAGGTCGCGCTCTTCTTTAAATTCTTCGCAGGCGACGCAGTACCACCCTTTTTGCTGTCCGAGGTAAATATCGCCTTTGTCCCAGACCCGCGCAAAAAACTCTTTGACGATCGCGGTGTGGCGCGGGTCGGTGGTGCGGCTGTAGCGATCGTAGTGAATGTTGAGCTTTTGCCAGAGTGCGTCAAATTCGCCGGAGATTTCGTTGCAGAGTTCTTGGGGATCGCGGTTTTGCTCCTCTGCCGTGCGCTGAATTTTTTGCCCGTGTTCGTCGGTTCCCGTGATCGACAACACCTCTAGCCCCTTGAGGCGCTGGTAGCGTGCGAGGGCGTCGGCGGCGATCGTCGTGTAGGCGCTACCAATGTGGGGGCGGGCGTTGACGTAGTACAGCGGGGTGGTTAGCGCGAAACGGGGGCGATCGGAACAGCTCATGGATTTATATCGGGTGGGTCGGGCAAACGAGAATACTAAAAGAGCGGAGCAACCGTCTGTAAGTTTAGCCCAGAGGCGGGTTCTGAACGGCATCCATCTTTAAGAATGACGATCGAGTCACGATCGCGGTTGTGATCATAATGGGGGGCGGGATTGGCTCAACACAAAAAAAGCGACGATCCTCAAGACCATCGCTTTTTCTAGAATTTATCTGTCGTTGGGATTTTGATCGCGCTGATGTGATCGCACGGGTACGTTCACAGAAATATCAGCTCAATTAGCCTCAGGCGATCGGTGTATCGAGATAACAGGCCATATCGGCACAGATTATCGCCATCCATTACCCCGGAGAGGTTCTGGAATTACAAAAACTAGGAAATACTGAGCGGAGCTACGGGAACATCATCCCAGGATTTGACGGTACGTAGACGAGCGATCCAGCCTTCTGCTCGCTGTTGCGAATCGAGATTGCTCGAAAATGATTCGTGACAGGCTCGCGCTTTGTTCTCATCGCTACAGGCGATGCAGGCATGAACCATTCCCGAGGGGTCGAGCTGTTCGTTAACCCAGATTGTTGCATTCATTGTCATAGTCGGATCTCCCCATAATTTCAGGTAATGAGTGTTGGCTGATGCTCTACCGGAGAAGCTGCGATCGTCGCAGTTCACAATCGATAGAAGCCGTCGAAACCGAGCCGCCACGCGACACCTGTCTCCACTCAGCCTGTCATCAAACAGGTGTGATATTTATTGTGTTCGATTTATGAGCTGGCTGCAAACGCTATGCAATAAATTTAAAAATCTACGTTTTTCGTCACACCTCATCGGTACACCTCATCGGTTTATGTCAAGTCCGACGATTCTCCTAGGGCAAGAGGATCACGAGTGACGCAAAATGTCGAAATTCGTAGGATCATCATGGCAATCGCCCACAATAATGAACCTTGCCCGGACTCATCAAAGGCGGTTCTTCCCCATCATGACGTTTTCTTCTTCCCTGCAAACGATCGATCAGTGCTGCGATCGCCTACGCCAACTCAGCACCCACGACATCATCGATCGCTGGGGCATCACCTTTGACGACACCACCACACCACCACATCGCAGCGACACCGATACCGCACCCCCTGTGGAACTCGACGATCGCCGCTACGCTCTCTGGTCGCGCGGACGGATCGCCGCCTGGTTTACCACCCAGATTATTATTCCCGAAACGCTTCAGGGCTACGCGATCGCGGGAAAAACTCTGCGGCTGGCGCTGCGCTGGTGGGCGGAGGACGCCCAGATTTTCGTCAATGGGGAACGGGTTTTAGCGGGGGATTTGTACGACTGTTTTGGGCGGGTGGTGTTAATGCCGATCGCCATGCCGGGAACGGCGATCGATCTCGCCATCCGCCTGGTGAGTCCGGGTCATGATGCGGGGGCGCTGGTGACCTCGGTGTTGCAGTACGAAAGCGAGTACGCGCCGGGATGTCTCGATCCGGCTTTTGTGGCGGATGAAATTGCGGTGGTGGCCGCGCGGCTTTATCCCTCGCGCACAGCGACACCACCGATCGCCACCGATGAGACGATCCCCCAGCCTACCGATCCGTCTCCCGAAACAAGCGAGCAGCTCCACCACCTCGCGACATTGCTCGATCCCCTACGCGCACTCCTCCAATCCGTCGGCGATCCGCCCGCACTATCAACAACGCAGACGACGCCGGACGATCCCCGCGATCCCCAAACGTTTAGCATCGCGATCGATCAACAGCTCGCCGATTTACACGATCGTCTCGCTCGCGATTTCCCCCGCGATGCCCTCGCGATCAATCTCCTCACCCATGCTCACCTTGATATGGCGTGGCTCTGGCCGATCGCCGAAACCTACGACGCCGCCCAGCGTACGTTTGAATCGGTCTTAAACCTGCAAAACGATTACCCCGAGACGATTTACACCCATTCCTCTCCGGCGTTATACGACTGGATCGAACACCATCGCCCCGATTTGTTCACACAAATTCAAACCCAAGTTAAGCGCGATCGCTGGGATGTGGCCGCCGGGATGTGGGTCGAACCGGAGCTGAATATTATTGCGGGCGAGTCGATCGTGCGGCAAATTCTCTACGGTCAGCGCTACTGTGAGGCCAAATTCGGCCAGATTTCGCGCGTTGCCTGGTTGCCCGATAGCTTCGGGTTTTGTTGGCAGTTGCCCCAATTTTTCGCCCAAGGCGGGATCGATTACTTCGTGACGCAAAAGCTGCGCTGGAACGACACCACGGAGTTTCCCCACGAGCTGTTTTACTGGCGATCGCCTGACGGAACCGAGATCCCGACCTGGATGGCATCGCCGATCGGCACGGATATCGCCCCGGTGGAGATGACGCGCTACGCCACCGAATGGCAGGCGAACACCGATCGCGATACGGCGTTGTGGCTACCCGGTGCGGGCGATCACGGCGGGGGGCCGACGCGCGACATGCTCGATCGGGCGCGACGCTGGCAAACCTCGCCGGTTTTCCCGGAGATGCAGTTCCAAAGCTCGGCGGATTTTCTCGATCGGGTCACACAATATAGCCAGGACTCCGAAGGATCAAAGACTTCAGAGAATTTACCAGTGTGGTCAAGCGAGCTTTACCTCGAACTGCATCGCGGTTGCTACACCACCTACGCCAGCCAGAAACGCGCCAATCGCACCTGCGAAATCTTGCTGTATCAGGCCGAACTCTACGCCTCGATCGCCACGCTCTACACCGGCCATGACTACCCGAGCGCAGACTTAGAAGTGACTTGGAAACGGGTCTTACTCAATCAGTTTCATGACATTTTGCCCGGTTCGGCGATTCCCGAGGTGTTCGCGGATGCCGATCGCGAGTGGGCGATCGCGTCAACGACGGCGCGATCCGTGCGCGATACGGCGCTACAAGCGATCGCGGCGCAATTGAGCGGTGATAAAACGATCCCGGACTTCATCCAAAGTCAAGGAACCGATCACGCCTTGCCGCTGATTGTGTTCAAT
Source organism: uncultured Geitlerinema sp. (assembly GCA_964518905.1). GTDB lineage: Bacteria > Cyanobacteriota > Cyanobacteriia > Cyanobacteriales > Geitlerinemataceae > RDYZ01. The sequence goes on along the minus strand of CAZFJL010000025.1, from coordinate 17,143 downwards.
CCCATACTGGGTCAGCGATCGGCTCTGATTTCGCTGGATCTAGCTACGTTCGACCCTGATTACGATGAGTTCAACGCCGCAAACAGCTATCAAATTTTCGACGATCGCGGCACACCGATTGATAGCCAACGCGACGGGGCAAGCCTGCATTTTGCCGCGATCGACCTGGCCAGCCTCGGCGCGAAACGCTACTGGCTCGCCGCGATCGTCTCCCCTACCGAAGTACCTCCGCCGATCGTGCCCTCCGCCGAATCCTGGACGCTCCAAAATGAATTCCTGCTCGTTGACATTGATCCCCATACCGGCAATATTTCGCGCTGCTTCGATCGCGTTAATCAGCGCGAAATTCTCGCCCCGAGTGGCGGAAATCGTCTAGAAGCCTACACCGATCAAGGCCAGTATTGGGATGCGTGGAACATCGACCCCGAGTATGAAAAACACCCGATCGATCCGCCCGTGTTGGAATCGATTCAATGGGTTGAACGCGGCCTTGAAAATGGTCAAGAACGTGGCGCACTGCGATCGCGCCTGCGGGTCATCCGTCGGCTGAATGAATCTCGCTTTATTCAGGACTACATCCTCGATCGCGGCTCACCCATTTTGGAAATTGCTAACATCGTCGATTGGCGTGAGCGTCACGTCGTCGTCAAAACGGCCTTTGATTTAGCCTTTAGTGCCGATCGCGCCGTCTATGAAACGCCCTGCGGCGCGATCGAGCGTCCGATTCGTCCCCAAACCGCAGCCGATCGCGCCCAATGGGAAGTGCCGATGTTGCAATGGTGCGACCTTAGCTGTGACCTCAACCGCGCCAGCCACGAGCCCGACTTAGCCTATGGCGTGAGTTTGCTCAACGATTGCAAATACGGCGGGGACGCCACCCCCGATCGCCTGCGCCTGACGTTGCTGCGCGGTTCCACCTGGCCTGACCCCAACGCTGACCTCGGCGAGCATCATTTCCGCTATGCCCTCTATCCCCACGCCGGAACCTGGCAAACCGCCGCCACGGTTCGCCGTGCGATCGCCTTCAATCAACCGCCAATCGTAATCAGCCCGATCAGCTCTTCTCTCAGCCCAAACGACCACACTCATGACATCCATCAACATTTACCGCTAGACTGCGACTGGCTCCAGCTTGGCGGCGATCATCTCGTCTTGATGGCGCTGAAACAAGCCGAAGACGGCGATCGCTGGGTTCTGCGCTGCTATGAATCGGCGGGCGAAACGGCGTCGTTCGAGATCTCGGGAGCATTGGGGCTGAGTCCGATCGGTACGATCGATCTGCTCGAACGTCCACAGCCAGAAGTGCTCGATCGCGTGATGCCCTGGCGCATCGCCAGCGTTGCACTGGCTCCCACCGACGTAGCACAGGCTTCTAGCCTGTAAATCAGCAGGAAGATCCGCTATTACGAACCGGGGTTGAGCTTTGCCCTAACCCCAATGAATGCTATTCAAACTAACGAGCATGGAGGGACTCGAACCCCCGACCCTCAGAACCGGAATCTGATGCTCTATCCAACTGAGCTACATGCCCTTTCGCAGGCACTTTAATATAGCCCGATTATCCGGCTACAGGCAAGCACCCGCAAACGAAAGCCCTCGATCACAATGATCGAGGGCTGGTTAGTTATGTGAGTGAGGAGGAGCTAAACGTTCACGAGACCTGAGTCTAACGTGTCAGTGGTCACAGGTCACGATGCGATCGCGACCGCAGGATTAAAGCGAGGAGCCAGAATACGCTTCCATAACGGATAGGCGATCGGTATCCAAGTCCAGCGCCGAAAGAGCGTCATACCACAGGTTCGCATCAGCATAACCTTGCGCTGCGACAACTCCTGAAGCTCCGGCGTTTAGATCCGACGCTTCGACGCGCTCAATCCAGCTTTGGGCGTAAACGTCGTTAGAGCGGCGATTCGCATTACAGATGGCCGATACCGTCCAGCGGTAAACGGTATTGCTGTCGAGTTCATGACCGCTAGGCAGTTGGACGCTCATCATGCCGTTGCTGACTTCGTCTGCCGAAAAGGTTTTGACGAAAATCGGCTCGGCTTTTCCAGGGGCGACCAGGGTGAATTCCACGGGCACATTGAGATCGGTATCAACCGTCCAGAAGAAGGTTGGGTTCTCTGCAACGGTCTTGCCGATATCTGTGGTGACGGGAGCGGCAAGGTTGAGCGCGACGTTGCCTTCTTCAAGGTTGCAGCCACCTCTCGAACCCGCGCCACGGGTGCGGGTCGGAGCGCCAACATCTTGGGAGGTGTTGAAGACGATCGGGGTGGCGCTGGCCATTGTCGTGAAGGCTGTCAGTAGGGCAGCCGTCCCGGCAGTAAGAGTGACGAATTTTTTGGTGTTGAACATAAATCTACGATGGGAAATGACGGGATGTGACCGAAACTGTTAAGGCTCAGGCACGATGCTAACGGTTGCGATTCATGGTCATTCGCCCAGCAACACCGTAATGCCGTTAAAGCGAGTTTGAGTGAATTTCATCGCCTACGTTCTTTGGTTAGGTTAACGAACGCCACATAAACCTTGACAATTTAGTCTAACGCTAGCACGAGTATTAGGCAGTTGACAGTGATTAAAATCACACGAAAATAGACTGTTTTGAAATGATCAAGTAGACCAAGCTAATTAATGGATGCTACGCGTAACACAAGCGTCTAGCCTGTCTGCAACCAAGATGCTTGAGTTCCGTGGTTTATTTAAGTCGCTTTAATTTTCTGGGGCTACTTAATGAGGACGAACTGCTTCTAATTTTTGAAAGTACGATCTTTCTTTTATTTCGCTCCTAGTAGCCACTAAAGTTAACGGGCTGTCCCTCTCGGAAGGCTCCTGAAATCCGCGTACCATCCGGTCGCGTCATTGTCCCCGTGCCGTGGGGCCGTGCAAAGCGTAGTTCTCCGCGATAGGAACTCCCGTTGCTATAGGTACAGGTCGCTTCTTGGGAGTCGAAATTGCGATTGAGAAAGTATCCCCGGCAGATCGTGCCTGTGGTGTGAGTAAACTTACCTAAACCAAACGGTTCACCGGTGAAGAATTCTCCTTCGTAACGATTGCCATTTGCGAAAATAAGCGTGCCGGTTCCGCCCGGTTGGCTGGAAATGATGTCGGTGCCAGCGTACTGGACGCGCTGGAATGTGCCGGTGTAGCGATCGCCACTGGCATAGATAGCCGAGCCGGTAGTGATTGCCCCTTGATAAAACTGCCCTTCGTAGCGTGAATCATCGCTAAATACAAAGCGGCCACTGCCGTGGGGCAAACCGTTGAGCCACTCCCCTTCGTAACGGTTACCGTCGGCATAGACGTAAACGCCGCGCCCGTGGGGTTTACCGTTCTGGAGATAACCGAGATAGTTGTCACCCGTTTGGGTATTACAGCGAGCAAAACCGTCGTAAATATCCGGATTGCAGTAGAAGTACATCGGCTCTGCTGCGGCTGATCCCGTTTGAGCGTGCAGCAGCATCGGGCGTGCGGCAAACAGACCGACCATGAGCGGCAGGGTCAAACTGGCCAAGCGTTTCCACTTCATCATTTAGGACTCCAGTGTTCCACGTTTTAGCGTGTGTAAGTGTTTGAAGGTCATCGATTCGTCCAATACTCAAGCAATCCAAAACTTAAACGATCCAAAACTTAAGTATGACGGCTACGGCGAGTCTACGGAGCATACGGAACGGGTAGGGGGGGCAATGGTGTACGCGATGCGATCGCGTCGCTGTTCGGACGCAGGCGATCGCGCTGGCCGGAATTGCGGATGGTGGAGGCGTCATTGAGCGCATTTGCGGTCGTATCGCCTTCTGCTAAATTCGGCGTATCACCGACACTCCGCGCCACCTCGATCCCGTTTTGCACGAGGATAACGACCGGTTCACCGCCCCCCTGTAGCCGCTCGACGCGACGGATGAGAACCTGTCCATTGGCCACGGTTTCACCAACGGCAACATAACGACCCAGCGGGCTATTCGGGGTACGGATTAAGATTTGAACTTCCCGCCCTACTTGAACAACGCCTAACACTTCGATCGATTCCGCTAGAACTGTGGATGGCGGCGGCGGCTCAAAGTTGGGAGCGGCGGGAGGAGCGGTTGTAGGAGTACTATCGCGGGTCGAAGGTGTAGATGAGGACGGTGCGGACGGGGACGGTGCGGACGGGGACGGTGCGGACGGGGACGGTGAACCTAAAGGCGCCCGTCCTTGGGGTGAAATTTCGAGCGGCGGTATGTAGGGGATGGAGGAAACGAGGGGAATAATTGGAAATGGCAGGTCTGGAGTGGTTTCGCCAACCTGAGGATTGAGTGGGGGGAGCGGTGGGCCGCCTTCTTTCGGAGTCGTACCGTCACGCGATGTCGTTAACGAACCTTCTGGCAAATCGGCAGTTGCTGTTACCGGCAAGAGCCCGAAGGGATTGTTGCCGCCTGCGCTCTTCTGACTCGCTTGAATAGTGCGCTGTACCTGGATCGCTCGTTCTTTACTATTCGTGGAACCAATTAAGCCACTCGCCGGAGCGGTTGTCTCCTGTGCGGCAACCGTCGGCGAGTCAAAGGGCTGCGCTTCCGCGTCGGTGGCCTCCGCGACAGGAGCGTTGGCGGGAGCACTAGCAGGAGCGGAGGCTGTGGGGTCTTCGCCCGTCGCTTCTGGGGTATCAGATCCACAACCGGTCGCCGCGATGGCAAGGAGTGCAAGCAGAGGAACGATCGTCGGTGAACGCATGGCCATATCCTAATGATTTAGGGGTTCTTTCAAGATACCCTCGTGTGTACGATTCGTTATTCGCTGGTTGGTATCCGCTGAATCGCGGCGGATATTTTCAGGCGATCGGCTTGATGTGGTCATTAGACCTCTTGCAAATATCATTCCCTCTCCCTAAATCCCTCTCCCAGAGCGGGAGAGGGACTTTGAAAGGCAATATTTTGATTTGGCTCCCCTTCTCCCTGCTTGGGAGAAGGGGCTGGGGGATGAGGGCGATTCATGCAAGAGGTCTATTAAGTTGATCTGATCTGAATCTGATCTGATCGTAGCCGTTCCTTCGAGCATCAGTCGCTTTTGGTTAATCGCCAACGTCGCCTTAGCGATCGATATATTATCAATGATCTACACCCTTACTTGGAACACTTCACGTCGTGAAACGCTGCGTCCTGACTGCACCCGCGAAGATTAATCTTTACTTAGAAATTATCGGCGATCGCCCCGACGGTTTCCATGAATTAGCGATGGTCATGCAAAGCGTGGCGCTAGCCGATCAAATTGAGATTGTGACGCGGACGAGCATGGCTCAGTTTACACAACGAATCCAAATTCAGTGTAACCATCCTGATGTGCCGACGGATGAAAGCAATCTGGTACACCGAGCTGCAAGCCTGCTGTTGGATCGATTCCCGAATCAGCTCGCCCCGCTCGGATTGATCGAAATTACGATCGATAAGCAGTTGCCGATCGCGGCGGGACTCGCGGGGGGATCGAGCAATGCGGCGGCGGTGCTGATCGGTCTCGATCTGTTGGCCGGTTTGGGTTTAACGCAGTTGGAGATCTGCGAGTTGGCCGCCGAAATTGGGTCGGATATCCCGTTTTGTGTGATGGGTGGCACGGCGATCGCCACGGGGCGCGGCGAGCAGGTGACGTCGATCGCGTCACCGCAGGGGCTTTGGGTTGTGTTGGGTAAGTATCGCCACTTGGGTGTCTCGACGCCGTGGGCGTACAAAACGTTTCGTCAAAAATTTTCCGATCGTTATGTTTCCGACCCGGTGGGCTTGAAACAACGGCGCGATCGGGTGCATTCGGGTTCAATGGTCGAGGCCATCAGCCATAGCGATCAGGCGGCCATTGGTCAGCTTCTCTATAACGATCTAGAGCGTGTGGTTTTGCCGGTTCACCCGCCGGTGGCGGCGTTGCGTCAGGCGATGGCGGCGGGTACGGATGGAGCGGGCGCGGATGTGTTGGGGGCGATGATGTCGGGTTCGGGGCCGACGGTGTTTGCGCTGCTTGAAACGGAGGAGCAGGCGTTGGGTTTGCGCGATCGCGTGCAGGCGACGCTAGATGATCCGGATTTGGATCTGTGGGTAACCCAATGCTCATCGACGGGAATCAAGGTAATCGATGCGTGATCGGTCTGGGATCAAGACCGGGTGAGAAGTCCGACTGTTTCAAGTCGGACTTCTGGGAGGGGCGACTATTTGCGGGCAATACTCTTAATCCATCCTAGAGAAATACCACTTCCAGATTGATCCCGAAAGAATGTTGGTGGAAATGTGCGCCACGATCGGCACTAGCAGATTTCCCGTGGCGATCGCGCTGTAGCCCAGCATCGCGCCGACACAGCCCGCCCAAAACGCATAGGGCCAATATTTGCGACCGCTCAGATGCATCGCTCCAAACATCGCACTGGTCAATCCGAGGGCAATCCAACCGCCGCCCCAACTCGGTAATAACGTCCCGCGAAAGAGCAATTCTTCACTCATTCCCGGCAGTATGCCCAGCCAAAATAGATCCAGCCAGTGCAGCGGACGCACCACCAATTCCAGATAAAACACCGTACTGAGACGATAGGCAGGCCAAATCCAGTACAGCAAGCCGCTGAGTGCGGCAATGAGGAGGCTTAGACCGAAGGCGACGGGCAATAACTCCGGCTGCCAACGAATCGGAAACAGCGTCACATTGCCCACATACATCCAGAGTTTCGAGAGGCCGAGGAGCAGGATCGCCGTGACGGCCATCGAGATCAGCACCTGCGATCGGGATAGTGAGGTGATTTCGGGCGGGGAAGATTGGGGCTCGCTCACGTTGGATTGGGAAAGATAAAACGGTGATTGCTCACGGTATCAGGCGATGGACATTAGAAGTCGTCATCCTAACGTTTTAAACGTTTTACGAGCGACGGGTAGGCGGCGGCGGTGAGCGAGATCGGTGTGATCCCCGCACGATGAGCTGCGATCGCGCCGATCGCGTCGAGATACGATCGCACGCGCACCGCGCTAATCCCAACGGATTCCGGCGAAACCTGCATTGTGGTCGTGTTGTCTTCCACGGCAATGATCTGCGTGCTAGCGCTCAGGCTTAAAACGGCACTGCCACCGCAGGCAGAGGCCGGAACAATCACACTATCGATCGCCTCCGCCCATAGATCGCCCGCGTGCCGCATGTGTCTACCGTGACTCGCGATCGCGGGGATCACAAATTGCGGAGCGCGGCTTAAGCCCATCAACACACAGGGCAAAAAGGTATGGCCGAGTTCTTCGGCGGCGGCGCGGGGCGACAGTGCGGGATCGGGATCGATCGCGGCCAGCGCTGGGGCATGAGCGGCGGGCAAACCCAGCTCGCGGACGACAAGATGACTGATCACGGCTTCGGCTCCGGCGATCGCGTCTACCCCGCAGCCGTGGCGATAGTCTGCGAGGGCGTCGGCGTCTTCATCGGGAAAACGAGCAACGATCGCGATCGCGTTTGCTTGGGTTTCGCGCCGTAAGCGATCGGCGGCACGCAGCAGGCTAGCGGGCTGGGAGATCGTGCCCCAACTCGCGCCGCTGTCGGACGTGCGAACCGTAACTCCGAGCGCTACATCCGTCGTCGCAATCCCCGCAATGTCCAGACCCAGTGTGGCGCGGGTCGCATCGATCGCCTGTTGGTGGCGCAAGCGCAACTCTGGCTCGATCGCCGCATCGAACACCACGCCGATCCGGTTGCGCCAGCTCGGACGCAAGCCCCACGATCCCGCCGCGAACCGATCGAGGCCGTAGCCCTCCACGTAGAACAAATTGGGCTCGTTCCAATAAAGCTGTGCGCCGTTGAGGACGTTGGGATGGGTGACGACGCGATCGCTAATCTGCATCAATGCGCGGGCGATCGGCATCGCATCCCCGGCATACCCGCCGATCGCCGCCGCAATGCCGGTCGGGACAATCAGCAGGGTGGTGTAGGGTCGTGGGTTTTGGGTTTGGGTCACAATCTCTAGCCAGAGTTAGCCAACTTATTTTTTACGCAGGCAAACCGTTAAGCCTTCCACCTTCAGCCCGCGTCCTCGCGTGCCACAATAGCCGCCGCCGGACTGCTGCGGTAAATCCCCCACGTTTTGCACATGTGCCGAATAGGTCAGCTCATAGTTCGCCGCTGCAACGCCGCTCAGACGCATAGCAAACCCTTCCAGCGCCAGACCTTCGCCGCGTGTTCCGGCATACTGACCATTGCTCACCCAGGCGAGATCGCCCTTTTCGGCAACGTGAGCCATGTACTCGATCGCAAGACCCGCGATCGGACTCACCAAGGCAACGCTCAAACCTTCGATCCCCAGGGACTGACCCCGCGTTCCGGCAAATTCATTCGCGCCAAACTGTCGATCGCCCATATTTTGGATATGCACCCCGACCCGCAGCGGCACGAGGCCGGGATCAGCGGTCTGAATGCCGACACTCTTCGCACCAAAGACGATCGGCGGCTCACCGTCAGCGCTCGTTTTCGCCGCATCTGACGGCATGGGAACCCGATCGCCCCAGAGAAACACATCCTCATTTTCCGCCTTGCGATCGCTCGCCTGTGGCGCAATCACGAACTTACCGCGCGAGACGGCCACCGCGATCGGCGACCCGAAGACTTTGGTGAGTAGCGTTTGCAGGTTCGACCACTGCGCGTCGGAGAGGGTATCCCCAGCCTTGACCGCTTGGAGCAACTGCGCCACGGGATGCGTTCCGTTCACCAAGCTTTGCGCGTCTTTCGAGATCGCACCGTCCATCGCCTCGACTTCTTTGCGAAACGTACGAACTTGCTCCTTATAGTCCTTGAGCGGGGCAAATTCTCCCTGATCTTCGTGCTGAAGTGCTAGGAACTGATCGAGCACGGCCAATGCCGCTGTTTTGCCGCCGGTTTGGCTGGATGCGGTGAGCAGCGATCGCACTTCGGCGAGGGTTGTGCTCCCGGCGATCGTCGGCGCAAGGGCAGACAGTTGGGTGCAGAGTGCGTTGAATTGATTGAGCAAGGCGGCGGAATCGAGGGTCATAACGAAGGCGGTGGCGAGAACAGTCGAGAATAAAGCAGTGAAATGCTCGCAAGCTCTGGGCCACGATTGGTGAATCGCTTCAGAGTCTCACGGTTGTTCGGAAAACAACGATTCCAGGTCAGCCATGATCATCGTTGTGAAACAGATCAAGACGTCTCTTACCGGAGCGTTTCCGACATGATATTCTAGCCCGCCGTCGCCGCTCAAGCTCTCAGGAAAATATGAGAAGTCGGACTTCTAAGCCCTGTTGCGTAAGTTCTGCTTGTTCTTTTTTGGACGTTAAAGGTGCTTGAGCGTTCGTCGTTCGACTTTAATTTTGCATCATGGCCTGGGTGGATTCGATCGCGATGGATCGCATCGTTTGACAGAGGGGCGCACGGGATGAAATCAGCGCCGCGATCGATAACACCGAGACGATCGCGCCAACGCATAACATCAGGCCGTCATCTCGTGAACCTCTCGCAGCTTGTTTGGCATCATCGACAGCGAAATCAGCTTCGAGACTACGGACAATCGCATCTGAGCGAAACGGTTTCGCGGCGTGGTCGCGTTCGCTGGGAGCAAGCTGGGGATCAATGGAGCAGGCGCTGAACGTAAATCGGTGGTTACCGCGATCGGTGCGTTCGTTGGCGCGATTAGAGGTGCGGTCAGAATTGGGGTGAAGCATGGTGGCAGCGGCACACAAGGCACAGGTTAGCTCGCTCTAGGCATTTACACTGTAGAGATCGGATAGAGGGTTCGCAGTGACCTAGAACCGTAAATTTAACGAGACTTATCATTCCGTAAGATCAGCGGGCACAGGATATCCGTATAATTTTGGTCTCAATGTCCGTATAATCTCGATTATTTTGGCGATCGTTATGAACGATCGTGTTGGCGATCGCATGGACGATCACACGAAAGCTACGGGATCGATCTCACTGGCGAACGTAGCCGCTACCGATCGCGCTAGCGGGTCATCTCATCGACCCAGTTCCAGCCTCGCATTTGATCGACTTCGCGGTAGCTGGTCAGCTCAAATCGCAGGGGTGTTAAGGAAATATAGTTATGCTCGATCGCCCAAACATCCGTATGCAAATCGTCGCTCTCGCGTCCATCATCCACATCGGTTAACACTTCGCCCGCGAGCCAATAGTAGTTTTTACCGCGCGGGTCGATGCGCTCCTGAAATATATCGGAATAGCGGCGAATCCCTTGCCGCGCCAGTTTGACCCCGACGATTTGCTCCTGCGGCACACCGGGAATATTCACGTTCAGCAAAAACGACTCCGGCAAGGTTTGGCCGACAAGTTGCGACATTAGCCGCGTGGCGAAGGCGGCGGCGGCAGCGAAATCAGGCGACGTGTAGTGCGCCAGACTAAAGGCAATGCTGGGAATGCCTTCGATCGTGCCTTCCATCGCCGCCGAAACCGTGCCGGAATACAGGATATCGGTTCCGGTGTTGCCGCCTTGATTGATCCCGGCGAGGACAAAATCAGGAAAGCGATCGAGCAAAGCGCCCAGAGCCAGCTTGATGCAATCCGAGGGCGTACCGGAGCAACTCCAGGCGGTGACATCAGGATGAAAAATACCTTCGACTCGATTGGCGCGAATCGGTTCATGCATCGTCAGGCTGTGACCGGTGGCCGATCGCTCGCGATCGGGACACACCACCGTCACCTCATACCCGGCGATCGCCATCGCGTTTGCCAGAGCGCGAACACCGGGGGCGAAGATACCGTCGTCATTACCGATCAGAAGTCGTACGGTCATAAAAATCGTGTCGTTGCCATGCAACAGGCCGAAACAGCCTCTCTTTTATAGATCGCGATCGGCGATCGCGGCGTCATTGGCGCAGGATTTGGGCGCGTCAGCCAAGATAATCAGCCGTGATTTCAGACCTTTGAGGTTTTAAAAACCTCAAAGGTTTCGCTCCCGAGGGCAAATGCATACTCCCAATCAATGCCCTCATCCCCCAGCCCCACTTCGACCCCATAAGATCCAGATTTGGCGTGAGCTACTTTAATCATCGGTATAGCCATCGGCATAAGTCATGACGCAGATGTTGTGATACCCGGCATGATAGCCGCAGGCCACCCCGGTGACGCGATAGTCTGGCTTCAGCAAGGTTTCGCGGTGACCGCGATCGGGCACACCGTCATCCACGAGCAGCATCAGGACGTGCCACTGGGCAGTATTGAGCGGATCGTACTGATAGCTGATATTTTCGCCCTGGAGATCCTCGATCGTGCCGTAGCGCTGCGCTCGCTCGCGGGGCAAACTGAGATCGGTTCCCACATGGCCGACCATACCGACGACGCCCATATCTTCGACGTGATCGCGGGCGGCTTGTTCGAGACCGGCGACATGGTCGAGTGTGGGTAGCGGATCGGTGTTGCGTAGCACCTCGATCGCTTCATACACCGGCGCGACGCCTTCGTCTGTTTCGTACAAAAAGCCAATTTCGGTCAGTTCGATTTGGTAGCCGTTGTAGCGATCGAGCAGGGCGACCAGCTCTTCGGCATAGGCGGCGGGGTTCGATCGCATCCGATTGGTTTCGGCAACGATCGCGCGGGCGTTGGCTTCGGGCGATGGTGGCGGATTGTTGAGGTTATAGCTGAGGCGATCGGCGGGGGCGAGCTGATTCGGACGGTTGAGGCGCTGCCGGGTATCGGGTTCCCGTGGGGTCGTTAATGCCGCAGAGCGCGAGTCTGAACGCGAGTTTTGAGATGCGGAAACGGTCTCAATGTCGGGTTTTTTAGGTTCAACGACGGGCGCAGGCGTCGTGACGGCGACCGGTTCCGCCACTGGTTCTGCGACCGGTTCAATAACTGGTTCGACCACTGGTTCAATAACTGGTTCAACTGGCACGATCGCCGCGAAATCGGGATCATCCGCAATAAACTCCTCCGCGACCGAAATCGAGCACATCACGTCACGCGAACTGTGGGACGCGCAGCCCACACCCATAACTTGAAACGCTGGATCGAGCAGCGCCGTCCGGATCGATCGCAACGGATCACCATCACTCACCACCCAGGCCATGACGATCGCCTCCGCACTCTGACGCTGATAGGCATCAATCCCAAAGCCTTCACCCTGACGGCGTCCGTACTTGCGGGTGTAGTAGCCCTGGTCATTGCCCTGATGATCCGCGCCACCGCGTAGTCCCCGCAATCCCATCACCGCAACCCAATCCTGGACGCCGTAAGTCAATGCGGGCGAAAGACTGAGCGGGGAACGACGATCGAGTTGCCGCAGGGTCGCGATCGCTTCGTCCAGTGCCGCCACGCCTTCGTAGAGTGCGATCGCCTGTTCACCGGGCAAACGCAGCACAAAGCTACCGCGCTCAACGCTGTAATAATCGCGCTGAGTTTCGAGCCAATCAGCATAGCTCGCGGGATCTTGACGGAGCAGGTTGAGCTGATCGAGGATGTCGCGTTCGAGATCGGTGGCGCTGCGATCGGTGCGAGCCAGATGGATGGATGGGGCGACCGGTGGCGTGGTGGGGAGTGCCTGGGCGATCGGGGTAATGGGTTTAACGGGCGTGAGGGTCGTAATCGAGGCGAACGTTAGCGCACTAAAAATAGGGAGCCAGCCAAGCCGATCGGGTCGCAGCATATGTCATGCAGTGGGTAGAGCGAGTGGATAAGATTGCACTCTCTGCAACATCTACAAAATCGTTAATTCCGAATTTGAGCTAAATTCTAAGTCTGGCAAAAATTCTGACCAAACATGACAGATCCGGACTTATACGAGATGGATTAGAAGTCCGACTGCTCGCATTTTTCTCAGATTCAGAATGGCAGCAAATCGTTCAAAAGTCGGACGTTTGCGTCAGTTCTAACAAATTTACAGACGAGCGAGAATGTTATCCCCTATGACCCTATCGTGCTCATAAATAACCGAAAACCGTGAATTTCACTAAGTCTTAGAGCAGTGTCATCCGCAAAATTAACGATGCTTTATGAAGGCTGTGTAAATACTGCGCCAATACTGCACATCGGTTGTCAATTCAGCCGTTTCAGGGTAAGCGTTGCCCCCTAAATCGACATTGATCGCAACGCCTGACGTAAGAAATCGATCGCACTGTACGCACTCACCCGCCGCACCCACTCGCGCCCGCGCGTATCTCCTAGGCGTAGCTCCTGACTCGTCGTCGCACCATCCGGCGACGCCAGCCCGAGATACACCAGCCCCACCGGCTTCTCCTCCGTGCCACCCCCCGGCCCCGCAATCCCGGTGACGCTGACCCCCCAATCCGTTCCCAGTTTTTCGCGTACCCCCGCCGCCATTTGACGCGCCACCACCTCGGACACCGCGCCCTGAGCCGCGAGATCGTCGCGATCGACCCCCAACACGTTCACCTTCACGGCGTTATCGTAGGACACGATCCCGCCCCAAAAATAGGCCGAACTGCCGGGAACTTCCGTGAGCAGATGGCCGAGACCGCCACCGGTACAGGATTCCGCCACCGCCAAGGTTTGACCCCGATCGCGTAGCTGTTGGCCGACCACTGAGGCGAGGGTGGTGTCATCGCTGCCATAGTAGTGGGGAGCGCCGAGCTGTTTGAGCTGATCGGCGATCGGGGCGATCAGCGATCGGCCTTCGGCTTCGGTGGTGGCACGGGCGGCGACGCGGAGTTTCACTTCGCCGTAGTTGGCGTAGGGGGCGACGGTGGGATTTTCCGAGTTGAACAGATCGCCGACGCGCTCGGCTAGCACGGATTCGGAAATGCCCCAAAATTTCAGCATTTCGCTGACTAAGATCCGATCGCCCCAGCCCAGAGATTTTAGGTAGGGAATCGCGGTTTGTGTCCACATGGCTCGCATTTCTGCGGGGACGCCGGGAAAGGTGAGGATCGAGAGGTTGTCGATCGGCTGCCAGAGGATGCCGGGAGCGGTTCCGACGGGGTTGGGCAAGACGTCGGCTCCGTCGGGGATGAGCGCTTGTTTGCGGTTGCTCGGGTTCATGACGCGATCGCGCTGGCGGTATTTCGCTTCGATGTCGGCGATGATTTCCGGGCGTTCGTGGAGGGGGGCGTCGAAGTGGTCGGCGATCGTGGCGATCGTCAGGTCGTCGGGGGTGGGGCCGAGGCCGCCGGTGAAGATCAGGATTTGAGCGCCGCGATCGATGGCGATGTCGATCGCGCGTTGGATGCGGGCGGGGTTGTCGCCGACGACGGTTTGATAGTAGTGGGGAATCCCGAGGTCTGCGAGTTCGCGGGCTAAATATTGGGCGTTGCCGTTGAGGATGTCGCCCAACAGCAGTTCGGTTCCCACACAAATAATTTCCGCGCTCATTGCTTTAAACCAGGCCGAACCCGATCGAAATACCGCCATGCAGCCTAACGCACTTTGGGGGTGCGATCGTGGCTGTTGCGTTTTGATTTAAGCCCAACGATCGCGGGTCAAGGGCTGCGAAAGCGGTCTCAGAACGATGATTTACAGGCTGGATGCATCGAAGGGGTTTTCGTAGTCGGGGGGGAGTTCGTTGCGTTTGCCTTTGGCTTTGGTGAGGGCGGTGTAGCCGACTTTGAAGGCTCCGGCGGTGATGGTTCCGGGGAGGCCGAAGATGGAGCCGAGGATTTCGGCGAAGGTTTTGATGGCTTCGTCGCGGGTGTCAGGGTTGCGGATTACGGCGTCCATCCAGTCCCAGAGTTGATTTTGCCAATCGCGGGGGGCGTCGCATAGTTCTCCGACTAGCTCGATGTTGAGTTTGTTGGGATCTTGCGTGGGGCTGAGGTCGAGGTCTTTGAGCAGGGTTTTGAGGAGTTCGGCGGTTTCGGCGGGGCTGGGGTTGTTGGTAATGCTGGTGTTTTTGTCGCCTGCGACGTTGTCACCGCTGCCGCTGTGGGTTTGGGTGATTTTGTTGCCGTTGACGATATCGCCTTTGCTGTATTGGCCGTTGTCGCTGATGTTGTTTTCGTTGTAGTCACCGCCGCCGGTGTTGATGGTTTCACCAGTGTTTTGGGTCATGGTTTGTTGGGGGTTGAAATAGTTGTGATTATGAATTGCGATTGGCTGATCGCGTTGCAGTTCGGGTGAGGGAAAAAGGTTCGATCGCCCGTCTGCCTCGGCTTTGCGATCGCGATCATCACGTTTCGCCCGATCGCTGCGCCAGGTGGAAATATTGTCGATCAACGAAACAATATTGACCATCTCTAGGCTTGCTTCACAGCGATCTTCGGTAATGCCTTTGTTGTAATACCGTTCGAGCGTTTCCCACTTGAAAAAGTGCGGTTCTGGGTTGCCGTCGCACTCGCTGCAATTGCAGGGGATTTGGGTGGTGTATTTAAACTGGTTGGCGTTGCCGTAGCGGTTTTGGATGTCCTGAAGCTGAAAGGCGACAAGCTGTAAAAAGCGACGTTTGTCGCCCGTCCCGGAGACGCGAATCTTAATCTCGGCGTTGCGATAGTCGCGATCTTCGATGACTTCGGCGCGAACGTCGCTGCTGGGGTCTTTCAAGACGACGCCGTGCCGCCACATGAGGCGCTGTTCGTCGATTTTGTCGTGCATGGTGACGATGAAGTTGAGAAAGAGCCGCTTGGGTTTAAACGGGTAGAAGAAACGCAGGGTCAGGTTGTCGATCGTGTCCCAGGTTTGGAGATAGTCCGGCGGATCGGGGCTGAGGAAGGTGGGGGCGATGTAGTTGCCGGGGCTGTCGGGCAGGGTGTAGCAAAGCTGGAATTTTTGCATGAGGGCGAGCAGTTCGCGCCGTTTGTCGGCATCGTCGCCGGTGTTCCAGATTTCGTGGAGTTTGGCGTCATCGAAGCGTCCGCAGTTTTTCTTCTGGACATCGTCGTCGTCGTAGATTTTGTAGATCGCGTCGGTTGCCCAGGTTGGTTTGAGGATGAGGGTTCGATCGAGCGGACCGGCTTCGCAGAGGGTGGCGTTTTGTTCGTTTTGGAAGTGGAGGCAGATGCCTAGCTCGTGGAAAAAGTGGCTGGCGGCTCGCATCTCGGCGCGATCGGTCAAGCCTTCTTTTTGGCAGTAGCCGATGTAGTCGTATTCGTCGATGTAGTTGCGGTTTTGCGAGAGGTTTTGGAGGATGGCGCGGATGTTTGCCCAGGCGAGGGGCAGCGGTTCGCCGACACGATCGAGGTGACAGAGGGCGTGTTCGATCGCGCGGCGAACGTCGTCGAGTCCGGCGTTGGTGGCGAGGTTAGTGGTGCAGATGGTGACGTTATCGAGGTTATCGAGCTGAAAGGCGGATTCATCGAGGGTGCAGTCGCCTTTTTGGTTTTTGACGATAATGATCGGGCTGTTGCCGCCGAGCAGGCGAATGTTTTTTTGCCAGTATTGAAAGTCGGTTTTGCCTTGGCGGTTGTCGTGAACGAGGACGTAGACGGAGCGGCTGGAGAGGAAAAATTGGTGGGTGGTGTGGTAGATGTCCTGGCCGCCGAAGTCCCAGATGTTGACGCGGTAGGGGTGGCCGCTGGGGTGTTGGATTTCCCAGGGGAGGATGTCGATGCCGCGTGTCCAGTCGTAGTCCTCGATCGTGGTTGTCAGTTGGTAGTCGGGGTTTTGGAGTTTGTTGGCGAGGGTGGTTTTGCCTGCGCCGCCGTCGCCGACGAGGATGAGTTTGGCTTCGTAGAGGGGTTTAGACTCGCTGGGTGGCGTGAAGGCGAATTTGAGGATGGTTTCGAGGTCGCCTGCTTTGTATTCATTCCTGCCGATCAGGATTTCGGGGGGGATGGCGATCGGGTTTCCGAGTAAATACAGTTTGTCAAGGTTGGGTAAATCCCGAATCCACTCTGGGAGGCTGCTCAGTTGGTTAGAGCGGAGGTCTAGCGAGGTGAGCTGTGATAGTTGTGCGATTTCCGCCGGGACGCTGCTCTGTTGGTTAGAGCTGAGGTCTAGCGTGGTGAGCTGTGAGAGTTGTGCGATTTCCGCCGGGACGCTGCTCAGTTGGTTATTGAAGAGGTTAAGCGAGGTGAGCTGTGAGAGTTGTGCGATTTCCGCCGGGACGCTGCTCAGTTGGTTATTGAAGAGGTTAAGCGTTGTGAGCTGTGAGAGTTGTCCGATTTCCGCCGGGACGCTGCTCAGTTGGTTAAAGCTGAGGTCTAGCGTGGTGAGCTGTGAGAGTTGTCCGATTTCCGCCGGGACGCTGCTCAGTTGGTTATAGCCGAGGTTAAGCGTTGTGAGCTGTGAGAGTTGTCCGATTTCCGCCGGGACGCTGCTC
>CAZFJL010000024.1:58732-66874 GCA_964518905.1 uncultured Geitlerinema sp. | reverse complement strand
CGCTCAGTGCTCTCAGCTTTTTTTGTACGTCCTAACAAAATCGTTTTTTGCTATATCATTCGCCAAACCGTCAAAATTTGAGGGATCGGGGGTCGTGACCGTCGCCACAGACTCTACCCGAACCAATTAAACTCAATCAAGCTCAAACCAAAAACTACTGAAACAGAAAGCCCGACAGCAGTAAGGGAACGATTAACAAAGCCACAACGATCGTCATGAGTGTCGTCGCATCAACGCTGATTTCGATCGGGGGAACCGGCGTTTTTTCGGGAGTGGCAGCGTCAGGGGACGTTGATGTCGATCGGGAAGGGGTGCTCATGAGGAAGCCTCCGCAAGTTGAACGAAATTAGACAGCAGCTTTAAGCCAGCATCGGATGATTTTTCGGGGTGAAACTGGACGGCCATCAGGTTATCGCGGGCGATCGCCGCCGTGATCTGCTGGCTCCCGTGATGTACCGTCGCGGCTTTGACGCTAGGGTCGATCGGATCGACGTAGTAAGAATGGACAAAATAGACCCAGGGCGAACCGCCGAGACCTTCCCACAGCGGGCTTTCCGGCTGGGCGTATTCGAGCTGATTCCAGCCCATATGCGGAATCGTGATTCCCGGTTCGGGCGTGAAGTGGCGCACCGTACCGGGAATAATCCCGAGACCGGGTTCCGATCCTTCCTCAGACTTGTCAAACAAAATCTGTAGCCCGAGGCAAATCCCGAGAAACGGCTTGCCCGACTCAAGCACGGCCTTGATCGTCGTTTCGAGACCGCGCGATCGCAAATGCCGCACCGCCGGATCGAACGACCCGACTCCCGGCAACACCACCGCATCCGCCGCGAGAATCTCCTCGGGTACATCGGTGACTATGGTGTGACCGCCCGCATTGTCGAGCCCTTTGCAGGCTGAATGCAGGTTGCCCATGTCGTAGTCAATGACGGCGATCGTTGCCATAGGTCGTGATAAGGAGAGGAGAAAGGAGGACGGGAGAATTGAAACGGGAGTGAGAAACCGGATTTCTGTTTCTATTTCTGTTTCTAAATGTGAATGGTTTCTAAATGCTGCCTCAAGCGATCTAGTTGCGATCGTTGTGAGGGTTGTCAGGATTTTGATCGTCTTTGTAGCTTTCCAGCTCGTATAAATGCTGAAGCCAGCGGCTGGGGATCGGCTTACGCGCCGGTTGGAAACCGCCCAGCACGTCCGACAGTTGGAGGCCGTCGAGGGTCACTTGCTTCGTTTCGCGCAGCTTGTGCCACACCGATCGCGACATCAACTGCGTATGCTCTACCGGACGCGCACCGACCCGCTGGAAAAATTCCTCGCGCTCGGTTTGGTAGTCCGCCGAGGTTAACCGTAGCGACTGCGCCGGAAGCTCGCGCGTGACCCGTGCCATCTGCGCTAACAGTTCGGGATAGAGCCAGGTATAGGCCGGGTGAACCGTCAGATCGGCACTATGGGGAAACGTTCCTTGCTGACTGAGCTGCATCTGAAAATAGCCGATCGCCGCTTTGCGTTGCGGCTCGAACACATACCCGGCTACCGAATCGGTTTTGCTCATCCAGCGCTTAAATCCGTCCATCACCGAATCAAACAGACTCGTTTTGAAGTCGCAGACGTGGCGATCGTAGACCTGACGCACGTGGGGCAACATCGACGCCGTATCGAGCTGATAGAGCAGCGACGCATCGGAGTTATTCACCGGCATCAGGTTCGGTAAATCCGGTTCACGCTGGCTCAGTTCGGCGAGCAGATCGGCGCTAAAGTCCCAGTGCGTCACCTGCGTCAGACATTGGAAGCCGTTCTGACGATAAATCGCCATCGCGTCAGCGTTGCTGACTTTGACCTCTGCGAGCCACGTCCGCGCTTTCCAGAGATTTTGCAAACAGTGGCGAATTAACGCGGTACTGGTGTCCTGAGCGCCACGGCTCGGGTCGGCAATCAGGCGATCGATTCGCCAGGTGGTCGCGCCACGATTGGACGGCGAGACCTGAACGGCTCCCTGAATTTGGCGATTTTTCTCCGCCACAAATACAGAAAATAAATGTTGATAGTGCGTCGGCAGCAAACTCAGGCACGTAAGGAGGCCGTAGTAGCTGCGGATGCGATCGAGATGCGTTGCTAGGTCGAGAATCGATCCCGAACTGCGTGCGGTTAGGGCTTGAGGCAACAACGCTTCGATCGCATCGAGATCGCGAAATTGCAAGGCACGGATATCGAGTTTGTTGGAATCGAAGGTCATACTAAAAAAGTAGTGATGAGCATCAAAGCGCGATCACCAACCTCGAATCTAAGACTAACTTCAATACCAAGATCGACATCGATAATTCACGCGTCTGTACCCATTATCTCGCGTATTGAGATTCTTGCATGGGTAATTGCGATCGCGATGGTGACGGATCGTGACGGATCGTAACGGATCGTTGCCGCCTCAAGCGATTAATGCAGCTTCGGACGCACCAGAACCACCGGTGTTTGTTCGTCCGCATTCCCGGCAGGATTGCTGCGGAGCGCATCTTGCAGCACGCCGTCAATTTTGGCCGACGACGAGGCCAGCACTTTCACGGCCTTGAGATCGTTCACATCGACGACGGCGGCTTCTAAGCCGGTATCGCGTTTGATGCGATTGACTAGCCCTTGGGCATCGTGGGGGCCGAGGACGATGAAGCGATCGTAGGGCGGCAGCGTGCCGGTGACGTCGTCGATCAGGCGTGCCTGTTCGCCCGCAAGCTGGTAGAACACACCGGGACGTCCGAAGATTTTGGCGATCGCGCCGATCGCGAAGGCCAGCCCAACCCGCCACGCGCCGGAGTTATCCACCAGAGTTTGCAGGCCGCACACCGTCGCCAGACTCGATGTCGGCAGGAAGAAATAGCACAGCCGTTTCGCCAGCCAGCCCGGTTTAACATCCGCCGGATAGCGCCAGCGCTGCTGCATGATCGCGACCGGCGTTTCGCCGATCGTCACGATGTCGCCCGCTTTCGAGTGGGGCAGCACGTAGCGGCGCACCACTTCGACGGGGTCATCGAGGTGGGTGAGCAGGTGGGTTTTGACGGGGAAAACCTGGGCGCGATCGCGATCGAGCCAGTTCGGCGGGGCATTGCGATCGGGATAGTCCAGCGGGACGACGGCGTGGCCGATTTTGGGAATGCGTCCGGCGGGGCCGTAGGTCATGTAGTTAAACCGCAGCCAAACGGTTTTGATCCGCTCAAGATTCGCGCCGGTCAGCTCGATCGAGATTTTGACCCCAGTGCTGTATTTCGCTTTGACGATATAGGCAAACCAGTAGCCATCATCGCGGGCAGGCGCATCAGGGTGTTGCGGCGTGATGCGAATATCGGACTGGATCGCGTGCAAGTCATCACCACCGAGCAGCGTCACCTCTGCCGACACCTCGGGGATCATGATCTCCAGCGCATCTGTGGCGTTATACAGCTCGGTTTCACCCACGAGCAGCACCCGATCGGCACTCCGTTCGATCGTCTCCCAGCGTCCCGGCTTAAACACCAGGTCATTCCCCTGACGCTGGCGATATTTCGCCTCAAATCCCAGCAGCCCGAGGCCGATTGCACCTGCGACCGCTCCGGCTCCTATTGCAATTCCTGTTGCGATCGCCACGATATGGACTCTCCCTCACACCGAAAAAATACTCAACCGTTTATACCATTAGGCTTTACCGATGACTATTTTTTGGGAGCATCCCGTTTGTGCAACTTGCCCCTCATCCCCCAGCCCCTTCTCCCAAAAAAGGGAGAAGGGGAGACCGATTCAAAGTCCCTCTCCCAAGTTGGGAGAGGGATTTAGGGTGAGGGTGACACAAATGGGATGCTCCCTATTTTTTGATGTTTTTCCCAAGGCCAACGCATCCTCCCATTTCTCGCTCGAACTCCTAGATCCAAAGCCGGTGAGGACACCTGCGCTACGGTCATTTTTCCCGTTTGCCCTGGTCTACGGCAGCAATGGCGATTGATCCTGAGAATGAATCGTAGACCGCTTAAAAGCTTGGATCGCATATCGAACGCGGTCTAACTCTGACACGAGATTTGAAATATTACGCTGTAATTCGGCTGGATCAATTCCCTGTACATTTAACTGTCGCTCTAGAGTGATTGTCAGGTGTTCTAAGGTCTTTGCTCCGATGTTATTCGACCCGCCTCGTAAAATATTGACAAGATAAAACGAATGATCATGATTGCCCAGTTGCAAGGCGCCTTGCAATTGCGCTTCAAAATCAGCATGAGTCTGAAGGAAAACATCAAGCAATTCTTGATATAGCGACATATCACGATCGCAACGTTCTAGACCCGCCTCGATATTTAAAGCAAGCAATTGCGCCATCTCTGGCTCTGCACAACAAATGCCGTTACGTCCCTGTTCTTTTGCTTGAAAGAGAGCCGCATCCGCCGCCGCAACAATTTCATGGGAGGACGTGCCGACTTTGGGAATGATCGAAGCAACTCCCATGCTTAACGTCACATGATCGCTAGAGAGATGAGTGCGATGTTCCAGATTAAGACGAGCAAGATTTTTCTGGATCTGGCGAGCGAGATGAATGGCTCCTGGAGCGTCAGTATTTGGTAGGACAATGGTAAATTCTTCACCGCCATAACGTGCCAAAAAATCGCTGGAT
Source organism: uncultured Geitlerinema sp. (assembly GCA_964518905.1). Lineage (GTDB taxonomy): Bacteria > Cyanobacteriota > Cyanobacteriia > Cyanobacteriales > Geitlerinemataceae > RDYZ01. The sequence continues at coordinate 62,256 of CAZFJL010000024.1, read as the reverse complement.
CGGCTTACGGACTTACTCAGCACCTCAGCGACTGCGATTAAACAGGTATCGCCCTGAGGATGACCGTAGGTATCGTTATAGAGCTTGAAGTGATCGATATCGATCATGATGATAGACAGCGATTTCTGGTCACGTTGTAACCGTCGATATTCTCGATCGAGATAATCATCTAAAGAGCGACGATTGGCGATTTGCGTCAAACCATCTAAATTACTGAGTCGGGTTAATTCGGTGTTGGCAAGCTGCAAACTGTGGTGCAAGTTTGATTGTTGAATCGCAATGATTAGTTGCGCAATCACGGGATCAAGTAGGTCTAGATCGATCGCGTCGATCGTTTCTTCGTGAGCCTGAATGAGCAGCATTCCCCACAGTTTAGAATCTTGGATGATGGGAAGGCGATACTCCGCTTCGATTTGGCAACGCTGAAACCAATTTCGATCGCTGAGAGTTAAGTGATCGGGTTGAGTCGTCGAGCGAATGTGTGGGGTAACGTCGATCGGGGCATCGACAGGATAGTTGGCCGTCAGCAATGCCTGATCGGTGGAAGCGATAATAGACGGCGCTTTGCTCGATCCGTAGCGAGCGATCGCGACGCGATCGGCACTGAGCAACTTACGTATACTCTCGACAGCGGTTGCGAGGATTTGTTGTAGCTGTAGTGAGGCATGAATTTCTGTCACCAATTCGCGTAGGATAGATTCCTGCTGTGCTTTGCGTTGCGCTTGATGACGCAGTTTTGCCAGTTCGAGGTGATTGGTAATACGAGCAATCAGTTCTTCAACGCGAAAGGGTTTTGTGACATAATCGGCGGCGCCGACGGCAAAGGCTTGTTCTAGATTGCTGACATCATTACTCGCCGTGAGAAAAATAACAGGGATATCTGCGGTTATGGGATTTTGCTTGAGCTGCTCGCAGACTTCCAGGCCATTCATTCCCGGCATCATTAAGTCTAATAAAATTAAGTCTGGTAGACTACCCGTTGCTCTTTCTAATGCTTGTGTGCCGTTCATCGCAAATGTTAATCGACACTGAAAATCAGCAATTTTCCCTCTTAAAATCTTGAGATTTTCGGGGATGTCATCAACTAGTAAGAGAAGATACGGTTTATTTTTTGCCGGTGATGAATCATGCCGATTTTTCATTGCTGACAATAAACAAAGCTTTTTTGTTTATCTACTTTATAGATAGAATTTATCAAGTTAATTTTACTATTTTCCCGATCGCACTTGACGACTTTTTAATACACGTAATAGTTTGTCAAAAACGGGCGGCGGATCGGCGATCGCGGCGATTTCCTCGTTAGTACGCGGATGCCGCAGGATCAGTTTCCAGGCGTGCAGGGCTTGTCCGGGCAGGTTGACGCCGATCGCGTGGGTGGAGCTATAGAGCGGATCGCCGACGATCGGGTGGCCGATGGCGGCGCTGTGGACTCGGATTTGGTGGGTGCGTCCGGTTTCGAGGCGGAAGTGAATCAGGGTGTAATTGCCGAGGCGATCGATCACATCCCAATGGGTCATCGCCACACGTCCCCCACGCTCGACGTCCAGGATGGTCATCTTTTTGCGATCGGCGGGATGGCGTCCGACGGGAAGATTGATCGTACCGTGATCCTCGCGGGGTGAACCGTGAACGAGGCCGAGATATTCTCGCCGTGCGGTTTTGGCGGCGATCTGTGCCTGGAGGTGCTGGTGGGCGAGATCGGTTTTGGCGACGACGATCGCGCCGGTGGTGTCTTTATCGAGGCGGTGAACAATGCCGGGGCGTTGGGTTCCGCCGATGCCGGATAGTTTGCCCTTACAGTGATGGAGCAGGGCATTTACTAAGGTGTCCTGGGCATGGCCGGGGGCGGGATGAACCACGAGGCCGACGGGCTTATTGATGATCAGTAGATCGTCATCTTCGTAGAGGACATCGAGGGGAAGATCGAGCGGAATCAGAGTATCGAGGGGTTCAGCATCGGGAATGGTGATTTCAAGCCGATCGCCGGGTTTGAGTTTCTGTTTTTTTTGCGTGCAGGTACTGTCATTGAGGCGAACGTGTCCTTGCTCGATCAGGCTTTGGAGGCGCGATCGGGAGAGATCCTCAAGGCGATCGGCCAGCAGGCGATCCAGGCGATCGGAGGTGTCCGCAATCAGGGTGATGGGGTCAGACATAGCAAGGGGCAAAGGGCTCGATATTCTCGATATGATGACGTAATTAACGGTGTCGCTTTCATCCGGTATTTCATTCAACCACAGCCGCAAAGCCAAGCTGGACTCGTCTTCGTTTTGGTGTTCTATTTGGTGTTCCGTTCGAGCCTAAAGCCCATACCCATCAGGATGATCGATCGATGAAACCGATCCGTACGGGAAAACTGCGTGTTGAACGCCTGACGATTCCCTTCGCCAAGCTGCCGCAACGACTTCACGGGCTTAAAATCGTCCAACTCTCCGATCTGCATTACACCAACGGTCAGCTTTCCGATCGCTTGCTCAACCAGGCGATCGACACAGCGAACCGTAACGCACCGGACATTATCGTCCTCACCGGCGATTTCATTCATGATGAACCGGAGCCGATCGACGCGCTAATCCCGTTTCTCAAGCGGCTGCACGCCCGCCACGGCATCTACGCCATCCTCGGCAACCACGATATTTACCTGCCCGAAGCCCGTCATTACGTCACCCGAGCTCTATCACGGATCGGGATTTGCGTTTTGTGGAATCAGGTCGTATATCCCGCTGGCGACGGTTTGGCGTTGGTGGGGCTTGCGGATCTGTGGTCGGGTGAATTCGATCCCGCGCCCGTCTTTCGCGACCTCGATCCCGATGTACCGCGTATCGTCCTGTCCCACAATCCCGACACCGCCGAGACCCTACGGCGCTGGCGTTGCGATTTGATCCTGTCCGGCCATACCCACGGCGGGCAGCTCGTGCTACCGTTCCTCGGCCCTTTGCCGAAATACCTCGACTTTTTCCGCTGGATTGTCCCCAAACCGCTCTATCCCTACTTACCGCTGTTGGGGAAAGGGGATTATGTGACGCAGCATTGGGAATGGGCGTCGGGGATGTTTCGCCTGGGTCGCAATCGGCTGTATGTGAATCGCGGCTTGGGGTCGTATTTTCCCGGTCGTTTCGGGTGTCCGCCGGAGGTGACGGAGTTTATGGCGATCGCCCAGCCGAACGCGCCGCAATACGGGTTTGACTAAGAAAGAGTTTTGCCCAAACATAATCGCCTCAAAAAAAGCTGAGAGCACTGAGCGGAGTCGTTGGCATAGCCTTTGCGAAGCAAATAGTGCGGTTCTTAACTGAGACGAGAGTGTCCTAATTTAGTCGGCTTGCATTCTGTCAGGCATAATCGTCGATCTCAGAAGTGCGACTTTTGAGAAAAGTTGCACTTCTGAGATCGGCGATGATGCCTGATAGAATGCAAGCCGACTAAATTAGGACACTCTCGTCTCAGTTCAGAACCGCACTTCGACTCCGCTCAGTGCTCTCAGCTTTTTTTTGAGGCGATTATATTTAGGCAAGACTCTTAATCGAACC
>CAZFJL010000024.1:0-58722 GCA_964518905.1 uncultured Geitlerinema sp. | reverse complement strand
GCACTTCTACGTCAGTCCGAAGTCCTATCGTGATAGTCAGTGCAACCAAAAAAGCGAGACCAGTTGACTCTGTTCTGTTTGCTCAAACACCGCGTTTCGACTCCGCTCAACGCTCTCAGTATATTCTGACAATAATTGAACGGACGATAACGGTTAGGCCAACGGCGACGCGGCCAACAAGATCCAAACCCCGGCTAAACCCAGGATGCAAAGCAGCCACAGTACACGCCGTATGGTCATGGTTGTCTGGAATAACGGGGTCGGGTCGGGTTCATCGGGGCTAGGACTTGGGTAACTGGTACTGACTCACGATTTTTTTCGCAAACTCAGGAACGTGAGCCTCCAGCGTGTCGGGATGGTTGCGCTGGGTGTAGAGATAGTTGCGCGTGAAGTGCGAATCGATCGAGAATCGCGCATACTCCAGACCCTTGGGGCCGAAACGTTCGATAAACACGCCCATCAGTCGCGCCGCCCACATCGGCAGCGTCACGCCCATATCGTAGGCCGGGATGCTTTGCTGGACGGCTTGTTTACGATCGCCGCTAGAGCTAACGGGCTGCGTTTCGAGCCGATCGCGAATCAGATCCAACATCTCCGCCCCGGTCTCGTTCCGCACCACAATCCACTGCCACTGGAACGGCGCACCCATGTAGCCGACGACCAAGTCCGCCAGACCATTGGTGTAGTCAAAACAGCTCATGCAGGACGGCGCAAACACGTCTTTGAGTTCTTTCGTATTCAGACCAAAAAACGGTACGAGTTCGATCGATCCATCCTCATGACGGAAGTGAACCCGAAAATCTTGCATAAACTCGTAATGCACCACGGTTTCCGGCGATCGGCTCGTGGTTTCCAGGAATTTTTGCAGACCGGCGCGATCGACATTATCCACGCAGGGCATCCCCAGCACGTACAGCTTTTCGAGGCCGATCTCATGCTGCACCGCTCGCAGCGCCTGGATTTGGCAGCCCACGCCGATCGCCAAGACGCGCTTCATCCCCGCCTGTTCGATCTGTTCCAGCACCGACAAATTCGGCGACAGCGTCGGCTTGTTCACCTTCGCCGCCAGCACTTCCGCCGGGGTTCGCGCCACGATCGGCATCGGGCCAAAGCGATCGGTCGGCGAGTTTTGCACGCAGATCACGCCCTCGACTAAGCCGCGTTCGAGCATCTCGCAGGCCAGCGTGCTAACAATGCCCGTCCACTGTGCGCCCTCGATCGGCTGCGTATTGCGGGCGGCGAACATCTCCTGATGCACACCAAAATACAGCTCGTGATCGTCTTCGAGATCGCGCGTGCGCCCGTGACTGGCCGTTTCCAGCCCGTCAAATTGCTGATTGAGAAACGCACAGGCATCTTTAACGTAGGCGATGTAGTGCGTATCGCAGAGGCCGCACTCGCTGCACAGCTCTTTCGCCGGTTTTGGGCTACCGGGCTTGAGTCCCTTCGCGTTTTGGTGGGCGAGGGTGCGGGGTTTCGGGGTGGCTTGATCGGTGCTAACAGGGTCGCGAGCGGGATCGGAAGCGGGGATGTTAACGGCAGTCATGGGGCGATCGTAAAAGTGGTGTGGCCGCGCACTGTGCCACAGGGCAACAGCGCGGGTCGGGTCAAAGTAACGTTGAAACTTAAGGTTAAAAAATCGCAGCCTGGGCAATCCTGATGACGCCAAGCTGGGCTTAAAAGCTTTTCTCAAGATACCGCAACCGCCGAAACTCGCCCCACTGTTGAACGCGATCGAACGCGATCGGACGCGATCAGGCTGGCATTAACCGCGCATCAATCCCAAAAAACAGCCCTGAGACGACCTTAGGGTATTGCTCAGAAATAATCGCCAATCTCAGAAGTCCGACTTTTTGAAAAAGTCGGACTTCTCGCCCTTCCCAGTACGTATCAAAAAATATCAGGTATCGTCGCGAGCCAGTTGCTCCAGATCGTTTGTGATATTGGCCATCCAATCTTGGCCTTGGAGCGTGTCACGATCGACACTGTCTTCAATTGTCTGCACCGTTTCATCCGATAGACCGAGCAAACGCACGAGCTTGGCGTAGGCCATCGCTTCTTCTGCATTGATCGTCGGTTCGTGCGGCGATCGGGCGCTCGATGCGATCACCTCATAGCCCAGCTTCAGCACCAGCTTGCGTTCCTCCAGCGTTTCCAACTGCGGCACCAGACTTTCGAGCGGCAGATTTTGCATCAAATACTCGCGCAGCTCTTCCTGTAAACGCGCTTTGTGATCGTCGTGCTTCGAGAAAATCTGACTGAAATTCTCGATCGCCACGTCAACTTCTTCTTGTGCAAGATGACCATCCGCCCAAGCCATCGCCGCCACAATCCGTAGCAGCGTCATTTGCTTGGGGGAAATACTAGGGGGAGAGGGAATCGTCGTCACGTTGGACAGTCTCCAATAATTACGCTGACCGGCACTCCCCGAGCCTAGCATTCTCTTCTTTTTTAATTGGTGAGTTTAACGTTTCATTTCGCTCACTAAATGATCAGGGTCTATTTCGGTTTTTTATATTGCGATCTAGAAATATTTCTTCATAAAAAGCTATCTTGTCTCCAGCCAATCAAAAATGCGATCGAGCTGCTGTAAGTCAATCAAGCCGTATTGCCAGAGCAGCATGGGCAGCGTATCGAAAGACAGTTCACGTTGACGCAAAACCAGGGCGATCGAGTTCGTCGGCACATCTAAATCGTCCTGAAGGAAGCGAATCAGTTGGGAAAGGCAGTTGAATTTCATGATGATTAAGTCCCTAGCAAATCTCTCCAAAATCTTTCTGGAGTAAAATTCGCTACAAAAAAAGATGTAAAGGATTGGTTTTAAAACGGACGAAAAGCGGACTTAGCGAATAAGATAACAGTGTGACATAGTCTTGGTTTTGATGTTTTTTAAATGTGATTTTTTTTCGGAAATACAGTCAGAATTAAAAAAATGGGAGTCCCGTATTTCTCGACGATCTTAAATCGTCGTGATTTGAGGTTAATCTAAAAATTAAGATAGCGCCCTTTATGCCAGTTTCTTTGAAATAAAAAATAATGATCGGATAAGATCCCAGGAATGTGGCTCCTGAAATCATCTAGGGGTATTATTTCAGCCCCTTCCTGCGTGGGGGGATGCAATCAGGACGATTTAGAGATTGGCCTAATCGATAAGGGACTTGACGCTGGCAGTGGCTAGCCTAAAAGCATCCTGAACCTGCGCTAGCTGCGTTTGAAGCTTCGCGATCGATCACGACCCAACGACACCGATCGATCGAGATGATTCCGTAGGCGGCGCTCTTTAAACCTGTACGCATAGCGTCGATGGAGCTTTTTGTGATGAAACATCAACACAGTCCGGCCTGGGTTTTTCAAGCCTGGGCATCCTTTGTTCTTTCGATTTCGGTTCTCGCTCTGGGTATTGTCTATATGCCAGTCGATCCATGGAAAAAGGCATTTCTCGGGATGGGTGTCTTGTTTTCGATTACGTCAACCTTCAGCGTGGCGAAGACGACCCGCGATTTGCATGAAGCGAAACGGATGATTACGCGGATCGATGAGGCTCGGGTCGAGAAACTGATCGGCGAGCACGATACGAGCTCTTCGATGCTTTAGCTAGGGGCTGTCATCAATTAAATTTGTAGCCTTGATTCAGCAAGGGTTTCAGCCCCTTTTGTTTTTTGTTGGGTCGGGCGTTCAACAGCTTACCCCGTAAGGGGTCTGGTGCTAATTGATGACACGCCCTAGACTGACGTAAGTTCGGGTTAAGCAAATTCTCTGAAATCCACTTCCTGAGGTTCACATAGAGAATGTGCCGCCCACGGGGAACTACGTTTCGTGACGATCGCCGATGGAGCGAGGAGCAATTTTCCTATAATTTAAGCAAGGGGCGCAGCAAGCCACGTTAAAGTCTGCTGCGCTCTCCTGCTTTGAAACGACAGTTGCCCCACTTCCCTTTACCTATGAAATCGAGTGCTCGCCGCAAGATTCGACGATTGCCTCTAGGATGGCGATGGTTTTCCTATCTCCGACGTCGTCTGCAACGAGTGCGCGATTGCCCTCACTCGATCGCTCGTGGACTGGGTATCGGTGTGTTTGCGGCTTGCTTGCCTCTGTTTGGTGGACAAACGGCGATCGGGGTGCTGCTTGCGTTCCTGTTGCGTGGCAATAAACTCTGTGCTGCGATCGGAACCTGGTTGAGCAACCCGCTCACCTACGTCCCCATTTTTTGGCTCAACTACAATCTCGGTTTGTTCCTACTGCCGAACTTTCAAGCGCCTGCTCCCCTGCGTTGGGACTCGTTTGATGACATGCTATTGCAGATGCGAGATATCTCGATTCCCTTGGGGGTCGGTTCGATCGTCATGGGTCTGCTACTCGGCTCGATCGCGTACACAGTTTCGTTGTCTCTGTTGACGCTGCGTAACCGACGCATCGCACGGCGGCGTCAAGCTCTGATCGACCAACGCGATCGCGACATGCAAGAATCAAACGAGCGAAACGAACGATCGGTGGCGCTGTCCTCCGGGAAACCGCCAAAAATAGTGGAATATAATCAGTAAGCACGGCGAGGTTGGGGTCGAAAAAATCGTGATTGGTCAACTGCTCGACAGACGTTACAGAATCATCAAGGTTCTCGGCTCCGGCTCCTTTGGTCAGACCTACCTCGCCGCTGATTTACGTCGCCCTGGTCTGCCGAAGTGTGTCGTCAAGCAACTGGTGCAGGTACGAGAGGAAGTCGATGGCAGTCAAACTGCCGAGCGTTTATTTAAGCAAGAAGCGGAAACCTTAGAAAAATTAGGCAATCACGACAATATTCCTCGGCTGTTGGCCTATTTTGAGGAAAACGGTCAGCTTTATCTCGTCAAGGAATACGTCAGCGGTCAGCCGCTAACGGAGGAGATCGTTCCAGGTCAGCCCTTGAGCGAATCGGAGGTGGCGGCCATTGTCTATCGCGTGCTCGAAATCCTGGAGTTCATTCATGCTGAGGATGTCATTCACCGCGATGTTAAGCCCGAAAATCTGATTCGCCGTAGCGAGGACAATGACATTGTCCTAATTGATTTTGGTTCGGTGAAAGAACTGAGCCAACAGATTGCGGGTGAGATTAGAAACCGGACGATCGCCGCCGGTACGCCGGTCTATATGCCCGTCGAGCAATTTCAGGGCAATCCGCACTTTAATAGCGATATTTATGCCCTGGGGGCGATCGCCGTGCAGGCGCTCACGGGCGTCTCGTCGAACAATTTACCGAAGCTTCAGGATCGCGACGGCGTCATGCAGTGGCGCGATCGGGTCAGCGCCGTCTCGGATGAATTCGCGACCGTTATCGATCGCATGGTGGCCTATTCGAGTGGGCAACGCTATCAGTCAGCGCGAGATGTCCTCGATGATCTCGATCCCTTAATGTCCTATTACGTGGTTGATCATGAGGAGGAGGAGGAAGAGGAGCCGATCGAAAGTGTCATCGACCACACAGCGCCCCCACCGAAACCGCTGTGGGTATTGATCAAAGATAAGGCTCATCGAGTACAAAGCCGCGTCCCTCGTAGCGCTGGGTTTGCACTGCTGGCGCTGTTTGCGGTACTGGGTGCGTTTTGGTTTTGGCAATATCCGAGCGCGGGTCGGGCGCAAGCGTTTTATCAGCGTGGGTTACAAAAAATTGAAGAGGGTGACGAGCCGGGAGCGCTGCTGGATTTTGATCGCGCGATCGATCTCGACCCCGATGATGCGAACGCCTACTACAAACGTGCCAATGTTCATTTTGATATGGGCAATTACGAGATGGCGTTGGCGGACTATTCCACGGCGATCAAGCTAAACCCGAATACTAGCGATGCTTATTTTAATCGCGGCCTTGCCTATGCCGATTTGGGTGATTTGCAAGCCGCGATCGCCGATTTCAGCAGCGTTTTACAGCTCAATCCCAACGACCCCGATGCCTACTACCATCGCGGCCTCGCCTCCCATGATGTCGATGATTTTCAATCCTCGATTCAGGATTACACCCAGGCGATTTTGCTCGATGCGGAAAATCCGTATCCCTATATCAGTCGCGGTCTAGCGCATTCGGCGCTAGGCGATAAGCAAAAGGCGATCGCTGACTATACCCAGGCGATCCGTGTTGCCCCGGAGGAACCCGACGCTTACTACAGTCGTGGCCGCGCCTTCTCTGCGCTCGGTAACTATCAGGGAGCGTTGGAGGATTACAGCAAGACGATCGAGCTGGACGCGGAAAATGTGGAGGCTTACACCAATCGGTGTAGCGTTCAGCTCAATATGGGTCAAGTGGAAGCGGCGATTAACGACTGTTCCCAAGCCATCGAGATTGATCGCAGCGCCTCGATCGCCTACACCAACCGTTGCGTTGCCTACTATCAGCTTCAGAAATATCCCGAGGCGATCGCCGATTGTTCGCGGACGATCGAACTCAATCCGGAGTCGGCTAAAGGCTACAGCAATCGCGGTTTGTCCTATTCGGCGCAGCAGGATTTTGATCGGGCGATCGCCGACTATTCCAAAGCGATCGAGATTGATCCCGATAATTCCGTGGCCTACAGCAATCGTGGCAGCGCCTATAACGACCTCGGTGAATACCGTAAGGCGATCGAAGATCACACCCAAGCCCTGCGCCTGAATCCCAACTTTGCCGGAGCCTACTTTAACCGCGCGTTGGTACGCCAAGCGTTGAATGATCGAGTGGGTGCGATCGATGACCTGCAACGTGCCGGGAAAACTTGCCTCGATCAAGGTCAGGTTAGTTGTTACAACAACGCCCAGGAAAAAATTCAAGAGCTGGGCGGTGCTGCCAATCCGCTGTGATTCATTCGCAATTCAACCTGAATCACTCGGGTTTGGCGCGGAAGTCCAACGTCTGAACGAGCCTTCGCCGTTCCAGTTCTCAAGACAAGATGAGAAGTCGGACTTATAACCCAGTTTGCGTCAGCCCTGTCAATACAACTCCTTCACTATGAAAACCCTCGAATTTCGTGGCCATGATGTGATGCCGATCCTAGGTCTTGGAACCTGGAAATCAGCGCCGGGTGAGGTCGGGGCGGCGGTGAAGTCGGCGATCGCGGCGGGCTATCGTCACATTGACTGCGCGGCGATTTATCGCAATGAGGCAGAGATCGGGCAGGCGCTGAGTGACTGTTTTCGCACAGGCATCGTCACCCGCGAGGAACTGTGGATCACGTCCAAATTGTGGAACGATTCCCACCGTCCGGAACATGTACGATCGGCGATCGATCAAACCCTAGCTGATTTGCAGCTTGATTATCTGGATTTGTATTTAATTCATTGGCCGGTGTGTCTGCCCCACGGCCAGTTATTGCCAGAAACGGGATCGGATTTGATTGCGCTGGAAGAACAGCCGATCGCGGATACTTGGTGCGGGATGGAAGCCTTGCTAGACGTGGGCGTTTGTCGTCATTTGGGCGTTTCCAACTTCAGCATTAATAAGCTCGCCGCGCTCTGTGCGGTGGCCACGATTGCACCGGAGCTAAACCAAATCGAACTGCATCCGCATTTGCAACAAACCGCCATGCTGGACTTTTGCAAGGCAAATAACATCCACCTCACGGCCTATTCGCCCCTCGGATCGGGCGATCGTCCCGATGCCTTCAAAGCACCTGACGAGCCGGTATTGCTCGAAAATCCGACGATCGCCGCGATCGCCGATCGCCACCAAGCTACCCCCGCCCAAGTGCTGCTCGCCTGGGCGATCGCCCGTGGAACCGCCGCCATTCCCAAATCCACCAACCCTGATCGACAAGCGGAAAACCTCGCCGCTGCGGACATAACATTGACAGAAACCGACCTGACTGAGATCGCGATGCTCGATCGGCACTATCGCTACGTGTCCGGCAGCTTCTGGGCAATGGACGGCAGTCCCTACAGCTTGGAAACGCTGTGGGACGAAATTGTCTAGAGTATTGCTTGGTAGGTTGCTCAGTGTGTTGCTTAACCCGTTGGCGCTCTGTCTGTTAGCCTAAAGACCTCGCATCGTTTAATCGCGTCCTATGACCTTGGCCACTGAGACCCCGCTTAATACCACCCTCGGCGATCGCCTCCGATCTGATTTCCCGATCCTCGATCAGACGATTAACGGTCAGCCCCTGGTGTATCTCGACAATGCCGCGACCTCCCAGAAACCCCAGGCGGTACTCGACGCGATCGCGCATTACTACACGCGCGACAACTCCAACGTCCATCGCGGTATTCACACCCTCAGCGCTCGCGCCACCGAGGCGTATGAAGCCGCTCGCGACAAGGTTGCGGCGTTCGTCAATGCCCGATCGCGCAACGAAATCGTCTTCACGCGTAATGCCAGCGAAGCGATCAACCTCGTCGCCTACGCCTGGGGAAACAGCGCCATCCAGGCCGGTGATGAAATCATTCTGTCGGTGATGGAGCATCACAGTAACCTGGTTCCGTGGCAGATGCTAGCGCAACGCACGGGCGCGGTGTTGAAATTTGTCGGTCTGACGGAAACTCAAGAATTTGACCTCGATCAGTTCAAATCGTTACTGAGCGATCGCACCAAACTTGTGTCGATCGTCCACGTTTCCAATACCCTCGGCTGTATTAATCCGATCAAGGAAATCGTTAAGCTCAGTCACGCTCAGGGCGTAAAGGTCTTGATCGATGCCTGCCAAAGTGCGCCGCATATGGCGCTGGATGTCCAGGCAATCGGCTGCGATTGGCTGGTGGCTTCGGGACATAAAATGTGCGCCCCGACAGGGATCGGCTTCCTTTACGGAACCGAGGCGATTCTCGAAGCGATGCCGCCGTTTTTAGGCGGGGGAGAAATGATTGCTGAGGTGGAACTGGAACAGTCTACCTATGCCGGATTGCCCCATAAATTTGAGGCGGGAACTCCGGCGATCGGTGAAGCGATCGCCCTCGGTGCGGCGATCGATTATCTGTCAAACATTGGCATGGACGCGATCGAAGCCTACGAGCATCAACTTTGCAAATATCTGTTTGAGCGATTAGCCGACGTCCCACAACTGACGTTTTACGGTCCCAAGCCGCAGGCCGATGGCAGCGGACGGGCGGCTCTGACTGCGTTTACCTGTGATCTTGTCCACGCCAACGACATCGCCCAACTGCTTGACGAGTCCGGTGTTGCCATTCGGACGGGGCATCACTGCACTCAGCCGCTGCATAAACAGTTTGAGATTAGCTCGACGGCGCGGGCGAGTTTGTATTTTTACAATACTGAGCAAGATGTCGATTTATTCGTGGCGGCCTTGAAAGACACGATCGAATTTTTCGCCCGCATTATGGGCTGAAGGCAACCAGCGTTTAAAAACCGGGCTTCTGAACAAAATCTAAACACATGTTCAGAAAATTGAAAGAAACCCGGTTTCTAGTGTGGCTGCCGCAGCGTCTCAACGGCAGAACTGGCATCTTGTTTTTCGTGAACGCTTTAGGTTCGGTTCAAGCCGTTAGAACCAATCATCCTCATCGCCCCAGTCTTCGTCGTAGGCATTCGTGCGAGGCACTCGGGAGGGAGGACGCCCGCCGGGTCGATCGCCACGATCGCCCGGACGACGACCGGGGCGGGCAGGGCGATCGTACGGTCGATCGTCGTAGGGACTTTCATCAAAGCGCGGGCGTCCCAGGCGGGGCGATCGCTCTTCAAAGCCAAAATTCGGATCATCATCACCGGCAAATGTCCGGCGAATGGTGTCGATAATGCCTTCGCCTTCTTCATTACCAAGAAACTCCGAGACCTCGCGATTCAGCTCGTACATCGCGTCCTGGAGACTGGCGGAATTGAGATCAATGCCGCGCTCGTCATTGCGGCTGAGGCTGTCGCGTAGTTCTTGGACGAGGATATCGATGCGGCGACGCTGTCCCTGGGCGAACTGCAAGCCGAAATCGAGGGCAACCGATCGCAGTTCGCGCTCGGCACGGGTGGCGAGGGCTTCGGCACGGTTGCGGCGATCGATCTTTTCGCGACGCAGGCGATCGGTATCGGCGAATTCTTCGGCTTGTTGGATCGCCTGCCCGATTTCCCGCTCGGTCAGGGTCGAAGCCCCTTGAATCGTGACACTTTGCTCGCGACCGGTGGAGCGATCGAGGGCGCTCACCTGCAAAATGCCGTTCGCGTCCACATCAAACGAGACTTGCACCTGGGGAATACCACGCGGCGCGGGCGGAATCCCCGACAGCATAAACCGACCCAGGGATTTATTATCGGCAGCCATTTCCCGCTCGCCCTGCACCACGTGGATTTCCACCTGGCTTTGATTGTTTTCCGAAGTCGAGAAGATATCCGATCGCCGCACCGGAATCGTGGTATTACGCGGGATCAGCTTTTTCATGACGCCGCCGATCGTCTCTAGACCCACCGACAGCGGCGTCACATCGAGCAGCAACACATCCGACACTTCCCCTTCCAAAATCCCGGCCTGAATCGCCGCACCAACGGCCACCACCTCATCCGGGTTCACATTTTGGCTCGGTTCCTTACGAATTAGAGTTTTGACCAGATTTTGCACCATCGGCATCCGCGTCGAACCGCCGACCAGCACGACTTCATCGATATCGCGTGGATGCAACTCGGCATCGAGTACCGCTTGCTTAATCGGAATCCGCAGACGGCGCACGAGGTCTTCGCACATCGATTCCAGCTCGCCGCGCGTCAGGCGGGTTTCGATGTGTTTCGGGCCGTCTTCCGTGGCGGTGATGAACGGCAAATTGATATCGGTGACGCCGACGCCGCTAAGTTCGATTTTGGCTTTTTCGGCGGCTTCGTTGAGGCGCTGGAGCGACTGGCGATCGCGACGTAAATCAATCCCTTCTTTGGCTAAAAACGCCTCGGCTAGCCAATCCACAATTTTTTTATCAAAATCGTTCCCGCCAAGCTGTGTATCGCCACTGGTCGATCGCACCTCAAACACCCCATCCCCCACATCCAGCACCGACACATCAAACGTACCACCGCCCAGATCCACCACCAAAATCGTCTGATTGGCGCGATTATCCAAACCGTAGGCCAGCGACGCCGCCGTCGGCTCGTTGAGGATGCGTTTGATGTCGAGTCCGGCGATGCGTCCGGCATCCCGTGTGGCCTGCCGTTGGGAATCGTTAAAGTAAGCCGGAACCGTGACCACCGCGCCTGTGACCTCTTCGCCGAGGTAGCGCTGGGCTTCGTCGGCGAGTTTACGCAAAATCATCGCCGAAATTTCCTCGGGTGCGAAATCCTTCCGCATCCGGGGACAGGCTACTTTGACGTTGCCGTACTGATCCCGGCGAATGGTGTACGGAACCCGTTTCGAGACCTCGTCAAGTTCGCTATACTTCCGCCCCATAAACCGCTTCACCGCATAGAACGTGTTTTGCGGGTTGAGGACGGATTGGCGGCGAGCGAGCTGACCAACGAGACGCTCGCCATCTTTGCTAAAGCCGACCACGGATGGGGTCGTGCGCATACCTTCGGCGTTGGCGATCGCGATCGGCTTGCCGCCTTCCATCACGGCGACAACCGAGTTTGTGGTTCCGAGGTCAATGCCAACTACTTTTCCCATGGTTGTCGTGCTGCGGGCGATCGTGCGATCGCGAGTCGTGCGAATAGTGTCTGTTTTTCGTGCGTCGGATTGGGTACAACCCTTCGAGGTATAGCAAACGTACCGACGGACTTAGATAGTACCAACTCAACTAATGTTAAGGGTAAATCTACGGACTCGTCGTTGAGATTGAACCATACCCTGATGTAAGGCTCTTGAGCGGGGGGCTAAATTTCGGTTACTAACGATACCGATCTGTGTTCATCAGGTCGTTCATCATGCCGATCGATCCTACGTTTAGAGATAAAAGGCAATCCAAATACAGCCGTAAAGCTGTGATTTAACGAGTAAGGGTAAGATCGAAGGACAAACCTACTGCTTAATAGAGTCTAAAGGCACTTAAACGATGTAGATAGTCTCAATCATCCGTTATTGAGAACCAAAGCGATCTAGATCTGAGACAACGGCGCGAGGGGCACGATGAGTCGTGAGACTCCCGTTATATCGTGAACGCCTACGCTCTTACGCTTCTCCTCCGTTCTTTACACACTGCGATATCTAGCAACGTCCTGGCGTCGCGTGTGTGCATCGTCCTTGGCCTGAATCTCGGCAATCCTTCTACACTTCCTTAATCAACCCTTATTTATTTCTGTATTGTCCATGGAACCTGATCACCGTGAATTGAGCTTGCCTGAACGCTGCCAAGACATCACGCAGCGAGTTGAGGCCGC
Organism: uncultured Geitlerinema sp.; assembly: GCA_964518905.1. Lineage (GTDB taxonomy): Bacteria > Cyanobacteriota > Cyanobacteriia > Cyanobacteriales > Geitlerinemataceae > RDYZ01. The sequence goes on along the minus strand of CAZFJL010000024.1, from coordinate 46,493 downwards.
GATCGAGAGTTGTGGGCAAGATACGGCAGCGCTGCTGTCGTTGCTACGCGTCATCGAGCAATTACATCGCAGTACGTTTAACGATTATTTTGTTCCGAGTTTGCCCAATAGTCGTCAGGAACTCTATGCGCTGTTGCGGGAAATGGAAGCTGAAGGCGGCTGGCCTTATATCCCGAAGATGCGGATTTATGAGCTGATTGACTATCTCAATGCTCAGGTCGCGGCGATCGAGGATCAGGGGGATGATGATGCAGCGGATTAAGACGCAAAGCTTGACACTCCCCAGCCTAAAGGCGTGGGGATTCTTGGTTCAACGAAACCACATAACCCCAAGCGAAACGGGTCAAAGTATTCTGTGGCTTTGAGCCACAGTGCCACAATACAGATTCTGATGACACAGCGATTAATGGAGCTGGCGCGGTTATTTCTACGCTTGGGGACGGTGGGGTTTGGTGGCCCCCAGGCGCATATCGCGATGCAGAACGATGAGGCGGTGGTGCGGCGCGGCTGGCTGACTCCGGAGGAATTTGCTCAGGGGTTAGCGGTCTGTGAGCTTTTGCCGGGGCCTGCTTCGACGCAGATGGGGATTTATATCGGCTATGTGCGATCGGGCACGATCGGGGCGATCGTCGCGGGTCTGAGCTTCATCGCGCCTGCGTTTTTGATCGTCGTCGGCCTGTCCTGGGGATACTTTCGCTGGCAGGGCGTGCCGCAGCTCGATGCGCTGTTTCTGGGGATTTTTCCGGTGGTGGTGGCGATCGTGGCGGCGTTTTGCTGGAAGTTGAGCCGCAAGGCGATCAAGCATCCGGCGCACTGGGCGATCGCGATCGGGGCGTTTGGTTTGGCGGCGATCGCCCTGATCGATGTGCCGTGGATTTTTCTGATGGCGGGCGCGATCGGGCTGCTGCTGGCCGCGATCTCGAACCGTTCCCGATCGGATCAGAATCAGAGCGCGTGGCTGTTGCCATTGGCGGGCGTTCAAACCCTCTCGCCGTTCCTGACGATCACAACCGGACTTCCCGAAGCGTTGACCGTGGCGAGTTTTTGGGGCGGCGATCGAATCGCAGATTTTGCCCTACCGCTGGCGGGTTTTTTCCTCAAGGCCGGTAGCGCCATTTTTGGCGGCGGACTGACGATTATTCCGCTGTTGGAGTCGGAAGTGGTCGATCGTTTCCACTGGCTGACGATCGATGAATTTATCAGCGGCGTGGCGATCGGGCAGTTGTCGCCGGGGCCGGTGGTGCTGACGGCGGCGTTTGTGGGCTACAAAGTGGCGGGATTTCTCGGGGCGCTGGTGTCCACCGTGGCGATTTTTGCGCCGTCGTTTGGGTTCATTATTTTGGCGGCTCCGCTGCTGCGTCGGTTAACGAACAACGATCGCGTCAAAGCTTTTTTGCAAGGGGTGACGCCTGCGGTGCTGGGAACGATCGCGGCGTCGATGTTGCCTTTGGCGCGATCAGCGTTTGTGCAGCCCTCGATCGCGGCGTCGCTGTTTGTGGTGGCGATCGGCGGTGCGGCCTTGGTCGCGATTTTGCGCTACAAAACACCGACATGGATGCTTGTTCCTGGCGGTGCAGCCTTGGGCTTACTGTGGGATGCGATCGTTTGAGATCATCTGCACGCGAAGTGCATCAGTCCTGATTAACCTGATTAAATGGCGTCGCGCTGGCTCGATCACTCGAAATTCACAAACTCAAACCGGCTTAAGTCAAAATTCAGACACAATTACCATACCTTTGCAGTCATTTCCGTCTCAAGATTGCGATCGAGGCTCGATCGAAACCTCTTGACATACTCCCCGGCCTAAAGGCGAGGGGATTCTAAGCTCAAACAGCAAAAGCAGGCACAGCCTGTCTAACATCGCCTAACTTAACGGTTGATGCCCCAACCGCTTTGATATTCTTAGCCGCATTTTCATCTCGGCCATTGACCACCTGACACGAGGGACAACGCCACGATCGCACCGATAAATCAAGGCTATCTAGAACATGACCGCAATGGGAGCAAGTTTTCGAGGACGGATACCAGCGATCAATAAAAACCACTTCTTTGCCTTTCTTCAAAGCGACCCACTCTAGAATTTCCAGAAAATTAGCAAACGCCAAATCCGAAACTTTCCGACCCCAGAGACGCTGCATCCCCTTGAGATTCAGAGTCTCAAAGCATAGCAAGTCGAACCTATCGGTTAAATTGTGAGCCAGCTTCCAGAACCAATCTGTCCGTCGGTTAACCACCTTTTCGTGTTGGCGAACCAAGTTCTTTCTAGCTCGCTCTCGATTAGCAGAACCTACTTGTTTTTTAGAATGCTGCCGATAGGCTTGTTTGATGGTATGAAGCGATCGCTGAAGAAACTGCGGGGATTCAATCTTGGAACCATCCGAGCAAGTCAGGAACATTTTTAACCCAAAATCAAACCCAGCGATGCGACTCGGCTCGAATTTAACTTCAGGTTGATCAACGCTGTCAACGACTACAACCATAAATAATTCCCCCAAGGGAGTTCGTTTGATGGTTACGGTCTTAACGTTTCCAACTATTTCTCTAGAGTTCCAATACTGATAGATCCTGCGACCAATCTTGATACGATTACCGCCCAAGAACTTATAGCCTGTTTGTTTCAGTGTAAAGGACTTGTATCGTCTGATCTTCTTAAATCTTGGCGGTCTAACTCCTTTTTTATGGTGTTTAAAAAATAGTTGGTATGCTTTCTCAATACGTTGACAAATATTCTGCACCGCTTGAGAGCCAACTGATCGCCAGAAAGAATTACGCTTTCTGAGTTTAGCAATATGAGATTGAAGTTTCGCACAGTTCAAATGCTTTCCCCACATTCGGTAGTACCGTTTGTGTAGGGCGATACAATGGTTATAGATAAAACCGGCGGCGTTAATTGTCCGCTTGAGAAACCGATTCCGCTTGTGTCTGTAGAACTTGAACTTTAGCGTTTTCATTTTGAAATAATACTATAAAGTCTTATCTTTGATTGGTGCATAACCAAAATGAAAAACCAATAAAAATCGTCCTAGAAGGCTTGTCCTGAGCTTGCCGAAGGAGCGGGGCTTCAAACTCAATTTTTTTGGTAATATGAGCGGGACTTTATCGGGATAGGTCAGACTGACCTCGTGCGATCGTATCAACACACGTAGATCATCACCTCTCCCTGATGTTTACCCTCGGACGCGAAAATTATGCCCCGTCGCACAGACCTGAAAAAAATCCTTTTACTCGGTTCTGGCCCGATCGTTATTGGTCAAGCCTGTGAGTTCGATTATTCCGGGACGCAGGCATGTAAGGCACTGCGCGAGGAGGGCTACGAGGTCATCTTGGTGAACTCGAACCCGGCGACGATCATGACCGACCCGGACATGGCCGATCGCACCTACATCGAGCCGCTGACGCCGGAAATCGTCGCTAAGGTGATCGAAAAAGAACGTCCCCAGGCGGTCTTGCCAACGATGGGTGGCCAAACGGCGCTGAACCTGGCGGTGGCTCTCTGTAAAGACGGCACGCTGGAAAAATATGGCGTGGAGCTGATCGGCGCGAAGCTCGACGCGATCGAAAAAGCTGAGGATCGCGACCTCTTCCGTAAGGCGATGGACAAAATTGGCGTGCCTATGTGTCCCTCGGGCATTGCCACCACGATCGAAGAAGCCCGCGAAATTGCCAAAGAGATTGGCACGTATCCGCTGATTTTGCGTCCCTCGTTCACGATGGGCGGAACCGGTGGCGGTATTGCCTACAACCAAGAGGAATTTGAAGAAATCGCCCAAGCGGGTCTCGATGCCTCGCCCGTGACGCAGATTCAAATCGAAAAATCGCTGATCGGCTGGAAAGAGTATGAGCTTGAGGTGATGCGCGATCTGGCCGATAACGTGGTGATTATCTGCTCGATCGAAAACATCGACCCGATGGGTGTCCACACCGGCGACTCGATCACCGTCGCTCCGGCGCAAACCTTGACCGATAAGGAATACCAACGGTTACGCGATGCGTCCGTGGCGATTATTCGTGAAATCGGTGTTGAAACCGGCGGCTCGAATATCCAGTTCGCCGTTAACCCGGTGAATGGCGACATTATTGTGATTGAAATGAACCCGCGTGTGTCGCGGAGTTCGGCGCTGGCCTCGAAAGCGACGGGCTTCCCGATCGCCAAGTTCGCCGCCAAGCTCGCCGTCGGGTATACCTTGGACGAAATCCCCAACGACATTACGAAGAAAACCCCGGCCAGCTTCGAGCCGACGATCGATTACGTCGTCACCAAAGTGCCGCGTTTCGCCTTCGAGAAATTCCCCGGAACCGATCCCGTCCTCACCACCCAGATGAAATCCGTCGGGGAAGCGATGGCGATCGGTCGTACCTTTGCCGAATCGTTCCAAAAAGCGCTGCGATCGCTCGAAACCGGCTACGCGGGCTGGGGCTGCGATCGTAAAACCGTGATCCCAACCCTGGCACATCTCCGGGCAGCATTGCGGACTCCAAACCCCGATCGCATCTTCTCCGTCCGTCAAGCCATGCAAGCGGGCATGACCGTCGAGGAAGTCTACGAACTCACCGGAATCGATCCCTGGTTCCTCGATAAATTCCAAGAGCTGCTCGAAACCGGCAAATTCCTCAAGCGCACCCAGCTCGGTGACATCGACGAAGCCACCATGCGAGCGGTGAAACAGCAGGGCTTCAGCGACAAGCAAATCGCCTACGCCACCAAAACCGACGAGGCGATCGTCCGCGCTCGCCGTAAGCAGCTCGGCGTGATCCCGGCCTACAAAATGGTTGATACCTGCGCTGCTGAGTTCGCCTCGGAAACGCCGTACTACTACTCGACCTACGACGCCGAAAGCGAGATTTTGCCGTCGGATAAACCCAAGGTGATGATCCTCGGCGGTGGTCCCAACCGCATCGGTCAGGGCATCGAATTTGACTATTGCTGCTGTCACGCCTCGTTTGCCTTGCAAGACGCGGGCTTCGAGACAATCATGGTCAACTCCAACCCGGAAACGGTTTCGACGGATTATGACACCAGCGATCGGCTCTACTTCGAGCCGCTGACCCAGGAGGACGTCCTCAACATCATCGAAGCGGAAAACCCCGTCGGCGTGATCATCCAGTTCGGCGGTCAAACCCCGCTGAAGCTCGCCGTACCGATCCAAAACTACCTAGCGCAAAATCCCGACGTACCGACCAAAATCTGGGGAACCTCGCCGGACTCGATCGACGCCTCGGAAGACCGCGAACGCTTCGAGCAAATCCTCCGCGAACTCGACATCAAACAGCCGCCCAACGGTCTCGCCCGCAGCTACAACCAAGCCCTGAAAGTGGCGCAGCGCATCGGCTATCCCGTCGTTGTGCGTCCGTCCTACGTCCTCGGTGGCCGCGCGATGGAAATCGTCTACTCCGACTCAGAGCTAGAGCGCTACATGACCTACGCAGTACAAGTCGAGCCGGATCACCCGATTTTGATCGATAAATTCCTCGAAAATGCCGTTGAGGTGGACGTGGATTCGATCACCGACAAAGACGGTAACGTCGTGATTGGCGGCATCATGGAGCACATCGAACAAGCCGGGATTCACTCCGGCGACTCGGCCTGCTCGCTGCCGACCCAAACGCTATCGGCGGAAGCCCTCGCCACCATCCGCACCTGGACGATCGCCCTCGCGAAACGTCTTGATGTCGTTGGCCTGATGAACGTACAGTACGCCACCCAGGGCGACACGGTTTTCATCATCGAGGCCAATCCCCGCGCCTCGCGGACGGTTCCGTTTGTGGCGAAGGCGATCGGGCGTCCCCTGGCGAAAATCGCCGCGCGGATCATGTCTGGCGAAACCCTAGCCGATGTCGGCTTGACCGAGGAAATCATCCCGAGTCACGTCGCTGTGAAAGAGGCGGTCTTGCCGTTTAACAAATTCCCCGGAACCGATACGCTGCTTGGCCCTGAGATGCGATCGACCGGTGAGGTCATGGGTCTCGATAGCAGCTTCGGCAAGTCGTTTGCGAAGGCGGAAAGCGGCGCGGGTGAAATCCTGCCCCTCAGCGGTACGGCGTTTGTTTCGGTGATCGATCGCGACAAAGAAGCCGTCGTGCCGATCATCAAGGATCTGCAAAGCCTCGGCTTTAAGATTCTGGCGACCTATGGAACCTACAAGTTCCTTAAAGCTGCCGGAATCACCAGCGATCTCGAAGCGGTGCTGAAGATTTCGGAAGGTCGCCCGAATGTGCTTGATGTGGTCAAAAACCAGCGTGTGCAGTTGATTATCAACACACCGTCAGGCGAAGACGCTCAAGCGGAGGGTCAATTCATTCGTCGTACGGCGTTGGGCTACAAAATCCCGATCGTCACGACCCTGGCCGGTGCTCGCGCGACAGCGGCAGCGATTCGCGCCCTTCAGGATCACCCCTTGGAGGTGAAAGCGCTCCAGGATTATTTCGTGTAATCCCGTGATATAAGGTTCAATCGCTAAATCCCCGTAGGGTCGGCACTGCCCACCGTGCGGGGATTTTTTATGACTCGTCCGGGAAGGCGACATCTTCATATAGCGTGTCAAACGTCCCGGTATAGTCAATACTTCTGAGCTGGAAGCGATCGCCGTTATCGCCATTACCGTCACCATAACTTTGATAAATCCACAGACCCTCCGTGTGACGGCGGTAAATCTCAACCCGGCGGGTTTTGCTATCGATTAAAACGTACTCTTCCAGGCTCGCGAGGATTTGATAGTCGCGAAATTTTTGACCGCGATCGAACGATTCCGTCGAATCCGATAAAACTTCGACGATGAGTTTGGGGAAGCGCTTGTAGGTGGTGGTGTCCGTGTCGCGCCGATCGCAGGTGATCAGCAGGTCGGGATAGAAGAAGCGATTACGTTCGTCGATGCGGGCTTTCATGTCGGAAATGTAGACGCGACAGCCGGAGTTACGCAGGTGCGATCGCAGTTCCGTCGCGAGGTTGAGCGCGATCGTCACGTGGGCGTCAGTCGCTCCGGCCATCGCTACGATCGAGCCATCGAAGTATTCATGTTTGATGGCGCTGTCCGCTTCGAGGGCGAGGTATTCGTCGGGAGTGAGGCGAGAATCTTGGGCGAGCATAGCGATCGAGCCGTAGGGATACGCCTATTTTAGGAAGATCTTCAGCGGGGATTTTCCATGAGCAAGCCAAAATTTGGATGGATCGCGGGGAGCGAGACCTTTGAGGTTTCTAAAACCTCAAAGGTCTGAAGCCACGACTTATTGTTTTGGACTTTTCAGGCATGTTGCAGCGCATCCAGATGCTCCAGCACCTCCGCGCTATGGATCGACGGACTCACCTTGACGAACCGATCGCGCACCACACCATCGGGATCAATGATGAAACTGTGACGCACCGATCGCGAATAAATCCACGACCCATACGCCTTGCTCACTGCGCCGGTCGTGTCCGCCAGCAGCGGAAAGCGCAGCCCCTCCGAATCGCAAAACTCCTCGTGCGACGCCACATCATCCGCACTCACGCCGATCACCTGGGCATTGCGATCGATGTACTTCGGTAAATCCTGCTGAAACCGACGCGCCTCGATCGTGCAACCGGGCGTAAAATCCGCCGGGTAGAAATACACCACCACCCACTGACCGCGATAGTCCTCCAGCGCAATTTCACCGTCGCCCGTATTGGTTGGCAGGGAAAAACTCGGCGCGGGCGCGTCCAGTGGCGGGAGTGTCCCGCCCATCGCTAAGGCATCACCGCCGAAAAAGCTCGATAGGGCAAAGAAAACCGCGATCGCCAGACTGAGCAGCGATCGACGCCAAAGAGAAATCAAAGTCATGATGTAACGTTAAATGGAGGGCTAAATATTACATTAGTTTACAAATTCGCCTACCCCTCTGCCTGACCTTCTGTTCGAGCTTCGATCGCGATGAACCACAACCTTCTTCTCGCCAATCCTGCCGATACCTATAACCTCGGGTATGCCCTCGGCGCAACGCTACCTGCTGGGGCGGTGCTGCTCTTGCGCGGCGATCTCGGCGCGGGAAAAACCTCGTTAACCCAAGGCATCGGTGCAGGTTTGGGCATTGCGGATCACATTGTCAGCCCGACGTTTACGCTCATCGTGGAATACGACGATGGCCGCATTCCGCTCTATCACTTCGATTTATACCGGCTCGAACCCAGCGGCGCGGCGCAGCTTCAGCCAGAACTGTACTGGGAAGGCGTCGAATTCGAGCCGGGATTGACGGCGATCGAGTGGGCGGAACGCCTTCCGTATTTACCCGCAGAATGGATCGCGATCAGCTTGGACTATCACGCAGAAGGACGGATCGCACATTGCGAAACAACGACCGGCTTGAACGTCGATTTTCAGCGGGCGATCGAGCAGTTTCTTAGCCTTACAAACAGCCATTAAGATCCCATCCAAACCGAAAAGCAACGTAATATCGCCAGGACTTACGCAGAAGTCCGACATCTAAACAAGCCATCGCCGTTCTAGCTTTCAGGATTTCATATCATATGGTCACCTTCGCTTTTTTAGATGTCCCAATTTTCTGCATCGCAGCGATCACAGCACTGAAAAACCGAAATTATTCAGCAGAGAAGGTCACTTCTAGCGTGGTGGAAAGTTCGATTTCTAAGGGTGCATTCTCCATATACATCGTCCACTCGCCGCCATAGCTCGATAGGCGCACGGGCGGAAATTCTCCTGATCCATCTAAGCAAGTTGCAGCGCTATAAGGAATCAAATCTTGATAGCTTTCGTAAACGTTCGTAATTTCGCCGAGATCGGCGCTGATCGACTCGGCAATTAGCCCCGCTCGCTCACGGGCGATCGCGATCGTCTGGCGGCGAGCTTCCCCGGCAAGCGCATCACAACGGCTCGTTCCGAGGCGGACACCGACGGTTTGCACGGTTAAATCCGTAAACTGACTGGCGACGGATGAGACGGCCTCGGTCGCGTTGCCGATCGCCGTATGGGAGGCCGGAAGCGTCACGATTACGCTGACTTCGTTGCTGCCGTACATCCCCATTTCCATATAGCTCAGATCAATATCGCTGGGGGGGATACCCGCTCGCCCTAGCGCTGCCATCACCGCAGCTTTGATCTCGTCCGCCGGGAGCATCTCCGGGTCAACATAAAGCTCCGTTTGGTAGTCGTAATAACCGCTATCGTAGACGCTGTATTTCATTTGCACCTGCTCGACCGAGGTGCTGGCGCTGTCCGTAACGGAGACGACGATGGTGCGATCGCCGGAACGGGCGACGATCATCGTTGGAGCGTTAGAGTCATCCGAGTTGATCGCAGCACTAGCGGTGAGAGGATGGCTCGATGGGGCTGGCGCTGTGTTGGCTGGCGCTGTGAAGCTCGGCGCGATCGAACCAGCCAGGGTGAAGCCGATGATCGCGAGAGAACGGAGGTTCATAAAACGGAGAGACATGGGGTAAACCTTGATACGAGCTAGCCCCATCTTAGTTCGGAATTTTTTCGGCTTGAGGCTTTTCTTTGGGTCACGACTGCATCTGCATGTGGACGAAGCTCAGGAAAATTCAGCGGAATTCAAACGTACGAGATGGTCGGATGATGCCAGGGTTTCAGGGGCTGAAATTTTTTTTTCGATTCAGCCCTTGCCATCTTTTTGCAGGACTGTTATATTAGTTCTCACGCCAAGAGCATAAAGGCTTGTAGCTCAGTGGACTAGAGCACGTGGCTACGAACCACGGTGTCGGGGGTTCAAATCCCTCCAGGCCTGTCGAAAAGAACGGTAAGTGTTGTACTTGCCGTTCTTTTTATTTGTTTTTTGCATCTAAGGCAAATGTGTCATGATTAGCCCCAGGGCAAACGCATACTAATTTTGTCCAAACGAGAGAATAAGGGTTCCAGCGATTGAGTCACTCAATCCGCATCAACTTTTTCTCAACAAGGCAATTATTTTAGCTCCGTACTGAGAAAAATTGGGAGTATACGTTTGCCCTGTGATTAGCCCCAAGGCAATAGTTTTTTGCTGAGTTTACTGATCGCCATGCCTGCGATGTCGGAGTAACGCTGATCGCCGGACAGTACCTGCGCCATTAGCTGGTTGGCGATCGGCTTTTTGACGGCGACTTTGTAGGCCAGACCCGGTACGCGATAGAGAATTTGGGCAAGGCGAGACGCCCAGGCAAAATCGACGCCCCAGGTTTGATGGATCATCTGGGTGTAAGCGGCGAGGGCGTTGGGCTGATGGTTGAGAGCTGCGCCGATCGCCTCGGCGGCACGCAAGCCGCTATCGATCGCGGGGCGGAGACCCTCGGCGGTGACGGGATCGGACAGTCCGGCGGCGTCGCCAACAATCACGGCATGAGCGCGATGGAGCTGGCGATCGCCAGACCAAAGGGTGATCGGTCGCTGACGAATTTCGGATTGTTTAGCGTGCCAGCCGCGCGATTGGGCATAGGTCAACAGGCGATCGGTCAATTGCGGATCATCTTTGCCGAGAAACGTCGCCGCCCCGATCGAAAAGGCTCCTTGTTTGGGGAAACACCACAGCAAGCCGCTGTCAATTTGACCCAGACCGAACTCGACGCGAGGTGGATCGTTGGGGGTCGCTTCCACGTCAAGCATCGCCGCCAGCCGCAACGTAGGACGCGCTGCACCAATCCAGTTGATCGCCGCGCTACACGCACCGTCCGCGACGATCGCATAACGCGCGGTTAGCGATCCGGCGTCGGTTTGCACCGTCCATAATCGCTCTCCCTCCACATCACCTAAGACTGCTGCCGTTGCCGTTTCGGGCTTGACGATCGCCCCGGCCTCGATCGCTCGATCGCGCAGCAACGCATCGAAGCGATCGCGCCGCACCATCCACATCGCCTGCGCCTCATCTAAACGAATCGATACTGGATCACCGTTTTTCCAGGTGTACTGCACGTCGCGCACGGTGCAGTCAATAACGGAGGTAAAGTCAAAATCGAGTAGGCGGGCCACTCCGGGCGAGACGCCGCCGGTACAGGCAGAGGTTCGTTGCAGATTGCCTGCAAGTGCGACCACACGATAGCCCGCGCGTGCCAAACCGTAGGCCGCACTCGCTCCCGCCGGTCCCGCTCCAAAAATTACGCAGTCAAAGGTATCGCTCATCAGCAAAACAAAACGGCAAACATCGGCTAAAAATACAGGTCGAAATGAGTAGGCACACGCTGATAAAAAAATCGCGTAGCCTGAGCCTACCGGTAGAAACCACTGGAGACAGAGACGACGCGATCGCACGATTCGGCTCAATTCAGAACTCGATCAAACCCGTAGCTAAAGCCTTTTCGTTTGATCTTCAAGTAATCTGATCTGAATTTAAACCGTCATGATGTCTTTTTCTTTTTCAGTCAGAACATCCTCGATCTTTTTGACGAAACTATCGGTCAGCTTTTGGATATCATCCTGGGTCGATCGCGATTCATCTTCAGAAATCTCGCTGGCTTTTTCCTGCTTTTTAACGCTGTCAATGCCATCACGACGGATATTCCGAATCGCGACCTTGCCTTCTTCCGCGTATTTCGACGCAAGTTTCACCAGCTCTTTACGGCGCTCATTGGTCAGCGGCGGGATATTGAGGCGGATGATTTTACCGTCATTATTCGGCGTTAACCCAATGTCAGACATCGAGATCGCCCGCTCGATCGCGCCGATGCTGGTTTGATCAAACGGCTGAATGGCGATCGTGCTTGAATCCGGGATCGTGACCCCCGCCAAACTTTTCAGCGGGGTCGATGCGCCGTAATACTCGACGCTAATCCGATCGAGCAAAGCCGAATTTGCCCGCCCGGTACGGATCGTATTAAACGAACGCTGGGTGGCTTCGATCGCCTTCCCCATTTTGTCTTCAACTTCAGCTAACTGCACAGGAACCTCCTACTTTCGTACCGATCGTCTCACCTGCAACCGCGCGGCTGATATTGCCATGCTCGAAGAGGTTGAAAACAACGATCGGAATGTCGTTTTCTTTACATAGTGCGATCGCGGTGCTGTCCATCACGCGCAGATCGTTCGCTAGAACGTGATTATACGTCAAGCTTTCAAAACGTTTCGCGTCCGGGTGGGTCTCCGGATCAGCATCATAAACGCCATCAACCTTGGTCGCCTTGAAAATGACGTCGGCGTCAATTTCGGCGGCACGCAGCGCGGCGGTGGTATCCGTGGTGAAGAATGGATTGCCAGAACCCGCACCAAAAACAACGATGCGGCCTTTTTCAAGGTGGCGCATGGCGCGGCGACGGATATACGGTTCGGCAACCTCCTGCATGGCGATCGCCGTTTGAACACGGGTGGCAACCCCCGCTTGTTCTAGGGCATCTTGCAGGGTCATGGCATTCATCACCGTGGCGATCATGCCGATGTAGTCGGCGGTCGCGCGATCCATCCCAGCGGCGGACGCTTTCACGCCGCGAAAGATATTGCCGCCACCGACAACGATCGCGACCTGTACTCCGCTGGCGACGACCTCGGCCACTTCCTGGGCAATATTTTGGACGATCGTGGGGTCGATACCGTACCCGAGATCCCCCATGAGTGCCTCCCCGCTAAGCTTGAGCAAAATACGCCGGTAAGCCTGTCCCATGGTTCTCTCTACTGCCCTCTTCCAGGGTGAAAATCGAGTCCAAATATAGCAGGGATCGGGATGATACCCTGTGTCCATCATGGGAGCTTAACGCGCGGCGAGCTGCGGGAATGGGTTCACGATCTGCGTTCCGAAGACTTCGCAGGCATTGCCGGGGCTTTCGATGAGTTTGAGTTTGTGCAGGGTTGCGCCAAGATCGGCGATCGGCGTTTCGAGTAAATCACGCATGTGGATCGCGAAGTTTTCGTCGGTGGGGACGATCACGCCGTCGGCAAAGTAAGGAATATCGGCGTTGAGAAAGGTATGGTCAAACGGTTCAGCGATCCGGTCTTCGACGAGCTGCGTTAGCGCTCCGAGATCGACGCTCATGCCGGTGCGATCGTCCATTGTGCCGCGCACGGTCACTTCGAGATGGTAGTTATGGCCGTGACCGTGGGGTCGCGCACATTTGCCGTAAAGGCGATCGTTCTCGTCATCGCTCGCGCCCGGAATCGCCAGACGGTGCGCCGCGCTAAAGTGCGTCCGCAGCGAGAGATAAACCTCGTTGCCGTTGCCGTAGTAGTCCGCCCACAGATCGGGATGTTCAAATAGTTGAATCTGGACGATCGGCAGGTGCGACACGAGACGCTGCCAGATCACTTTGGCGATATGTTCCGTGGTCGGTAACGTCTGCTGAAATTCCGGCCACACGTCGTTTAAAAACGAAAAATCCAGCGGCTCGGTCACTTCGCGCTTAATGTCGTGCTTGATGTCCGACAAATTCAGTACCATGCCGTACTCGTCGAGCTGACCGGCCATCGAGACAAACAGCTCGTAGTTATGTCCGTGGCCGGGAGCGTTGGCGCAGCGCCCGAAGCGATCGCGGTTTTCCGCTTCGGTGAGTTCCGGGAGCCAGTAGCGATGGCTGGCGGAAAACTGGGCGCGGCGATTGATAATACAGTCCATGGGTTTGGGGCGAGCCGAGAGGGGTTGTTAAGTTCTGTGACGTATAGACATTGTAAGGGGGGGTGCGTCGTGTCAGAGGATTCGATCGGGATCTAACGTGGCGCACGAGTCCAGCCTGCTGCTTGCGCTGCCGCCTCAGAGCAAAACCAGCGCTCACCATGCTCTAGGGAGATGTTGGTGTTGTGGTAATCCTCCATCCCCGGCACATGGTAAAGTTTGCGACCACTGCTTTGGGAAATATTACCTTTAACGTTACAGCCAACACCTGTTGTATCTGATTCCAGATTTTCACCCATCTCTGAATCAGGCATGGGTGTTTCAATCCATAAAAATTGCCCCAGTATTGGCAAAGTAAATATTGTGCCGATAACACCTACCATCAACATAAAATTTAGTTTGAGACGTTGGGGTGAAAGCTGTTTTTTTCTACGTTTCTGTACCGTCTGTGTTTTTGTGTTTGAAGCTATTTTCTGGGGTGAGCTGGCTCTAACTTGAACACCTGAAATTGTGGCATTCAAGGCACGATCTCGCCCTTGTTTATCCATACCGATCGAAAAAATGATTGTATCTCCAGCTCGTGGCAATCTTACGAGATTTTGATCTAAGTTACTGATGTGTAGAAATACATCGCGTCCCTCCTCTCGGCGAATAAAACCAAATCCACGTGTCTCATTCCATTTTGTCAGAATGCCACGCACCCTTGGACTAATTTTTTCCATAATCTCAAAATCTAAACCAATCAAAAAATCAACACTAGCCCCATAGCCTATCGATATTTCACGCCTTACAACAACCGTAATTATTCTGAAAATTTCTAATCATATGGGGCAATAGTTCTGGATTGTCCAGGAAGTCGCAACCGTTACTGACTGGTGGCCACAAGACCCAAGTCTTTCTCGTTTTATTTTGGTTTCGATCGCAACCACCCACGACAAAACCGGCGATCATCCCTATCCCGACCTCGACGAATCAATCCGACTTCAGCCGGAGTGAAGATCAAGCACGTCAAGCCCACCTTCGCCTTGTTAGCTGATGCTCTACCATTAAATGTCTGCATTGCATCATTTCGCTTACTGACGTCACCATGTCCCTCGAAGCCGCCGATCGCACCATTTCCCAGTCCCTCGACAGCCCGCCACGTTTGCCGCTGCACCAAATGTTTCGCCTCGGCCTGTTTCAGCTCGGCCTGGGGATGATGTCGGTCTTGACCCTGGGCGTGATTAACCGCATCACGATCGACGAACTGGGCGTCTCTGCCTCGATCGCCGCTGGCGCGATCGCCATGCACCAATTCGTCGCCCCGGCTCGCGTCTGGTTCGGCCAGCTCTCCGACAGCAAACCCCTCTTCGGGATGCACCGCACCGGCTATATCTGGCTGGGTAGCGTCGTGTTTACGGCGGTTTCCTTCGTGGCGGTACAGGTGGTGTGGCAGTTGGGCGACAGCTTGGAGGCGTCGGGCTGGAGCGGAGCAACCTATGGCTGGGCGGGGATACTCGCCGGGGTGTTCGCGGTGTATGGCTTGGCGCTGAGTGCAAGTTCGACGCCGTTTGCGGCCTTGTTGGTGGACGTATCGGACGATGATAATCGATCGCAACTGGTCAGCGTTACTTGGTCGATGCTGATGATTGGGATCGTCATCGGCGCAATTTCGAGTAGCGTCATCCTCAAGCAAGTCGGTCTCGATGCACCGATCGAGCAGCTTCAAGCCTCGGTGAATCAACTATTCACGATCGTCCCGATCGCCGTCGTCGGCCTCACTGCGATCGCCACGGTCGGCGTTGAACCGGTCTACTCACGTTTTGCCCAGCGATCGAGCCTCGCCAACCGGGAAGACGGCATCGGTTTCCGCGACGCGCTGAAAATCCTCACCGCTAGCCGCCAAACCGGCATTTTCTTCACCTTCCTGATCGTAATGAGCATCAGCCTGTTTATGCAAGACGCCGTGATGGAACCCTACGGCGGCGAAGTCTTCGGGATGGAAGTCTCCGAAACGGCGCGACTCAATGCCTTTTTTGGCATCGGGACATTGATCGGGATTGCCGCGACCGGATTCGCGATCATTCCGCGTCTGGGCAAACAGCGCACGGTACGACTCGCCTGCTTTGGCGTCGCGATCGCCCTGCTCGGTTTCATCGCCGCAGGCATCTCCGCCGTCCCCGAATCCCTCATGCTGGCGCTGGGCATCTTCGGCCTCGCCTCGGGCGTCCTGACCGCCGGAGCGATCGGCCTCATGCTCGACCTTACCGCCGCCGAAACTGCCGGGACGTTTATCGGCGCTTGGGGACTGGCTCAGGCGATCGCGCGGGGAACCTCTACAGTCCTCGGTGGTACGGTCTTGGATCTCGGCAAAGCACTATTTGATCAGCCGCTGCTGTCCTATGGCCTGGTGTTCGCGGTGCAGGCTGTCGGTATGGGCTACGCGATCGTGTTGCTACGACGGGTCAATATTCAAGAATTTCAAGACAATGCTCGCGCGGCTTTATCTGCCGTCATGGAAGGCGAGTTAGATTAGGGCGTGTCATCCAAGCACGAATTCAAGTCACGAACGACCTTCTCGCCTAGCCTTAAATCTAAATCACATTAAATTCATTTGTTTTGATGTGATTTTTTCTCAATAGATATACGCACATCCAAGATCAAAGAGCAAACAAAAGACCTAAGAACTATCAAAGAATAGCAAGTATTTTCAACTATAAACACTCTTGGATTAAAACTAAATTCAAGCCTTAAATCTGCTGATCCAAGATATATATTTTTATTTTATGCTCTTTCTCTAAGTGCGAAGAAGCTAGTATAAAACCATGAGAGTCTTAGTATACGGTCATCTTGGGGATAAACTCCTCGAACAAATCAGTCATAGACAATTGCTATCACTTAAGAATAAATCGAAGTTGTTTCTTAACAAATAGATGACAGCATCACGGCACTAAGTATTAACACGCAATGTCATGACTCCGCTATCTATTTGTGTGGTGTGGACTTACTGTCGCCAATCAATAAGCTATGTTAACTTAGCTTTGATAGCTGTTGTTTGGGTGTTCGGAAATATATGTATTCTCTACTACGTTTTAGCCTGTTCTTTTTTACATTCGTATTAGGTACTCGTTCGATCGCGCAGGCCGGAACAATCACAGGTGTGACAACGAACAATACCTATAAATTCACACCAGAGAGCACGGCAAATGAAATCCGCGCTAGTGGTGCGTTCTCCATGACCAATGGAAACACCAGTATCTATGTCGGAACATATCAAGCCACAGATATCAATCAGAATGCGATCATCGCAAGTATTACCGGAGACACGGTTAACTGGATCAAGGCTGATTACGAAAATCTAGCCCCAGACAGCGACGCTCGTGGAATCGTTTGGGATGGCTCTGATCTGTACGTTGCTTTGACGGTAGACGGTGGTGCTCCTTTAGCGGATGGTGGGTTGGAGCGTTTCACGCAAGATGGTTGGTTAAGTAGCTATGGTGCGGGCGGTGGCGGACTAGCAAGTGTTCTGTTGAAGCTTGATCCGAATCAAGGCAGTGTGCAGGCCGGAACCTTTGTACATGCCCGACTTAACTCGGGTCAGACAAATACCATCGTGCCCACGGGATTGTCGTTGGTGGATGGCTATCTTGTACTTGAGGGCGATTCTTTCTTTTCGCCGCTGCGTACCGATACCAGCACGATGGAGTGTTCGGGCAGCTCTCCCTTTGATTATCGTGCCGTACTTAACCCAGGTTTAACGGAGGCGATATCCAGTGAAGCTCTGCGATGCGATGGCCTCACAACATTTACAGATATCAGCGAGATTATTGCCGCAGCTCCCGATACTGGGACTGGGGATGATACCGGGACTGGTGATGATACTGGGACTGGTGATGACACTGGGACTGGGGATGACACCGGGACTGGTGATGATACTGGGACTGGGGATGATACTGGGACTGGTGATGATACCGGGACTGGTGATGATACCGGGACTGGGGATGATACCGGGACTGGTGATGATACTGGGACTGGTGATGACACTGGGACTGGTGATGACACCGGGACGCAGGATGTGCCGGAACCTGCTGTCGGTTTGGGGTTAGCTGCGATCGCCCTATCACTGCGTCGAGTGCGTCGGGGTAAACGCGCTTAAACGTTTCAACAAACATGTAGTTGCATCGTTCCTGCGCTCTGCGTAGGAACGTCTCTTTAGACGCTCTGCGTCGCGAGTTGACGGGACGCAGAGCGTCCTAAAGGCATTCCCACGCAGAGCGTGGGAACGATAATAAACGATAAAGTTTTACCTTTCCCTGGTGTGCATCTTTTTAGAGATGTCGCGCCAGTAGATATATAGATTGAGGGGCGATCTTTGATGCCATAAGCCGTCTCTCAATCTTCCTAATTATTTTAAATACCGAGGTCTCGATCGAGACCTCGGTGTTTTTTGTTGCTATTGATACTTTTTGACTTGTTTCCGCCATTCACTCCAAAGATTGCAGGAGGAATGGTCTCAAGGCTTGGGATATTACACCGACCTGAAAGCGAGTAGACACTTGGCCGATCGCCCACATTCTGAAGAGCAGCATGTGACATCTTTCAGCATTTCTAAATTGACATCCAAGAGCCAGACTCTACTCTCCGCAAGCTTTATGGCCATTCATGCCTGACATCTATCCCGGTCAAACAACGTTTCCCGTTTGACCTCCTCTAATCACACTTTCGCTAGTGGCAAGGGACTAAGCCAGAACTTTTTTTAAAACTTCCATGATTGTGGGCATCGGGTCGTGAATAAGGAATCACGCCGAACGACCGATGAAATGACCGGCCTCACATCATGGAAACTTCAAACATGTCTTTTGCGAATTTGAGTTCTTCTGCCCCCTACGCGCCTTCTCGACCATCATCAACCAGAGCGATCGCGCGGGTCATGGCCTTAACCAGTTTATGTTGGGGTATGGCAAGCCTTTCGCTCAATGCGGCTCAAGCGCCGTCTACTATCACTCGTACCGAAGAGTCGGAGAAATGTGAGTGGCTCGGAGTGTGTGATGCCTCCGAAACGTCGAATCATGATGCCCGCACCGAAGAGAGTGATCAATGTACATGGCTGGGCATCTGTGATTGAGTCGGTGTTTGGTCTGAGTGGGGATGCTGGCCTAGATGGTGGATGCAACGTGATCATTTTGGGACATTGATTAATCCATAGCGAGATCGTGCCTTTTAAAATGGGGGTGCGGAGAACTGACACTGTCACGATCGCCAGTTGAGTCCACCGAATATACGTCACATCACGTAATTCGCTTTTATGTCTCCGAATCTCCAAGCCATTTACCAAGCGTGCAATCCGAGCCAAGTTTTAGATGTTCATCGCGATCGCGATCGTCACTATTACGTTGATTTGAGCCGCGCTCGCGGTGGTGATCCGATCAGCGATATCGAAGCTGCGATCAGCTTATTCTCGCCCCGTATCCCCACGTGCCACCTCCTCTCCGGTCAGGTGGGTAGCGGGAAATCGGTGGAGCTGATTCGGCTGCAAGCGCTGCTGGGTGAACGTCAATTTCAGACGGTTTATGTCGAGGCGTCGCGATTGCTCGATATGAGTGATGTGGATGTTGTGGATGTGATCTTGGCGATCGCGAGTGAGTTTTCCCGTGCGATGGCTCGCTGGCGCATCGAAGCGCAATCGCCGACGCTGGAGGCGATTCTCGAACGGGCGAAAACGATGATGCTCCCGTCCGATCGCGAGATTTCGACGTCGCTGCCCATCGTGTCGCGATCGTCGCTGCATCGACAGTTAGCCGAATGCGTCGAGCGGATGCGCGAATATCCCCTTCAGCGGATGCAGCTACGCCAGTTTTTTGACGCGCAACTGCCCGCGATCATGAATGCGATCGCCACCGACCTTGTCCGGTTTAGTACGGCTCAGTTGCGAGCTGGGGGATACGAAGGGATCGTCATTTTGGTGGATAACCTCGATCGCCTAACCAACAATCCGAAGGCGTGGGGACGTATTCAAGCGGAGTATTTATTTATCGATCGCGGCGAGTGGCTGCAAAAGTTTGACTGTCATACGATCTATACCATCCCGATTCAACTGCTATTTTCTAAGGAAATTGGCAGTCTGCAAGCGCGTTTTGATGCCGATCCGATGATCATTCCCCTGGTTCCGCTCTATCAGCGCAACGGTGAGGTGAATCAAACTGGCCTTGATCAGCTTCGACAACTTGTCCTGAGTCGGATTTTTCCAGACGATCCGCCCGACCAGCGTCGCGATCGGCTCCCTGAATTTTGCGATGATGCAGCGCTGATCGATTTACTTTGTCTCGCGAGCGGCGGTCATCTCCGCAATCTCCTGCGTTTATTGCATCGCTGGATCGAAAAAGAACGATGTTTGCCGCTTCTGACCTCGGGTCTACACGCGGCGATCGCTGAACGACACGCCCAAATCAGCCTGAGTCTATCGCCCGCAGAACGACTCATCTTAGGAAAAATTCACGCGAACCCCCAGACTCGCATCCAAGAGATTCCGCTCGACTTTGTCCGCAATGGGCTGGTGCTGGAATATCGCGATCAAGACGGATCATGGTTTGCGATCGATCCGATCGCCTATGAACCCCGCGATCGGCTCCCGCTTTAATCCAGTTCTGCCAGAGACTTACCCATGCGGACAGCATGAATATTCGAGACTTGAGACGCTCTCAACAGAAAAATCATGGTGTATTGCGAGCAAAATTTATTAAGCGTTCAACGTCAATTCCGATGACCAAAAAGTTCTGTTCTAGGTCAAACTATCCTCCTGTCTACTTTCGATTGAGACGCTCACACAACGCAAATTCACGGCAAATAGCAACATACACGATGCATTTTTGATTCCGAATCAACGCTTTTCCTCTCAAATTTAAAATTTTTGAATGAGAGCCGAAACTATTTGTGTACAAGGATTAAAGCTACTTCGGGTTGACTTATTTTTGGCGAACAAGTGAGGAAACTTCTACCTTCGACCGCACCAGTAAATCGAACGTGGAAAAGTAGTTTAGTTACATCGAGGTTGAACAAGCGGTCACCCAAACGCACAGAGCTTACAACTCTTTTATACGGTGGCGCTGAGATAAGTGCTCGCACAAAAGCAAACACTGACACAATTCAACCCGAGACTCACGATCGACCTGAACTTTAGAGCAAATCGGCACAAGCCAAGTAGTCTCGCCAGGTCAAAACGTGGAAGGAGCCAGTCCAATGTGCGTGTTCGTGCTGGCTTTGCTGAATTCATTAGACTTCATGGAATTACCTATCACTCCGACATCTCACTTTCCTTACACTGCTTCATTTTTACTGCTGGTCGGTTTTACCCTGGCGGCAACGATCGGTAGTATTGCCTGGTTCGCTTCAAAGCGTCCGGTCGGTTGGAAAGGAACCGGAGCGGCAAAACCAGACGCACCCGTTAAAACAGACGGCTACGATCGCTTCATGGTTGCGACAGAAACCGCATCACGCCAGGCTCGCGAAGGTGAGTCTTTCGGCAGAACGCCCGAGGGTGAAAGCGATATCGATACGACCAACGGATTTACCGTTGACCGCGAAGGACTTGCGAATAATTATGCCGTTGAGCCGGAAATCTATGCCGAGGTTCCGGGCGATATGAAAAAACGCAATCAGGCTGCCGAGGCGGCTCGTGTCAAGACACGTCTTGAAGCGCAGCAAACCGACGAAAATGGCAAGCTGACCATGGGGTCAGACGATCGGGGTCAAGGAGTTGGAGTCGTATAGTTCGGGACGAGAGACACCTGCGGATTACACGCCTACAGAGAATTCCAAACGATTTACGCCAGTTTTGCACAAACGCGTCCCGCCACCTAGGCATCACTGCCTAGATGCTGGATACCGCGCCGCGTCACAGAACTATCGCAAAGGATCTGAATCTGCCGGTTTTATCACTGGCGATCTTTAAGCAAGTTTCATCCCAACAAACCTATCGATACACGGAGAACTCAACGACGATGAGTAGCCAAACACAGAATCAAGCTAACGAAGCGAAAACGGACTCGCTAGAGCAAATTAGCCAAGACACCCGTGCAACCTTAGAGAAGGAAGCAAAAGCGAACCTCGAACTCATCCAGGCACGTCTCGAAGAGGTCAAAGCCAAGGCCAATACTGCCAAAGCGGAAGCTAAGGCGGAATACTCGAAAACGGCAGCGGAGCTGGAAATGCAACGCGATCGAGCGATGGAATACTTTGAAGGTCTTCAAAAAGCGGGCGATGACGCTTGGAAAGAGCTGTATTCCAGTTTTGAGACGGCTTTCGGCGAACTTCGCTCCGGTGTTGATCGTGCTGTCGAGCACTTTAAGTCGGCAGAATAGTTAAGACCGTTGATCGACTCAATTGATCGACTCAATTGATCGACTCAATTCGGATCGCGTTAAAGTCTGTTAGATCGGAAGCCGGTTAAACCGGGCTAGATTTAATCGAATTAAACATCGAGTTAAACATCGAATTAAACAAGAGGACATTCAAAATGTGAGTGTCCTCTTTTTTGGCGTAGACCGGATTCGTTCTGACCGATCGAGCAACGATCTCGATCGATCAACAGCCGATAATATTAGCGACGAACAACAGCAATTCATCAAACAACTCACACAATGATCGATATCTCTCCGACTCGACGGCTGGTCGTACTCTTGCTATCCCTGTCGATCGCGGCCTGTAGCGCTGACACCGCCACGCAAACCGACAGCGCCGATCCTGTCACCGCACCTGAGACCGAGGCCATTTCCCCGACCGAAGCCGACTCCGAGCCGGACACGACGGTCGATGAGATCCCCGAGGAGAGTGCCGATCGTCAGTCGAGTGATGGCGCAGAAACGAAACTGAGCGAGGCGAAGGGCGGCGATCCGGCGCTGCTGATCGGCAAATGGGAGCCGATCGCCTACGTGCGACCGGATGGCGTCGAAATGGATTTGGTCGAATTGCCCGAAGAGGAACGGGCGGATTTGTCCTGGGAATTTGGCGAGGACGGCAGCGTTGAGGCGGGATCGTCGATCGGTACGGTGGAATTCAAAGACGTAACCTTTATCGCGACCAATGCAGCAACGGGCGAAGCGCGAACCTTTCGCTACACGATCACCGATGCGAATCTTTTCGTGATCAATCCGGCGGGCGATGTGTTGAAACTGCAACGGGCAAAGTAACAGCGAGGGACGAGATCTCGGGCGATAGAGGTCTACCGGACACAAGTTGATCGGCGGATCTCCTGATTTTTTGGCATGATTTTTCAATGAGCAAATCCAAATCCCAGTCCGATAAACCCGTCCAGCAGGATACTGCGTTTGGGATTGTGCCGATTTTCATTCCAGAGATGGCCACGATCGAAGATATCGACTACTTCGAGTATTTGGTCGTGCAACATCACGCGGGTCATTGGGGTTTTCCCAAAGGACACGCTGACCCAGAGGAAGAGCCTCACGAGTCGGCTTGTCGTGAATTCAGTGAGGAAACCGGGATTAGCGCGGCGGATTTTTTTCTGTTGCCGGGGCCATCTCTCCAGGAAAGCTATCGCATCGAAAAACGCAAACGGATCGTCGAAAAAACGGTGACTTACTTTCCCGCTCGGGTCTGGACGAAAACTGTCGCCGTACAGCCCGAGGAAATCCAAGCCTACGCCTGGGGGAACTACCGGGAAACCTCCGATCGGTTAACCTACGAGCCGATCAGACGGGTTTTGCGCGAAGTCCGAGCCACCGCGATCGAGCGCTTCAACGATACGCCGTTAACCCGACAGGAGCAATCTGGCCTCACTACGGCAAAACCGACGTAACGTGAGTTCGGGTTAAGCATTTCGGGTAACACAAGCTTCTAGCTTGTTAGTTAGCGGGGATAAAAGCAAAACGAATACGACGATCCCCCTGATTCGTTCGC
This sequence comes from uncultured Geitlerinema sp., assembly GCA_964518905.1. Classification (GTDB taxonomy): domain Bacteria; phylum Cyanobacteriota; class Cyanobacteriia; order Cyanobacteriales; family Geitlerinemataceae; genus RDYZ01. The sequence goes on along the minus strand of CAZFJL010000024.1, from coordinate 23,111 downwards.
TGTGTGACCACTCAACCTGAGCTAACAACCAAGATGGTTGTGCTACGAGAGATTCGCATTTGCGTGCGCTCATTGAACCGCGATCGCGCTACTGCTGCACCAGTTTCATGAGTGTCTTTTGGGAGGATTGCTCCGCATCGGCAGCGGGCGGCTGGCGCTGGAGATACGACCCGTCGGTCTGTAGCTCCCATGCTTGGCGGTTATCCGAGAGCATGATGCCGAGAATTTCCTGTAGATCTTTGACTAAATCGGGATCGAGAATGGGCGTGATCGCCTCAATGCGACGGTTTAAATTGCGTGGCATCCAGTCGGCGCTACCGATAAATAGCTTTTCATCACCGAGATTGTGGAAGTAGAAAATCCGCGAATGTTCGAGAAAACGACCAATCACGCTCACGACTTTGATGTTTTCGCTGACGCCCGGAACGCCGGGACGCAAGCAACAAATACCGCGAATAATTAGATCGATATGGACGCCTACCTGTGATGCTTCATACAGTGCAGCGATGATTTCTGGATCGACGAGGGAGTTCATTTTGGCGACGATGCGCCCGGTCTTACCGTTGCGACAGTGGTCGATTTCCTGGCGGATGAGCGAGATCATTCGCGATCGCATATTGACCGGCGCGATGAGTAACTGGCGGTAATCAGTTTGGCGCGAGTAACCGGTGAGGTGGTTAAACAGGTCGGTGAGGTCTGCGCCGAGGTCTTCACGACAGCTTAATAAGCCCAGATCGGTATAGAGTTTGGCGGTTTTGGGGTTGTAGTTGCCGGTTCCGATGTGGACGTAGCGACGCATGATGTTCTTCTCACGGCGAACCACCATCGAGATTTTGGTGTGCGTTTTGAGACCCACCAGGCCGTACACCACGTGAACGCCCGCGCGTTCGAGCTTTCGCGCCCAGAGAATATTATTTTCTTCGTCAAAGCGAGCCTTGAGTTCGACCAGTACCGCGACTTGCTTACCATTTTCGGCGGCATCGACTAGGGCGCGAATGACGGGCGAATCGCCGGAAGTCCGGTAGAGCGTCATTTTGATCGCCAGGACATCGGGATCGTGGGCGGCGATTTCGATGAAGCGCTGGACGGTGGCGGAAAACGAGTGGTAGGGATGATGCACGAGCAGATCGCCCCGATCGCGAATTTCCGCAAATAAATCGCCTTCGTTCACATTTTCAGACGGATCGATCCCATCCGAAAACCGTCGCAGCCGCTGCGGAACTACCGCACTCCACGGCTCATCTTGATGCTCCGGTAGCGGTAATGACGTCAGAGCAAACAGCGCATCCAGCCCCAAGATGCCGTCCACGTCGTAGACATCATCGGATTCCACATCCAGCTCGCGCATCAGCATCGCCCGCACATTCTCCGGCAAGCCCGATGGCACTTCGACCCGCACCGCCGATCCACCCCAGCGCCGCTTGCGTAGCTCTTGCTCGATCGCCAACAGCAGATCATCCGCCTCGTCTTCCTCCACCGCCAGATCCGCATGGCGCGTCACACGAAACGGGTAATACTCCTGGATATCCATCCCCGTAAACAGCGCTTCGAGATTGTGGGCGATCACCTGTTCGAGGGGAACCCCCGTCCAAATTGCTTCGCCTTGGCTCTTGGTTCCCGTGCGACGTCCGCTCAGGTGATCCGGAAGCTTGAGAAATCGGGGGAACACCTTGGGCACTTTGACCCGTGCGAAGTATTCCGTTTGCGTTGCCGGATCGCGCACGACAACGGCAAGATTGAGGCTGAGGTTTGAGATGAAGGGGAAGGGGTGGCTCGGGTCAACCGCCAGCGGGGTAAGCGCCGGGAACAGTTGATCGCGAAAGTAGGTATGCAGATAGTCGCGCTGGGCGCTGTCGAGATCGATGTAGTCGAGCAGGTAAACACCGACCTCGGTGAGGCGCTGGCGTAAGTCCCGCTGAAAATGAATATGTTGCTGCTCGACCATCGGTTGCAGCCGCTGGCGAATGTCTTGGAGTTGCTGTTCGGGCGATCGTCCATCGGCGGTTCGCTTCGAGACGCCCGCGAGTACCTGCTGTTTTAGCCCCGCCACGCGCACCATGAAAAATTCGTCGAGGTTGTTGCTAAAAATCGCTAAAAACTTGAGCCGTTCGAGCAAGGGCGTCCGCTCATCGATCGCTTCGTGTAGCACGCGAGCATTGAATTCGAGCCAGCTCAGTTCACGGTTGAAATAATATTGCGACTGCTTGAGATCGATCGCCCCGAGTTCTGAACCCGTCTCGTTTGTCTTCTGGCCTTGTTTTTTATCCTGCGACGGCGCTTTTTTAGACGGTTCTGACTTCTCGTTTGAGGAGGTATTCGGCTCCGCTGATTTGCGCGATCGAGACGAGGTCGATCGGCGTGATTTTGAGCTAGAAGAGGAGTCCGAATTGACGGTCATGGTTTCCCTGATCAAATGATTCGTAGCGATGGATAGTGTGGACGCGCGATGGTTTGCCCTGATCTTCGTTGCGATCGCGATTCATGAGTCGGCATAACGATCACGCATCGCGATCGCGATCATTCATGTCCGAGCGATCGCGATCCAGCCCAAACACTTCATGCTCTCGACCCACCCACCACTCACCAAGCTGCATCAAATCCGCCTGAATCTCATCAAGATCGCGGATATAGTCAGCGTGAGAGAGGGTATCGCGTCGTTCTTTTAGCTTACTCAGCCGCAGTTGTACTAGCAGCCAGGGTTTCGCTGCGCCATCCGTTTGCTCGATATAGCGGGCCAGGTCTCGACTATCCACGTGCTTTAGATCCTAACAACAGGTCGTTAAGTTTAATTTAACGAAATACAACGGGCGAGCTTGAGATGCCGTTGCGCCGACACAGGGCTAAGATCGAGCGTAACAATCTTGCGCGTTCCGCTTCTGTCGATGCTGCCTTTCAACTCATGCTAAAAGAAAATCTCTTTGCGATCTCGCTGTTTCCTTATCTGGGATTTCTCTGGTTTTTGACCAAATCGGGTCAGGCTCCAAAACTCGCGCTGATCGGGTTCTATGCGCTACTGATCTTTGTCGCGGTTACGATCCCAGCGGGACTCTACGCCCGTCAAGCCTATGGCCTAGAGCTAGCAAATGTCGATTGGCTGCACGGTAGCGCGGAGATTTTTCTGACGCTGTCGAATATTTTGGTGGTGCTTGGGTTTGAGCGATCGGTGCGATCGAAGGCGGCCAAACCGGACGCCGCCGAGTAGGATGCGGCCAACCTCTAACGATGGCAAGTTACATGAATCTTAATATTCAGCTCGATCGCGTGAGCAGCTAACGCAATCTCAGCGATCGCAATCACCGATACTCACCCAGCTACTCGCCCCATCCGCCCAGTGTTCCTTCTTCCAGATCGGCGCATTGTGTTTGAGCGTATCGATCGCATAGCGACACGCCTCAAACGCTTCGCCGCGATGGGGACAGCCCACCGCCACCAGCACGCTAATTTCGCCGACCTGTAACCGTCCCGTCCGGTGATGAATCACCAAGCGCTCCACATCCGGCCACTGACGCCGCACGTCTCGATCAATTTGCTCGAACACCGCGATCGCCATCGGCTCATAGGCTTGATACTCCAGATAGGTGACCGCGCGTCCCTCAGTGTTGTCGCGCACCATGCCGCTCATCACGACGATCGCACCATTCGCCGACACATCCGCAAGCTGGTAAACCGTCGCCAAATCGATCGGTGCAAAGGTAATCTTAAAGCGATCGTGGATCACTTTTGTGTCGCTAGATTGTGGCGTCGCGATCGAAGGCTGAACATTGATAGATTCGGTTGCTTCGGCAGTGTTCACAGATTACCAATCGAAATGATAGCTTCTACAAGTCTACAACTTAGACATTTCTAAACGTTCAGTGCAAACAAAATTCTAATCCCGATCTCGCAAAATGAGCGCTCAATCCATAAGAGTATGCCGCTAAGATATAGCTACCTGGGGGATGTGCCACTCTCTCCGCCCACCAGACGTGCGTACTCTCGTACCCTGGTGGCTCAGGCAAATTTAAGTACACTTTTATGTCATTAAGCTTGCCGTCTGGTACGAGTCAGATCGCTTCTTTCACCAATTTTGTCCGCCTTCCAGTGAACTCATTCCCGTTAATGCGGCGGGGCATTTCAAATTCATGAGCAGTCGCCAACCTCGTGGTTCAAAAGGAACGATTCTAGTCGTTGATGATACCCCAGCAAACCTCGAACTGCTCAACACGATCTTGACTCGTGCGGGTTATGAAGTGTGTGTTGCTGTTGATGGGTTATCTGGGATTGAAGGCGCTCAATTTAGCGCTCCTGACCTGATTTTACTTGACATCATGATGCCGGGGATGAATGGCTATGATGTTTGCGCAACGCTGAAAGCAGACGATGCGACGCGCAATATCCCGGTTATTTTTATCAGTGCTTTAGATGATGCGCTCGATAAAGTAAAAGCGTTTAGTGCGGGTGGAATTGACTATATTTCTAAGCCATTTCAGTTTAAAGAGGTGCTAGCACGGGTTCAAAATCAACTGATGATTCGTGAGCTTCAGCAGCAGCTCACGGCTCAAAACCAGCGTTTACAAACAGAAGCTGAAATCCGACTGAAGGCCGAAATGGAGGTCCGATCGCTCAATGAAGATTTAGAAGTGCGGGTGAAGCAACGAACAGAGGAACTAGAGCGGACGAATCGTCAGCTCGAAACCGAAGCCCTCGATCGCGAGCATCGAGCCACCCACGACTCGCTAACCGATTTGCCGAACCGTACGTTTTTGATGGCCCAGCTTACGGAGGCACTCGATCGAGCCAAGCACACTCCGGGCTATACCTTTGCGGTGCTGTTTGTGGATTGCGATCGCTTTAAGCTGATCAATGATTCCTTTGGGCATCTGGTCGGCGATCGCATCCTGTGCGAAATGGCTCGCCGTTTTCATGCCTGCTTGCGACCCACTGAGCGGCTGTTTCGCTTGGGAGGGGATGAATTTACCCTGCTGCTTGACCCGATCTCGTCCGCGAGTGAGGCGATCGAGGCAACGAATCGTTTGAAGCAAGCCCTCGCCGATCCTTTCAACATCAAGGACTACCAGATGTTTATGGATGCCAGCATCGGCATTACGATCGGCAACGATCGCTACAAACGTCCCGAAGATTTGCTGCGTGATGCTGATACGGCGATGTATTCCGCGAAGGAAACCACGAGTGTGAGTTATGCGGTGTTTAACGATGCTATGCGCGAGCAAACGATGCAGCGCCTACATCTTGAGGCCGATTTACGTCAGGCGTTAGAGCGTCAGGAATTTCGGTTGTTTTACCAACCGATCGTGGCGCTATCGTCGGGCAAAATCACGGGCTTTGAAGCTTTGATCCGTTGGATGCGTCCTGATGGAAAGCATATTTCCCCCGAATTATTTATTGCGGCGGCGGAGGATATGGGCTTAATTCTGCCCTTGGGGCGCTGGATTTTGAAGGAAGCGTGTCGCCAGATGCAAGTGTGGCAACAGTCGGCTTGGGGATTTGACTTAACTATTAGCGTCAACGTTTCAGTGAAACAGCTTTCACGTTTGACGATGGTGGAGGAAATTGATCAGGCACTCCTTGAAACCGGATTGGCTAAATCCGCCTTAAAGCTCGAAATTACCGAAAGTCACCTCATGGACAATCAGCAGGTGGTGGCCACCGTCCTCGAAAAGCTCCAAGCACGTCAGATCCCCCTCAGTATTGATGATTTTGGTACGGGCTATTCGTCGTTGAGCTATCTGCATCGATTACCTGTTGATATCCTCAAGGTTGATCGATCGTTTGTGCAGAATATGCATGAAGATCCAGATAGTCACAATATTGTGAAAGCCATCATTTTGCTAGCTCATAGCTTAAATATGAAGGTGATTGCGGAGGGGATTGAAACCGAGGAGCATTATCGTATGCTGTCCGATCTGGGCTGTGAGTTTGGTCAAGGATATTGGTTTGCGCGTCCTCTCCCGGCGGATGAGGCGGCTCAAATGCTGAAATCTTCGCCATGCTGGCTACCGTCGAACTGAATACGTCTGACGATCGCCGCAAAATCTTGGGCATAGTCGAGTCGGTTAGCTGGGGTGAGTGGGGGGACGTGTAGGAAGACGGCATGGCGAGTGTGCGTTGAGTCTAAAACCTGATGGTAAAGGTAGTTACAAACGAACTGTCCGGCGTCGTGGCTCATGTCGGTCACCGCGAGCCGATCGCACCAGGCGTCAATGGGAAGCGTGGTTTGGTGCGTTTCGCCGTTCAGGGTGGCTTGTCGTTCGAGATTCAGGCGCGATCGCGATTCGGCCATGCCGCAACAGAGAATAACCTCGGGCTGGAAGTGTTGAATGTAGTCACAGACGGGATAACTGGCGGCGGTGTTATCTACGGGGAGGTGGCGCAGCAGCAAGGTGTCAGGGGGGAGATCTTGCCGATCAATCGCCTGCTGGATCAGATCGTCGGCGGCGTTCGATCGCTGATGCGGTAGCCAGGTGTCGAAGGTCGTGATCAAGAGTCGTGCGGGGCGCGGTTTGATTGTCTGTCCGTTAGCGGACTGGTACACCATTCGATTGAGCATGGTTGATTGAGCCTAATTCGCGAGGGTTCAGCCTTAACCTTGAGTTTGATGATTTGAACGAATTGATTCGGAAATCCTCGTCGTACGATAGCTCCATTCCTTAATCTATATGAGTGACTTTTTGCTCGTCCTATGAAATTAAAACGTTCAACTCAGGGATTATTAATTGCGGCGCTGATACTGGGAGCCGGGGTCGCGGTGTATGAAGGAACGATCGCGCCGGAACGCCAAGCGCAGCAAGAGCAGAGCGATCGGCTATTCGAGTTTGCGACGACGGATGTACAGCGTGTGACGATCGAAACCTCCGATCAGGTGCTGCAATTCGATCGGCTCGAAACACCGATCGAAGTACCTTCAGATCAGGAGGGTGAATTTACCACGACGGATTGGCAGTTCGTTCGCCTCGATCCCGCTGGACAAGCGGACGATCTTAGTGAATCGATGGGGTCACCGGGCGATACTGAGGCAACCTCAGATGACACCACTTCAGAGCCTGAGAATTCTGAGTCTGAGAATTCTGAACCTGAAAATTCTGAACCTGAAAATTCTGAGCCTGAGAATTCAGAACCTGAGAATTCAGAACCTGAGAATTCTGAACCTGAAAATCCTGAGCCTGAAAATCCTGAGCCTGAAAATCCTGAGCCTGAGAATTCAGAACCTGAAAATTCTGAACCAAAAGACAAAAACCGAGTTAACACGGCTGAGACCACAGCAGATGAACCCACGCCCGCTCGCCAAGCCTATATCGATTTCTTGTTTAGCGCGATCGGCGGTGCATCGAGCGATCGCAGCATTTCCGCTCCCGCCAACCGTCGCACCGAGTATGGCCTCGACACCCCGACCTTGCACCTAACGATCGAACTCAAAGACGGCACACGCCACACCCTCGACATCGGCAGCCGTGATTTCACCCAATCATTTGTCTATGCCCTGCTCGATACGCCCGACGATGCCACCCAGCTTGATGTTTTGCTCTTGCCGCCCGATTTCATCAACGCCTTCGATCGCGATCTAGCGGCCTGGGATGCCACCATACCGATCGAATCCGATCTGGAGTTACCCGAACCGGTGATCGAGGGTGAAGCCTCGCCTGAAGCGGATGACATCAACAGCGAAATTCTGCAAGATCCGACCTACGATCTCGCACCCGATCGCGACCAACCGCTCACCACCGAAGCAGAGGCTGAATCTGGACTTGAAGGATTTGATCTACCAGAGACTCCAAACGAAACGAGCGATTAGGACGATCGTCGTCGTTCGAGAAACCAGCGCTGTAACAGCTCACGGCAGGGCGCTTCGAGGATGCCGCCGATCGTCGGTACGGCGTGATTCGAGGCGGCACAGTCGGGGATGTTGACGATCGATCGCACCGCTCCGGCCTTCAGGTCATCGGCTCCGTAGACCAACAAGCCCAGCCGCGCCATGACGATCGCCCCGGCGCACATCAGGCAAGGTTCGAGGGTGACGTAGAGCGTGCAGCGATCGAGCCGCCACGATCCGAGGGCGCGTCCGGCAGCGCGTAACGCCACGATCTCCGCGTGAGCCGTCGGGTCGCCGTCGGTTTCGCGCCGGTTGACCCCGGTGGCGATCGCCTCGTTGTGTTCATTGACGACGATCGCCCCGACCGGAATTTCACCCCGCGATCCGGCCTCTGCGGCCAGTGCGATCGCCTGCTGCATCCAAGCCTCATGGCGATCGAGCGTCGCTTGTGCATTGGGCGTGAGAGATATACAGATCGCGTCCGCATCCTCGCGATCATTACTGCGATCCGCGCGATCGATCATCGGTTTCATCCTTATCATACGAAATCCGCTTGTGCATAATCTTAGATCGTCGCTCTAGATGGACACCGCACTTCGACTCCGCTCAGTGCTCATAGGTGTTTTTTATTTTTCCCATACAGAAACGGATTTCGTATTATTCGTCTGGCCTTATTTGGTTTTTATTTGGTTTGCGGACGACTCCGGATCGTCACAGCGACAGACTTTAGCGCGGAAAAGCAGCCGATCGCCGTGACGGTAGCCGCAGTGGGTGACGCGCACGCGATCGCCGCTGTGGGGTTGATCGCCGATCGGCTGGTGTTGGATCGGGTCAAACTCGGCAATCTGGCCGATCGCGCCGATCGTCTCGACTTGCCAAAATGACAGCAGCGATTCGATCGGCTTGAGCAGCGGCACGAGCTTAATCGCGGGCAAGTTGGGATCGCGGCGGGCGCGATCGGCGGCAACCGGCCAAAAGGTCAGGAACGATTCAAGCTGATCGATCGACTGGGTTTGAAAGCGGTGGGCGAGATCGGCAGCTTGGTGATCCAGCTCATTGCGTAGCCGATCGCATTCCGCTTGTAAGACCGAGGCTTGATCGGGTTTCGCCGGAGATTGATCCGACGGATCGGAGATTACCAACGTCTCAAGTTTTGTAGGTGTCTCCGACGTTTCCAATGTCCCAAGCGTCTCAAACGTCGTTAAAAAATCCGTTCGAGAGCAGCGCAGCGCTTGAGCTAAACGATCGATCGTGCCCAGCGTCAGGCGATTTAACCGCCCTTGACGTATCGTCCGAATTTGCCCGATCGACACGCCAGACGCTGCACTGAGCGATCGCCAGCTCGTTAACTGGACTCGTTCCATCAAGCGGCGCAATGCAGCCTGACTATCAAGATCCATTGAAGTCATCTATCAAAAAAATAAGAGCGATTACGACCCGTTTGAGGGGAGTTTCGATATTTTGATCGTTAACGTTATTTCATGAAACGTACAGAAGGTTAACGATCGCAATGAAAGCCTTCGTATTTTCTAATACGGTCTTAAATTCGCGATCGGACTTAATATAAGTTAAGCTCTAAACCTAAACAATTGTTAAGGATTTGGCAACGTCGTACATCGTTGATCGATGGCCGGTGCGCCAACACCTCGATCACCCAAACTTAACACCAATCAACCCATCCTCGGCTATGACCCAGACGACAACAGCTCCCCACCGCGTCGTAATTATTGGTGGCGGTTTTGGTGGACTTTACGCCGCAAAAGCGTTTGCGAAAGCTTCCAATATCGATGTCACTTTGATCGATAAGCGTAATTTTCACCTGTTCCAGCCGCTGCTCTATCAAGTCGCGACGGGTAGCCTTTCGCCGGGAGAAATCTCGTCGCCGCTGCGGATGGTGTTACGCAATCAGAAAAATACGCGTGTTTTGCTCGATGAAGTGCGCGACATTGACCCCGACACGAAAACCGTCACGCTGACGGAAGGGTCGATCGCCTACGATTCGCTGATTGTCGCCACAGGAGCCAGTCACTTTTATTTCGGGAATGATCACTGGCAAGATGATGCGCCCGGTCTGAAGACGATCGAGGATGCGCTCGATATTCGTCGCCGGATTTTTGAAGCGTTTGAAGCGGCAGAAAAAGCCGATGATCCGGTGCAGCGCGAGGCGTGGCTAACGTTTGCGATCGTGGGTGCGGGGCCGACGGGCGTCGAGATGGCCGGGGCGATCGCCGAGCTGGCGCACAAAACCCTCAAGGATGATTTCAGCAACATTGACACCACCAAAGCGAAAATCCTGCTGATCGAGGGCATGGATCGTGTGTTGCCGCCCTACGCGCCGGATCTGTCGGCCAAAGCGCAGGAATCTCTCGAAAAACTCGGCGTCACGATTCAGCCGAAAAGCTTCGTGACGAATATCGACGGTGATAACCTGACGATTCGCTGCAACGACGAAGACATACCTGTCAACGCCAAAACGACGATCTGGGCAGCGGGGATTCGCGCCTCGAAGCTGGGTCGCGTGCTAGCCGATCGCGCTGGTGCAGAACTCGATCGGGCCGGTCGCGTCATCGTCAGCCCGCAACTGAGCCTACCGACCAACGGTGATATCTACGTTGTCGGCGACCTGGCTCACTTCGCCCACCAAGGCACGCGCCCGCTGCCCGGTGTCGCTCCAGTGGCGATGCAGGAAGGCCAGTATGTCGCGACGGCGATTCGGAAGCAGCTTCAGGGTAAGGAAGTCGCGGACTTTACCTACGTTGACTTCGGTAGCTTGGCCGTGATTGGTCAAAATGAAGCGGTCGCGGATCTCGGCTTTGTCCGCTTCTCGGGCTTCCTCGCCTGGATTATCTGGATCGTGGCGCACATCTACTACTTGATCGAGTTTGATAACAAGCTGCTGGTCATGGTGCAGTGGGGTTGGAGCTACCTGACGCGGGGACGTGGGGCGCGTTTGATTACGGGTGAGGCGTCGCTGGTTCCGGTGAAGGTGAAGACGCCGACGGAAGCGGAAAAAGTGGAAGAGAAAAGCGCAGCATAGTTCGTTTTCGCTCTGCCCCCGTAGCACAGGCTTCTAGCCTGTCAATGTCTACAGGCTAGGAGCCTGTGCTACGACAGATTAGCCGATCGCCAAGCTGTGTGCAATTTCCGCGCTCACCCGCTCCCCTAGCGTTGTCCAGTTCAAACGGGTCTCGTATTCTCGCCGCGCCGATCGCGCCAACGCCTGATAGGCCGATCGATCGCGCCACAACTCCGCCACCGGTGGCGCAATGCTCGCCGCCCACCCCTCCAGTGGCGCGATCAACCCATTCACCCCCGATCGCACCACGCTCGGAATGCCTCCCACATCGCTCGTCAACACCGGCACACCGAACGCATTCGCCTCGCACAACACATGCCCGAAGCATTCCGCCTCGGACGGCAACACCAGAAAATGTGCCGCTTCAAACGCGGTTTCAAGCTGGGCGCGATCGGTCGGTTTTGTCGGGTCGAGCCGTCCCAAATTATGGATAAAGTCTTGATTGCTGGGTGGCTGACAGCCGATGCTGGTTAACCGCGCGGGAATCTGACGATCGCGTAACTGTTCGACCAGCGCGATCGTCCGATCGCCGCCCTTGCGCTGCCAGTCTGTGCCGATAAATAGCAGATTTAGCCTTTGCCGATCGCGTGTTTCAATGCTGGCGCGAATGGTCGTTCTATCTGCCGGTTCGAGATTGCCGCCGAGTTCGATCAAGCGAAATTGATCGCGATCAAGCCCATAGGCCGCGATCGCGCCCTCGATCGCCCAGTCCGACGCCAGCAGCGCCCGCCGACAGCGCGTCAAAGCCAGCCGATCCAGCTCCCGAAGCTGACGCCGCGATCGGTTGCATAGCTGGCGAAAACCGGGATATGCATCGATCAGCGTCGCGTAGGTGGTATCTGCCCAAAAGAAGATCGGTAGATTGGTTTCTAGGTATGCCACCAGGTTGGTGTCCGGCGTGACGATCGCATCGTAGGTCGCAGACGGATGACGATCGCCGAAATCGCGACATTTCGCCGCGAGCTGCTGGGCGATTTGGTCGGCGTAATCCCGGTTAAAGCGTGGCTCCGTCCAGGCGAGGTAGTGTTCGTGTTGCCATGCGTGCCATCGTCGGCGAAGTTTGGCACGGCGCGATCGCTGCTCACAGGTTTTATCGAGACCGCCGATCCGCGTCACCCGGTTGCCCGCACGCTCTAGCGCCTCCGCCATCGCAAGGCAGCGCCCCCAATGCCCTAGCTTGGCGGCAGGCCAGTGATCACGAGTTAGGCGATCGGGGTCAAACTCAAATAAAAATGCGAGGTGCATGGTGGGTTAACCCCAAACTTTAGTAGCACAAGTCGAAAATTGAATAGATCGCGGGAATGGATGGCGGGAAGCGAGACCTTCAAGGTTTTAAAAACCTCAAAGGTCTGATGTCAAGGTAGTAAGGTTTTTAACTCTCAGGACAATATTAGACGTCGGACTTCTCGCTCCCCTTGCGTAAGTCTCGTCATCTTTGCTGTAGACAAGCAAGGAGCTTGTGCCATGCATAGTGTTTGTTAACTAACTTAGCCTGCTCACCTCAAACTCTCTTCACGTAATATCTATGGCAACCACACTGGTTATCGCTCCGTCCCAGGAACCCGATCGCACCGACATCGGCGCTTTAACGCGCACCGAAGAAGGCGACCAAGGCTTCCCCAACATCACCAAATGGGACGGCAGCACGATCACCTTCAGCTTTCCCACCGCCGAAACCGTCCAAGCTTACCCCGATGATCCCGATTCGCCGACAGCGGAAGTCCTCAGCGAGATCGCGAAAAGTGCCGTTCGTGAGAGCTTTAAGCGACAGTTTGAAGCGGTGCTCCCGCTGCAATTTCTGGAAGTCGCCGATACGACAGCGGCGCAAGGTCTGATTCGTGTCGTCGCGGGAAAATTTAGCGGCGATGTGGGTGGTCAGGCGAATTTTCCGGGGGATACGTCGGACAGTGGCGATGTGCAGCTCGGGACGGATCTCGGCAATACGGGCAGCATTTACGAAGAACTGTATTCGACCGTTGTGCATGAATTGGGTCACGCGCTGGGCTTAAATCATCCTGGCAATTATGACGAGGGGTCTACCCCTGATCCAAACGCGCCGGGGCCGTTTTTGCCGATCGCGGTGGATAACGTCATGAACACGATCATGAGTTACAACGAAAACGAGGACGACAATGCGACGGCGACGACCTTGATGCCCTACGATATTCGCGCTCTACAATTTCTCTATGGCACGAATACCAGCTTTAACAACAGCAACACGACCTACACCCTCCGCCGGGATGCCAACGACTTAGAAAATCCTGCGGCGGTTGACATGGGCGCTCTGACCCTCAATCTCGCCGGGAAGCGGACGATCTGGGATGCCGGTGGTAAGGACACCTTGAACGCCCGGACGCTCCCGGCGGATAGCTACTACTTTGATCTCAACCCCGGTGGCATCCTCACGGCGCAAAGTGCCCGCAATGCCAGCAGCTACGCCGGACAGCCCGGACAGGCACAGGCGGGCGTCACCTATCCGGTGGATAGCTTTGGTATCCGCCTTGCGTTCGATATGCAAATCGAGGATTTGCTCGGCACTGAGGGCAATGACGAAGTGGTCGGCAATGCCTCGGATAATTTCCTGTTTGGCGGGGCGGGCAATGACACGATCGCGGGCAACGACGGCAGCGATATTCTCAGCGGTAACCAGGGAATCGACGTTCTCAACGGCGGCAACGGCAACGATTTTATCGTCGGCGGACGCGATAACGATATCGTCAGCGGCGATGCGGGCGATGACCAAATCGTCAGCGGCAATATTGGTGATGATGTGGTCAATGGCGGCGATGGTAATGATCTGCTGGTCGGCGGTCGGGATAATGACGTGCTGAACGGGGATGCGGGCGACGATACGCTGTCCGGTGACTTCGGGATGGATATGCTGACGGGCGGCACGGGAGCCGATACGTTTGTCCTCCGATCGGCGACGGCGACGACGGACACCGCCCAGGCGGATATCGTGATGGATTTCGAGGTCGGCAGCGATCGCATTGGCCTGTCAGCGGGTGCGGCGCAGGTGCTCGAAGACACGACCCATAACGGTATTAGCGGGACGCTGATTCGTGATGCGAATGCCGGGAATGCCATCCTGGGCTTTGTGAATAACCTCTCGTCGGCTCAGTTAGCTGATCAGTTTGTGAGTACGAGTTTCACCTGATGGTTGCGGAAAACCCCACCGGTGGAATGCGCGACCGTTGTTAGGCTGGATAGCAGTTCGGGCTTGATCGGGTGCGATCGAGCGGTGCGATCAACTTAACATTCGACACCGATCAAGACCCCCGAACGACGCTGTCACGTTCTCGATACTATGACGTCTCGATCGCCAAATCCGCTGCTCCAACTGCTACGCTTCGGTTTTCGCTCGCGCCTTGAGTACGCCCAGGCGATCGCGACGGGCTGGAATCGCGCCCTGGCGATTTTGGCCGTGATTAATGTTGTGCTGGTCGGATTTAACGCAACCTATATCCACTGGCGATCGAGCTATTTGGCGCAGATCCCGGAGCTGGTGGCGTTTTATGATCCGGTGCGCGGCATTTCAGCGCATCCGGATACGCAGCGTTATCTGGGTACGGTCGATCGTCTGCAAGAGGTGCTGGATGCGGGCGCGGATCTTCGATCTCCTGAAATTAGCGAACGGCTGGCCGATCTGCGATCGCAAAGCCAGCAGATCATCATCGAAAATCCCTTTGCGATTTCCGGCCAAACCGAAGCCTATGGCAAACTTCAGCAGCAGATCCGCGATCGGCTCAATCAGCAATCAAGTCGTGTGGCCTGGGATGAGTTTTGGAGCGCGGCCTACCTGGAACAGGAAACACCCGATCGCGCCTTCACCTTTTTTGACAGCAAATTACGACCGTTACTGGCAGCAAACTTCACGAGAGAAATTGGCGCTGACGGTGGTTTTGTCGATCAATTTAGCTGGATCGACACCAGTTTTATTGCGCTATTCGCGATCGATCTTCTGCTCCAAGCGTTGTACAGCGCTCGCAACACGCCGGATGTCAGTCTGATCGATGCGCTGTTGCGCCGCTGGTACGATCTGTTTCTCGTTTTACCGCTGTATCGCTGGCTGCGTGTCATCCCCATGACTGTGCGTTTGCAGCACGCGGGGCTACTCGATCTCCGCCGCGTCATCGCCCAAATTACCTACGTTCCGGCGGCGCAATTGGCGGATCGACTGTCATCCTTTGTGCTGGTGCGATTGATTAACCAGGTGAAAGAAGATATCGAGGAGGGTAAATTGGTGGGCGCGATCGTCAATCCCCAAGCAAACTATGTTCGGGTCGGGGCGGCGGACAAGGTTGAACGCGCGATCGATATCACGCTTCAGCTCGCCCTGGTGCGGATTTTGCCGCAGCTACAGCCCGACGTGGCGGGTCTATTGCGCTACAACCTGCATGGATCGATCGGCGATTCGGCTCTCTACCGTAGCCTGTCGGGAATTCCCGGCATCGCCGCCATGCCCCAAGACGCGATCGATAGTCTGGCCAACACCCTGGCGCAGGCCACCTGCCAAGGACTCGCCGAAGCCTATCAGGACGAAGACGGTCGCGTTCTCTTTGAGGAATTTTCGGACAACTTTAAGCGGGTGTTGCGCGATGAGCTGCGCGACGAGCTGGTACAGCAGGATTTGGAGCAAGCCCTCGTCGAAATCTTGGAAGAAATCAAGCTGAATTACGTCAAGGGCGTGCCCGATCGCGATCCAGAAGAGACGCTATCGGAGGCTGATCGCCTGTTGATGGCCGAAACATTGGCAAACCCAGCCGCAACCGATTCTTCTGAACTGTAAGCATCACACCGATCCGTGGACGAGATTGCTCAAGCGAAAACCGTTGAGCGCAAATTGAGACTGGTATTCTAGAAGCGACTTCAACTGCTGTGAGCCGATCGCGCCGTGGACATTCCAAAATTTACCGAAGCGAACCATCCCCTGGTCAAAGCTCTATTTCATCAGAGCGATCGGGATTTACTCGCGCTCTATCAGCAACATCCCGAAGCGGGCAAGTACTTTACCGCGATTTTTTGCCGTTACAGCGCGATCGTCTATACCCTCGTGCGTCATATGGCCAAGTCTCCCGTCCAGGCGGACTACCTCTTCGCCTCGATTTGGCGGCATGTGTTCTATGAAATGCGGGGGTTAAATCTGCGCGAGCAAGACGAGATTCAAGGCGAACAAGCGACGCTGCAAAACTGGCTGATTGACGTGACCGCGATCGCGATTAACAAAAGCGAGCTGCCCCCAGTGGAAGCGATTCACTATTCGCTCGAAACCGCGCCGCCGCCGCTCTGGTGCTATCTCCAGCAGTCTCTGGACGTACTCGACCCGCTGGCTCGCCTGATTGTCGTGATGTCCCAAACCTTCCGCTGGAGCGAAACGCGCATCGCGGCCTATCTCCAAGCGGAGGGCAATCCGATTTCTGCCGCCGAGGTTGCCCGACGTTTGCCCAAGGCGATCGCCCAGCTCGAAACCACGCTACCGACGGACATTTGCGAGATTTACTTTGGCGTTAGCTCTAGTGCGGAGGCAACGGAGCCGATCGCCTAATTCGTCCATTCTGGATCGAGAGGGCGTCTCGGGCTCCTATGCCAATTCTCGATCTGGAACGAATCATGATGATTTCTCAATTTCGCCACAGGACGATTTCTATCGTTCACAGCCCACAAAGTAAAGTTATGTGACAATATTACCAAGACCAGTATCAGGGGTGTCACCCATCACAGGCATAACCCCTTATTGTGGGTGAGAATATGCATAAGTGTTGGTTCCCGTGGTAAGTAATCATGTCTCCTTCCCCAAATAGTGGTCGATCGATCAGCCTGCCTGACGTTTACTTTCAGGTGTGGGAGTCTGGAACGATGACTCTAAGCTCTCGCGCGATTTTGCAGGCGTCTTTGCTTGAAGAAAAGCTGAAGGAAGCCGATCGCGCCCTGATCGATAGATTGCTGTATGCGGTGCGTCAGGGGTTTGTCTCGTTGACGAGTGGCTAATCTAGGCTGATCTCCAATCAAAATAATTTGTGTTTTATTGCTGTGTGTTGGTAGCGTCGCTTTCTGTCGGCTGTCGCCAGCGTTTTTTCCAGCGGGTGGTGGTTTCGAGGGTCGATCGCGTTTGTTCGTCGCGGCGGCGGGTGCGTAGGGTGTCGGCGGTGTCGGTGTTGTGGGGGTCGCGGTAGGGGATGGCGGCGCGGGTCTGGAGGTGTTCGCGGGCGCGGCGATCGAGCGGGGTGAGGTGGTCGGGGTTCCAGCGGGCGGCGGTTCCGTGGGTGTTGCGGCCAATGGGCGGGGTAGAGCCGATGTGTAGACCGGCGGCGATCAGGGCCGATCGGACGGCGGCGGCGCAGGAGTAGGTGGCGAGGTCGCCGTCGGGGGCTAAACAGTGGGCGATGTTGGTTAAAAATTCGACGCTCCAGAGTTGGGGGCAGTCGGGGGGGGCGAAGGGGTCGAGAAAAATCGCGTCGGCTTGCAGGTTGGCGTCGCGCAGTTGGGTTATGGTTTGGCGGGCGTCGCCGATCAGGAGGCGGGCTTGGATGGTGTCACGATCGAGGGTTTCAGATTGGGCGAGGTCGGTGAGGGTTTGGCGGACGGTTTCGGGCCAGGGTGCGAGGAGGTTGGCGGCGATCGCGGCGTGGGGTACGTGGCGATCGGCTTCGAGGCCGTACCAGTGAACGCGACATTGGGGGTTCACTTGCCAAATGGTCGTGAGGGCGGCGGCGGTGTTGTAGCCGAGGCCGTAGCAGATGTCGAGCAGGGTAATGTGCGATCGGCGGGCGGCGCGTTCGGCGAGGCGGGTGACTTGGACGAATTTGGCGTTGGCTTCTTGGTGTGCGCCGAAGTGGCTATGAAAGAGCTGGTTAAATTCGGTGGAGTAGAAGGTTTGGGAGCCGTCGGCGGTGGTTTCGAGGCGAAAGCGATCGGTGTGGTGTGGGTTGGGTTGGGCGGTTGGGTCGGGCATTGTTGGTTATCGGCATCAAAATCTGAGTCTCGGGTGATGAGCGTCATATCGTGTTGTTTGGCGATCGTGGCGATCCAGATATCACCTTCGGGAATCGGTCGGCCTTTGCGTCTGAGTTTGTCTTTGATTTCGCCGTAGATTCGTCCGGTGTGATCGTCGCAGGGTAGAACGACCAAGGTTTGAAATAAGGTTTCAAGTTTTGTAGGGTGGGCATTGCCCACCATCACGGATACTAATGCGCGGGCTGATCGTGGTGGGCAGTGCCCACCCTACTGGCGTAACGAATACACTTGAATGATCGTTGTGATGATGGTGTCGGGCATGGGTTTGATGGGGTGGGGGTTAGGTGGCGGCTTCAACGATCGCGATTTCGTCGTCGGTGAGGTCGTAGAGTTGGTAGACGTGGCGATCGATTTGCTGTTCGAGCTGGCTAACGTCGGCGGTGGGGTTGGTTTGTTTTTGGTCGAGGATTTGCTGGACGAGGGTTTCGATTTGGGTGACGCGATCGGGGTCTTTTTTGGGATCGGGGATTGGGATTTGTTCGACGTAAATCGATTTGAAACGCATAAATCCGCCTCGAATTCTTGGACAAATTTGAGGAAAAAAGAAACTATTTAAAGATGAATTTAAAATCCCTGAAAGCAAGAGACTCGAACTCGGAATTAAAAACAATGTACAGTCAGGGTAAAAGTTTTCGTTATCAACAGAAAATATACAAGAGGAAGAAATATCAGGATAAATTATTTTTTGACCTTCAAATTCTTGCCAATAAGCAACATTATCTTGAATTTCAAACCATTCATAACTTCCCGCCTTACGTCCTGTTCCTGGCATCAAGCGTTCTTTGAATTGCTCTAAATATTTTTTAATCGCTGGATATTGATCGATATCTGTGCCGCGTCGCGTAAAAATTAGCCATAAATCTGGATCACTTACGACCCAACGTTTCACATCCCGCCCGCGAAGATAAGGCTTCAACACCTCAACCGATCGCGCATCCTCTTCCACCAACCGATCGCGCGTCACCCGATCGACCACAAACGCCTCATTAAACCCCGTCTTAATCCCGTAATAAAACCGCCCCTCCACATACTCACCCAACGGCACACCCGCCCCCCGCAACTTCGCCAACAAATCCAACACCTCCCCCGACTCCAACCGCCAACCATCCCGCTTTAGCTCCGACTGCCGCACCACCAGCCCCGCCGACGCCAACACCGCCGGAAACTGCGTCACATCATCCGATCGCGACGCATCCCACGACAACGCCCGCACCCCATGACCCGCCGCCGGTTTCCCCTTCCGTAGCGTGATGATACTCGGATAGGCGATCGCCTCCTCAAACACCGGATAATCACCAAAATCGATCAGATTCGCGATCGTTGTCTCCTCCGACAACAACCCGCGCAACTTCTCCCCATACCCCGCCCGAAAATACTTATTCGACGAAATAAACGTCAAATGTCCACCCGGCTTGAGCAAACGTAACCCCAACTCATAAAAATAAACAAACAGATCCGCCACACCCGTATACGTCGAAAATAGCTCCTTGAGATAAGGCTTAAATGACTTAATGGCCTCCTGTCGCACATAGGGCGGATTGCCGATAATCACATCAAACCCGACAAAATCTCCCTCAGCATCCAACACCTCCGGAAACTCAAACCGCCACTCCAGCGCCTTTTCAAACATCCGCCCCGATTGATACTCTTCGATTTCATCCGTTAACTTCGCGATTTGCACCTCCAGCTTCGCCGCTGCCTTTTCCCGCTCCTTGCGATCCGTTTCATCATCAAACAACAATCGCTGATCGCGAATCTGCGCTAACTCCTTCTCTAGCTCCGTTCGCCGCTTCACAGCCTCACTTTCTAGCGGAAACCCTTGACTGACCGATTGCTTAATCTTGGCCAATTTAGTTTTTATCTTGTTTTTTTCTTTAGATTGACGCGTTTCGTAATAACTAGCCACCAGCGATTTATATTGTGTGACTATATCCTGACCGATTTGACTCTGACCTTTAATATCGGCTCGATCGTTTGGTCTTAGCGCATATTGATAAATCACCGAATTACCACACTTAATGTTGATATCAATATTCGGCAACGTCTCCAAATTTTTTAAGTCCGTATCCGTATAGTACGCATGTTTTAACAGCTCAATCCAAAGCCGTAACTGACAAATGGCTACCGAATTTTCATTGATATCCACACCAAATAAACAATTTTCGATAATTCGTCGCTTCTCCTCAAACAGTGCCTTTTGAATGGCTAGAGACTTTTGATTTTGCGGGCGATAAACAAATAGCTCTCCCGTCTGATCATGAATGACAACTAACTCATCTTCCTCAACCTGAGCCTCATAACTACCCAATACATTTCCGGCTTGATCACAGAGAATCCCCAACTCACTTTTAATCGCGATCAACTCATTCAGCACCGACACCAAAAAGTGACCCGACCCCACCGACGGATCGCAAACCTTGATGTCTGCTATCACCGCATTGGCAGATAGACGCGCCGCCGCACGGCCTTGATCGTGATGTTTAACAAACTCCTTAATGTCTTCCTTTAAATCCTCAAATGTCCGCGCTGATATGCTTTCAATCTGCTCATTAAACTTTTGAATAACCGCCCGCTGCAACGTATCGCGACACATGTGCATCGTCACATAACCGGGCGTAAAAAATGACCCGTCTCGATACCCATTAATCTTCTCGAAAATTTTCCCCAACACCGACGCACTAATCAACGACTTCGGGCGCTCATTAATCGCCCCTTCACCTTCACTACTGAAATCGTAGGCATCCAAAAACTCAAACAGATAGCGCAGCGGATTGATTTCACCCTGACGAGCGTTACCATTGGCATCCTGCAACACCGTTTGACGAGACACCGTCATCGCCTGCGAATTCGACAGCGCATCGATCGAGATCGTCTCATGCTCCAACTCCGTCAGCTCAAACAGCGAACTGTTGAGATACGGAATCGCCGCAAACTTCGCCACCGTTGGGCTACGATCGACGCTCTGATGTGCCAACACTCCAAAAAATAACGTGCTCAGTTCTTGATAGTCTGAGACCCGATCAATCGTCAAAAATTTATAAGTGCGATCGCCCGCGTGGTATGTCAAAAGCTGTGCTTCGAGCAACTTCAAAAATAAAATACGATTTAGCCACGTAATCACTAAGCCCAACGCCACACGGAACAAGTGTTCATCTCGGGTGATCTCTTCATCTTCAGGCGGCGGCGGCAGGCGATCGAGTTTCTTCAGTCGCTCTATTTGTATGATCGTATTTTCCAGCAATGACCCCGAATGGCGCTGACCCAATGGCAGGCGCTCAATTAATTTCTGGTTTTTCTGCTTTTGCTCCGCTAGCCCCAGAATATGCAGCAACTCACGATAAAACGCCTGATTCAGCGAGTTGCTATCGTTCGCAAACGGCAGCCCGAATAAATGCTCCGGCGCAAAGACTTTGTATAGGTCAATCAGACGTTTACGATCGTCTTCCCCTTCCGACTCCAGATAACTCGCACACTCCAGAAGATTAAAATAGGTGTACTCCAATTTGTCAGAGTGACGCGCGATCGCCGCCGCCGCCGCATTTTTATAAAACGCCTCAGTTTTGCGATAGCTCAACCGCCCCGCCTCAAAATCCTCGAAATCCTTCACCAACTGACGATCGCGCACAAACAACGCCTCGATCGTCCGCGCATCAAACACAAACCACTCGTGAATATTCGTGATCACCAGATGCCGAATACGGACATTTTTTCGCGTCAAACGCTCCTGCAAAAAGTAATACAAAAGCTGCTGCAACGCCTTCACATTCAACCGATTCGCCGTGGGCATCTCCGCCGTATTTTTCGGCTTCTTCACCTCAAATAAAACGCCGATCTCTTCCGTCGTTGCCTTGCCCTTGCCCACCTGACGCGCGATCGTCAAATCAATCCGATCGCTCGTATTAATCGCCCAAACCTCGCCATCATCACCCTTCTGACGCGACGCCGGATAAAACGTCTGCACAAAAAACGACGCCAGCAGATTTTTGTAATGTTCCTCTGACTCGTCCGGTTTCGCCGCCACGCCAGCCAGTAGATCGCCCAGCTTGCTCCTAAAGGTCTCGAACGACGCCCGCGCGATCGTCAGCTTGCGGAATGCTTTGTTTAACGACTGGCGGATCGAAAGTTGGGTGGTCATGGTTCGTTTGTAGTGATGTTGATATCGGCGGTATTGATTCGCGAATCGGACGGACTAGGGAATCGGAGGAGCCGACGGAGCCGACCCGTCCTCGGGTTCGTCCGCCTGCGCCAGATCGCGGAGCTTGTCATAGATGTGGCTTTCACCCTCGGGGACAAATTGGGCGATGTGCGTGGGGTGAGTACGTTGGAAATGCAGATCGGAGGCGTCGGGATCGATCGATTCGGCAGATTCGGCAGATTCGGCGGTGTGCTCGGGTGGGGACTGGGGGGCGATCGCCTCGTCACTGGGCGACGGGATCTCCGGTAGCCGAATGACATCACCCGTCAAATCTGCTGCGTTTGCGGCTGGCGTCTCGGCTTCGTCTGCGGGTATCGCAGACTCATTCGCGACGGCTTCGGCCTCGACTTCGGCCTCGACCTCGGCAAACAGCCGATCGCAAATTAACTGCTCAAATTCCTCGTTAAAGTGGGTGTGCGGCTGCTGCTTGCGCTCCCATAGCGCCAAAATTTGCGAGACCGAAACCGCCTTATAGCGGCCTTGATACAGCGCTTCAAGTACCGCCAAACGTAGCCATGCGCTCGGCAAGTCCTCCGCCCAATAGGTCACAAAACCCCGAGCTGATCCCCCCTCAATGTCAAAACTGTAGTGTTCGAGCAGCGCGATCGCCTGCTCAACGTTGCGATCGCGCGATCGGGGCGGCTCGTCGATCGGCTCGGTCGGACGGGGGGCTAAATCCTCCACAAGAATATCGTCGCGAATCTCAGTACGAACCTCAGCCCGTAACGGTTGGCTGTTCGTCTCGCTGGCAGCGGGCTGGGCTTGAATTAGCTTAGGGTCGATCCCATTGAACACGGGGCGATCGGGGATGGTCTCGTCCACGGATTTACGGCTCCCAAGCAGGTCGGACAGTATCGAGAGGTTTTCCGACATTATACGAAAACGCAACCCGGCATGATGGTCGATTGAGCGGGAGGCGATCGTGTCTCATCAATCGATCGATCATTTAGATCAAACTCATCCTTATAT
The DNA here is from genome assembly GCA_964518905.1 of uncultured Geitlerinema sp. Classification (GTDB taxonomy): domain Bacteria; phylum Cyanobacteriota; class Cyanobacteriia; order Cyanobacteriales; family Geitlerinemataceae; genus RDYZ01. Next base: position 50 of record CAZFJL010000024.1, on the reverse strand, counting down.
AGCAATTTCACAAGTTATGAGTGACAGTAGCAGCAGTGTGTGAACCAATG
>CAZFJL010000023.1:0-70600 GCA_964518905.1 uncultured Geitlerinema sp. | reverse complement strand
TGTCTAAGGCGCGTTGGTAGAGCGGTTCCGCTGACTCGTATTTCCCTTGCGATCGGTACAATTCCGCCAAATTGTTGAGGCTGTTGGCGGTATCGGGATGGTCGGCTCCCAGTTGCCGTTCCCTGATGTCTAAGGCGCGTTGGACGAGCGGTTCGGCTGACTCGTATTTCCCTTGCGAGTCATACAAAAGCGCCAAATTGTTGAGGCTGGCGGCGGTATCGGGATGGTCGGCTCCCAGTTGCCGTTCCCTGATGTCTAGGGCGCGTTGGTGGAGCGGTTTCGCTGACTCGTATTTCCCTTGCGATCGGTACAATTCCGCCAAATTGTTGAGGCTGGTGGCGGTATCGGGATGGTCGGCTCCGAAGCGGGTTTCGCTACGATCGCGGCACTGCTCGTACCAGTTTTCCGCTGCTGCGAACAGGCTTTGGGCTTCATAAAACCGAGCTAAACCAACAAACGACCACATCCATTCATCTTCTAACTCAATAAGATCGCTGTACTCCGTCGCTGCTGCTAGGTGGACGATCGCCTCCTTCAGTTCTGCCTGTTGCGAGATCGTCACGGTTTGCGGGATTCGAGCGATCGCCGTCATCACCCGCGCAAACGATCGCCGCCAGTCCGTCGCCTCCGATCGCGCCGCCAACTTCACCGCGAAAAACTCCCGAATCAGCGGATGCAGCCCGTAGCGCTCCTCGCTGACCCGATCGAGCAAATGCAGCCGCACCAACTCATCATCGCGCCAGTCCTCCAAATCCTCCTCATCCGCCTCACGCCAACACTCCCGCACCAACCCCCACGGAATCGGAGCCGCCGCGAAAATACTCAGCCGCATCGCCAACTCCTGCGCCGCCGCGTCGAGCTGCTCCCAACTCAACTCAAAAGCCGCCAACACGCCCCGCTGCGCCGTCAGATTCACCGGCAACCGCTTCGGATTCAGCGATCGCGCCTCGACCCGTTTATCCTGCAACCGTTCCAGCATTTTTGCCAACGACAGATCCGGCTTGCTCTTGAGGTAATACCCCACCAACTCCAAACCCAACGGCAAAAACCCCAACCACTCGCAAATCACCGCCGCCGTATCCGCCTCGGTTTCCACCCGATCGCCCACAATCCCCCGCAACAACGCCAACGCATCCCCCGGTTCCAATACCGCCAAATCCAGCCGATCGATCCCCTCCAGCTTCTCCCGCGTCGTCACGATCGCCCGAAACCGCCCATCACTCGGCAAACACGGTTTTACTTGAGCCGCATAATCCGTCACATCATCAAAAATCAACAGCACCGACTCCGGCGGCACTTCGATCGCAGGCCAATGCGCCCAACAAAACGCCAACTGCTCGCGTAAATCACCAAACTGCGAAAAATCCTCCGTCGGGAAAAACTGCGATCGGGCAAAACTCAACAACTCCAACCCCGCCCGATCCCCCGCCAGCCACACCACCCCGCCGCGATAGGTCTCCGCCAAATGCCGCCGCGCATACTGCACCGCCAGCTCGCTTTTACCCACGCCGCCCATCCCCGCCACACTCGCGATCGCCACCCGCTCCGATCGCTGTAGCCGCGCGTGAAGATCCGCCAAAACAGCATCACGACCGACAAAGCGATCGCGATCGATGCCCCGCGCCTCTAGATTGTTCGGCGGCTCGTCGCTGGTGCGATCGGGCGGCTTTGGCGGCGGATTATTGATCGTGACCGGCGCGTTGAAAATCCCCTTGGACTGATCGTTAAAATTGACACCGGACTGATTGCGATCGGAACTCATCTACAAAACCTCTGGCAATAAAGTAAACGCCGCACAATGACGCGGACGAAACAAGCTGAAATCTCGCCGATCAAGCGTCAAAATTGTTTCTAGCTCAAACCGCTCTGCGATCACCATCACGCAGGTATCAACAAAATCGATACGAGTATCGGCATACTTTCGCAAAACTTCCGCCACACGCGATAAATCCGCTGCATCCAGATTAACGACTTCAAAATAACTGGCGCTAAGGCGATCGAGAAACGCAACAAACGCCCGATCGCCCAGCCGACGTTCCAGCAAAAATGCAAGTTCGGTCAAAGCCGGTTGTGGCAACAGTAAACGCCTACAGCGAGCATAGATTTCAAGAGCTTTTTGATGGTAGGCATCTCGATCGTTGAGCAATGCAACCACGAAACTGGTATCCACTACAGCGTCAGCACGGGACATTTAGTATCTCCTCACTGTCCGAGATCGAATTGAGCGTGAAGCATCTCTTCTGAACGTTCGGCAAAATCCGGCTCGGCAGAAAATAGACCTACGATCGAGAACGCATCAAACGATTCATTCGGATCTGATGATTCTGGAGTGGGTCGCTCTAGCTCCTCACGCAGTTCCTCGACAAGCTGTTGCACAAACTCCCGATCGGTATGGACAATTTCGAGTAGGACATCTTTGATTAAGAGACGCAGATGCTCAGAGTCAGAATTCGTGAGTGAAAGTAACGTTGTCATCGTTCAATGTGAGAGAAACAACACGAAAAAATCAAACAAACCTTAATCAAAATTCATCGTGATCGGCGCATCAAACGTATTGTTCGAGTTGTCCTGAAAAATCATGCCCTTCTGATTCCGAATTTGGATCGGTGGCATATTCGCCGTCACCGTCTCCACTGCCTCAATAATCTCCGGCTCTAGATCCTCCGCCTCCACCATCCGCGCCAACAGCTCCGGCTCATCAAACGGGTTTTTATCCCCCGGCCACTTCGCCTGAAGCCGATCGCCCAACTTCGCAAGCTGAATCTTCGCCGCCTCCGGAGCGCGATCCTTCACAAACCGCAGCCCCGCTTCAAACGCCTCCTTCGTCACCGTCTCGCCGCCATTACTCCACGCCCACTTTGCCGCCGCCGCCGCCATACCCAGTTCCAATGGTTCCATCGATCGTGCTCCTAAACTCAGAGTTGATTGCTGTGATTTTAGTGTAGCGATACCGTTCAGAACCAATCGACAATTTTTAAATCCGGTATCCGCGCAAACTCGCGCACATTATGGGTTACCAGTGTCGCATCGCGCGATAATGCCACCCCCGCGACTAGCGTATCGATCGGTCCGATCGGCGTTCCTTGCGACTCAAGATCTGCCCGAATTTGTGCGGCTGATCGTGCCGCTGCCTCATCAAATTCCACCAAAGTTATTCGATTCAACATCTCCTCAAGCTGCGTAACGCGGCGTAGGGGATAACCGGCTTTTTCAAGACCGACTTGCAGCTCGTACAGCACAAGCACGGAAAGCAAAAGTTGGTCGATTTTGAGACGTTCCATCTCTTGTCTGATGCGTTCGTGACCTCGAAAGTGGTAAATCAACGTATTGGTGTCGAGCACAAACATCTAGAAGCTCTCCCGAGGCACATCCTCACCATAACCTGAACGAATTTCTTCTAGAGACGGAAAGTCAGGAAATGCCCCAGCCGTCGATCGCACCAGCGCCTGCCACCGCATTTGTGCTTCATCTTCAGGGATCGCGGGTGGTGAATCACGCTGCTGGAGCGTGGCAGCAAACGATAAAACTTCGCTGGCTTGCTCCTCTGAGAGCGATTGCACGATTGTATAAACCTGTTCTGCAATAGTCATCGCACTGTTCTCCTAGCTAGATTGTAGCGATATCGAAAATCAATCCACCACCAAAAAAAGTGACAATCGACAGCCCGTTACAACCATCGATCATCGCTTTTTCAACCTTCAAAAATAACGCCGAGCCTCTACCCCACCGTCACCGACTGCGCCACACTCGCCGTCGTCGAAACCATCGCCCCGATCAGATCCGACGGCGCGATCGCAAACGGCAGATGATGAATATCCGAACCCGGCACACAGGCCAGATCCGCCGCCCGCTGCAAATCCGCCAAACTGCGATCGCTCAACTTTAAATCATCGAGACTGCACGGCAAACCCAGCTCACGATAAAACCCAAGCAACTGCTGTCGCGCCGTCGCCGCAAGCTGACTGCCCTGGATCAGCTCCTCCAAACGCAACTGCACGAGGATGCCGTAGGCGACTTTTTCGCCGTGGATCGTCCGGTGTTCCGGGTCGATATGGGTCAGGCCGTTGTGTACCGCGTGCGCCGCCACCGTGCGACACTGCGCCCCGCCGAGACCACCGATCACGCCCGCCAGCAACACGCTCGCGTCCACCACCTCGTGCCATGCCTCACCACCGGGCTGCGCGATCGCCTCTGCCGACTTTTGGAACAGCAAATCACGCAACACGCGGGCTTGCTGCACCGCTGCCACAACGATCGTCTGCTCCGATTGGCCGCTGCTGATTGAGGCTTCGTACCACTTGGCGAGGGCGTCGCCAATGCCGGATACGAGGGTCGCGATCGGGGCGGTGGCGATTAGGTCGTAGTCGAGCAGGAGCAAATCCGGGCAGCGATCGAGGCTGACATCATAGAGGAACGCGCCGCGATCGCTGTAGACATTGGATAAAGCTGTCCAGGCGGCACAGGTGGCGGCAGAGGTGGGAATGGTGGCGATCGGTAACTGGCAACGGTGGGCGATCAGCTTGGCCGCGTCGAGGGCTTTACCACCGCCCATGCCGATGACGAAATTGGCATCGGTGTCGATCGCCTGCTGCTGCATTGCCTCCAGACTCGCTTCGCAACAGTCTGCACCGTAATCGGCGATCGTCGCCGTCTCGAAGCGATCGTCACGCTCCAACACTGGGAGTAAATCCGCCTCGACCCGCGATCGCGTGCGATCGCCGCAGATGATCAGCGGACGTGATCCGAGGCGGGCGAGTTCGTTGGCAGCGTCCGCGATCAAGCCGGAGCCGCGCAGCACACGAGCCGGAGCCATGATGATCGGCGGTAGCGCCATCGAAGCAGAATCAGAAGCCGTCACAGTCGTTGAAGGAGATAAAGCCATCGTGGGAAAACGCAAGAACAGGTTGCGATCGCGTCGAAAAAGTTGAGGCGTGCTTGATCGGTGCGTTTCGGATGAACGATCGAGACCGCCTACGGATTTTCCAACGGGTTCTACAATTGATGAATACGAGTCTTTCTATTGTAGGTAGTATCGATCCGCTTCGTGTACTACTTTGTATCCATGCCCGACCCCGATGGTTTAACGATCGCCCAGCGACACGCTCGGCTGAACGACCAGATCCAAATTCTGATCGATCGCGCTCCCCAGGACGGTAGAACGCCGATCGCCTTACGAGCCATCGCTCCCGCCTTGATTGCTTTGGCGCAACAGCTCCATCAGCTTCAGTATTACGTCCTGCAATCGCGCGATGGAAATTGGCTGCTGACGACGCTGCAAAATAATGATGATCCGGAGCTGGAAAAAGCGGTCGTGTACGGATTCCCGTCGATCGATGATGCTCGCAGCAGCCTGAAATCGCCGGTTAAGCCGGACTTGGTCGCGGTATCGATGCCGATCGCCCAGATCTTGTTTCAGTTGCTCGCCTTCGATCAGATCGATAGCGCCATCTTTTTTGATCAAGCCGGATCGCGGGAACGCGGCATCGAAATCCAGCGCAGCGAGTTACAGCAGCTTGCCAACGCTCATTTACAGAAATTGATCGCCGAAACCCAGGCCGCAAACCAAGCTCCCCCCGCCAAAAATGCCAAACCACGCCGCAATATTCCCTCCAATTTGGCCTAGCGGGCGACCATGAGCCGAACCTATCGCGCCACGGGGATTAATCTCAAAAGCTCGCCCCTGGGTGAGAGCGATCGCATTTTGGCGATCCTGACGCGCGATCAGGGCTTAATTCGCGCCGTAGCTGCCGGAGCGCGTAAGCCCAAATCGAGCCTGGGGGGACGCTGCGGCCTGTTTGTGGTTAATGAGCTGCTGCTCGCCAAAGGAAAATCCCTCGATCGCCTCACCCAAGCCGAAGCGATCGCCACCTATTCCGGCCTCTCGCGCAGCCTGGGCCTACTCACCGCGAGCCAATATCTCGCGGAACTCGTCCTGTTTCAGACCCCCGACGATCGCCCCGATCCCCAACTGTTTGACCTGACGCTGGCGTTGCTCGATCGGCTCGAAGCGCTACCGATCGACACCACCCCGACCATGACGCTGGCAACGCTATGTTCTGGCATCATGCGGCTGCTCGACTTTGGCGGATTGACGCCCCAGGTGCAGGCGTGCGGTGTCACCAGTACGGCGATCGTGCCCGATGTTACGGATCACCGGTGGCGGGCTGGGTTTAACTTTCAGGTGGGCGGCGCGATCGATTTGGCGATGTGTCGTCAATGGCAGCAGCAGCGCGATCCCGATATCCGCCAGCTCTGGAATCAAGATCGCGACGCGGCGATCGCCCTGCGTATCCCAACGCCCGATCGTTATGTCAACGCCGCCGAACTCGCCCTGATGCAACACCTGGCCTCTGGCGACTCCTTTGAGCGACACTTTGACCAGCTCACCTTGCCCCATCTCGCTCCCGCCTGGATGAACATCGAAAATCTCCTCCGCCATTACGTGCAATACCACCTAGGCCAGGGGATTCAGTCTGCTAACTTATTAGACAGCTACACGACCGCGATGTTGGCTGTCCCGCACCCCCTAGACCCCTCGCGATGACCCTGATTTCCCCCGACGATACCGAACTGACTCCCGACGCACGGCCTGACGTACAAGCTGGTGTAGCGGATAGTCCCGAAGCCGACGAACCGTCCGCACCGGGCTTTGGTCCAGTTTTACGCAATCGCAACTTTTTAACGCTCTGGAGCGGTCAGATTTTTTCGCAGCTCGCCGATAAGGTTTATCTGGTGATGGCGATCGCGATCGTGGCGGATCAATTTGAGACGAATGGCGATTCGATCGGCGGCTGGGTTTCGGCGATCACGATCGCTTTCACGATTCCGGCGGTGTTGCTTGGGTTCCTGGCGGGGATCTACGTCGATCGGCGACGCAAGCAAGACATTCTCGTGACGACGAATCTCCTGCGCGGTGGTCTCGTCTTTGCCCTGCCGCCGCTGCTGTTGGTTTCGGGGAACATCACCTGGGATACGACCTGGGGAGCGATTCCCCTCGGGTTCGTCATTTTGCTGGGGATCACGCTACTCGTCTCCTCCCTAACGCAATTTTTCGCGCCCGCCGAACAGGCCGTGATGCCGCTGATTGTGCCGCGTCGTCATCTGCTGTCGGCGAATTCGCTCTACGCCACCACGATGATGGCCTCGGTGATTATTGGGTTTGCCGTTGGTGAGCCGCTGCTGAGTCTGTCAGAGCGGTTGTTTGCGGGGGCCTACTGGGGCAAGGAGGCGATCGTCGGTGGTAGCTATGCGATCGCGGGTGTGCTGCTCCTGCTGATGAAAACGCGCGAAACCAAGGAAAATTTCACGAAGCACGAAACGCATTTCTGGCAAGACCTCAAAGATGGAGTTTCAGTGCTGAAGCGTTACCCGAAAGTCCGTAACGCGCTGATTCAGCTCATTGTTTTGTTTTGCCTGTTTGCCGCGTTGGCGATTTTGGCGGTACGGGTCGCGCAGGTGATGCCCGAGCTGGAAACCGATCAGTTTGGCTTCTTGCTGGCCTCGGGCGGCGTGGGGATGGCGATCGGGGCGATTCTCGTGGGTAATTTCGGCAGTCGATTCTCATCGGAAACACTGAACCTGATCGGCTCGATCGGTGTTGCATCTGCGCTGCTCGGGATGGGTTTAACCACAACTCAGCTTTGGCCGTGCCTCGCCTCGATGGCCGCCCTGGGATTCTTCGCGGCGCTGGTGGCGATCCCGATGCAAACCGTGATCCAAATCGAGACCCCGGAATCGATGCGCGGCAAGGTGTTCGGCTTGCAAAATAATGCGGTGAATATTGCTCTCAGTTTGCCGCTCGCTTTGGCGGGAATTGCGGAGTCGTATTTTGGCCTAACGCCGGTCTTTTTGGCATTGGCCGCGATCGCCGCTGCCAGTGGCCTGATCTCGCGCCTAATGAGCGTCGGGCGATCGGTATAAACAGCAATCAATACTCATCAAAAAGCCGCTCCAAGTGAGCGGCTTTTTTGGCTACTGAGGACAAACTACGGTTACGTAACACAAGAACAAGTTGCAGGGTGGGCATTGCCCACCACGATCAATGCACGGTTGCACGACAAATATTCCATCCCTGGAAACATTGTCGTAATGGTGGGCAATGCCCACCCTACGAACACTACGAACACCTATAGCTTGCTCTTGAACAAGCTAGAAGCTTGTGTTACGTATGTACTGAGCAATCTGCATGGAACGTAATTGGCGTAATTTGATCAACGTCGCGGCAGCATTACCACCAGCGCAATTCCAGATAGCCACGTTCCGCTAAGGCGCGTTCTTCATCCGAAATCCATTCCACCGCCTTATACGTGCCAAACACGTGATCCCACCAGTCCACCGCTAAACCAAAGTTGTGATACCACATTTGATATTTGTGGTGGACGTAGTGAACCGGCATTTTCATCCAGAACACCTTCGCCGGGTTTTCGTGCTGGAGCTGGTGGGCATAGGCGGAAAATGCGGCATAGGCAAGCGCACCGGTCAGCCAGCCGAGACCAAAGGGCAGGGAAAATAGCAGCGGTACGACCATCGCAATTCCCGCGCCTTTGACATAATCGACAAACTCAAGCGCCACGCCTTGACCTTCATTGCGGCGGTGGTGGTCGCGATGGCGTTCACCCGCACGCGGCGAAGCGTGCATCAGGCGGTGTACCCAATATTCAACCAGACTCGAAAAGACAAACGCCGCGATCGCGGCGGCAACGGAAATCCACACGATTTCTAACTCTCCAGGGGCAAACTAGCGCGATCGCTCCGGATTGATATTGCTAGGAGCTTCCGTGCGTCGCATTCATTCAGGTTCACTCAGAACCTTAACAATTCATTACCGCGATCGCAATCCGTTACATCTTTTAGACTTTTTTCGCATTTTCAGAATCCGTACGAGGGAAAACCACAAAGCAACGTATCGGTTCTTGTCGCTCTAAGCATTTGTACCTCGCTCCAGTCCTAGAGTAGAGGTATAAAACACAGTCCGCTGCGGCAACGCGGCAGCTTGGTTCGGTGAGGCATGGCTATGAATTTGCGTCAAAAGTTTTACTTTGGATTTGGTATTCCAATCGTGGCTTTGGTTTTGGTCGGAACCTATGCGCTGTATTCGTTTCGGCGAATTGATCGACAGGTGCAAACGATTTATGACGATCGCATGATGCCGCTGATGCAGTTAAAGGCGGTCTCCGATGGGTATGCAATTACGGCTATTGATGTCGCGAATAAGCTTGAAATGGGCGCTCTTTCGCCGACCGTAGCCCAGCAGGAACTCGATCGCGCCCGTACCAGTATTGATGAACATTGGGAGCAATACACAGCCACCTACCTCACAGCGGATGAAGCCGCACGAGTCGCAACGGTCGAGTCCCAGTTTGGGCCTGCCGACACTGCGATCACTGCGCTGTCTGCCGCGATTAATCGCAATGAAACGAACTGGTCACCGTTGCGCATAGCCCTTTATCAGTCGATCGATCCACTATCCGTGAGCCTGACGGAACTCATGAAACTTCAAGTGGACGTGGCGACGATAGAACGCCAAAAGGCAAAAGCCATCTACCAGCAAACCTGGTGGGTGTTTGTGCCGCTGCTCGTGGCTGCGGTGGGGCTGGGGTCGCCGATCGGTTTCTTGATTGTGCGCCAAAGTTTAACGGTTGCCTTGCAGGAGGCGATCGGCAGCATCGAGCGTGCCACCTCGGAAATTGCGACGGTTGCCAGCGAACAAGAACGCATCGTCGCCCAGCAGGCCAGCGCCATTCAGCAAACCGCAACCTCCACATCGGAGTTAAGCAGTTCCGCACGCCAATCAGTACAGCAAGCTAACGAAACCCAAAGCAACGCCCAGCAGGCGTTGAATTTGACCAATGAGGGCAACCACTCGGTCGGTGTGATTCGAGCTGAAATTGAGACGCTGCAAGATAGCGTGCAGTTGATCGCCGAAAACGTCACGCTACTACAACAGCGAGCGAATGAAATTGGCAATATCTCGACCTTGGTTAGTGATCTAGCCACCCAAACTAATATGCTGGCTCTGAATGCTGCGGTGGAAGCGGTACGGGCGGGACAGTTTGGCAAAGGGTTCGGTGTGGTGGCGGCAGAAATCCGGACGCTAGCCGATCGTAGTCGTGGATCGGCAGCTCGCATCCATGAACTGGTGGCCGAAATTGAGCGATCAATCGACAGCACCGCCAAAGCCACGGTTAGCAGCACACAGCTAGCAGCCTCGAACGCTCAACAGGCCGCCGACACGACAACCGTTTTATCCGGCGTAGTTTCCGCCATCGATTTGGTCAACCTCGGCAACCAGCAAAATTTACTCACGACCCAGCAACAGGAACGCGCGATCGATCAAGTCGCCACAGCGATGCAAGATTTTAGCCATACCGCCCACGAAACATCGATGGGGATCTCCCAGTTACGCCAGGGAGCGGAGAGTCTTAAAGATGCGATCGAGCATTTAAAAAGCTTGCTCTAGCGTTAACTTTTCACTGCGCTTTTGGCATTACGAAAGTACGGAAATGCCGGGTTCACTTCGCTAACATTAATTCGAGATTGTCCAAAAAACACGTAAAATTAATCCGTGGTTTGCAATTTAATGTGTTGATTTGAATAGCAGTATTGATCGCACCAAAATAGATTGTAAAGATAACGATATGTAGAGAATGTTAAATACTGTTCGCCAAGGAATGGACGAGATTAGTATTATTTTGATTGAAGAATTAAAAAACAGGTTAAATTGTTATTCTGATTCTTCATATCGTCTGTAACTCTTCAAAATTGAGGCACGATTTAAAATGGCATGGCTCCAACGAATTTTCGGAAAAGAAGAGAAAGAAAAGGCCGACAGCCGTAATTTGATGCCGATCTATGAATCGAAGCGCGGCAAAGCGGCGAATTTATCGGCGGCTCAGGACTTCACCGACGACGGTGGTGATGCCATTCCCCCCGAACGTGTGGGGCTTGATGGTAAATATGACGAAAGCGGTCTCGCCAAGCGGGTTGCGGCAGCATTCGATCTGGATGCCGCGACCGCCGATCTCGACTCGGTTTGGGTGGCGCAACTGTCGGGTACGGTTGTCCTCAAAGGTAGCGTGCCGAGTCAAGCCGATCTCGATCGGTTGATTGCGATCGCAGATGAGGTCTACGGATCTACCGGTATCCAAACTGATGAAGTGACGATCGGCTAGAGAAAACACCAATTCAACTTGCTGAAACGGTGAGATCTGTTGGGAGCATCCCATTTGTGTCACCCTCACCCTAAATCCCTCTCCCAAGTTGGGAGAGGGACTTTGAATCGGTCTCCCCTTCTCCCTTTTTTGGGAGAAGGGGCTGGGGGATGAGGGGCAAGTTGCATAAACGGGATGCTCCCGATCTGTTGATTGTCAACGTATCCAATAATTAATCCTAGTAGATGTGATTTATGAAAAATAAATCACATCTTTTTTTGTTCAACTTTATATTCAACGTTTTTAATTAACGTCGTTTCCACCACAGAATTGCGCTCGCCCCAAAGCCGATCGCCGGGAACGTTGCCAACGCCGTCCACGCCAGAAAACGCGCCACCGGTGGCGTTAACGTGAGCGATCGCTCCGTGGACTCTTTCGCTCGGATCGAAAGCTGCGTTTCATCCACCTCCGCTAGCCAGCCGATCGCATTTAAAAATAAATCGCCATTAAGCTGATTATCGAAAAAGCTATCCGTCAGAAAATCGGAATCGCCAAACATCACCAAACGCGCCTCGATTTCGGGAGCCTCGGGGTTCTGATCCTCCGTTGTGTTCGGTTCCTCCTGAGTCGCGTCAGTCTCGGTCGAATCAGCCTCGATCGAATCAGTCTCGGTTGATTCGGCTGGCGTGGCCGTTTCCTCGGTCGGTTCAGTCGCGGTTTCCTCCGCAGGTGTTTCCTCAGCCGCGATCGGCTCGGATTCATTCAGCGGCTCGGCTGTTTCAGTCTCGGCGGTCTCCGTCTCGTCGGTCTCGCTATCAATCGCGCTTGCCGCCGCCGCCGACTCCACCGGCTTCGAGAGCGCCACCGCCAAAATTAACGGCCCCGGCTGATCCTCCGGCGCATCCAGCGTCCAGTCCGGCCCTTGATCGAGACTCATCTCCTCCCAGCTCGCATCACTGGTAAACACGAGAGGTTGCGCCGTAATGTCCTCGGCTTCGCTTAATCGCAGCGGTTTGACGACCGGGAAGAGCGAAAAATTTTGACCGAATTCCTGGGTGATCGGGTGCTGACCATAATCGATCGCCAAGGGAGCCGCCGGGCCGAGACCTTGCACCCAACGCTCGGGATCGATCGCAATCCCCGTCCCCAGCTCGATTCCCCAGGACGCCGCAAATTCATCCAGCTTCGGCTCCGTATTCGGATCGACGGTCAGCAACACCCGTCCACCCGCTGCCAAATAGTCGGAAATCGCCGCGACTTCAGTGTCAAATAGCGCTGTCGCTGGACTGATAATCGCCAAGACCGCTGCATCTTGCGGGATCGCCGACCCAGCCGCACCCGTCAAGGTCAGCGGCTCAACCTCGAAATTCTTCTCCTCCAGCGCTTTCATCGCCCGCGCCATGCCGTCCTGCTGGCCGTCCATCACCGATCGCTCGCCGTGCCCTTGAAGGAAATAAATCTTGCTCGCGGCTCCGGCTCCGAGCTGGGCGATTCGGTTCGATAGCTGCGTTTCCGAGAGCCCATCGAGACCGATCGTCTGGACAAACTGGCGACCATCATTTGCCTCTAGAAAGACCTCGCCATCCGCCGTGACGCCAAACTCTTGCACCATGCCCGGTTTGGCTTGGGGGTCAATGTACTCGTACGTGATTTGGCCGTCGCTGGCTCGCCGATAGTTGTCGAGCAGGGCTTCGTCGGCGGGATTGGTTTGGTAGCTGAAGATCCAGACCTTGACGGGGGCGTCGAGGTTGGCGGCGATCGCGATCGACTCGGGTGCGAGGGTGAATTGTTTTGCTTCGGTGAGGTCGATGCGGTGGCTGTAGCGTGCGCCGAGGACGTTAATGGCGGCGAGAATGCCGACCACGGCCAGGGTCGAGACGATCGCATTCGTGCCGATTTCGGTCGATCGGCGTGACCAAAATCCCCGCGCGACGCGATCTTGTCCCGTCGCCCACATCGACAGCGATGTCGTCCCGAAGATGATCATCAGCGTCGGCGTTGGCATCCATTCCCCGGTCAGCAAACCGGCTGTACCACCGGCAACCAGGAGAAAGAGACCGATCCAGAGTAAGAAGATCCAATATTGCTTAAGTTGTGTCAGTCGCGTTTTCATATCTGTTTTTTGAGTCGATCGACAGAATTAAAGAGGTAATAAATAACGAAAATTAAGCAAAAAAATGATTTCTGGATTGATCGCTAGGGCGAGACCTTTGAAGTTTCTAAAACCTCAAAGGTCTGAAGTCATTGTTTATTGTCTTGACCTACTCAAGAACATCATTGTCATTTCCTGATTAAAAAAAATTGACGATTGTTCAGAGCTTGAGAAATACTTTATTTCACATTTTTTATTTTTTAAACTTATCTTTCAAACTTATCTTGACTGAATTAACTAGCTCAAGCACACGAACCCGATCGTGCTGTTCTAGGGGCTGTCATCAATTAGATTTGTAGCCTTGATTCAGCAAGGGTTTCAGCCCCTTTTGTTTTTTGTTGGGTCGGGCGTTCAACAGCTTACCCTGTAAGGGGTCTGGTGCTAATTGATGACACGTTCTAAGATTTACCGTTATTTGAGTTCTGAGAATAGTTCACGATCGCTGATAACGGAGCGCTTCGATCGATTGTGCGGTGAGAAAAATCCCGAGAAAAATATAGCTCAAGAACAGAATAATGCTACCCGTATCGAGCACTCCTTGGGTGAGCTGATTGTAATGTTCCAACAGCGATAGATGAGAAATCGCCTCGCCGATCGGCCCTTGGATGGTTTGACCGATCGCGGACGTGACCCAGAGGAACAGCACCAGCGCAAAGGTCAACACGGCGGCCAAAATTGTGCTGTCGGTCAACGAAGAGACGAACATGCCGAGCGACAAAACGCTAGCCGCAAGCAAAATCAAGGCTAAGTGTCCCATCAGTGGCAGGGTTGCGGGCATGGGCGGTTCAGAGCCGGTGAAGGCGATCGCCTCGTATAGCAGCAGCGGCGCGATTGCCACGGTGTAAAACGTCACAACCCCGAGTAATTTTCCCGTTGCGACCGCCCAGTTGGTGATCGGCGATGTGGCGAGTAATTCGAGCGTGCCGAGCTTGCGTTCTTCGGCATACAATCCCATCGAAAGCATCGGCAAAATGAACAGCGATAGCGATGAAATTGTCCCGAGGAAAAACTGTAAAAACTGGTAGGGAACATCAAGCGGCGGGTCGGTGATGCCGAGCTGGGCGCGGTTGGCGGCTTGGGCTAGGATACCGGTTCCACTCAGCAAAATGGTCGTAAAAAAGAAGCCTGCAATTAACCAAAATAGTCCGGCGATCGCCATCGCAAGGGGGGAGACGAAGTAGCCGGAGAGTTCTTTGCGATAGATGGCGATGATGCTGGCGAAAATCGTGGCCATAGGGGAGGAAAAGAGAAAGGAAAGCGAATCAGGAGGGGGGGATAGAAGCGATCAAACGTGAAGGTTCATACACAAAACGGATGGCTACAAATTGATCGCAGCGCTGGCAGGTTCCGCGATCGCGAGAGTGTCGCCCATCGATGAATTTTCCGGTGAATCTTCGGTGGTGAGTTTGATGAAGACATCTTCGAGGCTGGCACGGGTGCGGCGCATTTCGAGCAAGTCAAGCTGAGACTCGACGATCGCGCTGGCGATCGCGCCGCCCGGTTCACTTCCCGGCTCGATCGTCACCCGAAAACGGTAGCGCCCCTCGGGCAGATCCTCCACAGCGATCGCCTCGACGTCCTCGACGCCCGGTACGTTCCGTAAAAATGCCTGCACTGCCGCGTCGATACCGTTAATATCACCACCGACTTCGATTTCATAGCCACCGCGCGTGAGCTGCGTCATCAGGTTATCGAGGCTATCGGTGGCGACGATGCGGCCATGATTGACGATCGCCACTTGGGAACAGGTGGCGCTGACCTCGGGCAAAATGTGCGAGGACAAAAGGATCGTCCGATCGCCTGCCAAGCTTTGGATTAATTTACGGACTTCGACCACCTGTTGCGGATCGAGACCGACGGTCGGCTCATCAAGGACGATCGCCGGTGGATCGTGGACGATCGCCTGGGCAATGCCGACCCGCTGACGGTAGCCTTTGGACAGTTTCAAAATCAGGCTTTTGCGTCGATCGAGCAAGCCGCAGCGGCGAATGGCGGAGGTGACTTTTTCGGCGCGATCGCCTGCGCTGATGCCCTTAATCCGCGCGACAAAATGTAGATAACCTTCGACGGTCATCGTTGGGTACAGCGGCGGCGTTTCGGGCAAGTAACCGATGCGTTGGCGCACGGCCATCGATTGTTCATGGACATCGAACCCGGCAATGCGTGCCGTTCCCGACGTGGCGGGCAAAAATCCCGACAAAATTCGCATCGTCGTGGTTTTACCCGCGCCATTGGGGCCAAGCAAGCCGAGGATCTGACCGTTTTCGACGTTAAAGTTGAGGCTGTCGATCGCCTGGGTTGTGCCGTAGGATTTGCTCAGGTTTTCGACTTCGATCGTCATCGCAGGTTAGGCCGTTTGAAAGGTTGGGGGGAATGCAAAAATGTGAAGCAGGCGGATCGAACACTTGATCAGGAGGCGTTCACCGTAACAATTCGGGCTTGAGGGCGATCGCTACGGTCTCAGCTTCGCTGCACGCCGGTAATTATGCTGATGTAATTATTCAGATTGATCGTAACCCAGGACGATCGCAGTGATTACAAATTCGGACATTACTATTCTGAGCCGTCAGCTTGCGATCGCCAGCCCACAGTATTCATCAGGACGGTTTAGACTTTTTATCTCAGTCAATCCGATAATTAATCTAAATTTAGATTGATTATTTAAGACATATTTTAAGACGCAATCCACATCGTAAACATCATGGGACAAGCTAGAACAATGGGACAGACTGGAATCATGGACGCCATGCAGTTTTTCGAGAGCAGTGCCGGAACCTGGCACTCTCAACGCACAACCCATCACCTCCCTTTTCGTCGCGCGGAATTGGGCGGATCGGCGATCCAGGTCGAAGCCCTGCCCGCCGATGACGATCGCGTCGCGGAGATCTGCCAAATGCACGAAATCGACCCGAGCCAAGCGGCGGGCGGTGCGTTCGTACAGTGGAGCGGCTCGATGCAGTGGGATCGCGAAGATGACGAAAATCACGCCGGTTCTACGGTGTTCGCGATCGTGCCTGACGCCGACGATCCCACCAAAGGCAAAATGCTACGCGAGCGGGGCTACGCCGAAATCGTCCCCGTCGCCGGACAATTTGAAATGGACGCGGAAGGCGGTCTGACGCTGATCACAGAATACGAAACCATGAGTTCGATCGAACGCTTTTGGTTTGCCTCGCCCGATGTACGGATGCGTACCAGCACCGTTAAGCGCTTTGGCGGGTTTAGCACCGCGACTTTTTGCACCGAAAATCGCCTCAGCACCAAGGCAGAACCCCTAGAAGTCGATACCGCACCGATCGCCTCCAAAACACCCAGCGCGAAATTTTATTCCGTGTTTGGCTGGTAAAGCGATCGTACTTCATGGCTTGCCGCGCACCGCAGGAAGTCCAGCATGAAGTATGACCAGAACAGACCATTAAGAATCGTTACGGTCACTCAGGAAAATAACGCGAGCTTTCGCGCGATCCCATACTGTTGATTGTGACTAGCTTGCAACAATCCATAAACGCAGCTTATAAGTAAACGGAGATATTTTAAGTGGCACTTCCCTTGTTGAATTACACCCCGGTCACGCAGAATGTGCGTGTCACGGGGTTTGAAGTAGGCGGCGATGATCAGCCGGTTGTTTTCGACGCGGAAAACCTGCTGTCCGGATCGGGTATGGACGAAGTGATTTGGGCGGCGTATCGCCAAGTGTTCAGCGAACACCAAATGCTGAAATGCAATCGTCAAACTGTGCTCGAATCGCAACTCCGCGACGGTCGCATCACCGTTCGTGAATTCATTCGCGGTCTGGCGGTTTCTGATCCGTTCCTGCGCCGTAACTTCTCGACGAACAGCAACTATCGCTTCGTCGATATGTGCGTTCAACGTATTCTCGGTCGCGACACCTACAATCAGAAAGAGTCGATCGCCTGGTCGATCGTCATCGTCAACGAAGGCGTCGCTGGATTCATCGACAAACTGCTCGACAGCGATGAATACCTCGATAACTTCGGCGACAATATCGTCCCGTTCCAACGTCGCCGCAACCTGCCGCAACGTGAACTCGGCGAAACCCCCTTCAACATGAAGACGCCGCGCTACGACGGCTACCACCGCGCTCAACTCGGCTTCCCGCAAATCGTCTGGGATACCAGCCGGATGCGCCGCATCAAGCCGCAAACGGGTACAGCGATGAAGGGTTGCCCCGAGTCGTTCCTCGATATGGCACGATCGCTGTCTTCAGCCAAGCCGAGCGGATCGGGCAGTGCTGCTGTGGCCGGTTTGGACTATCTAAATTTGGTTCCGTACCGCAAATAGACCGCGATGAAAGGCGATCGTTTCGCCTATCTAATATTTAATTAATAGGTCTTTTTTCTCTTGGGAGGTCGGTTTGTTCGACCTCTTTTTTTATAAATATATAACTGTTACAGCGATACAGATGTTCTGTATGAGAGCATCCTCAAACAAACGAAAACCATAGATTCAGTGCTTTCTCATCAGTCCTTACTAGCTCCTGACGAAGTTGGACGTCGCGTGTAAAATTCAAGCACGCAGGGTGGGTCATTAATACCTTAGAAAGTGCTAAAAAACTCTGAGAATGAGAGGCGCTGAGATATTTGTTATCTATCATTGCTCTGTGCCACCTAATTCTCTTCGTTTTAGTTTCCGTGTTTCAGTTTGCTCACGCCCGAATCAATCTGTGTTGTTCTCTGATTTTTTCCACACCATGAAACGCTCATCCTCTGCCATTCTCGCGATCGTCGCCCAAACGATCGCCTCGATTTCCACCACGATCGCCGCCCCTGCCCTGGCTTCCGAGCCTCTCCCCGCGATCGATGCCTACATCTGTACCGGTGGCTCAGCCTTGAACATGCGGCGATCGCCGGAGCCAAATGCTGCCGTCATCGCCCAGATTCCCAATGACAGCCAAGTGTGGCTGGTCGCACCACCGGTAGGGAACTGGTTGCCGATCGCGACTGCGAGTGCGCGGGGTTACGTTTGGGCGAATTATGTCTGCGAGCCTACGACCACGGAAATTGACGTAAACGTTGAGGCTGATGCTAACGCGGGCACAAATGAGCCATCGATGGCGGCGAAACCACAAGCCACCGCAAACGCGACGCCCGCACGCTGTAGCCGCGAAGAAAACATCCGTAATGTTCGGCGCATCGGTGGGCTAGATGTCCATGATTTGCCCAGCCCTGAGTCACCCGTTATCGCCACACTGAATGACGGTGCGGCTATTATGATCGTCCCGACACCCGTGGGTCATGATGACGGCTCCACCTGGTTACCGATCAGCTACCCAGCCGAGGGTTATCTCATGGCCGGTCGTGACGGCGTAGTGGGCAATATTGTCTATTGCACCCGCTTTTACGATTAATTCCTCGAATTCCTCTACTCGGGCTTACGCCGCTCTACTTCTAAATCTCTCCCCCCTACGCCTCTACCTCCGTCTACATAATGCCATCGCCCGACCTTGCGACATTTCGCGCCCAATTTCCTGCCCTCGCCAATAAAACCTACTTCAATTACGGCGGACAGGGGACACTGTCCGATCGCGCGTTTGAGGCGATCGTTTCCACCGAGCGTCACATCCAAATCGATGGCCCCTTTAACGGCAAAATCAACGCGGCGTTATCGGTCACCTGTAACGACACCCGCAGCGCGATCGCCGATCTGCTCGGGGTTCCCGATACAACGATTAGCCTCACGGAAGACGTGACCGTCGGCTGTAATATCGCCCTGTGGGGTCTGGCATGGCAGGCGGGCGATCGGATCGTCATGACCGATTGCGAACATCCCGGCGTGATTGCTGCGGTGGCCGAAATTGCCCGCCGGTTTGATCTGACAGTAACGATCGCACCGATCCTAGACATCCTCAACGATGGCGATCCGGTCGCGGCGATCGTCGATCGGCTCACGTCGCGCACACGGCTCGTCATCGTCAGTCATCTGCTCTGGAACACCGGATACGTCCTACCCCTGGCTGAAATTAACCGCGCCTGTCACAGTTTCCCGACCGAAACGGGTCAGACCATCCGCGTGCTAGTCGATGCGGCGCAGTCCGTCGGCATATTACCGCTCGATCTCGATGCGATCGAGGTCGATTTCTACGCCTTCACCGGTCATAAATGGCTGTGCGGTGCGGCGGGGGTCGGCGGACTGTATGTCAGCGAGGCAGCACGAGACGATCTCGCGCCGACCTTTATTGGCTGGCGCGGCATCGAGATGGACGCGCTCGGCAATCCGACAGACTGGCAGCCCAATGGTCAGCGCTATGAAGTGGCGACCTCGGCCTATCCGCTCTATGCCGGACTGTGTGAGGCGATCGCCGTGCATGACGAATGGGGAACAGCCTCGGAGCGATACGCGGCGATTTGCGATCGGGCGTTGCGTCTGTGGTCGGGCTTACAGGATCTAGACGGGGTTGAATGTTGGTCGATCTCACCGCCGCGTTCAGGGCTCGTGTCGTTTACCCACGTCAGCGGTCAGCATCAAACATTGGTCAGCCACCTAGAAACCCAAGGGTTCATGCTGCGGACAATTCTAGATCCGGATTGCATACGAGCCTGCGTGCATTACTTCACAACGGATGAGGAAATTGATCGACTGCTAGTCGCGATCGCAGATTTTTCATGATTAATTTATCGGTCGATTCGTTCATCGATCGACTGATAGATTAGTTACTTTCATCGCTGAAGTGTAACGCAGGCGTAATATTTTTTGACGTTTTCTAAAATCTGAAGAATTTCTTGGGAATTTTGAGATTGAACAGCCATCTCAAGCGCCTGAGATAAGTTCCCCTCTAGCATGTGATCAACTAGCGCCTTTTCAAGCTCAGGGGGTTTGGGTGAGATTGACGATAAATAGGCCATGGGTGATTAGAAAAAATTGCGTGCTGAAAAACGTGTGCAAGCTAGAAATGAAAATCTAAGGTGAAGCTGTAATTAACAGTCTGGAAGTTGGCATTAAGGATGCGATCTAAACGACATAATATCTGTGACTTAGATCACGGAAATTATCAACTTATGTCACAGAATGACTTGATTTACGTAAATTTACGACCTTAGTTTGAGTGAGTTTTAATAACTTACAAAGACTACAGGGATCTTCAAATCACTGAGGATTGTTAAGGAATTCTAACATCTAAATGTCTTATTGTTACGCTTTGTAAAGAGAGTCGCGATGAATTAACCTCGGGGTCGTGATGAATTAACCTCGGGATAACTGAACCATCGGGCGTTTCTAGCGGATCTGGCCGGTCGTCGGTGAGCTGGCGATCGCGTTCTCCTTCACTGGAATTCGACCCGCCAGATAGGCCGCCCGTCCGGCTTCGACCCCGAGTCCCATCGCCTTGGCCATCATCGGTGCGTCGTGGGCGAGAGCGATCGCCGAATTAATCAGCACCGCATCCGCGCCCAGTTCCATCGCCTGCGCCGCCTCGCTCGGTGTCCCAATCCCCGCATCAACCACGACCGGAATCGTCGCATTCTCGATAATGATGCGAATATTAGCCGTCGTTTGAATCCCCTGACCAGAGCCGATCGGCGATCCGAGGGGCATCACCGTCGCACAGCCCGCATTCTCCAAATGCTTGGCCAAAATCGGATCGGCATTGATGTAGGGCAACACGGCAAACCCCTCTTTTACGAGTTGTTCAGCGGCCTGGAGCGTGCCGATCGGGTCGGGGAGCAGATACTTCGGATCGGAAATGACTTCTAGTTTGACGAAGTTGTTGTCCTCTTGGCCGAGGAGTTTGGCCATTTCGCGGCCGAGACGCGCCACGCGGATCGCGTCTTCGGCGGTCTGGCAACCTGCGGTATTGGGCAACATCCACAGCTTGTTCCAGTCTAGGGCTTCGGCGAGACCTTCGTGGCCGGGGGCATTGGTTTGGACGCGACGCACGGCGACGGTGATGATTTCGCAGCCGCTGGCGTCGATGCAGCGGCACATATCGTCAAAGTTGCGATATTTGCCGCTGCCGGTCATCAGGCGCGATCGAAAGCTGCGACCGGCGATCGTTAATCGATCAGGATCGGAGCTGCTTGGGGCGTCAGGAGAAACCGGCGCAATGGGAATGGACACGGTCATGGGTTGTGTGGGGGGCGGTAGTGCGTTGACGGCGGTTGGGGCGATCTGATTTGTGGGCTCAGAGCGATCGAAGCGGTGCGGATCGAAAGCAGCGAGCAGTGGATCGGCGCGATCGGCGGTGATCAGGTCGGCGATGAGCTGGGCGGTGATGGGGGCGAGTAGGATGCCGTTGCGATAGTGGCCGGTGGCAAAGATTAAATTGTCGCAGTGACCATAGCCAAGCAGGGGATTTTCGTCGGGCGTGGCGGGTCGAAAGCCCCACCATAATTCATCGATCGTGGCATCGCGAAGGCCGGGATACAGCGCGATCGCCCGGTCGAGCAGCGCATGGATACCCTCCGGCGTATTCCCCGGCGTAAAGTCCACATTCTCGCTGGTCGCACCGACGACGATCGACCCATCGCGACGCGGCACGATGTAGGTATCCCGACCAAACAAAACGCGATTGAGCGATCGTGTACCGCTGACAACCGGCGATCGCACCGCCAGCATTTGGCCTTTGCGCGGAACCACGGGCAGCGGCAGATGTTGATGCGTCCAGGCTCCGGTGGCCATGACGTAGCGATCGGCGGTTATCAATCCTTGGTTCGTTTGTAAGCCCGCGATGCGACCGTTTTGCTGCACGATGCCTTCGACGCTGACACCCTCACGGATATCGATGCCCAACTCCCGCGCCGCCGTTTGCAGCACACGATAGACCGCCCGATTATTCACCTGGCCGTCTTCCGGGAACCACCAGCCTCCAACGATCGATTCCCCAAGTCCGGGCTGAAGTCGGTGAATCGCCGCGCGATCGAACCAGTGCGCCGTTGCATCTGGATCGGCGCGATCGGCGATCGCAACATCATCGGCGGTGCGCGGCGAGAGGATACCGCACGGCCAATATTCGGTATTGAGTCCGGTGAGCGCTTCGAGTTTGCTCGTCCAGTCGGGATAGAGCGATCGCGATCGTGAACACAGCTCAAACATCGATCCCGCCGGAATACGTTCAGCTTGGGGAGCCAACATTCCGGCAGCAGCGTGGGTTGCGGCTTGCTGTGAATCACGACTAATCACCGTCACCGACACACCGCGCTGCTTTAGTTCCACCGCGAGGGCGAGGCCGATGATACCCCCACCGATAATCGAGATCTCGTTATTTATGGAGTGCGACACGGCGAAAACTCAGAGAAATGCAGCAGCAATCAGGGTTTGAAGCGACGGGAAAGGCAAATGAAGCTTGAGGCGATCGCCGGGTCAAGAATTTACCACAGAGCGGGAACGCTCGTTGTAGTCGATCCCGGATTGAGGCTACCCGGTGGTGGACTGGCAGTATTAGCGTTAGCAGCACCATCTGACGTCGCCGCATTACCGGCGTCCGTTGCTGACGCATTTTCCGCCGCTGCAATTTCTGCTGCTGAGGCCGAACCTTGGGTGGATGGGATCAAATCATCACCGGGATTGATCGGAGTCGGACGAGCCGGATTCGGGTCAACCACAACCGCCGGGTTGCCTTCCGGCTGGGTCGCCTGGTTCGGTACAGGGGCGGCGATCGGCACGGTTCCAGGCGCATTCGCCGGAGCGCTGGCCGGGGCTGCACCATCACCGAGGTTATCGGCATTTTGAACAACCCGACGCGAGTTGATCGCGGCTTGTTCTTGGGCTTCCCGTGTACTACTAAACCCTAAGAAGCCTCCCGTAAAGGCACACAGCGCGATCAGGACTGAAAAGAATGGCAGCATAGCAAGACGTCTATAACGACGGCACGGTCTGTATTAATTTTAAGCGAGTTCAGGATTAAGCGTATTACGCGTCAGCCGATTGGATGACATTCTGGACGGATCTGGCCGGAACATCCGCACGACTCCTGACACTACCTTGGGCGTGAACTCATGCAAACTCGACGGATACGAAACAAGCGCCACTCGCTCAAGACGAGTAGCGCTCACGGTATACGTTCAAGACAATGCGATCGGCGAGGAGCCTTTGGAGGTCTGCCCATTAGACCTCTTGCATGAATCGATATTTGCTTTGCCCTCACCCCCCAGCCCCCTCTCCCAAGCCGGGAGAAGGGGAGTTAGAAGTCCCTCTCCCAGTTTGGGAGAGGGATTTAGGGTGAGGGTCAACATTGGTGCAAGAGGTCTATTGATGCTATGGAACACTAGGCAGTGTCACCACCGGCATCAGAATTGGGATTGCGAATGCGTTCTGCTTCGGGACAGTCTTCCGAAACCGTAGGTTCGACATTGCCCTTGGGAACACTCGCCATTTTTTGACTGACAGAGCCGATGCTTTCGATCCGCACCATTTCTTCCCAGGCGCAGAGTTCGTCTTCCTCATCCGATTCGTAGCGGATCGTGACGAGGTCGCCTTCAATATCAAGGATCGTGGCACGATCAATCCAGCGTTGTTGGTCGCGCAGGAAAATACAAACCTCGCGGTGTTCTGAACACAGTTGATAAAGTTTGCGGTGTAGCATATGGTGCTTCTCCTGAGCGTAAATCGAGGACGGCAGTACCTTGACATCCTCTCCGACCTAAAAAAATAAAGGAACAGAGATTCTTCACCACGCCCACCTCTTGGGCAGAACGCTGAATGGGGTTGACGCTTCTCCGTGGATGGCCTGGAACCAGGACTTATGACCACTCCACGTCCGTTTTGAGTCTCGGAATGTCTTCCCGCGACTGAGCCGATCGGTCTCGTGACTGTGGCCTTGGGCGCGGTCTGTCCGTTGGCCCTTGTTTTTTCCTCTCACTGCTCCAGTCCTGGCTTCACCGCCTTGTGACTGATATATCGCTGCAAAATGAGGAGGGGATTTCAACCTGACTAATTGTAGTCTAAAAGCCATCCTAGAAGCCCGTCCTGACCGGAGTCGAAGGCTACGGAGCTTCAAACCCAGTTTTTTGGTGATGTTGGTGTTTCACCGACGCGGTCTCCTCTCATCCTACGGCGCGGGATCAGTACAACCCGCACAAATCTCGTTATCGTTAATAGTCCATGCCTTACTCTTTTTGCAACGCCCTGTGAACGCGATTCCCACCCAAGACGAACAGCTTTTATTCGAGCCGACCGCCCCAGATGCGAACGCGATCGAGCTAGCCTTTGCCTTTCCCAATACCTACAGCGTCGGGATTACCAGCCTGGGCTATCAAACTGTGTGGGCGACCCTGGCCGCGCGATCGGATTTAGCGGTTTCGCGGGTCTTCACCGATGCGAGCGACCCGCTACCGTCGGATCTGGAAATCCTCGGATTCTCGCTGTCCTGGGAACTCGACTACGTTAATATTCTGAGTCTGCTGGAAGAACGCGGGATTGCCGTACGCGCCACCGATCGCCTCGCAGCCAACTCGATCGCTAAAGCGCCCCTGATTTTTGGCGGGGGGCCGGTGCTGACGGCCAACCCCGAACCCTTCGCAGATTTCTTCGACGTTATTTTGCTGGGCGATGGCGAGGTCTCCCTCCCCGCCTTTATCGACGCCTATCAAGCCGTCCGCCACGCCGATCGCGCCACCCAGCTCCGCCACCTCGCCCAAGTTCCCGGCCTCTACGTCCCCAGCCTCTACGCCGTCACTTACGACGCCCCCGACGGTTCGATCGCGGCCATCACGCCGATCGATGCGGATATCCCCGCGATCGTCACCAAACAGACCCATCGCAGCAACACCCTGCTCGCCTCCTCCGTCGTCACAGAACGCGCCGCCTGGCCGGACATTTTCATGGTGGAAGTCGTCCGCAGTTGCCCGGAAATGTGCCGCTTTTGCCTCGCGAGCTATCTCACCCTGCCCTTTCGCGTCGCCGACCTCGAAGGCTCCCTGCTACCCGCGATCGATCGTGGCCTAGAGGTTACCCAGCGCCTCGGACTCCTTGGCGCTTCAATTACGCAGCACCCGGAATTCGAGACCATCCTCGACTACATCGGCCAACCGAAATTCGATGATGTGCGGCTGAGTATCGCCTCGGTACGCACCAATACCGTCACCCGCAAGCTGGCCGAAGTCCTCAGCCGTCGCGATACGCGATCGATCACGATCGCCGTCGAAAGCGGCTCTGATCGCCTGCGCCAAATCATCAATAAAAAACTCGACACGGACGAAATCGCCCAGGCCGCGCTCGAAGCCAAGGCCGGTGGCCTCAAAGCGCTCAAGCTTTACGGCATGGTCGGCATTCCCGGCGAGGAAGAGGACGATATTGATGCGACGATCGGCATGATGAAAAGTCTAAAAAAGACAGCGCCCGGTTTACGTCTAACCCTCGGATGCAGCACGTTTGTGCCGAAATCACACACGCCGTTTCAGTGGTTTGGTGTGAATAAAAAAGCAGAAAAACGCCTGAAGCGACTGCAAAAAGAACTGCGATCGAACGGCATTGATTTTCGCCCCGAAAGCTATAACTGGTCGGTGATGCAAACGCTACTGTCTCGGGGCGATCGTCGCCTGTCGTATTTGCTCGAACAGGTACGACACTATGGCGATACCCTCGGCAGCTACAAGCGGGCGTTTAAGGATATGCGCGGGACTTTGCCGCCGCTCGAAGCGTACGTGTTCACGGAATTTGATCGCGATCGGTTGCTGCCGTGGCAACATTTGCAAGGGCCATTACCGATCGAAACCCTGAAAAAGCACCTCGCCGAAGCCGAAGCTTTAATGAATTGATCTCATCACACGAATCACATCACATTCACCCATGACATAAAGCGTAGCGAACCGAATTTTTCCCACTATTTTTGACCGCGTACATCAAATTGTCAGCCTGCTTGATTAGATCATCAATCGTGTCGGGAAGTTCAACACAGGTTAAAACGCCGATCAAAAATGTAACCGGCCAATTGTTTCGTTTCATTTCCTCTAAAAGACCAAACTGAATTTTAGAAATAGCAACCTCAGCACCAAACTGATCGGTTTCTGTTAAGAGAAGAACAAACTCATCCCCGCCCAGTCTGGCCACATAATCCGTCTTGCGTAATTGAGCCTGGGTATAGGTAACGATCAGACTTAAAACATCATCTCCCGTCGAGTGACCAAAATGATCGTTAACCATTTTGAAGTTATCCAGATCGATATAGGCCAGGGTGAAGGGAGACTTTCTACGCTTAAAACGATCACACTCGGTTTGCAATAGTTCAGCAAAGCAACGAGTGTTGAGCGCTCCGGTCAATCCATCAATTCGAGCCAATCTTCGCTCATTTTCCATTGCATCCTTCAGCAAGGAAAAAAGCAACGTGACGATGATAAAAAAGCCAAATCGAATTAAGGAATTCCAATAATAAATTGCAACATATGAATAAGAGTTGCCAGAAAAATAATCACAGAATAGCCAGACAACAGCCGCGATCGTAGAAGTGACTATTCCAGGAGTTTTTCCTAGAAACCAGGTAATAAGACTAACTGGCACTAGGTAAAACAACGAAAATGAAATCTCAGGCCCAGTTAACCAATCGATCGTCCCAACAATAAAGACGGAAATTAATCCAATCAGTACCCAAAATAACTTGCTTTTCCCCTCTAGCTGTTTAAGTCTCGTCATGACTTTTGTTTGCTTTGCAGATTTCATCATGACAATACAGTGTTAAAAAGTTAGAGTTTATCTCTTTATCATCACATTATTAATGATCATTCGTAGATCATGTATGGCCAGTTGCATGTTGCTTGGGACGATTAATGTTGATTGAGCAACGATGAAGAAGCAATCATTTTTGCGCCTGCTTTCATCTGCTCGATCTCAGTTTGCGTCCACACTTTTGAGCCTCGACAGTGGTGCGCGACTAACAATCCCCACAACCCACCACTCGTGACGATCGGCACGACTAAATTGGCTTTAACACGAAGATTTCGCAAAAAATCGCGATGACAGGAATCAATCGGTTCAGTTTCGATATCTGGTATGGCTCGAACTCGACCGGCTAAATACAGCGCTGCATATTCCTCCGTAAAACAGGCATCGGGGCCAGTCGAACCAAAAATTGAAAATTCACCATTGCTTAGTGATTCAAACGTAACTTGGCCTTTCCATTCACTGTAAAAGTAATAAAGGAGGACGCGATCGGCCTGAAGAAAGAGTCGAAGGTCTGCGATTGTCGTTTGTACCAGACTGTCGCGTTGAAGACTCTTGTTTAGTCTTTGTAGTACATTACCAAGGTTTCCAGATCCTACGTCAGAATGTAAATGAGAACGAGAACTATTCGCTTCAAAGTTATTAGCCATCAAACAATAGACCTCTGTGCTGTTTCACGGTAGTTGCTGTCGTAACATCATAATTTGATTTCAGGCTTACGATCAATCCCTGGGAGCGCAGGCGTATTGAATTGAATCTCGTGTTTATAATGAAAGTCTGACATGATTGTATCTTTTGTCGTCTATCAATATTTTTATTGATTTGATTTTGACTTCATAGAATGTGGGTATTTTAATAAATATCAAAAATCAACTTTTCTGAGATAAAATAAACGAAATTTTGCGAGAATTTAAGCTGAATCAAAGAGAAGAAAATACAAGTCAAAAAAGGTAAACAATCGACTATCGTTATTCATTTAAAAAGTTCAGCAGACAAAATATTTGAACCCGACTGAGGGATCGCAAGCCCACTTGAGGCCAAAATTGGACAAACATGAGGCACGAACAGGACGATCGCCGCTTGTCCGATCGCCCCGATCAACCGAAAATAGACAGACCCACGAGATAGACCACTAGGAATGAGGAGAGATTGATGAGCCAAGGATTTGACTACGACTTGATTATCGTCGGTGCGGGGGTTGGCGGCCACGGCGCGGCGATCCATGCGGTTGGTAAAGGGCTGAAAACGGCGATCGTCGAAGCGGCGGAAATGGGCGGAACCTGCGTCAATCGGGGATGTATTCCGTCGAAAGCGTTGCTTGCTGCGTCCGGTCGGGTGCGAGAACTGAGCCAAACGGAGCATCTGGAATCGATGGGTCTGCGGGTCGGCGGGGTGCAGTTCGATCGTCAGGCGATCGCTGACCATGCCGCGAATCTCGTCGCGAATATCCGATCGAGCATGAGCAACAGCATGGCGCGGATGGGCGTGGACGTGATTCAGGGACTCGGCAAAGTTCTCGAAGCGCAGAAAGTCGCGGTCACCACGGCGGATGGTGAAAAAACGTTTACGGCTGAAAACGTTATTCTCGCGCCCGGTTCGGTTCCCTTTGTGCCGCCCGGTATTGAGGTGGATGGCAAAACCGTGTTCACGAGCGATGACGCGATTAAGCTTGAAAGTCTGCCGCCGTGGATTGCGATTATTGGCAGCGGTTACATCGGTCTGGAGTTTGCCGATGTGTACTCGGCGCTGGGCTGCGAAATCACGATTATCGAAGCGCTCGATAAGGTGATGCCGACGTTTGATCCGGATATTGCCAAGATTGCCAAGCGCGTTTTGGTGGAAAATCGCGATATCGAAACCCATGCGGGTGTGTTCGCGGCGAAGGTTACGCCCGGTTCGCCGGTAACGATCGAGCTGATCGACGCGAAGACGAAAGAGCTGGTCGAGACGCTGGAGGTCGATGCCTGCCTAGTGGCAACGGGTCGGGTTCCAAACACGAAGGATCTGAATCTGGCGGCGATCGGGGTGGAGATTCAACGTCCCGGATTTATTCCGGTGTCGGAGGATCTGCACGTGATGGCGGGCGATACGCCGATCGATCATCTCTGGGCGATCGGCGACGCGACGGGCAAAATGATGCTGGCGCACGCGGCTTCGGCTCAGGGGATCGCAGTCGTCGAAACGATTTGCGGCAACCCGATGACGGTGGACTATCGCAGCATTCCGGCGGCGGCGTTCACCCATCCTGAAATTAGCTTCGTCGGTTTGACGGAGCAGCAGGCCAAGGATCTCGGCGCTGAGGAAAGCTTCGAGGTCGGTGTCGCGCGGACGTACTTTAAGGCGAACTCGAAGGCGCTGGCGGAAAACGAAACCGACGGCGTCGCGAAGATCATCTACCGCAAAGATACGGGCGAGCTGCTGGGCGCTCACATCATCGGGATTCACGCGGCGGATCTGATCCAAGAGGCGGCGAATGCGATCGCCGATCGCCGATCGGTGCATACCCTGGCGTTTAACGTTCACACGCACCCGACGCTGTCGGAAGTGCTGGACGAAGCGTACAAGCGGACGCTAGCCGGGGCGCATTAAAGGGCGAGAAACCCGGTTTCTCAGTAGCCCAGGCCAAACATTGAATGGATCGCAGGAAGCGAGACCTTTGAGGTTTTGAAAACCTCAAAGGTCTGACGTCACTGTTGATTATCTTGGTTTACTTGGAAACCGGGTTTCTTGGTATAGCAAAAACCGATTTAGTTGGGACGTACAAAAAAAGCTGAGAGCACTGAGCGGAGTCGAAGTGCGGTTTTCGGCTTAAACAAGAGCGTCCTAACACGATCGGTTTCTGCTATATCTACGATCGCGCCCGCCGCAAACCCGCCAGTTCTAACAACGCCACGATCGCAAACTTCGGCAGCGCCAACATCCGCCGCCAGCGCCACGGCTCACAGTAGAGCCGGTATAGCCACTCCAAATGGTTATCGCCCATCCACTTCGGCGCACGAGTTTTCACCCCCGCCCACACATCAAAACTGCCCCCAACTCCGATCCACACCGTACCGGGGCAAATCGATCGATGTTCCGCAATCCAATACTCCTGGCGCGGCACACCTAGGCCAACCAAAATCGCCGCCGGTTGTAGCTCACGCAGGCGATCGAGCAACAGCGGCATCTCCTCCGGCGAAACGTAACCGTGCTGCGTGCCGATGATATCGAGGCCGGGGTATTGCTGCATTAAGTTCGCCGCCGCTTGATCGGTTACGCCCGGTGCGCCACCGAAAAAAAACGCCGTTTTCCCCGTTCCCGCCAAGCTTGCGAGTAACGTTTCCGACACCTCGATCCCCGGCGCACGGGCGATCGCGTGACCCTTGAGCTTGAGATAGAGCACCACGCCCGCACCGTCGGGAATCGTTAACTCAGCGCGATCGATCGTCTCGCCGAGTTGCGTCTCCTGTCCCGCCAGCATCGACATTTCCGCATTCAACGTCACCACATGGGTTCCGATGCCGTGATGTACCCGATCGCGCAGCCAGCCCGCATAGTCATGATGTAAGTGGATCGGCACACCGAGGACGCGATCGATCGGTAGAGCCTCGGGAGCAACGGGCGTTGAAGTCATAGCAGCGGGCAAGAATAAACTAAAAAAACTAAAAACAGCGGAAGGATGTCTTTCTCGATCAATCGATCAAAAGTTAAATCAAAGTCTAATACGTTGTCTGAGATATTTCGATCAAATCATATTTTTTCGCTAGACGTTAAACAAAAACAAAATAGACTAACGGATCTATTTGAGCAGTATTATATTGTTTTTATCCTAAAATATTGATACTAACCTACAGCTTTTTGATCTTTTATTTGCATTTATTACTGAATGTATAATTTATTTTTGATCACAATTCTGAATTTCTTGGATGATCAAAATGTTTTAATTTGAGGACAGCGTGAACAGCGTGAATTTTCCACCTTGTTTAACTTGAATTTAAACGGACTATTATTAAAGTAAATAGAAAACATTGGTCACGATCAACAACTAGACGATTATTCGTCCTATGACTCTCAAGCGAGGCAAAGCATTTCATGCGTATCGTGTTCAACCGACTGTTAGGAAAATATCGATCAATCCTGACCGTTTCGACCGGTGTAACACTGTTCGTTGCAGCCTTGAGCTATTTAGGTGCGTTGCAGAGCTTAGAGCTGGGCTTCTATGACGCATTTATGCGCTCTCGTCCGCCGGAAGTACCCGATCGGCGGATCGTTCTCGTCACCGTTGATGAAGCGACACTCACTCGTTTGCCACAGTGGCCGCTCTCTGATGCTGATCTCGCCCGTGCGATCGAAACGATCGCCGCTCAATCCCCCGATGCGATCGGTCTCAACCTGTATCGCAACGTACCCGTTAATCCCGGTTCTGAGCGCTGGCAAGAGGTCGCTCGCCAAACTGAAAATCTCATCGGCGTTGAAAAAATTGGGTTTCCTAAAGTTGATCCGCCGCAAATTCTCGCCGATCTCGATCGGGCTGCATTTGTCGATGTACCGATCGATCTCGACCAACGTCAACGTCGCGCTTTCTTAAGCGTTCGCAAATCCGATCTCGGGAATCGTGGCGAATCGTCTGATCCGGATTTGCCTAGCAATATTCGCCTGAGTTTTGCCATGCAGCTCAGTAAAATATACCTTGACAAACGAGGAACTCATCCCAAAATCCCTCAGTCCAGACAAGCCGCAATTCCCTGGGGAAAGGCTCACTTTCAGCCGCTGATGGGTTATGAAGGGGGCTACGCTTACGGATCGGTTCCGGGGTATCAAATCTTGCTGGATTATCGAGGCTTACAGCCGGACGATTTCACCACAATCTCGTTAGAAGATGTGTTGAATAATCGTGTTCCGACGGGTCTGTTTAATCGCAAAATTGTCTTGCTTGGTACAACAGCGATTAGCCTCGAAAATTTTCTCTACACGCCTTATACCTACGGTTCGATTAGCGCCGAACATGCAACACCGAGCTTATATATCCAGGCTAATATCATTAGCCAAATTATCAGTGCTGTGATCGATGGTCGCGAGTTCTTGCGTGCAGCCAAGCCGACCATTGTGCTGCTGTGGATTTGGGTTTGGGCGATCGGGTTTAATCTCGCCTATTGGGCGATCGTCATGAGCCAAGCGGCACCAAAGCTACGACCCGGATCGCTAGAGCGTCCACTTTTGTTAGGCGCTGCGGGAACATCGCTCGCCCTGATTGTCACCAGCTATATTTGTTTCCTCAATCATCTATGGTTGCCGACCGTAGCGCCGATACTGGCTGGACTTGGAGCCGGTCTGATCATACTGACCCGACAACGCAGTTCTTTTGCTCGACTTGCCACAACCGATGGCCTCACGAAACTGGCCAATCGACGCTATTTCGATGTGTTTCTGAATCAGTGCTGGAACTACAAAAAAACACGCGGTGAGCTGTCGCTTTTGCTCTGCGACGTGGATTTCTTCAAGCGCTATAACGATACCTACGGCCACCAAGCAGGCGATGTTTGTCTTGCAACAGTGGCGCAAGTCCTGGCCGATGCGGTGCGGAAGAGCGATCTGGTGGCACGTTATGGCGGTGAAGAATTCGCGATCGTCATGCCGTACTGCTCGATCGAGCTGGCGGAACGAATCGCCGATAAAATCTGCCGCGCAATTTACACGCTGAACCTGGAGCATCGCAGCTCGGAAGCCGCCGATCGCGTCACGATTAGCTGCGGTATTGCCTCCACGAGTCTGGGGATATTCGCCCAACCCTACGATTTGATCGAGGAGGCTGATCGCGCTCTATATCTTGCCAAAAAGGAAGGCCGCAATTGCTATCGCGTTCTGTATAGTTTCGCGTCACCGCCATCGACGCCCAGTACTAGCAGCCTCCCCGTCCCACACTCTGATTCAGAGACTGGTGATGATTGATCAATCTGACCGATCAGATCTGATCGATCGCAGACCCTCAATCCGCACCTCAAACCTGATGTTGCACTCGCCGATCGAGCCGTACAGTTTGGCCAATGCTAACGGCAGCTTGGCGAATGAGCGCAAAATCGGCAGGGTCAGACTCCGTCGCATCACACTCGGCTAAACGCGCCAGCGCCTCTAGCACAATCTCGAATTGCGCATCTAGCTCCACGCTCGATTGTTTGACGTGATATTCAAACTCGCCTTCGGGATTGCTAGGTTCAGTTTGCATCGAAAGGAAGGGTTGCTAAGGAGTTGGAGAGACGGTTGTGTCGGAAATATATGGTCAGTATAGCAAGGGAAATCGGGCTAAAAATTAAGCGCTTCAGTCTGCCCCTACAGGGTTACGACTTCGCGATCGACGCATCAGCGGGCGCGAGCCAGTGGGCGAAATCCTGGGCAAAGCGATCGTCGATGATCGCTTGACGGATCGAGGTGGTGAATCGCACCAGTTCGGTGATGTTGTGGATCGATAGCAATGTATAAGCGAGTAGCTCTTGGGCTTTGATTAGGTGACGCAAATAGGCGCGGGTGAAGTGCGTGCAGGTGTAACAGTCGCAGGTAGCATCGAGGGGCGTATGGTCATGCTGAAAACAGGCATTTTTCAAATTCCAGCGATCGCCCCGTACCAGCGCCGCCCCATGTCGCCCGAGCCGCGTGGGAATCACACAGTCAAACAGGTCAATCCCCGAGGCGATCGCCTGCGCCATTTCGCGATACGTCCCGACGCCCATCAGGTAGCGCGGTTTATCTTCCGGTAGCTGCGGCGTGGTCGCCTTGACGATTTGCTCGATCAGTTCCGGCGGTTCGCCGACGCTGACGCCGCCGATCGCGTATCCCGGCAAATCCAATTCCCGCAGATCCGCCGCCGCCTGCGCCCGCAAATCTAGGTACGTCCCACCCTGCACGATGCCAAATAGCGCCTGATCCGATCGTTGATGCGCCACGACGCAGCGCTTCAGCCAGCGATAGGTTCGCGCCGTCGCCAGCTCGACGGCCTCCCGCGTGGCCGGATAGGGCGGACACTCATCAAACGCCATGATCACATCCGCCCCGAGATCGTTCTGAATCGCGATCGATCGTTCCGGCGTCATCTTAATTACGTCCCCGTTGCGCGGCGATTTAAACGTCACGCCCTCTTCCGTGATCGTCCGCATCTCGCTCAGGCTAAACACCTGAAACCCACCGGAATCGGTCAACATCGGCCCATCCCAGCCCATAAATCGATGCAGCCCGCCCCCAGCTTTGACGATATCCTCGCCCGGTTGCAGATGCAGGTGATAGGTGTTGGACAGCACCATTTGTGCGCCCGTTGCCTTGAGCTGATCGGGGGTCAAGGTTTTGACGTTGGCGAGGGTTCCGACGGGCATGAAGCGCGGGGTCTCGACGATGCCGTGGGGGGTTTGGAAGCGTCCCGCGCGGGCTTGGGTGGTGGAGCAGCGGTGATCGCAGCAGTATTGAAAGGTGTTCAGGGTGTCAGGTTTGGGCGTTGGTGCTGATGCTGATGTTGATGTTGCTGAAGCGGGGCGATCGGTATCGGGGCGAGAAAAGTCGGAACTAGGCACGATCAAGAGTTCCGCGCGAAGGGAAAACGAAACGAAGCGAAACGAAGCAAGAGGGAAGAAATGGAAAAAACGCAAAAAATAATCGGTAGTTTATCCCTCTTTTGTCACTCTCCGATAACTCAACGAATTTGCGTTGTTTCAGGCATTAACTAAATGAGAATAGCAACGGAGGAATCAGCCTTACAGCGATTCTTGATGAAGAGTGACAAAAGAGGGATATATCGTCCTAGATCATGTAGGCCGCCTGATATGCCCACGAGATAAGGACACCAATTCCACCAAGAATCAGGAGCGAAGACAGCACGATTAAGATCGGGTTATCAGCGCCGGGGAATTTCATGATGCCGCGATTGAGGTCGGTCATGATGTAAATTTCACTCCGAACGGAGCGTTGAAGGAGTTACTAAGATCGTAGCAAGAACACAACGAGGGTGACGCGATCGGCGCTGTGGTATTTCAGTACCGAGTGCAAATCGTCTCGTAGTGTACTATGGTCGATGCGCAAGATTCAGATTCAACCGGAAGCGGTCAAACAAGCGTCATTGAATCTCTGACCCATTCGTCAGACGACAGCAGGCTCGATAGCCGCTGATTCGCCTCCAATCTTCATCCAAAACCGTTCTGTTTTTCCGTATCGGGTATGGCGGAATGCGCTCCCGATTCACACCATAGATGTTCAATTGCCAACATTTAGCTTGAAGTTTCCCGTTTGGAATCTCTCTTTAACCTTTGAATTAGAGAATTAGACCGCATTGCACCCGATCCCCGATTCAGTCGCACACGCTACATTGACCTTTCCTCGACGTTTTTCTCGCCCCCTATTTCTCCTTCATGACCAATAAACCGACGATCGCCATCTCCCACCTCGGCTGCGAAAAAAACCGGATCGATACCGAACACATGCTCGGCCTCCTCGTCCAGGCCGGGTACGCCGTCGATACCGATGAAGATACCGCCGACTATGCGATCGTTAACACCTGTAGCTTCATCCAAGCGGCTCGCGAAGAATCTGTACGTACCCTCGTCGAACTCGCCGAGCAAAAGAAAAAAATCGTGATCACGGGCTGCATGGCGCAGCATTTTAAAGATGAACTCTTAGATGAGTTGCCCGAAGCGGTGGCCGTGGTTGGAACGGGTGACTATAACCAGATCGTTAACGTGATCGAACGGGCGGAAACCGGCGAGCGTGTCAGCCAAGTTTCGGAGAATCCGACCTATATTGCGGACGAAAATACGCCGCGTTACCGCACCACGACCGAAGGGGTTGCCTACCTGCGCGTCGCGGAAGGCTGCGATTATCGCTGTGCCTTTTGCATTATTCCCCATCTGCGCGGTGACCAACGATCGCGCACGATCGAATCGATCGTCGCCGAGGCCGAACAGCTCGCCGCTGAAGGCGTCCAGGAGCTAGTTTTGATCTCGCAAATCACTACCAACTACGGCCTTGATCTCTACGGTAAGCCGTCGCTCGATAAGCTGCTCCACGCCCTCGGCAAAGTCGATGTGCCGTGGATTCGGATGCACTACACCTATCCCACCGGCCTGACCCAGCCCGTGATCGAGGCGATTCGCGACACGCCCAACGTCCTGCCCTATCTGGATTTACCGTTGCAGCATTCGCACCCGGACATCCTCAAATCGATGAACCGCCCGTGGCAGGGGCGCATCAATGATGACATCGTCGATCGCCTCAAAGCGGAGCTGCCCGACGCGGTCATGCGTACCACCTTCATCGTCGGCTTCCCCGGTGAAACCGATGAGCATTTCGCCCACCTCGAAGCCTTCATCCGTCGCCACGAGTTTGATCATGTGGGGGTGTTCACCTTCTCGCCGGAAGATGGAACCCCGGCGGCGGAGATGGAAGAAAACTTTGTGCCGCAGGAGATCATGGATGAACGACGCGATCGCCTGATGGCAATTCAGCAGGAGATTTCGGCGCGACGCAACCGGATGCAAATCGGCCAGGTCGTGGATGTGTTGATCGAGCAGGAAAATCCGCGTAAGGGCGAGTCGATCGGGCGATCGGCTCGGTTTGCGCCGGAGGTGGATGGTGTCGTCTATGTTGAAGGATCGGCGCGGCTCGGATCGCTTGTGCCGGTGCTGATTGTTGATGCGGATGATTACGATCTGTTTGGACGGATCGCGACGGCGGCGGATCTGAAGGCGCACGCGATCGCCTCGGCCTGATGGCTAACTGATGACAGGCAAGGACGGGACGATCGCCAGGGCAAACGCATACTCGGCAGACCCTCACCCTAAATCCCTCTCCCAGGCCGGGCTACGGTGTATACACATCTCTCAAAATCTATCAGAGAAAGGAAAACAGCCCTTCTTGGAGCCAAGAGACCACGGAAAATCGAGGCTAAAACCCTCTCGTTATGAGCAGTCTGTGGCTAGCTCGGCGAGGAACCCACGATTTTTCGAGGTTTGGAGGCCTTAAGGTCGCGAGGCTTTGAGCCTCAAATTAACCTAGATGAGTGATTTGAACACTTGTGTATACACGGTAGCCCAGGCCGGGAGAGGGACTTCAGATTCTTAAAATCTTGCTCCCCTTCTCCCATTTTGGGAGAAGGGGTTGGGGGATGAGGGCATTCATTGGGAGTATGCGTTTGCCCTGGGACGATCGCTCGCTGGGTTGACATGTGAGCTAAGTTCAGGCGATCATCCTCGATCGGTTGGGAACTGGGATCGGAGCTTAATTAAGCTTCGTTTCAGCCCCCTTTTTCTGGCGCAAACCTATGCTAAATTTGCGCCTAGAGACCACCGCAACACATCATCCGTTTGGAGATAGAACCGTTGAGCCTACAACGACAAGCGAACCTCAGTCCGTCACACGAGGAAATGGGTGACTACGTCGCCGACCTCCAACTCCACATGACGCTACAGGCACGAAAATTAGTCCCGAATTTAAACACGACGGGTGATACACGCACTCAACTGTTGCAGGATACGCAGGCTGAAGCGGAAAAGTACGTTTCGCGCCAGTCGAGCCTGTCGATCTGAGCCTGATTGGTCTGAGTCTTTGAGACTTGTGGTTTTAAAGCTTGAGCGTTGATCATAGCCACAAAAAAGCGGCGTTTAAATGCCGCTTTTTTGTGGCTATTTGGTTGATGGAGTCGCAACTTCTTCTAGAACATCAACCCCGATAGCGTGTCGCCGATCGCCGGATCGCGTCCTTCCTCCGGCACACTGATCGCCACGATCGATCCCGTGCTTAAGCGCA
Source organism: uncultured Geitlerinema sp. (assembly GCA_964518905.1). Lineage (GTDB taxonomy): Bacteria > Cyanobacteriota > Cyanobacteriia > Cyanobacteriales > Geitlerinemataceae > RDYZ01. The sequence continues at coordinate 32,932 of CAZFJL010000023.1, read as the reverse complement.
TCACATCCCGCAGATCATCCTGCACACTCAGTCCCCCCGCCGTCCGGAACCGATGGCTCCGAATCACGGTTAGATCATGGCGGTTCGATACCTCCAAAATCGCCACATCGGGCCGATCGGTCACGGAGACGAGAACTTTTGCCTCCAGCCCGATCGACTCTAGCGCCGCTTCAAATGCCTGTAGGATTTCTGGGATCGGAACCGTCGCGCAGATATAGATGATCGCCAGCTCCGCTCCGGAAAACTCCGCGATCGTTTGGCCAAACCGTACCGATTCGATCGCCGCTGCCGCCAGATTTTCCAGCGCCACGACCACCATCTTAAACTCGCGCGGGTCGGCTTGCAACGCCGCGATCGCCACCGGACACGGCGTTGACCACAGCAGCGCATCCGCCGTATTTCCCATCAGTCGCGCCGATACGCTCGTCGTCTCATGCCAGCCAATGACGATCCAATCCGCGTTGTACTCGTAGGCCGCATGGGTGATCCCCGTCGCCGCGTCACGTTCAAGGCGCGACACCCGCCGGATTGTTAGCTCATAGGCTTGTCCGAGTTCTTCCACGCGATCGAGCAACTGCCGATCGCGCATCAGCGTGTGCTGTACGATCGCATTCGAGAGCGGCGTATTCGCCACCGTTACCGCCACTGGTACGAGCGTCCCCGATCGCGCTAGGGCGATCCCCAAGAGGCTGAGATAGTCCGCATGACTCGGATTTTTGAGCGCTACGATCGCCGTCACTGGGCGATTTGACAGCAAGCAGGATTCCTCGGTTGCGATCGGTAGATCCGCCGCCGAGGTGACCGACGCCAATTTGCCGCCATAATGCGCCGTTGCGATCGGCCCCAACACCGACGTCACCACCATCATCACGATCACCGCATTAAACACCTTCGGCTCAATCACTCCAGCACCCAGCGCCGCAAATGCCGCCGCCAGCGTAGCCGCCACCTGCGGAATCGACAGCGACCACATTAGCCCCATTTCTGTCCAGGTATAGCGAAACGCCACCTTCGCCACCAGTGTTGCCAAGAACTTACTGACCAACAAGCCCAACACCAGCGTCACCGTAAACATTAGCTCTTCGGTTAATGCTTCGGTAAAGCCCTTGAGATCAAGCAGAACGCCGATATTGATAAAGAAAAATGGGATAAACAGTGTCCCCCCAACAAACTCGATTTTTTCTTCGACGGGGCTACGACCCACCACGTCATTGACGGCCAAACCCGCCAGAAACGCACCGATAATCGATTCCGTCTCCAGCAGTTGCGCTCCCACCGACGCCAAAAACACCGCCAGCAGTACAAATAGAAACTGATTGCTTTCCTCGTTGCCGGTTCGGCGAAAATACTCCTTGCCGAGGGTGTCGAGACCAAACAAGACGATCGCCGCGTAGAGACCCAGCGCGATTAACTTGCCGATTAAACTGCTGACGGAAAACTCGCCGCTATTGACCGATAAACACACCGCCAACACCAGCAGCGCTGCAATATCGGTAAAAATGGTTGCCCCCACCGTTACCGTTACCGCTTCGTTGCGTGCGACGCCTAGCCGGGTCGCGATCGGGTAGCCCAGCAGCGTATGCGAGGCCAGCAGCGAGCCGATCAAAATCGACGTCAGCCAGCTCATCTGAAAGACAAGCCCGATCGTCGTGCCTACAATCAGCGGAACCAAAAACGTCAGGACACCAAACCCCAGCGCCTGGTTTTGCTTGCGGCGAAAATCCGCCAGATTGATTTCCAGACCCGCCACAAACATCAGATAAATCTTGCCGATATCCGAGAGCAACTTCATCGTGTCGCTTTGGGCATCCAGCCAGCCCAAACCCTCGGCTCCCAAGGCCAAACCGGCAACGAGTAGCCCTACCGACCCTGGTAACCGCAGCTTCTCAAATAGCGGCGGCACAATCAACGAAACCAACAGCAGAATCGTAAACGATGTCAAAGGGCTGTCTAACAGCATCGCGAAATCTCCCGAGGGATAAACCCACAAAAGGAAGGGGAAGAGTGATATAGCAAAAACCGATTTAGTTAGGACGTACAAAAAAAGCTGAGAGCACTGAGCGGAGTCGAAGTGCGGTTTTCGGCTTAAACAAGAGCGTCCTAACACGATCGGTTTCTGCTATACAACAAGCCAGCGAGATAGAGACCTATTCACAGCAAAAGAGACGCTGTAAACAACGTCTCTTTTGACAACCAGTCAACCTGATTTAACGCATACCGCGTTGGAGGTTCAACTCAATTTCGGAACGATGAGTAATCAGAACTATGAGAGAGGCGATGTCCGGCCTTCACTGAGCTGTTCCGCTGTCAGGTGACCGTTTTCTACCATCCAAACGTTAGCAGCTTCGAGTGCCGACTGACGGCTCATCAGCCAGCAATCTTCCGATACAAGCGTTCCCACCTGAAGTTTACTCAAGCGCTTCCGGACAGCATCCGTCGCACCTACAATGTAAATCCGGCGTCCGAGTTCCCAGGCTTCTTTGACCGCAGATTCGAGCGCCATGGCCGACGTGACACCGAGCCAAGGTACATCGCTCAGGTCAAGCATCAGGACTTCGTAATTGTCGATCGCGTTGTGTTCACGAGCGATCGCTTTGGCTACACCAAAAATCATCGGGCCGCTGAGGTGAAACAGCAGGATGTGACCTTCGGTACGTTCAAGGAGTGCTTTTTCTGTATCGCTAAAGGCGATCGCATCATCGACGTCAGTAATGGCCTGGATCGTCCGGACTTCCTTCGATCGTAGTGCTGTCAGACGGCTGATCGTCAGTACGTTGGCAATAAATACCCCGATCCCCACGGCTGCAATCAGATCAACGAACACCGTCAAAATAATGACCAGATAGGTGATCGCTGCACCCTTGATCGAAACCTGGTGAATGCGCTTGAGGAAGTTCCAGTCAATGATGTCAAAACCGACCTTGATCGCAATACCGGCCAGCACCGCCAGCGGCACATTCGTCAGTAGCGGACCAATCCACAACACCACCGTCAGCAACACCAGTGCGCGAGTGATCCCCGACACTGCCGTACGACCACCGGTTTGAATATTCACCACCGTACCCATCGTCGCGCCAGCACCGGGCAAACCGCCGCAGATTCCAGAGAAAATATTCCCAAGACCTTGACCGATCAGTTCTTTATCCGAATTGTGCTGTGTCCGTGTCAGGCTATCGGCTACCGTTGATGTCAGCAGTGCATCAATACAGCCCAACAAACCCAAAACTGCACCGTCCACCAACATCTTGCGAAGCAGGCTCGGTTCTATGATGGGCATGTGCAGGGTCGGCACACCAAGGGGAATTTCACCAATGCGGCGAATCTCTACATCACCAAATAGCGTGGTCGAAATAATGGTTCCGGCGACAAGTGCGAGCAACTGCGGCGGACACCAGCGACGCCATGCCGACGGCATGAAGACGATCACCAAAATTGTACCGACTCCTAGCGCTAGTTCTGGGATGTTCACCGTCGAGACAAACTCGGGTAACGCTTGGATATTTGCCAAAATTCCGCCTTTGGCCGCCGGGTGACCGAGCAGGGGCGGGAGCTGAATCACGAGCAGAATAGCCCCGATCCCGGACATAAAGCCCGAGATCACGGTGTAGGGCATCATCGTCACGTACTGACCGAGACGTAGTAACCCAAAGAGAATTTGAAAGCCTCCGGCAATCATCACGGTCGTGAAGGCGAGGGAGAGTGCAATACCGGGATCGTCGGGATAGAGCGCCGTGAGACTCATGACGATCGCCGTCATGACAACTGTCATCGGTCCCGTCGGCTCGGAAATTAGCGTCGGTGTACCGCCAAAGAGCGCCGCGACTAACCCGATGCACACCGCTCCGTAGAGTCCGGCTTCGGCGCCAACTCCGGTTGCGACCCCAAAGGCTAGTGCCATTGGTAAGGAGACGATCGCGGCAGTGACACCACCAAAAATATCGCCCCGCAAGTTGCGGGTATTCATGCGATTAAAAATACTTGAGGCTCGGATCATAACGGTTGTTCGTATTGGTTCAAGACGATAAAAAAAGAAAAATGATAGTCTTATAACTATGAAAAGATTAACATTTAGTTCATCCGGTTAAGTGCTTTTTAAAGGTGATCGTTTAGAAAAACTTAAACAATCACAGCCTAAGCATCGGTTAGGGTCAGAAGCGATCGCCTGTTTCAGGAGATCGCGGTGAGTTGATCCAGTTTGACGATCAAACTTCGATTAAGGAGATTGAGGACGTGCGTCCCACGCTACATCAGTTAGAAGTGTTTTGTGAAGTGGCTCACCGGGGAAGTTTTACCCGCGCGGCGGAGCATTTGTCGATTTCACAGCCGACGGTTTCCGGCCAGATTAAGCAGTTGGCTCAAACGGTTGGCTTGCCGTTGTTCGAGCAGATTGGCCGCAGGCTGTTTCTGACGGAAGCGGGGGAAGCGTTGTTGGCATCGAGCCGGGAGATGTTCGACAGCCTCGATCGCTTCCAGATGATGATCGATGACTTTCAGGGCAAGAAACGCGGCAAGCTCCAGATTGCGGTGGTCACGACTGCGCAGTACATCGTGCCACGCTTGCTGGGCGAATTTTGTCAGACCTATCCCGATGTGGATGTCTCACTGCAAGTCACCAACCATGCCCGCCTGATTGAGCGTATGGAAGATAATCACGACGATCTTTATATCATCAGTCATCCGCCGTCTCATATTGATCTGGAGCTAGAGCCATTTATTGATAATTCTCTGGTGGTGGTCACGTCTCGATCGCATCCACTCGCCCAGCGTTCAGCCGGGACGAAGCTGCCGATCCGCAAGCTCGCAGAGGCGGAATTTGTGATGCGCGAGGCGGGTTCGGGGACGCGGCGGGCGATCGAGCGGCATTTTGCCAAGCACGGGATCAGCAATGTTTGCGTGCGCCTGGAGTTGAGCAGCAATGAGGCGATCGCTCAGGCAGTGGCCGGTGGCCTCGGGGTGACGATTCTGTCGCGCCACTGTTTGGAGTCGGCGACGATGCATCCCGATTTGGTGCAGCTTGAGGTGACCCATTTCCCGATTCCGGGACAGTGGTATGTGGCGCACCTGCATGGTAAACAGCTCTCGATCGTGGCGAAGTCGTTCCGCGATCAGTTGCTCGCGATGCGACTGGTTCCGGTGTCATGATTTGGCGATCGTGATCCACTCAATGAACTATTCGCTGAACTATCGATCGTATGCGCGTCCGTTTCGGCGTCCGTTGACCACGGCTCACGGGGTCTGGTCGGTGCGTGAGGGGATCATTATTGAGCTGCGATCGTCGGCGGCGTCGCGACGCCCACTAGATCAAGACGGATTGAATCGAGACGCGAGCAATTCGTCAGGTTCCGAAGGTACAGTCGGATATGGCGAGATTGCGCCGCTGTCGTGGTTTGGGAGTGAAACCCAAGCGGAGGCGCTAAAATTTTGTCAATCTTGCTCCGGCACGATCGCGGATGCCGCGATCGATGCGATCCCCGATCGCTTTCCCGCCTGTCAGTTCGCCTTCGAGTCCGCTCGTAGCGCCTTGCACTTGGCTCGATCGTCGCACTCCCCGTCACGTAAACCGAACGAACCACTCCCGATTTGCCAACTCCTACCCGCCGGTCACGCCAGCCTCGCGGCGATCGATACCTTAGTGCGAGACCCCAAGCCTCTCAGGGATCATACCGACCGTCATACGTATAAATGGAAGATCGGCACGACCTCGATCGACCACGAATTCAAGATTTTTCAAGCATTACTAGAACGACTACCCGCCGGGTCAAAACTGCGTCTCGATGCGAACGGTGGGCTGAGTGTCGAGCAAGCTGTTCGTTGGCTAGAGACTGGCGATCGGATTAATCAGCCGTCAAAACCGGATAAACCGACGATCGAATTTATCGAACAGCCCCTGCCGCCATCTCAATGGCACGATCTCGTTCGACTGAGCCATACATTCGCGACACCGATCGCCCTCGACGAATCGATCGCCAGCCTCGCCCAACTGCGAACAGCTCAGACCAGCGGCTGGCGTGGAATTTACGTGATTAAACCGGCAATTATCGGATCGCCGCAACGGCTGCGATCGTTCTGTCGTGAATGCCCAATCGACACCGTGTTTTCCTCGGTGTTCGAGACGGCGATCGGGCGCGATGCGGGTTTACAGCTCGCGCAGGAGTTGCAAACCCGCGATCGAGCCGTCGGCTATGGGCTAGAGGATTGGCTAATGCCGTAAGAGTATTACCCAAAAAGAATCGCCCATTCCAGAAGTCCGACTTTAAAAAAAAGTCGGACTTCTCGCCCTCCCCAGTTGTTTTACCCGTTTAACGAGCGCTAACCGGTGACGGATACGGTGTCGTCAGCCGATCGAGCTGCTTCACCAGCAAGCTCAGGAAGAGGCCAACATCCGTCACCACGCCGGTAGACTCGACCGAGCCGCGATCGCTCAGTTTCGTCACCACCGCCGGGTTGATATCCACACAAATCATCTTCACGCCCGACGGTGTCATGTTGCCCACTCCGATCGAGTGCAACATCGTCGAAAGCATCAAGATCGCATCCGTGCCTTCAAGTAAGTTCGAGTAAGCAGTTTGCGCGTCGATCAGATCCATGATCGTGTCCGGTAGCGGGCCGTCATCACGAATCGAACCGGCGAGGACAAACGGCACGTTATGTTTAACGCACTCGTACATCACGCCGCTGGGAATAACTCCCGCTTCGACCGCGTTGGCGATGCTGCCGTGACGACGAATCAGGTTGATCGCGTTGAGGTGGTGACGGTGACCGCCACGCACGGCGACACCGCGTTTCATGTCCACGCCCAGCGACGTGCCCAGCATCGATTGTTCAATGTCGTGTACCGCGATCGCATTGCCACCGAGGAGACCTTGAACATAACCGTTGCGGATCAGCCACGATAGATGTTCCGCGCCGCCGGTATGGATGACCACCGGGCCAGCGGTGATCACGGTTTTACCACCCCGATCGCGGATTTGGCGCAATTCCCACGCCACCTGATCCACGACCAGCTCAACCCGGCGCTCGCTCGACACGCCCGACGACATAAAGCTAAATTCGCTCGATCGCGATTCGCGCGACTCGGGTTTACGGACGGTACGGATACCGCTGATCCCCGTCACGACTTTTTCGCCCAGCTCCAAGTCACGCAGGAGCTTACAGCGAGCAATGACACCATCTGCCGTTTCCGACACCGCGATCGCGCCATCCATACGTTGACCCTGGATGCGAATCCAATCGCCATTGACGCGAATTTCCGTCGGGTAAATCGTCGTCACATAGAAATCATCCGGCGACACACCGTCCATTTCTACCGGCGTCAGCGTCGCATCTTTTTCATCCTGCGGACGCGCTTCAGCACCGAGATCGATGAGTTGCGCGACGATTTCTTCGAGAATGCCTTGGAATGCCGCCGAGACGCGGATCTCCGCTGTCGAAAGACTTTGACGCTGTTTGCCAAGATCAAAGCGCAGCACTTGGAAGCTGCCGCCGCCCTCTTGAATCAGATCGAGAGCGCGATCGATCAAGCCGGTATCGAGCAGGTGACCGCGCATCGTCACCGTTTGGCTGACGACCGAATCGTTGGCCGAAACCTGCGGATCGATCGGCTCGGTCGTGCGTAGGGTCAAGCACTTGGCCGCGCCGCCCGCCTTGAGAAACTCCGTCAGCGGCGTTTCGAGTACCGTGAACCCAGCGGCTTCAAGCTTGCCCTTGAGGCGATCGCTCGCCTTGTTCATCACGACAATATTGCCGACATTGACGGTATTACAAGCGAAGTTCACCGCATCCGGCTCTTCAATCACGATGCGCTTGTCTGCGGGTACGCGCATCTCGATAATGCGGTTCGAGTAGAAGTCGAATGCGGGCGGGTAGTACATCAAGTAACCACCCTGCAACGGACAGAAGCAGGTATCGAGGTGGTAGAACCGATCGTCAACCAACTGGAGCGATAGCACTTCGATATCCAGCCACTTGGCCAGATAGGGATGTGCGTCGAGTTCGGAACGGAAACCATACCCGGCCCACAGCCAGCGACCCTCGCGATCGAGCAGCGCATCGCCTGCACCTTCAAACGGCAGATCCTCGGGCAACTCGAAGACCTGGAACCCGTTTTCCTCAAACCAGGCTTTGAAATAGGGTTCCTCACCTTGGCGCTCCGGGTGGTAAAACCGACTCACAACGGCTTTGTCGCCGAGGACAAGACCGGCATTCGCCGTAAACACCATATCCGGCCAACCTTTTTGTGGCGGAACCATTTCAACGGTTGCGTGCTGTTTGAGAATTTTGTGCAGCCCACCCCATTGCTCAACCGCGCGTTCTTGCGAGGATTTGTGGATATTGCCTTCCATCCACGGATTGATCACGTAGTCCACGTCGTAGTGGTCAGGGGCGCACATGAGAATGCGAATCGGCTCGGTCATGACAAAGAATGCTGTGGTGTAAGGCTCGACGAGAATTATCGACTCAAAAACAGGACGATCGCTGGGGTCTAGCTTGGGACAACTAGACGCGATCTCGGCAAAAAATTGCCTTACGTTAATGATCGAAGACAGCTCTCCATCCTAGTACGAGTCCCGAACCGGAATGGAGTCTTTTGTTTTGATATCTTGACTTTACTGGAGAAGTAGAACGGGTCGGTAAGCTGCTAGCACTATATTTTTTGAGAGAGATTTTAAGTCGAGATCCCGTTGGTCGAGCCTGTAATTATTCGTAGTCATAATGCCAGAAGTATCCGGGTATCCTGTATTTCTTATTGAGTTTTAAGGAGATGGATTTACAATAAAAGCTTGTTATTGTAAATCCAACCTCAGTATTTTTAACTAAAATTCGAGCAAATTGGTCTTGCAATCATGCTGAAAGTCATTGTTGGTCACAGTAATGACCCAGATTCGGAAGAGGCGATCGCTGATGTCTTGACGCAGTGTCAGGAACAGCTCGCAGGATTGCAGCCTCAAGCGGGCATCCTCCTGGCGGCTGTGGACTTTGAGTATGAGCAACTCCTAGAGGCGATCGCTCAGACCTACCCCGGCCTTGAGCTGATCGGTGGCACGACCGACGGCGAGATTTCCTCGGTGATGGGATTTGAGCAGGATTCGATCGCGCTGATGCTGTTTAGCTCCGATGTGGTGACTATTCGCGCCGGGATCGGTCAGCAAGTTTCTCAGGATGAAGCAGCGGCGGCGGATACGGCGATCGCGATGGCACTCGGGGATCGTCAGCTCGACGAGATTCAATTTGCGATCGCCCTGCCCGAAAGCTTAACGGCAAGCGCCGTTGTCGTCTTGCAGGCATTGGAACACGCACTCAAGGGCAGCGTTCCCGTGTTTGGTGGCTTGACCGCTGATCAATGGCGATTTAAACGCACCCATCAGTTTTATAAAACCGAAGTCTATACCGACGCGCTGCCCGTGCTGCTTTTTTCCGGCGCGATCGCCTTTGGTTACGGCGTTGCGAGCGGCTGGCAGCCGATCGGCAAAACGGGAACTGTGACCAAGGTCTCGAATAATATTGTGTACGAAATTGATGGCCATCCGGCGATCGAATTCTATCAAAACTACCTCGGCAACCGTTCCCCGTCTCTGGAATATCCCCTGGCCGTATACGAAGAGGCGAATACCCCTTTTTATTTGCGAGCCACGAGCGGTAGCGATCGTATCGAAGACGGCTACATTACCTTTTTTGGTGATATCCCAGAAGGTGCCACCGTACAGCTCACCGAAGCCAACCGTAGCGAAATTCTGTCCGCTTCGGAACTCTCGATCAAAAAGGCGATTGAGCGTTTTCCCACAACGTCTACTCCCCAAGGAGCGCTGTATTTTTCCTGTTGCGCTCGCCGCCAGATTTTAGGCAGCCATACCAGCGAAGAATACAACATCGCCCAAGCCTGCCAGGACAAGCCCATTCCGGGAATGGGATTTTATACCAATGGTGAAATTTCACCATTGTTTGAGACCAAAGAGCGCGTTTGTTTTCACAATGAAACCTTTGTCACCTTGCTGTTTGGTGAAGTCTAATATCCTCCTCTCCCTTGTGTGCATAGCCACAAAATATAGAAAATTATGATGAATGACGATGTAAATGTATACGCCAAAGCCACCGTCACCACAACATCGACTGAGCAGCTAGAGGCACGTCTAAAAGCACTCGAACGAGAAAACCGCATCCTACAAAAGCAGCTCAAACGTTCCTACGCCGATCGCGAGCAGCTAGAGGCCGCAACCGATCGCAAAGAAACTCTCTTACGCAATGCCCTGGATGAATTGCAGGCATCCCAAGCCTCACTGGAAGAACGCCAAGCTGCTCTCCATAAGCTCCAACATGCCCAGGCGCAGCTTGTCCAAACCGAAAAGATGTCGAGCCTGGGTCAACTCGTCGCCGGACTCGCCCACGAAATTAACAACCCGATTAATTTTATCTACGGCAACCTAAAACATTTACAAGATTACGCCGAAGATTTGCTTAAAACGGTCGAGGCATACCGTCAACACGCGCCAGAAATTGATCAACAACTCCTACCGATCGAGCCGGAAGAACTAGAATTCATCGCCCAAGATACCGTCCAAATTTTGCAATCAATGCAGATCGGCGCAATGCGTATTTGCGATATTGTCTCGTCACTGCGGAATTTTTCGCGGCTCGATGAGGCCAAGAGTAAAGAGGCCGATATTCACGATGGCATTGATAATAGTTTGATGATTTTGCGCTATCGCCTTGAAGCAAATGAACGGCGACCCGCGATTAAGATCGTCAAACATTATGAGACGTTACCGCCGATCGAATGTTGTCACGGGCAGCTCAATCAGGTCTTTATGAACTTGCTGACCAATGCGATCGATGCGATTGATCTAACCGGTTACGATCCCAAAGACTGCAATCCCACCGAAGAACCACCTTTCATTGAGATTAGAACCAGAGCGATTGACCTATCAGAAATCGAAATTTCGATTTCTGATAATGGCCCCGGAATTTCCGAAGAGCTAAAATCGCGCTTATTCGATACCATTTTTCACGACAAAACCGATTGGCCAAGGCACAGGACTCGGCCTTGCCATTAGCCACGAAATTATCGTCCAGCAACACCAAGGCGCGATCGTCATCGACTCAGAGATCGGCCACGGCACAACCTTTAGAATTACGCTTCCTCGCTACCCAACCAGCTACCCATCCTGTCATGTTTAGACGCGACGGGGCTGCGTAGAAGAATCGTGACTCAGTGCCGTGACTCAGTCATAGCGAACACGGATTGTGACTGAGTGCCGGTCACGAACGCCTAGATTAATCTGCTGTAAAACGGAGAGGGAGGGATTCGAACCCTCGTTAAGTTTCCCTAAACTGCATTTCGAGTGCAGCGCATTCAACCGCTCTGCCACCTCTCCAGGTGAACACGTGAACGACAATATATCACGTGCTTTGACGAACTTTCAAATAATTCTCAGCAAAATAAATTGAGAATTATTGAAGAACGCAAATCTTGACCCGCGTCGTTTAGGTGCGAAGTGCCCGGTTTAGCGACGGCGTATCGCGATCGCTCTCCCGTGATTTCTTGCCGCGCCAGATGACACGAATCGGCGTTCCGGCAAACCCGAGCTGCTCGCGGAACTGACGCTCGATGTAGCGACGATAGTTATCACCGAAGCGCTTGGGATCATTGACGAAGAGCGCGATCGTCGGTGGCTCGGCGCGAACCTGCGTCCCGTAATAAATCTTGCCCTGGCGACCCTGACGGTTGGTCGGCGGCGATTTCCACATCACCGCATCTTCGATCACCTCGTTGATCACCGAGGTCGTCACCCGGCGTCGATGCTCGGTATAGGCCAGATCGACCGAATCGAGAATTTTCGGCACGCGCTGACCCGTGAGCGCACTCACATAGATACGCGGCGCCCAGCTCACGTAGTAAAACTTATCGTCGATTTTGCGGTTGTACTCGTTAATCGTGTACGTATCTTTTTCGATCGCGTCCCACTTATTAATCACAATGACGCAGGCGCGACCATCGTCGATAATGCGCCCCATCAACTTTTGATCTTGCTCGGTGATCCCGTCCACCGCGTCGATCGTCATCAAGACCACATCCGCCCGCCGAATTGCTTTAAACGCCCGGTTAATGCTGAAAAACTCTGTCCCGTAATCGATATGTTTTTTCTTGCGGATGCCCGCTGTATCGACGAGGCGATAGCGCTTGCCATCCCGTTCGACCAGCATGTCGATCGTGTCGCGCGTCGTGCCCGAAATCGGACTGACGATCGCTCGGGTTTCCCCGACAAATGCATTCAGCAGGCTCGACTTACCGACATTCGGACGACCAATAATCGCCACTTTAATTTCTTCAACATCCGGTAGTTCTGACGTCGCCGGTAAATGCTTCAACATCACATCCAGCAAATCGCCGACGCCGCTGCCGTGGATGCTCGACACCGGATAGGGTTCGCCCAATCCCAAGCTCCAAAACTCGCCCGCCTGCGCCAGTCCTTGCTCGATCGACTCGCATTTATTCACCGCCACCAGCACCGGCACGGATTGATGACGCAACCACTCGGCCAGCTCAATATCCGCCGTCGTCGCACCCTGCTGACCATCCACCACGAAAATCGCGACGCTCGCCTCTTGCAACGCCGTAAACGCCTGCTCGCGGATGTAGGGCAAAAATTCCGTGTCATCGTCAAACACGATCCCGCCGGTATCCACCACCTGAAATTCGCGATCGCACCAAAACGCGGGCTTGTAGGTGCGATCGCGCGTCACGCCCGGTTCATCGTGGACGATCGCATCTTTCCCGCCGACCAAGCGGTTCACAAACGTCGATTTGCCCACATTCGGGCGGCCAATAATTGCAACAATCGGAAGAGCCATAAAAATTCAAGCCAGCACGAACGCCAGCGACAAGACGAGAGGGGAAGATGGACAATGTGAGAAATGAGCAGTCGAGATCGTATGTATGAAGCGGACACGATCGCCTGCCAAACTCAGCCGGAAATACGAACCATTAATCAACGCCACAACGGCCTAACGACACAATTCTCGTTATAGCTTCAAAGCTCTTGGTATAACATCAGGTCAACAGCTAATCAGCGAGGAAAGACTTGCAAATAAGCGGTGCAATACAGCGGATCTATATTACTTTTCATGCTCGCAGGCTGACCAGTCTCAAGCGACCAACAGCATTGCAGATAGCCCATCCTACCCGATCGCTTGTCTCTCGCCAACCTTTTGATCGTTTAAGCAGATCAAAACCGCACGCTGTCATCACTCCAGACCTTAGGGATCACGCAGAGTTAGAGTATTACCCGCAAATAATTGCCCATCTCAGAAGTCCGACTTTTGGAAAAGTCGGACTTCTCGCCCTTCTCCGGAATATCTATCAGGTTGTGGCACTCTGGCAGCATAATCACGCAAAAAAATAGGGAAGCCATGCTTCCCAAAACCAATGTCATCGCCAGCGAACCACAGAACGCTACACAGCGAGACCTGATGACACGCCGGGATACATTGCGGCTCAATGTCGTAATCTACTTGCTGCCTTGAACTTTCAGCAGCAGGAAGCCAGCACCGAGGCCGACCATGATCAACGTCGAGGACAAAATAGCGATGTTGAAAATTTCTGCGCCCATGGGTTTGCTCTGTATAAATAAATTGATTGGGAAAATCCATCCATCAGTATAGAGTGCGCCGGGTCGAATCTTAAGCTGGAGAGAATCAGTACGACCAAGAAATTGATTCTTGCTGCTGATGCAAACTTGCCCCGATATTCTTACCACAGCATTCATGTCTAGATCCCGCCTTGCGATCGCGATCGGCGACCCCGCCGGAATTGGCCCCGAAGTTGTCCTCAAAGCCCTGGCTCAACTCGATGACGATCCCGAACATTTCATCCTGATCGGCCATCGATCAATGCTTCACGAAACGGCTTTGCGCCTGAGATTGAGCCAGCCCGATCTTGATCTGGAAGCCTGGACGATCGTCGAGCCTGATCTTGACTCTGATGTTGATATTTCCGCGATTGAACCTGGCCAGGAAAGCGCGATCGGTGGCGCGGCCAGCTTTGCCTATCTCAATCGCGCGATCGATCTGTGCCTGGATGGAACCTGCCACGGGATCATCACCGCCCCGATCTCCAAAACCGCCTGGAAAGCCGCCGGACACCACTACCCCGGTCAAACCGAGCTGCTCGCCGAACGTGCAAATATCGATCGCTTCGGCATGATGTTCGTCGCGAAATCGCCACACACCGGCTGGTCATTGCGTACACTCCTCGCTACGACCCACATCCCCCTCGCCAGCGTTCCCGCAGCCCTAACCCCAGATCTACTCGACTGGAAACTCGACCTCGCGATCCAAACCCTACGCGATCAATTTGGCCTCGATCGACCCCGCATCGCGATTTCGGGCCTCAATCCCCACAGCGGCGAGAACGGTCAACTGGGTCGCGAAGAAACCGACTGGATGAATACCTGGCTTGACCACGCTCGCACCAAATATCCCCAAGCCGACCTGATCGGTCTGGTTCCACCCGATACCCTGTGGGTGAAGCCCGGTCATGCCTGGTATGGCGATCGCCAAAACGCCACAAAACAGACCTCAAACCAGGCGCACGACCTGTATCTTGCGCTCTACCACGATCAAGGCTTGATCCCGACCAAACTGCTCGCCTTCGATCTCGCCGTCAACACGACGATCGGCTTGCCCTTCATCCGCACCTCACCCGATCACGGCACGGCCTTCGATATCGCCGGACGCGGTATCGCCGACCCCACTAGCATGATCGCCGCCATCAACCTGGCGATCGAACTCGCCACCCATCATGTAACATCACCCGCCTGACCCCCGAAATATTGGGTATGGTCGAGTGACGGAGTTAAGCCTTTTCCTAATACCAATCTCGCATTATTTAGAATCAGGTGAAGTACCATACTGTTCTTCAAAATAACGCTTCACTAATTTTCGCGTTCCCTGCATAAACAGGAGATTTGATGAATTAAGAAAAATAAAAGAAGATTAGTCGTGATGAGAAATCTCGCTATTTAAGCCAACAACCATCTGTAGCTTAAATGACATCCCAGCATCGTCATGATATTTGTCAGCCCATTCGCGAATAATCGTATCGAGCTCAGACGTCGCCGCCTCAATCTTCTCGGGAAGAATATCAAGCTCCTCTAGTAGGCGCTGCGTACCCACTTTTCGTTGAGCCCAATCACGCATCATGCGGAAAAAACAAGCCGTATCTTCGATCGTGATACTGGTTCGCTCCTCATCATCAACCGGTGAATAAGAGGCACGAGCCAAGGCATAGATGGGCATTCCCCAGGGAGAATCGATGCGTCGGACTGTTCCAGAATACATAAGCCGACGCTTGATATGTTCTGCCAGAGCCTCACTGAGCGGCATCCGAAACTCTTCAGGTAAATCTTCCTGAGAGCGTCGGTGAAGAAACTCGATGAGATCCATGAATTGAAATGAATTAATGGCCTGGGCATCAGGCAAAACCGCAGGCAGTTTATGTTCGAGCTGACGCTTTTCCGCTTTACTCAAGTTTGATCCTGCAATCCGTGGCTTGCTATCATCCCAGGGAAATTGCTCAAGCCAGACATACGGAAATTGGATGAGATAGCGTGGCTCTTGCGAACCCAGCATTTTCAGTAACTTACCTTCAGTTAGTGCTTGACGAACTTCCTCCACAATGACTTTGACGCGACGGGGTTCAATGTGATGCAAATGTCCCGTCATCCGCAGGTTTTCTCCCTGCTCAATGTAGGTTGTGTAGATTGTGCATTTCGCCGCCGTTGCAGCCGCATCGAGAAATGCTCCATGACGGTGGCCACCTGTTCGCATTGCACAAAATGCAAGATAGAACAAGATTTGATCCATCGCACTGGGGCTTAACTGCTCAATCAAGTTAGCGTCCGTGCTCGTCATTCGCTCTAATTCGGGGTGATGTCTCGGGGTCACGAGTTTCGGTTCTGGTGTGTGTTACATTCTGGCGGGCACGCTCAAAACTAGTTATGTCTGAACGCATTGGCCCGCATGGTACTTACGGCTCTATTCTGTGAATAGTACTGTGATGCACACCTTGAATAGCGTCTTCGGTAGCATGATCATTAAGGCTGTAAGCTCGATCGGCGCCTCGATGACCAAACATCGCTATTCTTTCCACGTATACTCATCATAGTCGAGAAAATCCGCAATCTTCCCACCGTGACTGATGCTAGCCCTGCAATCCGAATTAACGTGAGTCCGAGTGCGCTCAATGAACTACGACGAATGACTCGCAATCATCCATCCCGTTGCATACAGGTGAGTTTGGCGATCGGAGAATGCGCCGAATTTGTCTATCAACTGCAAGCAGCATCGACCAAAGATATAGAGCAGGGCAATCCGGATGCCAAATGGTCGCGAATGAAAGTTGATGATCTGTTGATTGCTATTGAGTGCAGTTATACCCGTTATCTCGATGGCCTAACGATCGACTATTCTGAGGATCTCATGGGCGGAAGCTTCCGATTTGAAAATCCTAATGCTGTCAGGACGTGTAGTTGCGGTAGCGCTTTTGACACGTAGTTTTCAGAGCCGAGGCAAAAGTGAGACTCATGGTAGTGAGACACCTCTAAACAGGTTCGTCAGATAATCTCTGTGATGCTTGTCCCGTAGGCGATAGGCTGAAAATCCCAGCTACACTTTTAGTCAAGTCGAACTACTACGAGTTTAGGCTGGTTTTGAGCCGTCTTTCATTTTTTGTCCCTGCACTCAGAAAGATTAAGCTGTGTATTAAGCAGGAAAATGGAGTAAACGGAACTTAAACCTCGCAACTCAACCATCTTCGTTTCAAACAAGCTCTCGATGCTTGAGTTACGCATCGTGCCCACTAATTAACGCGACCGACTTACTCGTTCAAAATATCCAGATAGCTGGGTGTTACTCCTAATCAATTGCTGTAGTAGAGAATTAATAGTGAAAATTTCAATAATTGTTGGCAATGTAGCATCTACAGGAGAAGGACGATGGATATCAAGAACATTTTTGATTGCTGAAGCTTTACAGCGAAATGGCCATGATGTCGAAATTCTGGGCTATCTATTTGGAGAAAGCAATATTAACTTCTCGGAACTCTCTTACCCAGTTTATACATTTCCCGGAACAAATTACCCCAGTTTTTTGCGTTCTATATGGAGAATGCACAAAAAAATATCTGGGGATATCATCTACGCACAAAAGCTAAAGTTCAGTTCATTTGGTACGGCCTTACTTCATCAAAAGCTAACCCGAAAAGCTTTGATTTTAGATATTGATGATTGGGAGTTGAGCTTGTTTGGTGGAGAGTCATATCGCTATCAACCATCACTACGTTCTTTTGCTCGAGATCTTCTGAAGCCTGGTGGGATGCTGCGGAATCCAGATGCACCTCCATACTTGCAGTGGATCGAGTCACAGGTGAAACGGGCTGATGCTGTCACGATACACACGCAATTTATGCGTCAGCGTTTTGGCGGTAGCTATCTTGCTAATGGTAAGAACTTAGAGCTATTTAATCCGGATCTATATAATCCGCAAAATAGTCGTAAGAAATACGGCTTGGATCAATTTCAAGTCTTAATGTTTCCGGGTGCGCCACGTCCATATAAGGGGTTGGAGGATGTTCTAGAAGCACTCGATTTGCTTGATTGGCCAGATCTGCGTCTCGTTATTGTCGGGGGCAGTCCATACGATGACTATGAACAGGTCTTGGCCGAACGTTGGCCTCAGCGACTGATTAATATGCCAGCATTTGACTATAGCCAAATGCCGGAGGTGATTTCTGCTGCTCATATTCTTGTTGTCCCTCAACGCGAGACAAGTGCAACCTTGGCACAGTTCCCTCTTAAGATTACGGATGGTATGGCGATGGCCAAACCGGTTCTGGCCTCCCGGGTGGGAGACATTCCTGAAATCCTAGGGGATACGGGTTTTGTTGTTCCCCCGAGTGATCCACCGAAGATGGCAAAAATGATCGAGTTCATTTTTGGTCATTGGGACTATGCGATCGAGCAAGGCGTACGAGCTCGGGAACGTTGTGCCGAAAAATACAGTATCGAAGGTATGGCGGAGTCGCTTGAGAATGTACTAGCCTCCCTCCGCCGGGTGAAGCGATAGCCTACGGCTGTGCGCTGCGACTTCCGGCTTAACCTACGATTCGTTGTCTTTACAGTTGAAAATTGCTGAGGGACGGAGGGTGAAATTGACTAACTTTCCTAAAGTCGCTACGATTAGAGACTGTTTCTTGAATAGTAGTCATCGCCTACATCGTGTCTTAACCCATGCCCACTATCCAGCAGCTCATCCGGAGCGAGCGTCAGAAAGCTCACAAGAAAACCAAGTCTCCTGCACTCAAAAGCTGTCCTCAGCGTCGCGGTGTATGCACTCGGGTTTATACAACAACCCCGAAGAAGCCGAACTCTGCCCTGCGTAAAGTAGCGCGTGTGCGCCTCACCTCCGGGTTTGAGGTCACCGCATACATCCCCGGTATCGGACACAACTTGCAAGAGCACTCAGTGGTAATGCTGCGCGGTGGTCGTGTTAAAGATCTTCCGGGTGTGCGCTATCACATCGTGCGCGGAACCCTCGATACGTCTGGTGTCAAAGATCGACGCCAAAGCCGATCCAAGTACGGCGCGAAGCGCCCGAAAGAGTAATTTCTTAGTCTGACAGGGTGTTATTACTCTGTTATTTTCCCGTGCGGCGTTGACTTTAAAGAAGCCTTGAAGACAGAGCGAAATAGTTGCCTCGCGCTCCGTTTTCATGCTGAAGGCATCGATCGGTAGGCAAGCTGCACCGGCGATCGCGCAATACTGGCCTAGCGCTAGTTAGAGCGTTGACTATCGCCCTTTTACCTAACTCCAGTGATAACGTTGCCCCTCGGGCTTGACCCAGCTCAGGGAAATCGCATGTTGTCCTACCCCTAACGACTTCACAACAATCGCGAACACGCGAATCTGAACTACTATGTCTCGCCGTCAAAAAGCGCAAAAGCGCGTCATCCCTGCTGATCCCGTCTACGGAAGCCGTCTCGTCACAATGATGACTCGCCGTATCATGTACAGCGGTAAAAAATCCCTGGCAGCGTCGATCGTCTATGGCGCAATGGCTGCAATGAAAGAGCGTTCGGGTGAAGAACCGCTTGAGCAGTTTGAAACTGCTATCCGCAATGCGACGCCCTTGGTCGAAGTCAAGGCTCGTCGTGTTGGTGGTGCAACCTACCAAGTACCGATGGAAGTGCGTTCGGAGCGTGGCACAGCCCTGGCGCTGCGCTGGCTGATTGCGGCGTCGCGTCAGCGATCGGGTCGGACGATGGCGATGAAGCTGGCCAATGAGCTGATGGATGCAGCGAACGAAACGGGTAATGCCATCCGTAAGCGTGAAGAAACGCACCGTATGGCAGAAGCGAACAAGGCGTTTGCTCACTACCGCTATTAGGTTCTGAATCTCTCCAGCGAGCTAGGATCGGGGATCGCCCTGGTTCTGGTTCGTTGTTTTCGTTCTTTGATCGCGATCGCACCATACCCAAGGAGCTAGCCGTGCCTAGAACGGTTTCACTAGATCACGTGCGCAATATTGGCATTGCTGCCCATATTGACGCGGGCAAAACCACCACCACAGAGCGCATTCTGTTCTATTCCGGTATCGTCCATAAAATTGGTGAGGTGCATGAAGGCACAGCCGTGACGGACTGGATGGAGCAAGAGCGCGAGCGTGGGATTACGATTACGGCTGCGGCAATCACGACGCATTGGCGCGACTGTTTAATCAACATCATCGATACTCCCGGACACGTTGACTTCACGATCGAAGTTGAGCGATCGATGCGGGTTTTGGATGGTGTGATCGCGGTGTTTTGCTCGGTCGGCGGTGTGCAGCCTCAATCGGAAACGGTCTGGCGTCAAGCCGATCGTTACCACGTGCCGCGCATCGCGTTCGTGAACAAGATGGATCGCACGGGCGCGAACTTCTTCAAGGTGTATGAGCAAATCTGCGATCGGCTAGGCGCTCCGGCATTGCCGATCCAGATTCCGATCGGCACAGAAGGCGATTTTCGCGGCATTGTCGATCTGGTGCGGATGACGGCATACGTCTACAACAATGATCTCGGAACAGACATCGAGGAGATTGCCATCCCCGACGATCTAGCTGAAACAGCAGCCGAGTACCGCGAAAAGCTCATCGAAATGGTTTCTGAAACCGATGATGATTTGCTGGAGAAGTACTTCAGCGGTGAAGAACTGACCGAGGCCGAAATCATCAACCAAATTCGGAAAGGGACACTAGCGGGGAGCCTCGTGCCATTGCTGTGTGGGTCAGCCTTTAAAAATAAGGGTGTACAACTCTTACTCGATGCCGTGGTGGATTATCTGCCCGCACCGATCGAAGTTCCCCCGATTCAGGGCGAGCTGCCCAGCGGTGAGTTGGCCACGCGCCTGTGCAGCGACGATGAGCCTTTATCGGCGCTCGCCTTCAAAATTATGTCCGACCCCTACGGTCGTCTCACGTTTATCCGTGTGTATTCGGGCGTTCTAGAAAAAGGCAGTTATATCTACAACGCCACCAAGGACAAAAAAGAACGCATTTCTCGCTTGATTGTGATGAAAGCGGACGATCGCATCGAAGTCGATGAGCTACGCGCTGGAGAATTGGGAGCCGTACTCGGATTTCGGGACACATTAACCGGGGATACGATCTGCACTGAAGATGCGCCGATCGTCCTCGAATCGCTGTTTGTCCCCGAGCCAGTGATCTCCGTCGCCGTTGAACCACGAACAAAAGCGGACATGGAAAAACTCGGCAAAGCACTGCAATCGCTTTCCGAAGAAGATCCCACGTTCCGAGTTCGCATCGATGCCGAAACGAATCAAACCGTCATCGCTGGCATGGGCGAATTGCACCTGGAAATTTTGGTCGATCGGATGCTGCGCGAATTTAAAGTCGAAGCAGACGTCGGCAATCCCCAGGTTGCGTACCGCGAAACCATCCGCAGCAAAGCGAAAGGCGAAGGTAAATTTATCCGTCAAAGTGGCGGCAAAGGCCAATATGGCCACGTCGTCATTGAGATCGAACCGGGTGACCGGGATACAGGCTTTGAGTTTGACTCAAAGATCGTCGGTGGATCTGTTCCCCAGGAATTTATCAGTCCTGCGGAAACAGGTATGAAAGAAGCTTGCGAATCTGGTATTCTAGCAGGCTATCCCCTGATCGATGTCAAAGTGACGTTGGTCGATGGGTCGTACCACGACGTCGATTCCAACGAGATGGCATTTAAAATTGCCGGTTCGATGGCAATCCGAGAGGTGGCGACCAAAGCATCGCCGGTTCTACTCGAACCTGTGATGCAAGTTGAGGTTGAAGTTCCAGAAGATTTCATCGGCAATGTCATTGGCGACCTCAACTCCCGCCGCGGCCATATTGAGCGGCAAGAAACGGATCGGGCAATGTCCAAAGTTTCTGCTAAAGTTCCTCTGGCAGAGATGTTTGGATATGCCACCGACATCCGGTCTAAAACCCAGGGCCGTGGCATCTTCTCGATGGAATTCAGCAGCTACGAGGAAGTTCCTCGTCACGTTGCCGACACAATCATCGCGAAAAGCCTAGGGAACGCATAATCAGGAATAAAGGAAATCATCATTCATGGCACGCGCAAAGTTCGAACGTACAAAACCCCACGTCAACATTGGTACGATCGGTCACGTTGACCACGGCAAAACCACGCTGACGGCTGCAATCACGATGACGCTGGCAGCAGCGGGTCAAGCCAAAGCTCGCAACTACGAAGATATCGATGCAGCTCCTGAGGAGAAAGCACGCGGTATTACGATTAACACGGCTCACGTTGAGTACGAAACAGGTGAACGCCACTACGCTCACGTGGATTGCCCCGGTCACGCTGACTACGTGAAAAACATGATCACGGGTGCAGCGCAAATGGACGGCGGCATCCTGGTGGTTTCGGCTGCTGATGGCCCGATGCCCCAAACCCGTGAGCACATCCTGCTTGCGCGTCAGGTTGGCGTTCCTCACCTTGTTGTCTTCCTCAACAAAGAAGACCAGGTCGATGACGAAGAGCTGCTCGAACTCGTTGAACTCGAAGTTCGTGAGTTGCTGACGGAGTATGACTTCCCCGGTGATGATATCCCCATCGTGACGGGATCGGCACTGAAAGCGGTTGAAGCGCTCAAAGATAATCCGAGCCTTGCTCCGGGCGAAAACCCCTGGACCGATAAAATCCTCAAGCTGATGGCAGAAGTGGATGCTTTCGTCCCGACTCCGGAACGTGATGTGGATCAAGCCTTCCTGATGGCGGTGGAAGATGTCTTCTCCATCACCGGTCGTGGTACGGTTGCTACCGGTCGGATCGAACGCGGTCAGATCAAAGTTGGCGAGACGATCGAAATCGTCGGCATTAAAGATACCCAAACCAGCACGGTTACGGGTGTTGAAATGTTCCAGAAGACTCTGGACAGCGGTATGGCCGGTGACAACGTGGGTCTACTCCTGCGCGGTATCCAAAAAGAAATGATCGAGCGTGGCATGGTTCTTTCCAAGCCCGGTTCGATCAAACCCCACACCAAGTTCGAGTCAGAAGTCTACATTCTGAGCAAAGAAGAAGGTGGCCGTCACACGCCGTTCTTCCCCGGTTACCGTCCGCAGTTCTACGTTCGTACAACCGACGTAACGGGAAGCATTTCCTTTGCTGAAGGCGTCGAAATGATCATGCCGGGTGACAACACCTTCATGACCGTTGAGCTGATCTGCCCGGTGGCAATTGAGCAAGGTATGCGTTTCGCTATTCGTGAAGGTGGTCGTACCGTCGGTGCGGGCGTCGTTACGAAAATATTGGCCTAGTTCAATCTAGCGATTGACTCGGTAATCCGAGCGGGAAGCGTCGATATATTTATTTAAATGTTTGACGTTTCCCGCCCATTTCTCTGAACCTTGACAACTCAATTCATTTAAGCCTCTTCTACTATGGCCGCTATCCAACAGCAAAAGATTCGCATCCGCCTCAAAGCCTTTGACCGTCGCCTGCTTGATACATCCTGCGACAAAATCGTTGAAACCGCCAATCGCACAGACGCTACAGCGATCGGCCCGATTCCTCTCCCCACCAAACGTAAAATTTATTGCGTTCTGCGATCGCCTCACGTCAACAAAGACTCGCGAGAGCACTTTGAAACGCGGACGCACCGCCGCATCATTGATATCTATCAGCCCTCTTCTAAGACGATCGATGCGTTGATGAAACTAGACCTTCCGGCTGGTGTTGATATCGAAGTTAAGCTCTAGATTTCGGCATCAAGCTTGATTGCGAGTTTAAGGCGAGTGTTTGAACACAGCCGGTTTTGATTCGCTGAACGTTCTGACCCACAGCAAAAATCGAGTCAGTAACGGGTACGACCTCATAAGTGCTGTATCTCTCGATGTTTATGAGGTGCAGCACTTTTGCATTTTCCTCGTTCATGCCGCGTCGAACTGGAATCCGCTACAGTAGAACAGAGTAACGACGTACTATCCGATTTCCTTAGTTAATGACCGTCCCTTCTTCGATCGCTGTTCGAGAACTGCCATTATTTCCCTTGCCTGAGATTGTGCTGTTTCCCGGCAGACCATTGCCGCTGCACATCTTTGAGTTTCGTTATCGGATGATGATGAATACAATCCTCGAAAATGACGGTTGTTTTGGGGTGTTAATGTGGGACCCCGCGTCTAAAACGGCGGCGAGTGTTGGCTGTTGCGCTGAGGTGATTGAACATCAGCGTTTGCCGGATGATCGGATGAAGATTTGGACAATGGGACAGCAGCGGTTTCGGGTGCTGGACTATGTGCGGAAAAAGCCATTTTATGTCGGTCTAGTCGAGCGGTTCGAGGATGAGCCTGTTAGCGAAGATCTCAGTACTCTCGCCCTTGACGTCACCACTGTCCTAAATGACGTTGTGCGATTGTCGGCAAAATTGATGGGACAGGCGATCGAGATGCCCGACGACCTACCCGACTCGCCGACGGATTTATCCTACTGGGTGGCGGGAAACTTGTATGGCGTGGCCGACGAGCAGCAAAGCCTGTTAGAAATGCAGAATTCACGCGATCGGCTTGAGCGCGAAGCTGAGATTCTGACAACTACCCGGAATCATTTAGCGGCTCGAACCGTCATTAAAGACACTTTTGATAATTCTTAGTGATCGTGCTTGATGGTTGGTAGGCATCACGAGCGATTTTAAGTCTATATATCCATATATTGGAGAATACATTCATGGGTGAAGCAAAACGACGCAAAGAATCCGAAGGCGATCAGTACGGCAAAGAGCCATATATCTTGCCCTGGGCTCCAATAACGGCCAAGCAAGCCGAAAAATTTGTTCAATTAACGACTCGCGGTGCTTGGGCGGGGATTGTCGCGTTGATCGTTGTGTGGATCGTGGTCGTATTTATCGCCCCTAGCCTCGGCTGGCTCGATCCCCCGGCCTAAAGTGGCACGATCGCAAATCGCCCCTAAAATGAAAGTACTGTTGCTGAATCTTAATTTTATGAAAGGACACGCTAGAAAAAATTTAGACTCAGCTCAATTCATCGCTTAACTTAAGGGTGTGGCAAGCCTCTGACTTGTGAAGACCGCAGATTGGGTAAAGTGCGTTCAGTACCTACGATCGACTGTCACCTTTCAACACTTTAGTTCTAAGCGAGGAATCGAGCTCATAGCGCATCACTACGTGACAAAGTCATGATTTTGACCAAGAATTGTGAGTATACCGTTCATTTCGGACAGTCATGTACTTGCAAGGAGTGCCAAGATAAGCGAGATTGTTAAGGAAATCTAAAAAAATGAGAGTTTCCGCAGGAAACTTCACAGGAGAACGACTATGTTTGTCCGACTAGCCGACCAGCATCGCCGGTTTGTGCGCGAGCTCGTGATGAATCTTAAAGCACTAGCCACTGTGCTTGAGCAGCGTGGCTATCTGGCTTCTTGCTACACCTGTGGCACAGAGATGAATAGTGCTTCGTTTATGGTGAGTTTAGGAGAAAATCACCTGATTCGCTTTCTGGTCTCCGACTATGGCATTACCTGGACGGAAATGCGCGACGATCGCGAGTTGATGAAGCTAGAAGGAGCCGAGGCCATCTCTCAGCTTCAAGAATTAGCGAATCTGGTTAAAAATCAGGTTGAGCCGACTGAATGTATTCACGAACTGCGTCAACTGACAGGCAGTCTCTAAGCCTCTTTGTCTGAGCACTATCCTCGGATTTTTACTGTAATGGATACTGTCGTTGACGTCTGGCAACACCGATACGTTATCTCCAACAACGTCCGTCTTCACTATGTCACGCAAGGAACCGGCGATTTGGTTGTGTTATTGCACGGCCTTCCGGAATTTTGGTATTCCTGGCGTCATCAAATCCCGGCCTTAGCGCGTCGGTTTACGGTCGTTGTTCCCGATCTACGCGGCTTCAATGATTCTGACAAGCCGGTCAATGGCTACGAGCTCGATACGTTGGTGGCTGATATCCAGGGAGTTATTTCATCCTTGGGCTACGCCAAGGCTCATGTTGTTGGTCATGACTGGGGTGGGGCGATCGCGTGGCGCTTCGCCCAGGAATTCCCACAAATGCTCGATCGGCTTGCAGTTTTAAGTCTGCCCTGTCCGCAGACGCCGCTATCGCTGTTGAGTGGTAGTTTCGATCGATTGCGACGTGCCAGCGCCTTGCTAGGGTTGCAGTGGGACAATCAATCCGGATCGCGCTCTACCAGCTTGCAAGCCAATTTACAGGCCAATTTACAGGCCAATTTGCAAACCTGGATCGCGCAGTTATTTCGCGAGCAATCTGTGCGTCAGGCGGCCTTCAGCGCTGAAGATACTCAGCTTTATCAGGCAGCATTAAGTAAACCCGGAGCGCTAACAGCACTCATTGAACATTATCGTCAGTGTCTATCACCTCAGGTTTTTCTGGATAATCTTTTGAAGATGGCCAAAAACCCAGAAAGTCCGACCCTGGTCTTGTTCGGTGCAGATGATTCAACGATCGATCAATCCCTGTGGCAAAACGTCAAGCAGTCAATTCGTGTGCCGTTGACGTTAAAGTCAATCACCCACTGCGGTCACTGGATTCAGCAAGAAGCGCCCCAAACTGTCAATCGAGAGTTGCTTGCATTTTTAGTAGGTCGCTCTGAGGGCTGATATTTTTTATTTTCACCTCTCTCGAAACGATTGGGACGAGGATTAGCGTTCTATAGTGAACTTTCTTCCGTCGAAAATAGTTCTTCATCAAACGTTGTATCCGATAATTCCGGAGCTTCTAAGGATTCGATGATGTAAGGCAGTGCCGCTCCATCAAGGCCCTTACGGATACGTTTTGGGGTCTCGTCAAATAGGACAAACAGCGGGAAAATTCGCTCGGCAGCTTCGCTATAGATATGGCGATAGCGAAAGGGCATCACCCATTCGTATCCTTTTGAGAGCAAAACTTGAATTTTGCGCCAGCGTAGTAATAAATCCGACAGCTCTTCGTGAGGGCGATAGACCAATACAAAAATTTCGATGCCCATTTTAATTTTCCAATCGGGCTCGCACATGATGATGCCCAACTCGCAGGGCAGGCAAATGGTTTCGTTCGCGCCAACGATCATGTTATCGAGACCGGCTTGGGCGATCGGGTCTCGCATCCGAATGAGTGGAAACGGGATCGGAATCAGGCTATCGTTCGGACGTCGTAGGCTGGGGATCGCTTCAAGATAAGGACGATAGCGGCGCAGCAGACCGATCGCGTCTTCAGCATTGCAGTATTTGGCGAGAACGTCTTCGTAATGGTTTTGTTTGACGGTCATGCAGGCGAGCGAAATTACAATTTCGGGTGGAGCATCTTGTTTATCTTAACAATTTCTCGCAATTGCATCATCAAGCCAGCTCCAAGAGGAGATTTGGGCAAACCTGTGGGCAACTGGGATGACGTCTAGCATGGCCTTGCATTACAACTTTTCTATTTCTAAGATCAGGAAAATCATTACAGATTAGTTGGCCTGACTTTAGATCTAAATATCAATCTGAAACTTGACGTGCTTAATCGTTTCAAGGGCGATATCTTTCCTACTGAGTAGGGGGCTTTCTAGAGGTCATTACATCTGCTTCTGAAACCATTTTTATAATCGCGCGACTCGGGTTAAGCTTAGTTTTATTGACGTCCAAATGAAAAAATAATTTTTTAAAACCTCAAGCTTTCTCTCTGGGAAAAGCTGTTTTTTAATTTTGATGGCGTCAGTAGTTGAGTATATCCACGAATAGGACTTAGGCGCGAGCTATGCGGATTTTGATGATGGGTGGGACTCGGTTTATCGGGGTGTACCTGACCGAGCTGTTGCTCAAGCAAGGCCACGAGGTGGTTTTGTTTAACCGAGGTAACAAGCCTGCACCGGCGGGTGTGACTCAAATTCATGGCGATCGCACGGATGCCGAACAGATTCGCACGCAGTTAGGCGGAGAATCCTTTGATGCTATTTTTGACAACAATGGCCGCAGTCTGAGCGATACGCAGCCCTTGGCGGATTTATTCGCGGGAAAAGTTAAGCAGTTTATCTATATGAGTTCGGCGGGAGTGTATCTCAAGTCGGATGAAATGCCCCACATGGAAGGGGATGCGGTCGATCCCGCCAGTCGCCACAAGGGCAAATTTGAGACCGAAGCCTATCTAGCAGAGCAAGGCTTACCGTTCACCTCGATCCGCCCGGTTTATATCTACGGCCCCAAAAATTACAACCCGATCGAAGGCTGGTTTTTCGATCGCCTCTCGCGCGATCGTCCGATCCCGATCCCCGATAGCGGCCTGCAAATTACCCAGCTCGGTCATTGTGCCGACCTCGCCGCAGCTATGGCCGCCGTCCTGGGTAATGAGGCGGCGATCGGGGAAACGTACAATATCTCCGGCGCACGTTATGTCAGCTTCGACGGTCTGGCCCGTGCCTGTGCTGCCGCGATGGGTAAAGATCCGACCCAGGTTGAGATTGTTCATTACGATCCCAAGCAATTCGACTTCGGCAAACGCAAAGCCTTTCCCCTGCGATCACAACACTTTTTCGCCGATATCCACAAAGCGCAAACTCAATTGGATTGGACACCGCAATTTGATTTGCTGGCAGGTCTGAAAGATTCTTACGAAAACGATTTTCTGGTCAGTGGTCAGAAGACTGCCGATGTCGATTTATCTACAGATGACATGATCCTGGCATCGAATCGTTAGGCGATCGGTGCAGCCCTCCAACAGACAGGACTGACGGAAGATTGCTTAGAAGTCTTGCAAAATTGGGTTGTGCTATGTCTTCGGGCGGCTACGGCCATGATCGATGTAGCTCTCTTGTTGACATCCTCCGAGAATGTCGAAGATGCTGTAGATAACGATCCGGATTTGCTTTTTAAAAGCAGAACGACATTGGTAGTTCTGCTTTTTTGCTTCTATGTCATGCATCGATCGTGTTGCGCTGAATATAGTCAGATTTTTGGCGAAAAATGACAAACTCTTAGCTAAAGTGATGGCTGAACAGTTCTGTTTTGTCTGTTCTCACTGCTCACCAATTAACGTTCGCCTTTGTCTGCGCGATCGCCTTTCAAATTCATGACCCAGCCCCTCGACATTCAACCCGACTCCCTGTCGAGCTTGACGTCCTCAAACTCAACTAGTCACACTCCCCTTCCTGTCACGAGCGACAACGATACAGCTAGTTCGTTCGACCTGGGTGCAGCGACAAATCTGACTGTAGCGCTCATCGCAGTATCCTTCGCCGCCATTTTTATGCGATATAGCGAAGTTGAAATTAGCGCTAACTCTACGGTTTTGTGTCGATTTTTGGTGTTCACAGTTACTTTTGGAACGATCCGCGCGATTGGTGAATTACGTCAGCGCTGGACGGCGCAAGCTGAAAGTGAAATTCAGATCGCAACGCCAATATCGGGGCATCAATGGGTTCTTCTGGGGTCGGTTGGGGCGATCGCTACGGCGTCTCTGGTGTTGTGGGCGATGTCACTCACCCGTACGAGCATCGCCAACTCCGTGCTGTTAAATAATCTCACGCCACTGTTTACGACCTTGGGCGGCTGGCTATTTCTGGGACAGCGCTTCGAGCGCCGTTTTCTCGTTGGGCTGGGTATCGCGTTGATTGGTGCGTTTGCCCTGGGTGCAAGCGACTTACATCTTGGAGGGACAACCTTAGTTGGCGATGCTTATGCTCTGCTCTCGGCTGTATTTTTGGCGGCTTATTTTCTGTTGGCAGAACGGTTGCGCGATCGCTTTTCGGCAACGACTATTTTGCTGTGTCGCTGCTCGATCGGGATCTTGATCTTGGTCCCGCTCGTGATTGCGACCGAGGGGGTGAATTTTCTGCCAAAAACGATGACGGGCTGGCTAGCGGTGATTGCTTTGGGGATTATCTGCGAGGGGTTGGGGCAGCGCTTGTTAGCGAAAAGTTTCGAGAAGTTTTCATCAAGTTTTATCTCGCTCTTTCTACTCCTTGAACCGCCATTAAGCGCACTATTAGCCTGGTTTATCTTTTCGGAACAGATGGGAATCTCGAACTTGATTTCGTTTGTGCTGGTTTCGATCGGCCTCTATATTGCCAAGTTCAGTAAGTCCACCAATCATGAGGCCACAACTGTGACTTAAGCCGATAAATATAGTGTGAGTTTGGGTGCAGGCTTGCATGAATCATGCGTGAATTATGGTTCATGAGTTAATCGGGGCTGGCGTTTTTCTCCGTTGGAGCCCAGCGATACCGCGATCGCCTGTTCAGCCTTCGAGAGATAATCGACACCAACGGATAAGGCTGTAACGCCTGCACGCAGAAAATCTGCCAGCGTTTCTGGATCATTGACAATATCGTCGTAGCACAACTGGCAGGCGAGTCCGTGGCGATTGGCCGTCGCGGCAAGCGTCAGGATTGCCGCGTGTAGCGCTGGTCGAGCTGCCTTCGCGATCGCGGTGCTTCGTCCGTCCTCACGGTCAATCCCAAGTAACAGCGATGTGAGATCATTCGTGCCGATCGCAATTCCAGAAATCCCCAGTTGGCAGTATTCGTCGAGCAGCATCAGAACGGATGGAACCTCCGCCATAATCCACACTTCGATCGAACTGTTGGCACGATCTAAACCCAGGCGATCAAGGCGCTGCCAGCAAAATTCCAATTCAGCGCGGCTACGCACAAAGGGCAACAGTAAACGAATTTGGGTATGACCGTTTTGGTGCAGTTCCGCCAGAACATTCAGTTGTATATCAAAGAGGCTTGGCCGATCGAGGTAAAGATGCATTCCTCGATCGATGAGCGTTGCGTCCGGAGAGAGGCGATCAAAAACACGATAAAACACCGTGCGCTGCTCGCACAGCTCGATCGCCAGCGTTAAGCGCTGGTGTAACCAACGGTGTAATGCACCTTGTTCTCGGGGTGTTGGGTTGAGGGTCAGTTCTACCCCCTCGGTAAAGGCCAACATTTCTGAACGTAAAATGCCGATTCCGCCCCAGGCTTTATCTAGGGGCAAATTACGTTCGAGGTAGCTGAGATTGACACGTAAATCGATCTGACGTTGTACTTTGTCGGGGCTGGGGGATGCCTGAGTTGGTGTCTGAGTTGGTGCCTGAGTTGCTGTCTGAATTGCTGTCTGAGGTTGGGACTCGGTTACGGCGATCGAGGCTGCAAGCTCTGAGGTCTGATCGTCGAGGATTGTCTGTGGTTGAGGTAAAACTTCGCGCTGGCTCACGTTGTGATCAGAATTGAGGCGCACCGGCGAAAACAAGTCAGAGTACAGCATCACTTCTCCGATATTCGCGTCAATTTCAAGACGATCGCCGGTGTTTAATGCTTCTACAATTCCCACAACACCGACCACGATCGGCAAACCAAGATCCCGCGCTAGTAGGACTTCATGACTGGTGCTGCTACCGGCTTCGATGACGAGTCCTGCGGCATGGCGCAGATCGCGTAATCGCATCGCTGGAATTTTGGTGCAGACCCAAATCTCTCCGGGTTCTGGATCGGTACGTTTGAGGGGCTGTATCGTGTCAAGCTTCGACTCTGATGGCGGCTTAAACACAAAAGCAGAAGCCGTGACACGCCCGCCGGACGCGCTGCTACCGTGCCAGATGGCGGTACAAATTGGCTGTGGTGGATGGGTGTTGAGAGCGTCGGCAAACCAAAAAGACGGGCGTGTGCAATTGAGGGGGGAAATATCATGCACAAACAAATCGCGAGCAGTAGACGAGGTGTTTTTATCCGTTGGGGCGATGGTTTCTCGCTTCGTAGAGGGGGCAGAGTTTGCTTCTAGCCACTGACCGCGATCGGTTTTATGATCAATTTTGTGATCAATCACAGGATCGGCATCGATCGAAATTGGGATTTGCTCGACGTGTGAGCCAAAAGACCAATCAATCCGCATTCCAGCCGCAAGGGCGGGGTGCTGCCAGTGACGTACCGAACGGGCCAATTGGATGAGAGCGAGCAGGTCATTGGACTGAAGGGCAAAATGAGCTTGGCGTTCTGGTGATACTTGCTGAAGTGTGAACCCTAGGCTGGATGATCCTGGGTGCGTTGTTTGCAGAGTGTAGCCGTATGGTTTCTGGCCAAGTGTTTGAGCACGAATCGAGGCGGACGCTAGGTCTAGATCAAGGCGATCGGGTTCGATGAGACCGGCATCGAGGATGTGGGGCAAGCCCCAGCTTGCGGCAACATAGAAATGATCGCCATGTAGCTCGGCAAATCCTGATGTGTGAATCAACGGTATCGATCGCAACTCTAAGGAAACCGTCAGCGTTTTGCAGGATAGTTGGGCTTTTGACCAGACCCGGACAACGCGGCTGCGAAACAGTTCACCCCAGGCGGTGAAGATGCCCGCAATCAAGTCTGTTTCATTATTCGGGACGATCGGGCGGTGCATCATGTCAGCGATCGCCGCGCACTGTTCTACCGAAAGCTTCGTACTGGACAGACGCGGCACAATTTCGATCGCAGTTGTGGGTAATAGTCGTGCGACTTCCCAGATTGCAGTGCGATCGTGTGGCTCTAGCCGATGGGTCTGCCAGTCTCGTGCCACTTCGGCGCGGTGCGTTGCAATGGCTTGTCTTAAATCAGCTCGATCGTGGTGTGACTGTTGCGATGGAGTTGTGGGTTGTTGCGTAAATTGGGCGATCGGTGCCGCCTTCCAGGTCTGACGAGTCAGCAGATCGATCAGCAGATCGCTATGAATCCAAGCGGTCGGCAGATAGGTCGCTCCACGCACGGAACGTGCAAGCGGACAGATACAGCTAGAAATGAGCGGCGAACCGTTACGTGGTGGAGTATCGTCGCGGTCAAAGTGTGAGAACGGCTCTGGCGGCACGTTACTTCCTCATTACATTAAGTACGTTCAAGTCTGAATGGCTTTGTCTTCCAGAACTCAAGTTGACATGCTCCCCGGCCTAAAGGCGCAGGGATTCTAAAGCTAGGCAAACAGACCAAGCTGCTGCTCTACTTTTTGGCTTGACGTTTCATCGGGCATAGCTAGCAAGCTAGTCTGACGCGCCCTCCGCGTCCATTTAGAGTCGTGCGCCAATCCAGCGCCGACTTGATCGATATTCTTAGCTGCGTTTTGATCTCGATCGTGTTCAGCCCCGCAGCTAATGCAAAGCACGGAACGAACCGATAAATCGAGCTTGCCCCAACGAAAACCACAATCAGAGCAGGTCTGAGAAGTCGGCTCCCACCGGCTGATGAGATTGACAGCGCGATCGATGTACTGAGCTGCTTTGTTCACTAGCATCTCCCTGAACTCTGCCCACCCCTGCTGAGAGATTGCGCGACTAAGCTTTCGATTCTTCACCATATTGCTAACTGCCAAGTCCTCAAGGCTAACCGCTTGGTTCTCGCGAATTAGCTTGGTGGACTGAATGTGCAGAAAGTTTTTACGAATATTGCGAATCG
>CAZFJL010000022.1:22595-71822 GCA_964518905.1 uncultured Geitlerinema sp. | reverse complement strand
ATGCACTGAGCGTGTCGAAGTGGGGCTGGGGGATGAGGGCATTAACCGAGAGTATGCGTTTGCCCTCCAAGATCTGAAGTCACGGTTTATTTTTCGTCTACTTGTGCATCACACGGGCAAGCTCTGCCGCCACTTCCGGACGCGAAAATTCCGGCGGCGGTAGTTCGCCATTACGCAGCATTTCGCGCACTTTCGTACCCGACAGGTGAATCCGCTCTTCCTTGGTGCTGGGGCTGGTTTTGCTCGTTGCCATCGACTGCGATCGCTTGCAGTAAAACGCGTGCTCGAACTTCATCGGCGTAATGCCCAGTTCTCCCGGCTCGAACTCATCAAAGATGTGCTGGGCGTCGTAGGTTCCGTAGTAATCGCCCACACCAGCATGGTCACGACCGACGATGAAGTGAGTGCAGCCGTAGTTTTTGCGTACAAGAGCGTGGAAAATCGCTTCACGCGGGCCCGCATAGCGCATCGAGGCGGGGTTGATCGCCATGATGACGCGCTCATGGGGGAAGTAGTTGTCCATCATGATCTCGTAGCAGCGCATCCGCACATCGGCGGGGATGTCGTCACTTTTGGTCACGCCGACCAGCGGGTGCAGGAAGAGACCATCCACGGTTTCCAAGGCGCATTTTTGGATGTATTCGTGGGCGCGGTGGATGGGGTTGCGGGTTTGGAAGCCGACGACGGTTTTCCAGCCGCGATCGATAAAGAGCTGACGGCTCGCTGCCGGATCGATCTGATATTTCGGGAATAGCGGGTGATCGTCACGCTGAAGCAACCACACCGGCCCCGCTAGATTCACATCACCTTGGGCATAGACCGCAGCAACGCCGGGGTGCTTCTCCTCATCGGTGCGATAGACGTTAATCGCTTCTTTGGCTTTGTCGTAGCTATATTTTTCGGTCAGTTCCAGCACACCGACAAAACGACCGCTCGCGTCATCTAGGCGAACGAGCTCACCTTCTGTCAATTTCGCCGCTGTTTCAGCGGAAACACTGAGCGTAATCGGCACAGACCAGGGCAGTCCGTTCGCCAGACGCATATCGGTGACGGTGGTTTCGTAGTCTGCCTGACCCATGAAACCGATCAGCGGGCTGGCCGCACCGATCGCAATCAGGACAAGGTCAGAAAAGTGGCGATCATCGAGGGTTAGACGGGGCAGAGCATCGGCTTGCGCCAGGAATTCTTGTTTGCGATCGGCAGGAGCGATGCGATCAATCAACACGCCGCCATGGGCAGCAATCGTTTCGGGGTGACTCACGACAGTTATGGGGTGCAGTTAGCGGATAGCGGAC
Organism: uncultured Geitlerinema sp.; assembly: GCA_964518905.1. GTDB lineage: Bacteria > Cyanobacteriota > Cyanobacteriia > Cyanobacteriales > Geitlerinemataceae > RDYZ01. Next base: position 70,527 of record CAZFJL010000022.1, on the reverse strand, counting down.
AGCGGATAGCGGTCAGGCGTGCGATGCACACAGCAGATCACACACCGATGGACGAAAAAACGTCGCCATTAATACTATCGTGTGCTGCGATCGCGATTCGAGATTGTTCGATCGCACCCATCAAAAAAGCCCCAGAAGTCAAACGACTTCCGGGGCTTTCGCGATGATTCACTCTAAGACCAGTGGTTTCGTACCCCTTGGTTTAGTAAATGCCGTTATTAAAGCGCTCATCACCCTCATTCAGGAACGGTTCCTGGGGGGTCACGATGAAGTTCTCAAAATTTTCTTCAAGGCGTTGCTTTTGAGAATCCGTCAGATCCGGGAGATTCAACAGATCTTCGACCTTTTCGTAAGGCGCATTGTTCACAATCTTCGCTGCGAGCGTCGGGTATAGACCACGAAACTTGCGGAATTGGCGAATATTGGTGTTATTGATGTCGATTTTATAACCAATCTCGACCCGTTTAGCATCAGCGGGATTCACCAGCTCGGCTTCGGCTTCGGCCAAGATCGGGCTCGGAGCGGCCATTGCGGCGAGGTCACCGCTCCAAGCGAAGACGCAAGCAACCGCAAGACTGAAAACGGCAAGCAACCGCGCCAGATATTTCATGAATTTCTATCCTCTTAATGTTTTAGATAAGTTCTAATTTGCTTTGAATATTATCATCCAACCTTAGCGGTGTTGTACAAGATACCGGCAAACCCAGTTAGACCGGACAAAATTGAGATCAGACCTTAAGCATAACTACTTATCAACACCAGGATTGCTCAGGTTTGAATCGTGGGTTGATCTCTGGATTATCGACGGGATTAAGCCTAGGGCGTGTCATCAATTAGCACCAGACCCCTTACAGGGTAAGCTGTTGAACGCCCGACCCAACAAAAAACAAAAGGGGCTGAAACCCTTGCTGAATAAAGGCTACAAATCTAATTGATGACAGCCCCTAAGGCGATCGCAGCTCTTCGCTTGCAAGCACCTCCACGATTTTGGCTAGCTCGTCAAACGTACAGGCGAAGGTTTCAGTCGGCTGGTCATATCCCTTGAGGTTGACGATCGTCGAGTGCAGATCACTGCAATCCACCGGCAAGGCCGATAACGCCTTAAACGTGGTTTCCCCGAGGGCGATATCTTTGCCGATTTCCTTGGTGGCCGATTCGAGTCGAAACGCAGCATTCACGGTATCGCCCAAGGCCGTATAGTCAGGCCGATCGCCGCTGCCCGTATTGCCCACCATCGCGTATCCCGTATTAATCCCCGCCCCGATTTTGAGCGGGAAGGGTAGCGTGTACTTCGTGTTGAGCGATTGCGTCATTTCCGAGAGTGCCGAGAGCGCCTGACAGATATTGCGGACTTCTTCAGGACTCGCGACCTCTGACTTGTGAAACCAGACCGCCATCACCGCATCGCCAATATACTTATCGACCCAACTCCCAGCATCGCGGATGATATTACCCGCCTGCCGAAACCACGTGCCGATCAGCTCTGACAGCACCTGCTCATCGAGCTGTCGCGTTAGAACTGTAAATTGTCGAATATCGACAACCATGACCGAAATGAGGCGGCGCAGGGACAAGACCGCCGTTGCACCGTCATCTGTATCAAAATCGAGAGAGTCCTCGCGCTGCACTTGCATCGGCGAGTAAAACACGAGATCGGTTTGCCCGACGGTTAATCGATCGCTATGGCGCAAACGCACCGGAATACTCACCCGACGACCGTTCACAAATGTGCCATTGCGACTTCCGAGATCGATGAGGTAATACTCACCGTCGTCGGTACGTTGCAACATGGCATGAGACCTAGACGCCCAGCGATCGGGCAGGGTGAAGGTGTTATCGCTACCGCGCCCAAATGTCCAACAATTGCCGACATCGAGCAGAAGCTGATGGGAAGCGGCCTCCGTGCGTAGGATGAGATGAGGAGGAGATTTCAAGACAGTGGAAGAAAATGAACGAACACATTGGAGGTCAGCCATCTCTGTTCTATCACCTGATGTGATCGGTTGCCGACTCTCGCGTGAGTCTTTTCTCGTCTTCAACCTGTTAGGGGGATAATCCGGGATTCATCCTGCTCCGTGGCTTTACTTAATCAAGAACGGCGCGATCAACAGGCTTCGTCTCGATCAACAGAATCAGAATCCTTGCTATCCGTCCGTAGGCATGGCGATCGCTCGGTGGGTTCTGGAATGAGGCTTGAGCGTATATTTGCTAGGATGAGTATTAAGAGATGAATTGCCGACAGCAAAAATGCTTAGACTTACAAGGCGAAATTGCTCAGGCTCTCGCGGTTGGCCTACGGGGAATCAAAGTTCCTTAGTACTAATTAAAGGTTCAAGCCATAGAATTATCGATTACTATTGAATCGGATTGGTCTAGCCCTTCAACTTAAACACCTAAAACTTATTCGTCTATGGGTCCATTCTAGAGAGGATGAATCTACCGACGGGTGCATCGTAAAACCCGAGCTAGGTAAGTTTTGATCGATCCTGAATCGCCACCTAACTGTTTAAGGTCAAAGGTTTGAACTGGGTCTTCGTAATTTTGGAAGTTCACTGTGCGGACGTGGCCCGCAGTGATGACGCCATGATCGCAGTGACCTGGTTCAGCATTCCGCCGCCTCCACTGTCCTAGACCTGTCCAATCGTACGTAATGCTAAAACTCGCGATCGCGACTAGAATTTTCAAACTGCTTCCTCTAGCATTCTTTTAGGCATGGCCCAGCGTACGAATCACGACCTGACCCCCTCTCTCAATAAGGGCGAGCTCGTTACTCAACTGAGCAGCGGTCAACTGCTGATCGTTGATGGCACGCGCCGCAGCGGTCTGATTATCCAGAAACGATACCATTCTGAATTCGCAGGACCCGGATCGGCTGTGGGTGGTTTTTTTGACGTTGGAGTTCAACACTTATTTCCGATCGGAGACCTCTCGTTGGTAGCACCGGCACCCAGCGCCTATGACCAGCGTCAGCAAGCATTTTCGACGCGCCGTCAGTGGTTGCGCCTCACCGAACAGCTCACAGAAAGTACAGCACCGTTGATGCGTGCCTCCCTACTACTAGAGCGTTTTAGCCAGTATTTCGATAACGCAATGATTGATGTGCTACCGAATGAAGTCTTAGCCAACTTGATCGGAGTCATGCCAACAACCGTGGCCATTGCTCGTCAGCACCTACATCAAGGCCACACCACTCCAACACCCGCCCTGGTGTGACGCCCTATGCTTCCTATCGCCCAGTTAAACAGTGGTCGCCTCATGGCGGTCGATGGTACGCGCCGCAACGGTCTGATCATTTGTAAGCGCTATCACTCCGAATTTGCAGGACCGGGCGCTGCGGTGGGTGGGTTACTCGATGTCAATGTGCGACAAACCATTCCAGTCGGAGACCTGGCGCTGCTGCCTTTAGAAGGTTATGAAGATCGACAGAAAGCGTATTCGATTCGGCGTCACTGGACGCGCTTAGTGCAGCAGCTCAATGAAAGCCAAGTTCCACAAGAGCGGGCACGAATGCTGATCGAACAGTTTGAGCAGTATTTTGATGCTTCGACGGTTGAGTGCTTACCCGATGAAGCGTTGGCGTCGTTGGTGGGGGTATTACCTCAAACGATGCGTCTAACTCGCACCGCTCTAACGGCTTAACTTGCGGTTTGAGCACAGAAAACGCATTGGCAGGACTTACACAGGATGGCTTAGAAGTCGGACTTCTGCGTCAGTCCTGAACGAAACCGGATTTCGTATCATTCGTCGTTATCTCGAATTTATATTTGTTACGTTTCGCAACCTAAAAACTGGTAGATCTGACAGTCGGTTGCGATTCTAGCCCACACCGAAAAAGGATTCGCTACCCTGAAGAGCAAACGCGAGAGGACGAGGTGCCATAGTTCTACAAATAGCAAGCGGCCTTGATGCCGTGACTGCGATTGATTTGTAGATCATCAAATGTGACGCCCCGAACTTCCGTCTGTCCTTGCTGTTCGTTCGGTGTCCTATGGACTTCCCCTGGTTAACCTTTATTATTCTGTTCCCGATCGCGGCAGCATTGCTGGTTCCCGTGATTCCGGATCAAGACGGCAAAACCCTGCGCTGGTATGCCCTCATCGTTGGCCTGATCGACTTTGTTGTCATCATCTGGTCGTTCTATTCTCAGTACGATCTGACGAATCCTGATTTGCAAATGGTCGAGCGTTACGCTTGGCTCCCGCAAATCCAGCTCTACTGGTCAGTGGGGGTCGATGGTTTATCCATGCCCTTGATTATTCTGACGGGCTTTATCACCACGCTCGCTATTCTGGCGGCATGGCCGGTGAGCTTGAAGCCGCGCTTGTTCTATTTCCTGATGTTGGTGATGTACGGCGGGCAGATCGCCGTTTTTGCCGTTCAGGACATGATGTTGTTCTTCCTGGTGTGGGAACTAGAGCTGCTGCCGGTTTACCTGATTCTGTCTATCTGGGGCGGCAAAAAACGGCTTTACGCAGCGACGAAGTTCATTATTTACACGGCGGGCGGTTCGCTGTTTATCCTCGTTGCGGCGCTGACGATGGCGTTCTACGGCAACGATTTTACGTTTGATATGCAGGCGATCGCCGCGAAAGATATCCCGGCGTCCCTACAGCTCTGGCTCTATGCCGCCTTCCTGATTGCCTACGGCGTCAAGCTGCCGATTTTCCCGCTCCATACCTGGCTACCGGATGCTCATGGCGAAGCGACCGCTCCGGCGCACATGCTGCTGGCGGGCATTCTGCTCAAGATGGGCGGCTATGCGCTGATTCGGATGAATGCCGGAATGCTGCCCGATGCACACGTTACGTTTGCGCCGATCCTGGTGATTCTCGGCGTGGTGAATATCATCTACGCCGCCTTGACCTCGTTCGCGCAACGCAACCTCAAGCGCAAAATCGCCTATTCGTCGATTTCCCACATGGGCTTTGTGCTGATTGGGATTGCGTCGTTTACCGATCTGGGGATGAGCGGCGCGGTGCTGCAAATGGTCTCCCACGGCTTGATCGGTGCGAGTCTCTTTTTCTTGGTGGGCTGCACCTACGATCGCACCCACACGCTGATGCTCGACGAGATGGGCGGTGTGGGTCAAAAGATGAAGAAGACGTTCGCGATGTGGACGGCTTGCTCGATGGCGTCGTTGGCCTTGCCGGGGATGAGCGGTTTCATTGCCGAGCTGATGATCTTCGTTGGTTTTGCGACCAGTGATGCTTATTCGCTGACGTTCCGGGTTGTGATTGTCTGTCTGGCCGCGATCGGTGTGATCTTGACGCCGATTTACCTGCTGTCGATGCTGCGCGAGCTGCTCTACGGCCCCGAGAACAAGGCACTTAACGAAAAAGAAGTCCTCATCGATGCCGAACCGCGCGAAATCTTTGTCATCGGTTCGCTGCTGGTTCCCATCATCGGGATCGGTTTCTATCCGAAAATCCTGACGCAGATTTACGATGCGACAACCGTCAAACTTGTAGCGCGTTTGCGTGATGCGGTTCCGGGTTTGGATGAGACCAAAATTGCCACGAGTCTCGACGGTGCGATCGTGCATCGCGCTCCGGCCATCATTGAATAGTTGATGCTCGAATCGTTCGTTAATCACGGCTGAATAGCTAAAGTTAAGACATCGTTCGACGAGCTTAGTTCAGCCTCAATATTGGTCTACGAGCAAGCACGATCCCCCATATCAATGACACACTAGGAGAGGTGCGATGTATTCGCGCCTCTTTTTATTACTCATGGCTAGATTGCCTGTTTTGCAAGCGGTATGACCCTGGATTCAGACTGGATGATCACAATCGCGTTAGCTCTGGGTGCGCTGACGATCGCCTACGGTATCGGCTGTGCGATCCTGGCGAAGATGCAAACAGGGCTGGTATTTCGTCCGGGATATGAATTCCAGCAAACACCGGCTGATTATGGTCTCAACTATCGTGAGGTCTGGATTCCGGTTGGTTTTCATGCCGATGTGGAAGCGGACACGGGGGCGGATACGGAGACCCCTGCCGGTGAACAGTTACATGGGTGGTGGATCGGCGAAACGCAGCCGAAGCAGACCGATCGCATCACGATTTACTTCCACGGCAATCGCGGCAATGTCAGTTCGACGCTCAATTTGGAGCGGATCGCGGCGTTTTACCGCACCTGGGGCGGCTCCTGCTTGATTGCCGACTATCGGGGCTTTGGTCGCAGCGTTTCGGGGCCTCCATCCGAAAGCAAGCTATACGAAGATCTCGATGCTATTTGGGCTTATGTGACGCAAACCGAAGGTATCACGCCCGATCGCCATGATATTTCTGTTTACGGCCATTCGCTCGGAGGTGCGGCTGCGATCGAGTTTGCTCGCCGTCATCCGAGCATTGCGGCCTTGATTGTGGATGGCTCGTTCACCTCGATCTATGATGTGGCGCTAGAAAACCCAAATTTTCGACCATTTCCGCTCGATCGCATCCTCAAACATCGCTTTGATTCGATCGCTAAAGTTCATACCCTCACGATGCCGAGCTTGTTTATCCACGGGACAGCGGATGATGTTGTGCCGTCGTTTATGAGCGAGAAGCTATACGCCGCCGCAGCGGAGCCGAAGGAGTTGTGTTTATTGCCGGGTGTTCACCACGAGGATGTTTTAGAACTGGCAGAGGATACGTTTTTGGAGACACTATCGAGTTTTCTGGATCGCTCTAAGCGGTGCGTGCGTCAGTCTTGATCGATCCGACCTCCGATCGATGCCTGTCAGTTCAAAAATTGCTATAGATCGCAGGGAGCGAGACCTTGGAGATTTTAAAAATTTCAGAGGTCTGAAGTCTTGATGTAAGCGGTCTATGATCGTGGCCGACTTACGCATCGCGCAAAACATAACCAACGCCGCGCACGGTTTGAATTAAGCGCTTGGCGTCCCCTTCCTCTAGCTTGAGACGCAAGTAGCGCACGTACACTTCGATGACATTCGATTCGCCCATAAACTCATAGCCCCAAACATGTTCGAGAATTTGCTCACGCGGCATAACTTCGCGCGGGTGCTGCATCAAAAATTTCAAGAGTTCAAACTCTTTCATGGTTAGCTCGATCGTCTGGTCGCCGCGCAGGGCTTGACGGCTCGCCAGATCGAGGACGAGATCCGAAAACCTGAGCTGTTGCGTGTCTTGGCGATCGATTTTGAGATAAAACTCGACCATTTTGAGAAAATCGTTGCTGCGGTAGGGCTGCATCACGTAGTCATCCGCGCCGCAGTCTAGGCAGGCAATGCGATCGTCGAGCGTGTCGGCGATCGATAGCATCAACACCGGCAGTTGACGATACTGACTGCGTAGCGTGCGACAAAGCTGTAGACCACTTTCCTCCGGCAAACGGCGATCGATCACCACCAAACCCGGCATCTCTTCGATCACGCGATCAATAGCATGGTTGGCCGTTGCAACGATCAACGGCTCGTAGCCCGCCTCTTTCAAATCTCGCGAGATGGTCTGAGCGAGGGCAGTGTCAGGTTCGACGATCAAAACGGAAGATTGCACAGGGATATGGTGTTAGAGGAAGGGTGGACGGAGGCCATGACAGGGGGGGCAAATTGATCGCATTTAACCGAAGTCTATTGACTCAAAACGGCTTCGACTTCGGTAGGTGTAATCCCTAATACCCGAGAAATCGGCGCGATATTGCGTGATGCAACCGTTTTTCCCTCCGCCATTTCGGCAATTTCCTGTTCAGAAATTTTGAAGGTATCGCAGAACTTGAAAAATTCTTGCGGACTTAGACCCAACTCGCGCTGACGTTCTGCGAGCATAAAGGCCAAAGCACGCGGCCCCGAGGTGGGACGCTTGGCCTGTTTGATGTAGCGATCGGCGAGTTCCTGAGCGCGGCTCGTATCTTTGTGCATCCGCTTGAGCAAGTCGCGGCAGGCCATCCGTAGCGCTTTATTCAGCGTGGCCTGTTCGTTCATTGTGGTTGCGAGTTCGTCCGCGTATTCTGGATCGCAGTAGCCGATCGTCTGTCCCTCGTATTCGAGTGGCACATACGATGCTTTCGCGTTGACGCGCCACGGTAACGGTTCGTCGATCGGATTCATGTTGCACCCCGAAATAGATACACGAGATAGATACGAAAGAAAGTTGAGGGTCGCTGTCGGAGGTTGTTCGGTGAAGAGCAATATAGGGGTAACTCGTGAAACCCTTAGCTGACAAGCTTTAAATCTCCGGTGACTCACCACTATTCGTGGGAAAATTTGGGCTTATCGTATCACGCAGGGATTGCTTCTGTCGTTTAAAAGCGTCGATGAGCGCGGAGTTTTGCAGGGCGGCTCCGGCTTGATTGTTGAAGATGTCGATTAGGCGCAGATCGCTGTCATCAAAGCTGGTCTGAAAGCCATCGGGAACGGGGAGCTCGTAGGTTAAGAGCTGCTTGGGGCTGTTGGGTTTGAGCTTGTTGACGAGCTGAGTGACGCCCAATAGTTCGCCGTCAGGGCTATAAACGGGCGCACAGAGGAGGCTACAGGTGCGGTAACCGGTCTGGCGATCGGTGCGGCGTGCGGTTTCGGAGCCAGGATCATCGTAGAGGTCAAAGGGAATGACGAGAGGTTGTCCTGTTTCAGCGACACGACCGGCATAGCCCGCGCCGATCAGGATGCGTAATTCGCGCCGCGTCCCGTCGGAAAATTGCACCTTCGTCCAGAGTTGTTGTCGTTCGACATCGAGCAGCCATAGCGTGCTGCGATCGGCATTCATTAAGGTTTTCGCTGCCCCCATAATCCGCACTAACAGGGCGTCGAATTGCTGATCTGAGCTTCCCAGGGTACTGGAATTGCCCGCAACCGCTGTTACGTTTGTTTGGGAGAAGGGGGCGAGGCTGACGCTGCGGGTTGCATCCAGCAAGGCGGCGGCGGCATAGCTATCAGGGTGGTCTTTGTGGTACGTCCGAAAGCTTTCGAGGATCGCCCGCATCATTGGAGAATCGCGCTCAAACCGATCGACATCGAGTGCTGTAAAGCCTTGCAGATCAAGCCGTTCCATAAACGAGGCTGATTCTGACATATCCGATCGCAGCTTGTTTAGGAACTGAACGACCGCAATCAAGTCACCCGTTCGATCCAGTAGTGGGATCGCGAGTACCGTCGCTGTGCGGTAGTTATTGCGGCGATCTTCCTGGCGGGCGATCATTGATCGCGGATCGTCGTAAAAATCAAACGGAACGGAGATAACTTGTCGAGTCGCGGCGGATTCTCCCACGATGCCGCGATTAAACGGCGTCCGAATCTCTAGGCAGGGTGTTGATCTGGGTTGTGTCAGCCTTGATGTTGTCCCTGAACGAGGCGATTCGCCGGGGTCAAGCTGTCCGTCGGATTCCGCCAAAATCGACCAAAATTCCCGGCGCTCTTCGTCCAGCATGAAAATGCTCGTGCGATCGGCATTCAGCGTGCGCCCAATTCGTAGAGCGATCGATCGCAGGGTGCTTTCGAGAACCTCGTCAAATCCTTGGCTATCCATGAGGCGATCGAGCATCGCCAAAGTTTCACCGACGACGCTGTCAGAATGTAGCGCCGCTCGCTGTTTCGCCTCAGCATACTGTTGTGCATTTTGCAGGGCGACACCGACCTGATCGTTAAAAATGCGCATGTAGTTTTCACTTTGAGCATCGAAGCTCGCACGGAAAATCTCGGGTGCTTCTGGCCAGTGTGCTGGATTGTAGGCCGGGAAATTGCCGGTTTTGCGTCGGTTGATCAGTTGGGCGACGGCGATCGTCTCGCCATCCGGGTTGCGTACGGGCATACACAGCAGACTACAGGTGCGATATCCTGTTTGCCGATCAGTCTGTTTAGCCGTTGCTGAACCGCTGCGATCGTATAAATCAAAGGGAATGGAAATCGTTTGTCCGGTTTGTGCCACTTGTCCGGCATAACCTTCGCCCACGTTGAGCGTCAATTCGAGTGTGGTTCCATCTTCGCGGGGGATTTTTGTCCACAATCGCTGCTTCGTTTCGTCGAGAATCCACAGCGTCGTCCGATCGGCATTCATCAGCGTTTTGGCCGCTGCCATCACGCGGATGACAATTTCATCCGCGTCGAGACGACTGTGGGAGAGCGATCGCGTCGCCTGCGCGAGTGCCTCCGACGCCCGTAGCCGTTGGGTTAGTCGATAGCTGCTGTAGACCCGATCAAAGAGACGACACAGCGCGGGAGTATATTCATAACACTCGATTTCATCACTGGCAGTAAAACCCGCATGATCGATGCGATCGCGCAGGGGCAAGCTCGGATCGTGGGATGTGCGCAACCGGTTCGCTAACCGGATAACGCCCACGACACGATTTGCTGCGTCAACCAGCGGCATGACCAAAATGCTGTAGTTGAAGTAGCGTCCCGGTGCGCCCTCGATCGCGAGCGGATTTTCTCCCGCGTGCAGGTTATGAGCATATTCGATCGGCTCATCAAAACTGTTGTAGTAGAACGGCGTATTGAGCTGATCGCGCAGTTGAACGACCATATCGTCGCGATCGCTCGTGATCTTGACCTCCGGCTTGCTGACACCGCGACCACGCGCCACGATCGACCAAATTTCCGACTGATGGGCATCGATGATAAATAACGTCACCCGATCCACATGGAGCGTCTCCATCAGCTTCAGTGCCACCGGGCTGAGGATCTCATGCAGCACCTCATCAAATGGCTTATTTTCCATCACCTGCAAGAGTTCTAGAAGCTGCTGCTCTTGGCGATTCATCACCTGGATACAGTCTGGCTGCACGCTGGCGATCGCCCGCTGTAGCCAACGAACATCAAATACACGGCTGTAAATCCGGTTGCAGATTGTTAGTTCATGATCCTGCTCGAACGTTAACCCCATCAAGCACAGTGCTGTCAGGGGCGAGGTGGATGGCGTGCGACTACCTGCGATCCCAGGCGATCGGCTGCTCGGCGACGAGAGTAAATCGTCAGATACCGCAAGCCGACCCGTTTGCAAAACTTGGCCATAGAGTTTTAGGATTTCGAGGGCGTTGTCATGCTGAAGTAACCGATCGCGAATCCCGCCGAGATGATACGCCCGATCGCACGCCTCCCACTCGGTCACGAGTTGCGACTGCACCAAATGCGCCACCCAGATTTGGGGGACTGTCGGCGGTGGCCAGCGTGAATCTTCCTCCGCCCGCTCCACGATCAGTTGACACAGCCACTGAGTTAAGAAGGGCTGGCCACCCGTCCAGTTGAGGACAACCGTGAGGGTCTCATAGGGGTCATACACACTTTTCCTGAGACCCTGAATTAATGGAGCGAGATCTATGAGTGTTGCTGATTCAAGCGAGCTGCGCCTCATCTGAAACAACGCGAGATCAATGGATTTTCCGGTCTCAAACGGCGTGCAGCGGAGATCTCGCACGAGCTCGAATGCTGTCGTGCAGCCCGCCACCACAAAGCGAAGCTGAGGATGCCTCTGATAGCCACGCAACAGCGCAAAAAAATCATCCACCCGAAACGTCAAATCTAGGACGACTTCAATATCGTCAAGAAAAATGACGATCGGCTCCTCAATTTGCCTCAGCGCCACATCTTCTAGCAGCTCGCTCGGATGCTGAACCGGCGGCAAAAACGATCGCTCCTCGATCCACGATCGAAAGTCTAATTCGAGTTTTAACTCCCGTGACAGTAACCGCGTGATCCCCGTATACCACTGCTGACGATCAATTTCGCGCCCCCGCAGACGGGTTAAATCGAGGAACACACACCGATACCCATGCTCATCCTGTAAGCGTTGGGCGACGCGGTATAGCAAGCTGGTTTTTCCCGTTTGCGGCGCATCAAAAATGTAGCAAAACTCACCAGCGAGAATGGCCGACTCTAGCTCGCGATCCGCCCCACGACCCACATAGCTCGGCGCCGTTGGGGACAGAATGCCACCCACTTGAAAATATCCTGGCGATCGATGAGCGTACAACCGTGACATTAAATGTGTCGCAATCTTGGCAAAGTCTACAAAAAAGATGGCTCATGCGTCCGCCTACGCACAACCGTAACATCGAAATTTATGGCAGTTTTGGCAAAATTACGTAAGAACCCGTCAGTGCGGCGGAAGCAAGTAGAGGTTTGTTCGTAGTGAGCGACGCCGATGTTTCCCTGACACCATAATTACATGAGGCTTACTCAAGCATCCACAAAACTCGCGGTAAACGAGACAGACTGATCGCTACGTGTGTCGGGATATCGACTCGTAAATGTCTATCACGTCTTGTTTGACACCCCCCAGCCTAAAGGCGTGGGGATTCTTGGTTCAACGAAACCACTTAATCAAAGTACCTTGCAGTGCTTCAACCAGAGGTGGGATTCTCCCCAAGCGTAAATTCGGGTATGCCCTACCCTATTCGCATTACTGCGAGTTCTTTTTTTTTGACCTGAAACAATTTGTTTCAAAAACTGGTTGTCTAGCTCCCATGAATCTTTTACCCACTGCTGGGGGAAACTAGAACTGTGCAGCAGAACCGCATAGATTCAATTGTCAAGGTTCAGTGTTCTGCCGTTAAGCAACTAGGTTTTTAGACAGGTTGTTTACCTTTTCCTGTTACTGAAAAGAGTAGCAGGCTCAGATATCAATAGACAAACCACCAAAAGCCGTCCTCGAAGGACGGGGTTTTAAACCCAGTTTTTCGATCAGCTCGATCGAGCCGATCGTCAAATCGTATGTTTTGCGATCGGCTCTCGATAACGCCCTATTAAACAACCTGGCCTATCGTTAAACAATGTAGGGGAGTGGCATGTACTACGGCTGTGCCCATCTCCCAGAGCCTTCGACGTCATTTGTGTAAAGTTCACAGCTCGAACCACATTCATCATCGACGACTTTTTCGCTCAACTCGCTCAATTCGCTCAATTCAATCAGCATCATCAACAACCCTTCTCATGGGAAACGCAACGACGTTTGCGCTGATTGTGATTAAGTCCGATCGCTCGGCAATATCCCCCCGTAAATTGACACTCCACTCATTTACTATGCCACTCATCAATCTCGTCCAAACCGCCATCCAAAACCGCTGTCTTCCCCCTGAACAAGAAGCTCGCATTGCCAGCGAACTCGAACATAGAATGATGGATGACATCGATGAAATTGAACTCGCCGCTTTATCTCTACTGGAAGCACTGATCGCAAACGGGACGATTGATTGTTCCCGAAAACGGTTCTGATGGAGCCGCAAGGACGTTAGCCTGGTGCGAGGCTGCGAGGCTGTATCGTCGGCAAGACACGATGATTTCACGAGAAAAGCCGCGTAATTGCGGAGTCTTTTTTTAGGAAAATCACCGATAATAGGACTAGGTCTGGGTCTTCTACTTTTGCTAGATCGAATCTATCGAACCTTAAACTTGATGTTAAGGACACAATCCCGAGTCAACGGGCGGTGCTCGTCTATCGTCTAATCAGCGTCAGGAAAACACTCGCCACCCAGCATTTGGCTTGCTCAGTCTTCGTTAGTGATGCGAATTTTGTCTCTGGTGTTGAATGGTCAGTGGGCTTCACGATCGATGAAGCTGCAACCGCGCGATCGTCGTCGGTGGAACGAAGCACGATGTTTTCGCGTCGTGTAACTGGTGTAGATCTGCGTAAATCTGACCTCAGACTTCCCCTTCGCCACACCGGCTTTCCCCCTTCCCCCCCGCTCTTTCACGTAATTTCAGGAGTTCTCCCATCATGAGTGAACGTATTGGCACAGATGCCGCAGAAGTTTTGCCGGGTAGTTTTGGTGCAGACCTTATCCTTGGCCTCGGCGGCAACGATCGCATTGATGGGAATGCGGGCAGCGATACCCTTGCCGGTAATGCGGGTATCGATACGATTTTTGGTGGATTGGATAACGATTTTGTGATCGGCGGCAAGGATGATGACTTGCTGTACGGTGACGAAGGCAACGATACGATTTTTGGGAATAAGGGGATCGATGCGATCGAGGGGGGCAGCGGCGATGATGTCATCTTCGGCGGTCAGGGAAATGATGTCATCCTCGGTGGTAATGGCAATGACGTGATTCGGGGCGATCTGGGGGCGGATAGTTTGGTCGGCGGGTCGGGGGCGGATGTGTTTGTGCTGACCCGCACGAGCGGTGGCGCGACTATAGAAGAAGCGGATACGATCGTCGATTTTGTGCCTGGAATTGACAGCATTGGCCTCGCGGATAGCATCGAAGCGAAAAGCTTGAATATCACGTTTCAAGCGATCGCCAATAGTAGCTCTCGGGTCAACGTAATTCTGCAAGATCTCAGCAGCGGTCAGATCCTCGCTGTTGTCGAGAACGTATCGCGCAGTGAATTTACGAGCAACGATGTCTTTACGACCATCCTTGACACGTCGAGTACTGTTGATGTGAGTGAAATCCCGGCAAGCGAAACGGGCACGATCGATGATGGAACTGGAGGGTCAACGGTGAATACCGTAACCCGCGATAGCGTGGGTAAATCCGCGCCACTGACGGCGAACACGACCATCATCGCGTTTGAAGATACTGCTTACGCATTTTCCTCTAGCGATTTTTCCTTTTTTGATATTGATGGCGATCCGTTCTCGGCTGTACGCATCACTTCCCTACCAGGGCAAGGGGATCTATTCACCACATCAACGACAACCGATCCAACTACCGGAAACAGCACTGCAACCAATCAGCCGGTAACTGTGGGTGCGGAGATTGCGAGCACGAGTTTATCGTCGTTAATATTCGTGCCTGATCCCAGCACGACGGGGGCAGACTATGCGAGTTTCACGTTCCGCGTGAGTGATGGCGCGAATCTGAGCAATGTGGGAACGGCTGCCGTGATCGTCAAGGACAAGGCGGCACTAACCGTTGGGGAAACCAATGTTGCAGCACCGACGATCGATGCGGCGGAAATCACCACGCAGGCGAAAGAGCCCGAGAATGGTGCAAACACGACGGTTCAGCTATTTGACGATATCGATCTGTTTGACGACAGCGGTAACCTGACATCGGCGACAGTATCGCTATCGGGCGGCTCTCCGGCGACGGGCGAGGATGTCTTGAGCGTGACGGGTTTACCGGCTGGGATTACGGCTTCGGCGTACGATGCCGCGAATCGCATCCTGACGTTAACCGGTGCGGCGTCGGTTGATGATTATGAAACGGCGCTGAAGCTGATTCAGTACACGAATACGGTGAATAGTGTCAGCAAGACAAATCGCACGGTGACGGTGGCGATCGAGGATGGCCTTAATGCAGCGGTATCGAAATCGTATTCGCTGGCGGTGGCGGCGGATGATGATGCAGTTGAGATCAAGAATGCGGATACGTCGGCGCTGACGGTCACCGAAAGTGCTTTGGATTCGGCAACGAACCCCATTTCACAATCTATTTTTGCCGATTCTGGAGGAACGCTCACATTTCTTGATCCGGATACAGCGGGGGGGGGATCTGCGGCCATTTCAAGCATTCAGGTCTCGATTTCCAGTGGATTTCAGAGTGGGGCTGATTCGTTTGGGTTTGGAAATGCCACGTCTCTTCCAGCGACTTTTGATGGCGTTAATGGCGTGCTTAGTGGAAATACTTTAACCCTTACAGCAAACCCTGGGTCTTCACCAAATGCTAGTGATTTTGCTACGGCTTTAAAAACAGTTCGATTTACGAATAATTCTGATACGCCGGATACGAGTATGCGCGGAATCTCGATCGCGATTAACGGCGCGACGCCATCTTTGGTGCGCAGCATTAATGTGACGCCAACCAATGATCCACCTGAGATTTCTAATGCGTCACTGACGGGTTCAGACTTTACGATCGGAACGACAACCAATTTAGATTTTAGTGTTGCCGATCTGGTGGGTAGCACGAAGGCAAATGCGACCGATCGTGACACTGCAACGGCTTCTCTCGGTCTGGGGGTAACGGCAATCGATATCGCTGGATCTGGAGGGACTTGGGAGTATAGCTCTGATGGAGTCAATTTTTCTGCGATCGGCACGGTGAGTGCTAGCAGTCCTTTGTCCATTGGTAACAGCGGTAAAATCCGATTTCGTGGTGCGGGTACGGCAGGTAGCCCGAGTCTGTCCTTCAAGGCGTGGGATGGCAGTGATTTCAGTTCGGGCACTGCTGGAAGCGGTACGGCGACTCTATCTCTAAACGTGAAAACAGCCGGTACGACGTTCGAGAGTGGGCCGGGGATTGATAGCTATGATGCCGGTGCAGGCGGAAAGACGACGATCGTTTATGACGCTCTAAATGATGCGAAAGATACCATCACAAACTTTAATCCCACAGAAGATGTACTGACCTTTAAGGGTTCAGCATTTAATGTCAGCAATCTTCTTGCGAATGGTAAGAAAACCCTCACAGCAGGAACTAGCACTACATTTGCAAAATCAGACAATATTGATATCATCTTTTTTGGTGGTTCTAATGGTCAATACAGTACTTTGCTTAGTGATAATGCGGGGAATTTTCAGGATTCTACTATTATTTTAATTACCAGTTCGGGACGTCTTCAACACTATAATAGTGTTTCGAACAAAACAACTTCGATGGCAGAGATAACTCTGGCTGGTGGTTTCACATTTGACGATTTTTCAGCTTCAACATTTGATTTTATCTCTTAGATTTATCGGGATTTAACCGTTAAGTGAAACGCTGATTTTGGTGACGGTAAACCGTGCTTCGTCCGTCTCTTGGTCGTCATACAACATTGCGAGATGGTTTGGTCTGATCTCCATGCCCGAATTCACACACAGCTCAAGCAAAATTCACTGGTTCCCCGATCGAGCCACATTCTCCTCGCCGTCTCCGGCGGCCAGGACTCGATTTGCCTCGCCCAATGCTGCATCGACCTCGCCGATCGCTGGGACTGGCAACTGACGATCGGCCATTGCGATCACCGCTGGCGCGACGACTCCGCCGATAACGCCCGCTTCGTCGCCGCACTCGCCGATCGCTGGGACGTACCGTACCACCAACGCACCGCCGATATTGCCCTGACGAGCGAAGCCGACGCCCGATCGTGGCGCTACCGCCAACTTGTCGCGATCGCCCAGGACATCAGCGCAACCCACATCGCCACTGGCCACACCGCCAGCGATCGCGCCGAAACCTTGCTGCACCACCTGCTACGCGGAACCGGAACCGACGGCCTCAGTGCGATCGCCCGATCGCGATCGCTCAACGAATTTCAAACCCCAGCATCAGCAGCCTCAAACCTAAAACCCACACCACAACTGGTGCGCCCCCTGTTCGAGATCTTCCGCCACGAAACCGCCGCCTTTTGCGCCGATCGCGGCTTACCCATCTGGGAAGACTCCACCAACCGCGACGAAACCTACACACGCAACCGCATCCGCCGCCGCCTCCTGCCCATCCTTCAGGATCAATTCAACCCCAAAATCGAAGCCGCCCTCGCCCGCACCTCCGACGCGATCTCCGTTGATCGCGACTGTTTAGAAGCGATCGCCGCTCATGGCCTGATCCAAGCCAGCGATCGCGACAGTTGTGATCGTCTGCACCGTCCAACCTTGAAAACATTTCATCTCGCCATTCAGCGCCGCATCGTGCGACTGTGGCTCGAACAAAGCTTCGATCGTGCGCCAAACTTCGCCCAAATTGCCAAAGTCGTCGCCCTGATCGATGCCCCACAAAAAACGCGCACCGATCCAATCGTCAGTGCGCGTATCGTCGAAGTCTGCGGTAATTGGCTAGAAATTGTTGCCCTCGATCCATCCAAGCACTAACTTGTTAGACCGCTGACCACCTCTTGGAGTTGGGCGATCGCATTTTCCTGAGACTGTTTCGCTTCCGTTGCCGCCGCCGCACTTTCCTTGAGACTGTCGCAGCCCGAAGCCAGCTCGGTTAATTGCGCCTCGATCGTATCGAGCAAACCACTGAGGGCTTCGATACGTTCGGTTGTACGCTCTAGCGACGCTTTTGCCACCTCCAAAGCTTCCGTTTTCTCATTCACTTGACTGACCTGCGCGTCAATCTCTTGCTGCTTCGCCGCCATCTCGGTATCGAGATGCGCAAGATTTGCCTGGAGTTCAGCAATCTCCGTCTCAAGAGTCGCAAGCAGCGCCGCCTGTTCCGTTTTGCGCTGCTGCAACTGAGCCGTGATGACGCTGGTGTCGATCGTGCCGCCGCCCGACGATGTCGCTTCGGGAGGATTGCCCAACCGTCGCCACAGCACAATCTGGTGCAGATTCATCCCCCGCTCTTGCTTACGCAGATTACGTCGCTGCCCTACCAAAGTTTGATTGAGGAACTTAAAACTTTCTTGACTATCAGCCAGCTCAGTTTGTAGATCGGCACGCTCTGCATCATTCGCACGCGCCAACTTGGTCTCAAGTTCATTGAGATCCATGCGTTGCAGGGTCAATTCTTCCTCCTGATCGCTGACGAAACGGAAACCTTTTTCCAGTTCATCCTGAAGCTGACGGACTTTTTGCTGCAATTCGTTCAGCGGCAATCGTTCTAATTCACTTAGATCAACGCCGAGATCGCTATCATCCCCGCCGCCACTGACCGCCAGTTGCGAAATTTCCGTTGCTAAGGTGTCCGCCTCTGCCAAACGTTCGGTAATGGTGTTCACCAACTGTTGCTTGGCTTCGATCACGGCTTGCTGGCTGTTGCGTCCGGCCTCCGCGCGATAGAACTCAGCTTGCAGGTTGCTCAAGGCGTCGCGCGTTGCTTCTAGCTCGCCACTGAGCCGATCGCGATCCGCCTGAAACGCTTCGACCTGTTGCCGGTCGCCATCTAGCAGTTGTCGGCGATCGCTACAGCTTTGCCGTTGAGCCTCGATTTGCGCTTCGATCGCCGCGATCGGCTCACTCGGATCACCAGACGTTGCGACCACTTCTGCTAAGTAATCGAGCCATTCTTTCAGACTATTTGCTTGATCTGCATCCAGGCTAGCGGCTTGATTCGCCTGTTGCGTCAAACTCTCCCGCTCACCTTGAAACTGTATCCAGGCCGCTTCTAGCTCCTGTTTACTCTGATCTAACTCTTGGCGGGTACTATCGAGCGTACTCGTTTCAGTTTCAATCTCGGCCTTGCGTTCCGCTAGGGCATCAAGCTGCTCTTGAATTTGCTCGACCTGCTCTTCACGCCCTTGAATTTCGGTCTCTCGGCGATTGAGTTCCTCCGCCTGGTACGTCAACGACGCTTTCCATTGATCGATCTCTTCTTCCTGAGTTTTCGTCTTTTCTTGAAAACGCGAAAAACCTTGCAAGATTTTCACCAGTTGTGGCCCAGCCTCCTTGGGTGCTCCTTGCACCTGCTTGTTGGGGCTAATTTCGACCATCACCAGCACGCCAGCCCCAAAGGTCGTGGCGTCATCAAAGGGGATTTCATCACCGGAAGCCGGACTCCAATTATGCTCGCTACGCTGCTGGGCGAGGAGCTTGAGTCCGGCTTTCCCGCTACCGAAAACGCCGCTTTTTTTTTGAACTTCCGCTAGGTACAGCACGCTTTGCTTTCCTCTGTCAAACCAATTGAAGTGCTACTTGCTCGTATCGCGCGTTGTTGAGGGCGTCTCGAAACTTGAGTCTTAAACCCAAGCGGTCGGAGCGCGATCACGCATGACCTTTAACCCGAAGCGATCGCACGTTGGGCGCAGCGCCACGCTGTTCGATCACGATCACTCACTACAGCTTATGCCTGGAGCTACGTCTCAGTCTACAAGCTCTTGTTTTTACTTGCTGACAATCTTGCCCGATTTAAAACGTTTAGTCATCATAAGTCGGTAATTATAGTGACGCTAAATTGCGCATTGAATTGCGATATGTAGCGCGAACGGGGAAACTTCGGACTACACTTGAGGTTGCGAGATCGCTGCATGTAGCAGAATTTATCCTGTGTTATCAGTTGCGAGCGTCGCCGCACATAACCCGGTCACTATATTACGTGCTGACTTTTAAAGGGATACCGTGATGCTAACGCTGTCGATCCGTAGCGCAGATTTTCCGACTCTTGAGAAAATATAGTCACCATTTCATGAATACCTGTTCTACGGTATTCCGATTCAATTAGACCGATCCGCAAGCACAGAGCGGGCTAACGTATAGGCGCTGGAGAACGCATGCAGGGCAATTTAAACGAAATTGATATCCGCAGTATTTTGCAACTGATCGCCCTCGGACAGCGGACGGGTGAACTGTTCATCGAGACCTATCGTCCAACGTCGTCGCGAGGTGGCGATCGCCCCAGTCACGACGCGCTCGATCGATCCTGGTTTGTCTTCTTCGTGAATGGTCAGATCGTTTACGCTGCTGACGCCCAAAGCCATAACGAACGGCTGCGCGACTGCTTGCGCTTCTATCAGCTCGAAGCACTCGTCGATACGGTGGAGTTCCCCGAACTAACCACCACGAACACCTATGAGTATGCCTATCTCTGGTATCTCATTGAGAACCATCACCTAACCCCAGTTCAAGGCCGAACTATCCTCTGTCGGATGGTGCGCGAGACCTTGTTTGAGCTACTGAGCTTGCACCAGGGATCATTCATCTTTGACCTCGGCCCCGCGCTTGCGCCGCAGCTGATGACGCTACCGGTTTCGTCGCTGGTGACGAAGACAATCCAGCAAACCCAAGATTGGAAGCGATTTTATCCCCATATTCAATCCTCAGAGCAGTGTCCATTCATTGCCGATCTTGATACGCTTCAGCAAAAAATGCCTGAAAAAGCCCTGAAGACTTTAACGTCTGTGGCTGACGGTAAGACTTCGATTCGACGCATGGCGCGAGCGCTCAATCGGGATATTGCCCCGATCGCCAAGGCGATCTATCCCTACGTTCAAACCGGGGCTGTGCAGTTGCAATGGCCGAAGGATGAGCGATCGCGCACACTGCGCTTACGACAGTCCGAGGACAGCGTGCCGCGCGTTGTTTGTATCGATGACGAACGGACGATTCGGAAGTCGGTCGAGATCATGCTCGAACCGCACGGTTACGAAATTTCGACGATCGGTTCGTCGCTCAAGGCGCTGTCGCTACTCTTCCCCCTTCAGCCGGATCTGATTCTCTGCGATATCACGATGCCAGAACCCGATGGTTACGAGTTGTGTGCGATGCTGCGGCGATCGCGGGTGTTTCGCGAGGTTCCGATTATTATGCTGACCGGACGTGACGGTTTCACCGATCGAGTCAAAGCCCGCATGGTCGGCGCTACGGACTACCTAACAAAACCATTTTCGGAACAAGAGTTATTGATGTTGCTGGAGCAATATATTGGCCCTGGCATTACCCGATCGGACGATTTTGAAGCCGCGTTTCGCGATGCGATTCAACCGGAATGGGGGTCTGCCTAGACGAGTCTTTCGGTTCAGGTGAGATTCAGCCGGTCTGGATCGCCGATGAATACTGGCGTTGCTCATGCAAGGCTCACCCCATGTTGCGCCTGCAACAGCAAAGCGTATGTCAGATGTTGGGACGATCTCACACTAAAGTAAAGCGATGATTGGAGTTCTTTTTGATGTTAACCCTGGGATAACGTTTGTCTCAGACCTCAAGAAAATATAATGTCGTTAGATGTAGAGTCGTAACTGGGTGGGCATCCTAATTTAGGACATGCATTAAGGTTAATCTCTCAGAGTTGATGAACCAAAACGGTTATGGCTTTGCAGGATAATAGATCCAAGGCGATCGCCTTGACTCAAGATCATTTGATTTTGTAAAGCTAGATACTTGCTGCGGTCTCGTGATGGAATCCATTCCGAGGCAGCACAGACGCTCCGGCGAAATTTAGTCAGGTATCGATCATCACGTCGTCCTTGACTGATATCTATCGATCATGTCGAATCAACAACGTGAGAGTTCCGTGGTCTACAGCCACGACACACAGTCAGGAATAGAGAAATGAGCAAGGTTTTAGTCATCGAAGATAGCGCAACTCAGCGAGAAATGATTGCCGATCTCTTGAGAACAAATGGTCTCACCGTCATCGAAGCGACAGATGGGATCGAAGCTCTGGATAAGATTCAGGGTAATCCACCGGATCTTGTTATCCTCGATATTGTCATGCCCCGCATGAATGGCTATGAGGTTTGTCGTCGCCTGAAGGCAGATCCGTGTATGCAGGGTGTTCCGGTCGTGATGTGTTCCTCGAAGGGCGAGGAGTTCGATCGCTACTGGGGCATGAAGCAGGGAGCAGATGCTTACGTTGCTAAACCGTTCCAGCCCAATGAGCTGGTCGGAACCGTCAAACAGATGCTGCGAGGCTAGGATAGGATGATCGGCAATTCTGACTTCTTGATGGGTGCGTCTGATTCAAATCAAGCTCCGGAGTTTCAGCAGCTTGAGACGCCGGAGGGTGAGTTACACCTCCGCTTTTCTCTGACGTCCGGACAGCAGCTTGCACTCCCCGCAGTTGGAATTAACGAGGTGTTCGATCCGTCGCCGGATCAAATCACGCCAATGCCGAACGTTTCGCCGCTCTTGCTCGGAACGTTTAATGTCAGGGGACGCGTGGTCTGGGTGGCGGATCTCGGTCAGTTTCTCGGTGATCCGAAGCCACTTAATGCCGATCGAACCCAGCTTTTCGTCATTGCAGTCGAAGATCAGGACACTATACTGGGTCTAGCTGTCGATCGCATCGTTAAGATGCAGTGGTTAGATATCGATAACCTCCAAGCCTCAACCAGCGCTCCGGACGGGATGGCGCCTTTCCTTAAAGGCGAATGGGTCTTTGAGGAAGAGGAGCAAGTTGTCACACTCAGCTTGCTTGATCGGATTTCTGTGCTTCGGTCAGCCCGTTGGGCCGCCTAAGACAATTCGTCTACGTGCGTTGACCGCTTACGCCGCTTTCGATCTGCGGTACATTGAAATCGATCGAGACTCGCCTGACGGATGACATCGAATACGATCGACACCAAGACTGTGACGCTAGGGAAAGCAGATGGCACCAAGCACCGATGACTTCGTTCAGGAGTACCAACGAGCCGAACAGGCGTACATGGATGGCAGCTACGAAGAGGCTGCTGACATTGCGTGTGAGTTGGTGACGCGCGACCCCAACGATCCCAGCACGCGCCTTCTGCTCGGGCATGTCTACTGCGGTATGCAGGATTACCCGAATGCTCGATCGCAATATCAGTACGTTCTTGAACTATCGGACGAACCGGAGTTTATTGAATATGCCGAGAGCGGGATCGCCTACGTCGATCGCGTTGATTCAGAAACCTCGGGAGGATCGTTCCAAGCCGATCTCGCCGTGGGTCTCGACGGTGAATTTGATGCTGATCTAGGTCTTGATAGTGACGATATCAATGCTAGTGCGGCCATGAATGGTCGTGGGTCTGCCGATCCTGCTGTCGCCTCCAGCACGGAGGATGATTTCTTTGCAAGCAGCAATGTAGACGAGGATTTCGATAGTTTTGATGGTTTTGATGAATCTCCATTTGGAGCGGAGTCGTTAGACGAACCGCTTGCCGATGCAGGAAATATAGAATCGGACCCCTTTGCCAACTTTTCTTTCGGCGCTGATGCAGACGAAACGGCGATCGGTGGTAATCCCATGCAAGCCTGGGCCGGTGAGGTCTCGGAAGATGCAGCCTTCGCGGAGGGGAATAATGATGATCCGTATGTAGCCACCGCAGATGGTCCGATCGGGATCGCCCAGGAATCCGATGGTTTTGGAGAGTTTGAGGAAGAAGAGACGCAATTTGGGTTTGACATAGTGCCCGACTCTGACCCCGGCTCCAGTACGGCTAAAACAGTCGTCATCCCCAAAGACGCTTCGTCCGCTCCAAACCCCATGTCTTCTTTTTCCGAAGACGAAACCCTACTCAATGATTCCGGTGGCTTTGCTTCTGTTGAGAGTGAGCTTGACGGCGAGCTTGATGGCGACCCGTCGAACAATGTTTTTGACTCCTCAGCCTTTGATGCTGGTTTTGAAAATCAAGACGCCTTTCCTGATTTTGAGCTCGATTCAGACTTGCAAGTTGAGACCTCCCCAACTTTCAAAGAAGCCAGTCAGCCCTTTCCGATCGCTGCCGCTGACAATACGGCGATCAACGATTTCCCATCCATGCCCGATAACCTCCTAGCCGGAGAAATGCCCGACTTGGTCGGCGATGAGCGCAACGGTGATTCCTTCCCGACCTCAGACCTTGACCCCGAAATCGACGAGATCGATTTTCCGCAGCCCTTCTCCGAATTTGAAGGATTCGATGAAGCTCCCTTTCAAACTGCACTACCCAGCGAGTTTGCCAGTAGCGACTTCGACGAATCGGCCTTTCCTGACTGGACACCCCAAAATCGTGCGCCTAAATCGGATACCTTCAGTCGCTTCGACACACCTACGGATATAGACCCTTCCTTCGGGCAGTTTGACGCTGATACCGGCGGTAACACCGAAACCTACGTCATGGACCCACCGCCAGACAGCGATTTTGAAGACTGGGACGCCGATATTCCGCACGGTAATCCAATTTCGGCTCAACCCCAAAATTCGAGCCTGCCCTTCGCGGCAAACGCGATTCACGTTGACGATGATGACGGCACCTACATCATTCCCTCTGCGGATGACGATAATTTTGCTGCCTTTGATGAAGGGGCATTTGCTAGCGATGAGTTTGGCGGCAATGGGTTTGACGACGTTGATGACGAAGGTTTTGAGTTTGATTCCTTCGATTCGGACTTTGACGCGAGTCATGACTCTGGAGATCGTCCCAATAGCAACGTGAGCTTTTTGGACAACGACGACTTCGATGATTTCGGCGATCTCGACCAAGTTCCGAGCTTTGAAACTGGGGCCTCGAATGCTGATTTTGGAGTGGAGGATTTTCTCGATGATCCCGGAATGCTGTCTAGCAGTAGCAGCATGAGTAACACGTCATTTTCGGAGCTTGGCGATGGCTCCATCATGCATGACGAAGAACTCTTTAGTATTGCGGGTCAATCGGATGCAGTGCCGAGCTTTGGCTCCTCTGATAACAGTGTTGCGGAAACATCATCATCGAGCGGGATCGAGCAGCAAGGATTGCTCGCCTTTTTTGAAAATGCGCCACTCCGAACAAAATCCTGGATTGCAGCCTTGGTTGTCGGCATCCTTTCGGCCTCTGCGGTGGCGAGTATTAGCCATATATCAAGCCGTCGTTTTGTAGACGATACGACGATCGCGATCGAAGTGCGACGTCAACTCCTGCCCAAAGTGCAGCTTATTGGCCTAGCCATGTCGTTAACCTCCGGTCTTGCGGGGAGCAGTATCGCCTGGATCTTGAGCCGTATCAGTGCTTCGCAGGTACGCCGGACGACGATCGGGCTAACCGGCGCCTTCGAGTCAATTTCCCAAGGGAATCTAAACGCGCGGGCTGCCGTCCTGTCAGAGGATGAATTTGGCCAGCTTTCGATCAAGTTCAACCAAATGGCGCGTGTGGTCTTCACTACCACCAACGAAGCCCAGCGCCGCGCGGAAGAAATGGAGCAAGCCAAAGAAGACCTACAGCGGCAGGTGATTCGTCTCCTCGATGACGTGGAAGGCGCGGCTCGGGGTGACTTGACGGTGACGGCGGAAGTGACCGCCGACGTCCTCGGCGCTGTGGCTGACTCGTTCAACTTGACGATTCAGAACCTGCGCGAAATTGTCCAGCAGGTGAAGCAGGCGGCGCGGCAGGTGAGTAAAGGGGCGACCGATAGTGAATCGTTCGCGCGGAGTCTAGCTTCGGATGCGTTGCGTCAGGCGGAAGAACTCGCGGCGACGCTGAATTCGGTGCAGGTGATGACGAATTCGATTCAGCAGGTGGCGAAGAGCGCCCGTGAGGCGGAGGATGTGGCGCGATCGGCATCGGTGACGGCGCTGAAGGGTGGGGAAGCGGTGGAACGTACCGTGGCCAGTATCTTGGAGATTCGCGAAACGGTGGCTGAGACCACGCGTAAAGTGAAACGTCTAGCGGAATCATCGCAGGAGATTTCCAAGATTGTCGCGCTGATTAGCGGGATTGCTTCGCGGACGAACTTGCTCGCGTTGAACGCCAGTATTGAGGCCGCGCGGGCGGGTGAGGCGGGTCGCGGGTTTGCGATCGTTGCGGATGAAGTCCGGCAGCTTGCGGATCGATCGGCGAAAGCGCTGAAAGAAATCGAGCAAATCGTGATGCAAATCCAAAGCGAAACGGGATCGGTGATGATGGCCATGGAAGAAGGCCAGCAGCAGGTCATCGGCGGTACGAAACTGGCCGAGCAGGCTAAACGATCGCTCGAAGATATTATTCAGGTGGCAAACCGGATTGACGTACTGGTGCGATCGATTCGGGCGGATACCGTGGAACAAACCGAAACCTCTCGCGCGGTCGCTCAGGTCATGCAAGCCGTCGAGTTAACGGCTCAGGAAACGTCTCAGGAAGCGCACCGGGTGTCCGGGTCGTTGCAAAACCTGGTGGGCGTCTCGCGTGACCTGTTAACGTCGGTCGAACGCTTCCGCGTAGAAGCCACCGATTAAGGAAGGCGTTCTTCGAGACCATTCTCGATCGCCAGTATGGCGGCTCTGCCGTCTCGATTCTCAACCATGACAAGGGAACAGAGCAGTCATGCTACCCGAACAGCAGCGTATTCTGGGCTACTTCATCGAAGAAGCCGCCGAGCATTTACAAACGATCGAACGCGGCCTGCTTAATTTGCAAGCCACGATCGACGATACCGAATTCGCTAACGAAATCTTTCGGGCGGCGCACTCGGTCAAGGGCGGAGCGGCCATGCTCGGTTTGGGAAGCATCACCGCCATTTCGCACCGCCTAGAAGACTACTTCAAGCTGCTCAAAGATCGACCGATCGTTGTTAACAATCAGGTTGAGTCACAATTTTTAGTCATTTTTGACGCCCTCCAGGATCAAGTCGGCGAACTTCAGCGCACAGCCGACCCGAGTACCTTAGACGAGGCCAGCGTCCTAGCCGATCTAGACCCGGTCTTTCATGAACTCAAAGCGCAGCTCGATCAATTAGCCGCCGAAACGCCAGTATCAGACCACGAAGCCTCCACCCGTCGGGAGCCGACACCGTTCGATCGCCCGCCCGTCGAACCGCAACAGTCCAGTCCGATGACGCTGCCGCTATCGCAACCCTCCGAGGAACAAAGCGCCCTCCAGCTCATTTTTCACACCGACGTCCTGGCGCGATTACGCGAAATTCTCCGCCTGTTTCAGCAGCCTGAAACTCCGGAAACACGTCAGAAAATTTGTGATATTTGCCGCGTCCTGGCCAAAGTGGGCGATCAGTTTGAATTACCCCAGTGGCGGCACTTGCTCGATGTGACTCACGAGGCGATTTCACTGCCCAACAATCGCTTTAGTGACTTGGCCGCCGTTGCGATTAAAGAGCTGAAACAAGCGCAGGAGCTAGTGCTAGTCGATCGCGAGTCCGAAATTACAATTAGCACCTCACTTCAAGCCCTACTGCCGCTCAGTGCGGAGCCACTCTTGTTGGGTAATGGTTCCGATGATGAGCTTGACCCTGAGTTTGATGATTTGTTTGATGCTGCTGAATTTGGCATCGCGGACGACAAGAGTGATGGCGAGGACGACGATGATCTATTCGCTGAAGCCAGTCCGTCAAACTCAACATCGAAGGGAGATTTATTCTCCGGTAATACTGCGGCGGCTAAACGCTCTAGTCAAGACAAACGCCACGGCCCCGAGGTTGGGTCGGCGGAGCTGAGTAGTCTGGCGGACTTGTTTGAGACCGGTATGGATGACTTGGAAAGTTGGGACAGTCTGGAACGCGCAGACAGCTCAAGCCGAAACCTAATCGGAGATCCGGATGCAGAGGAGATGGACGGAGATTTTGCGGATCTCTTTGCGAGTGACGACGCCGTAGAATCGCCATCAGACATCGGTGAGGTAGATGCTGCGGACGACCTCGATAGTTTGTTTGACGATATTGCTGATGCGATCGATGACGACGTCTCGGATGAGTTTGAGGCGATCGAGTCCAAATTGCCCCGCTCGGGATACGAACAACCGACTGAATCAGCACCCAGCAATGATCCTAGTCCGAATGCAGATGACGACTTTGATGATTTGCTCGATTTACTAGAAACTCCAGAAATGCAGCCAGAGGCTGCCGATCGGGTTGAATCCGGCGAGTCGGACGATCTCGGCTTGGATCTCGGCTTGGATCTTGATTTGGATCTCGATGAGTTTGCGTTTGATTTTGAGTCGGAGGCTGAATCGGATAACGCGAACGCCGCGATCGAGACCGAGAACGAAGCAATCGCTCCGATCGATGCCCTTGACTTCGATCTTGACTTTGACGACGATCTTCTGGATCTTGATTCCGGCCTGCCTCGCGACTCGATTCGTGAGGACTTTGCCGGTGAAGGTCTTGCGGATTTAGAAGCTCTCTTCGATCGCAGCGGCAACGACTCGGAATCGAGTGCCATCGCTACTACTCCCGCTAGTTCAGATCCTACAGAATTCCCAGAGCCCAACGAATCCAACGAATCCACCGACTCGGATGATTTCGATGATTTCGATGATTTGTTTGACGGTATGGAAAGCGTCGATCGCGATCAACTAGAGACTTCCGACACCATTCAGAATGGATTATCTAACGATTTTGATAGCGATTTCGGAGATGACTTCGATCTGTTCGATCTCAACGTGGGAGAAGCTGAGACGTTCGCGCCACCGCAAACCAAGCCGCCAATTCTCGATGATGAGGATCTATCGCTCGACGATCTATTTGATGATGTCGAGGACATTGCTCAAGGGGCTTCTGCCTTCACCAACCTAGAATCCTCGCCAGAGCCTGACTCATCAGATGTCGATGTCGAGACAGACTTTAGTGATGATGATTTTGGTGACTTGTTTGCGGGTCTAGATCTGTCGGATTCCGGGGACAACTTCGACAATCTGGAGGGACTCGATGAGCTGGATCTATCCGAAGCACTGGCGGATGTCTCCATCGATTTTGATCAGGCGCTGGAGTTGACGGAATCGAACGAGCCAGACGACGACGTCGATACCAGTCTTTTTCCTCACCTCAGAATTTTGCTCGATCTACCGGCAACCGACGCCGGGAGCGATGTCTTTGAGCTGCTTGAAGCCTACCTCGAACAACCCTTAACCCATGCGGCCATATCGCCCTTGGTTGAAGATGGTGATTTTGCGGATCTCGAACATCTGCTGGAGGTGGACGCCACTCCTGGAACCGGGGGGGCAAAAATCACCGCCGATCGCGCTCTTCCCACCGCTAGCGCCCCCCGTGGCGGCAATCGTCGTCAGCGGGGACGCGGCAGCGCCTTTGAGCAAACCATGCGTGTGCCGATCAAGCGACTCGACGACCTGAGTAACTTAGTCGGTGAACTGGTGGTCAACCGTAATAGTCTCGAAGACGATCAAGAGCGCTTACGACAGTTCCTCGATAATTTGCTGCACCAGGTCAGTCAACTGAGCGAGGTGGGTCAGCGGATGCAGGATCTCTACGAGCGAACCCTGCTAGAAATGGCGCTGCTTGCCAGCCGCAAGAATCGCACGATCGCATCACAGGGGGGGATGTCCAGCATGGATGAAGAAGGCGATGAAGATTTCGATGCTCTGGAGATGGATAAGTTCAGCCTGTTTCACCTTCAGGCGCAGGAAATTATCGAGCTGGTTGTCCGGGTGCGCGAGTCTTCGTCGGATATCGAGTTTCTGGTCGATGAAAACGACCAGGTCACGCGCCAATTACGTCAGGTGACGACGCAATTGCAGGAAGGGCTGAATCGATCGCGCATGGTGGCCTTTTCCAACTCAACCGATCGCCTGCTGCGCGGGGTGCGCGATAACGCGATTAAGTTCGGGAAACAGGTTAATTTGCAGATTGAAGGGCGGGACATGCTGATCGATCGCATGATCCTAGAGCATCTCTACGATCCGCTGACTCACTTGGTCAATAATGCGATCGCCCACGGGGTCGAAACGCCCGACGAGCGCATGGCCAAGGGAAAACCGGCTCAGGGAACGATTACGGTGAGTAGCTTTAATCAGGGTAACCAAACCATTATCGCGATCTCGGACGATGGCGCAGGCATCGACAAGGATCGTGTGGCCAGTAAAGCGGTGCAAAAGGGTATCGTTTCTCAGGAACAGGCCGACAATCTGACTGATCCCGAAATCTACGATTTATTATTTTTGCCGAACTTTAGTACTCGCGATATGGCCGATGATTTGGCCGGTCGTGGGGTCGGGATGGACGTGGTCAAAACCAAGCTCAACGAAATTCGGGGGGTCATTGTCACCGACTCGACGCGGGACAAGGGAACAACATTTACGATTCGTCTACCGCTGACCCTGAGTATTTCTAAGGCACTGTGTTGCATTAGTGATCACGCACCGATCGCCTTTCCGATGGACGGGGTCAGCGAAGTGCTCGACAACCTGCCCAGTGATCGCATCATTCGAGAGGATGATGACACGGCCTACGTGCAGTGGCGAGAACAAAAGGTTCCCTATCAACCGCTCAGTAGCCTGTTCAACTACAGTCGTCTTTCCATTCGTCCACAAATGTACGGCTCGACGAACGATGACGATACGGTCTCGGTGGTCATTTTGCGATCGGCTGGTAGTCAGTTAGCGATTTCCGTCGATAGCATTGTCGGCGAGCAAGAAATCGTGATTAAACAGCTCGAAGGCCCCATTCCGAAACCGGTGGGGATCACCGGTGCAACCGTGATGGGGGATGGTCATATCGTCCCGATCGCCGATGTCCTTGAACTGATTGACCTGTCGCTCGGTCGGGTACGCCGGGATGCGAGCAGCCTCTGGGATGAAACCGAAGAGGCTACCGTCGTTCAGGTGGAGAAAGCCGAGCCGATGGTGCTCATCATTGATGACTCGATCACGGTGCGCGAGCTGCTGTCGATGACGTTCAAGAAGTCGGGGTATCGGGTCGAGCAGGCTCGCGATGGTCAAGAGGCATGGGAAAAAATGCGATCGGGAATGCCCTGCGAGCTGGTGTTCTGCGATATGGAAATGCCGCGCATGAACGGTATGGAACTGCTGGAAAAAATGAGCGGTGATCCGCGCTTATCAGAGCTGCCGATCGCCATGCTCACTTCACGCACCGCCGAAAAAATGAAACGTCGTGCCGGAGAACTCGGCGCCAAAGGCTACTTCACAAAGCCCTATCTAGAAGAAGTCTTGCTGGATGCTGCCCAACGAATGCTGGCTGGGGAGAATCTCATGGCGAGTACCACCAGCGCCGAACCGGCTCCAGCCTCATAGCGAAGCCATCGTCATCAAGAATGTTGCGTAATGTAATGTTCAAAACGAACGACGTCTTTCGCTCGTTCGCTTAGGATAGGGATCAGCGCGTGGCCTGAGCTGCCGCCGCGCGGGTGCGCTCACGCTCAATGCTTTAACCCCTTTGCTCAACTATGGCTCCTTCGATCGTCAAACGTTACGCCATCGCCTTTAACCAATACAAAATTGTTGGTTTTGTCGCCTTTGCCTTCTGCGTTGCCGGAGCCGGTTTATTGAGTTTGAGCGAGCCGCCGCCGCCCAGCTACAAAGCGACATCAGCCCTCGCGTCGAATACTCCCGCAATTCCCCTTTCGACCACAGGCCCCACGATTCACGAGCAGGGCAAGGCAGCGCTGACCGCAGAATTTCTGGTCGATCAGCAGGTGATTGAGTCCGTCGCCTCACAGGTTGGAATCGATCCGCTGCTGGTCGCCGCTGCATCGGTTCGTGTGCCTGATCCGGAAGAGCCTCAGTTCTACTACGTTGCGTATAAAGATTCGACTCCAGAGCGAGCTGAAACCGTCTTACGGCTGCTGATGGAAGCTATGGTCGCCAAAAGTCTCACGTTTAACCAGTCGCGACTCGACAGTATGATCGAGGCGATGGAAGAGCGAATGCCCGAGGTTCAGAAAGAACTTGAAGTCGCAGAAGAGAAGCTCGTGCAGTTCGATCGGGTGAAAGGGGCAATCTTTCTCGAAGCGGAAACGGGGAGTTTACAGGCCGCAGTGGTCGGATCGCAGAGTATTCAGAGTGCGGCTCGTCAGAAAATCGAGGTGCTAACGTCTTCGATCGTGGCCCTGGAACGACAGCTTGGTTTAAGCGCGGATGAAGCCTACACCTCGGGAGCCCTGAGCCAAGATCCGATCGTGGGCAGCATTCGGGGGCAGATTTCCCAAATCGAAATGCAGCAGGCACTACAGGCGGAAACCTTACGACCGGAACACCCGCAGATGCGAGCGTTTCAGAAGCAGATCGCGGGGCTCGAAGGGTTGCTCGAAAACCGTGCCGCTGAAATTATCGGCGGTGGCGGGTTGAGCACTCCCCTGCTAAACAGTGCTCGAATTCGTGTTTCCAGCGCCCTCGATCCGCTACGTCAAGAAATGGCAGGGCGGTTGATTGGCCTCAAGCTCGATCTAGAGAATACTCAACGCGAACTTGAAATTGCTCAACGCAGCGAACAGGAAGCGATGCGTAAATTTATTAATCTTCCGGACTTACAGCTTGAGCGTGAGCGGATTGCGCGTGAATTAGCGATTAAAAAAGGGTTTTATGATCAGCTACAGGCACAGTTAATCGACGCTCGGACGGCTCGTAATGAGACCACCAGTAATCTCAGCATTGCTCAAGCGCCTGCGATTGAGGAGACGATCACGCCGCCGCCTAATGTGATTTTGTTGGTTCTGGGTGGCACGATCGTCGGCCTTGGGGTCGGCGGCGCGGTGATCTTCCTGTTGTCGGCGCTCGAAGGACGCTGCTACACCATGGAAGAAGTCTCGAAAGCGTTTGCGAGTCGTGATATTCCCGTGCTCGGAACCATTCCTCAACTGATCGATTTCGAGACCTATGACGACGAGGCCATGCTGACGATCGTCAATCCGGAGTCGCCGTATCTGGACTACTACGAACGCCTGCGGAGCAATATTGTGCGATCGGGCGAGAAGGCTCCCCCGAAGGTGGTCGCGATTACGAGTTGCGGTTCGGAGGAAGGCAAAACGATCACGACCTACAACCTGGCGATCGCCGCAGCCCGATCGGGCAAACGTACACTCATCATCGAGGCGGACTTGCGATCGCCTTCACAAATCGCAGCGCTGGGTCTCAGCATTGACCCGGACAGCTTGCTCGAACCGCTGCGACATTACGATCCGGTGCGTAACAACATGCGCTTAGTACCTGGGGTCGAAAATCTCTACGTGATCTCAACGCCGGGGCCGCAACCGCAAGCGGTGGCGATCGTCGAGTCGAGCGAGTTAAAAACCCTGATTGAGACAGCGCGGGCGCGGTTTGATTTTATTGTGATCGATACGCCGTCGCTGAGTCGCTGTAACGATACGCTGACGCTCGAAGCGCTCACGGATGGGCTCGTCTTGGTCGGACGTCCCGGCTTTACGCAGACATCGCTGGTCGTAGAGCAGGCCGCCGCGATCGAGGAGGCCGGTGAAAAACTGACGATTATCGGTAGCGTCGTGAACGGGGCGGAAATCACGATCGAGTTGCCACCCCTGCCCGACGAGGAAGAATTACTCGACGAGGCCACCGAGGTCACGGCTCATGTGGGAGAAGAGGGCTACAGCAACGAGCTAGAGCTGTCTGCGCCGGATAGTCGCGATCGGTATCTTTAAGCTTTCGCTGGGATAACGGAGGGATCTAATTCGTTAGCGCTAGACTACATTCTCGCCTACCGTCTGAGGTACATACCATCGTGTCCAGCCCTCCAGAACGATCCGTCCCACCGTCCTCGCCGATTCAAGCCGGTGGAACACTCAATATTTTTGAACGCTACCTAACGGTGTGGGTAGCCTGTTGCATCGTCGTGGGTATTGCTCTGGGGCGTTTCTTTCCCGGCTTGGCGACATTGCTCGATGCCATGAGCATCCAGCAGGTGTCGATTCCCGTGGCGATCTGTCTATTTTTCATGATGTATCCCATCATGGTAAAAATCGACTTTAGCCAAGCCGTGAAAGCCGCTCGTACCCCGAAGCCGGTCATCCTCACGCTGGTGGTGAACTGGCTGATCAAACCGTTAACGATGGTATTGTTTGCCCAGGTTTTTCTCGGGCAATGGTTTCGCCCGTGGCTGGTGGGGACCGAAATGTTGCATGGATCGGAGGTGGCGATCGCCGATTCGTATATTGCCGGGGCGATCTTGCTGGGGATTGCGCCCTGTACGGCGATGGTACTGATGTGGGGCTATCTGTCCTACAGCAATCAGGGGCATACGCTGGTGATGGTCGCGATCAACTCGCTGACGATGCTGGTGCTGTACGCGCCCTTGGGTCGCTGGTTGCTCGCGATGAGTGATCTCGTGGTTCCCTGGCTGACGATCGTACTATCAGTTGCGATCTACGTCGGTTTGCCGCTCGTGACGGGCATGGCCTCGCGGACATGGATTTTACGCACGAAGGGACGCGCTTGGCTCGATCGCGTCTTCCTGCACTATCTCAACCCGATCGCCACGATCGCCCTCCTCACCACGATCGTGCTGCTGTTTGCCCTCAAAGGCGAGCTAATCGTTGAGCAGCCACTGCATATCGCCCTGATTGCGATTCCGCTCTTTGTTCAAACCAATTTTATTTTCGGGCTGACCTACATCGCGGCGCAAAAGCTGGGGTTGACCTACGAGGATGCGGCTCCGGCGGCACTCATCGGCGCGAGTAATAATTTTGAAGTGTCGATCGCGACGGCGGTAATGCTGTTTGGCCTGAATTCGGGCGTGGCGCTGGCGACCGTTGTGGGCGTACTGATCGAGGTTCCGGTGATGTTGATGCTGGTGGAATTTTGCAAGCGAACGGCGTTTTGGTTTCCGCGTGAACCGGAAAAAGCAACGTTGCTTGATCCGCGCTGTCTTAAAGGAATTAAAAATCTTTAAGTCAAAATTCCCGAACATTGCGATCCTTTTCTCGATATTCTGGAGTTTGATTGCGATCAAGATCGGATCTGAACTGAGTCAGGTCGTCGATCGGATCGCATATCAGCGATGCTCTCAAACGTTTCGGTTTGATCGCGTCGCGATATCTAGACTGTAACCCCGTCAAACCTCTGCCCATGTTAGAAGCGTGCGTGTTTTTCACGGTGTTGTGTGGCTTTTTTGGCCTGATTTTCAAACAAAACCTGGTGATGAAAATCATCGCCATGGATGTCATGAGTACCGGCACGATCGCCTATTACGTCGCGATCGCGGCGCGTGGCGGCCAGATCGCACCGATCGCGGACAACCCCGAAGCCAGCTTGACGAACGGAATCTACGCCGACCCGGTTCCCCAAGCCGTTATCCTGACGGCGATCGTCATCGGCTTCTCACTCCAAGCGCTGATGCTAGTCGGCGTCATGAAATTAGCGCGAGATAATCCCACATTGGAAACCGACGCGATCGAACGGAGCTATCGCCCCTGATGGAACTCACTGAATTACTAACACCCGTGGTCACCGTTGCCTGGGTTGCTCTGCCATTTTTCGTCGGCTTTAGCATCTACCTACTGCCCCAGTTTGATCGCATTCTTGCCCTGAGCGTCACGCTGATCTCGGTCATCTATGCCGGTCTGCTCCTCGTCGCGCGATCGCCCCAAACCTTTGAACTGATCGACAACTTCGGCGTCACCCTGATCGCCGACTCCCTCAGCGGCTTTTTCATCCTCACCAACGCTCTCGTCACCCTCGCCGTCCTGCTCTACTGTTGGCGCAGCGACAAAACCGCCTTCTTTTTTACCCAGGTTATTTTGCTCCACGGCAGCGTCAATGCCGCCTTTCTCTGCGCCGACTTCATCAGCCTTTATGTCGCCCTCGAAGTCATCAGCGTGGCCTCGTTTTTGCTGATGACCTACTCGCGATCGGCGCGATCGATCTGGGTCGGCCTGCGCTACCTGTTCGTCAGCAACACCGCCATGCTGTTCTACCTCGTCGGTGTCGCCCTGGTATACCAAGCCACCAACTCGTTTCGCTTCGAGGGTTTGAGCGTTGCACCACCGGAAGCGATCTCCCTAATTTTTCTCGGCCTACTGGTGAAAGGCGGCATTTTTGTCTCCGGTTTATGGCTACCGCAAACCCACTCGGAAGCGGAAACGCCCGTGTCGGCCATACTGTCCGGGGTGGTGGTCAACACGGCAGTGTTGGCGCTGGTGCGATGTGCTTTGCTTGTGCCGGAGGTGGAACCGATCGTGCGGCTCGCCGGGGTCGGAACGGCACTGTTTGGGGTCAGCTATGCCGTGTTTGAAAAAGACAGCAAGCGGATGCTGGCCTTCAGTACGGTGTCGCAGCTCGGGTTTGTGCTCGCGGCTCCGGCTGTGGCCGGGTTTTACGCGCTGACGCATGGACTGGTGAAGGCCGCCCTGTTTTTGATCGCGGGGTCGTTACCGAGCCGCAACTTCAAGGAATTGAACCAACAGCCGATCGCCCGATCGCTGTGGCTGATGGGCGCGATCGCCGCCTTCTCAATCTCCGGTCTGCCACTGCTTGCCGGTTTTGGCGCAAAAACATTAATGATGAAATCGCTGCTCCCGTGGCAAGTCGTCGCCATGAACATCGCCGCCATAGGAACCGCCATTACCTTCGCAAAATTCATCTTTTTGCCCCACTCCAGCACGGTCACAGCACCCAAAAAAGTCAAGATTCTTTGGCCATCAATGGTTATTTTACTCGGCGGTTTATTGGTAGCTAATTTCGTAGATCTCGATTCCTACAACATCGTGAATATCGCAAAAGCCGTCGGTATAACTATCTTTGGCTGGTTGATTTATCTGGGAATAATTAAAAAGCTGAGTCTTAAGCTACCGCGTATGTTTGAGCGACTCGAACATCTGATTGGGGTAATGAGCTTGAGCGCGATCGGACTGTTTTTACTGGTGATTTATGTCAGTGCACCGAGCATAGCAAGAGGTCTGGGGTAATGGCTTATTTGGATATCTGTCTGCGCTTAACCATTTGGTTTTTACTGACCGCAGATCTCAGCTTGACGAACATTATCATCGGAATCGTTGTTGCACTTTTAATACCACGTAGCGCCACTAAACCCGCCGCACTACGTGACTGGTTAAAAGCTCTCTGGCATAGCCTGATTGCAATTCCCCAAGCGTATATCGAGGCGATCGAGATCATCATCAAACCTCACCGCTACGAAGATACAACCCTCGAACATGTCTCACCACGTCGGACTCCCGGCCTGATTTTTCTCGATATTTTCATCATTACCTTTACTCCCAAAACGATCGTCACCCAGTACCACGAACGGGGCTGGTATAGCGTTCACTGGATTCGCCGGAGAAAACCCGAATGAACTGGATTTTGGTCGCAATGATCCTTGCATTGTTAATCCCCATCTATGAAGCCTTTCAAGATGAGGATATTTGGCAAAAAATGTTAGCATTTGCCAGCGTAGCGACGAAAACATCAATTATGATTTTGGTCGTTTCGGTGTTGCGTGATGACTGGATGATCGGCGTTGTTGGGGTGCTGGTCTTAAGTGTCGGAAATGCATCGTTAATGCTGCTCGCGCAGATTTTAAAACGGGTGAATGAGTCATGATCGATGGCATTAGTACCGTCTGTATTGTGATCGGTCTTGTGTTTTGGTTATGGGGAACCTGGCCACTATTGGGATCACGATCGGTCTTATTTAAATTGCATAGCCTGTCGGTCGCGGACACCTTGGGGTCAATGGCGATCGTTGTGGGCTTGCTGCTCCAGATTCCGCGCGAGTGGCCGCTGCTGATTTTGGCGCTGATTTCCCTGGCGATTTGGAATACGATTTTGGGCTACGTCTTGGCCTACTGTTCGACGGAGGATCACTCGCATGACTAATACAATGACGGATCTCGATCTGCTGGCGATCGTGGCGCTGTTGCCGATCGCGGCAGTGATGACCCTTTTGCAGAAAGATCCGTATCACGCCTTGGTGGTGCGGGGAATTTTGGGGGCGATCGCGGCGTTGGTGTACGCGCTATTTGGGGCAGCGGATGTGGCGCTCACCGAGGCGCTGGTCGGGACAATGCTGGCGATTACGCTGTACATGGTGGCGGTGCGATCGTCGCTGGTACTGCGATTGGGCGTGTTGGCGGAGCTAGAAGATTTGCCTGAGATTTCGGATTTATTCAACGAACCAGAATCGTCAGAACCTAGGGTGACGCCCCATATTTTCATCAATTCAGGTAATGACTCTATCGGCGATTCAACCTTGGATGAATTTTCTCCGATACGTGAGGCGGTTGTCTCCTCTATGCCCGAACCGCTGATCGCCGATCTGCGCGATTTTTGCCGTCAGCATTTCCTTCGTCTCGAACTGGTTCCCTACCCCGATCGCGCTGCCCTACACGCCGCCCTCGAAACGCGAGATGTGCACGCTATCAGCACCGGATCGGCATCAGCATCATTACCGGAAACCGCTGAATCGACGCCTCGTCCTGATCCCCTCCCCTACGCTCTCAGCATTCGAGTTCCACGCCTCTATGACCTGATGCAAGTCGAGCTGAACCCGGCGATCGTCACCCTTCGCTCCACCTTTCCGATCGAACCAACCGATCCAACTCCCATTTCCCCAGCCTCAAAGCCTTAACTTTTCACCCCAAAGCTTTCACTCCAAATTTCTCATCTCCAACACTCTAAACACCAAGCCTGATGAAATGGATTTATCTCGTCGCGGGTATCGCCTTTTTTCTCAAAATGCTATGGCTCCCGAACCCCGCCTCGGATCTCACCAATATGGAAGTAGTGGCCGCGATCGTGCGCGATAGCGGCATCCCCAACGCGGTCTCTGGCATCCTGTTTCGCAATCGGCTATACGACACCATTTTTGAAGTGGTAGTGTTCACGCTGTCGATTATGGGGGTGCGCTATTTGCTGGCCGATGAACAACCGTCGCCGACGGTGCATCAGTTCACTGACCAGCCGTCGATCGTGCTGGCACGCCTCGGCGCGATGATCACAGCACTGGTGTGCGTCGAGCTGATGTTACGCGGACACCTGAGTCCCGGCGGTGGGTTTGCGGCTGGGGTGGCGGGCGGCACGGCGATCGGCCTGGTGGCGATCACGTCGCCTGCGGACTGGATGGAGGGAATCTATAAGCGCTGGCGGGCGGCGATGCTGGAAAAAGTATCGGTGCTAGTGTTTATCGTCTTGGCGGTGTTGACGCTGGGCGGCTGGGCTTTGCCGTTGGGCGAGTTTGGTGGCTTGATCAGTGGTGGTTCGATTCCGTTGCTGAATGCCTTGGTGGCGTTGAAAGTGGCGCTCGGATCGTGGGCGGCGATTTTGTTGTTTATTCGCTATCGCGGCTTGTTGTAGGCGATCGTGATCGCGCGGAAATCAACTACAACGCCGTGCCGCACTGGGCGCAAAAGCGATCGTTAGGCTGACCGAGATGGCCGCATTTTGTACAGGTTGTGACTGGATTGGCCGCATTTGATGCCGTGGCAGAGTTCGGGGTCGATTCCGACTCATCCCCGATCGGATAGGGAGACATCGCCGTCAGCGGCATCATGAGCGGCATCATTGGCGGCGGTGGCACGCCGTCGTCATTCTGCACTTCAATATTTAACCCCTCGATCTCAATCTCGAAACGCCCGTGAGTCGCAACGATCGTCACCACACTGCGATCGCCATCTTGGTTAACCTGAGGCGGTTTAACCCAGGAGCCGGACTCGGTCGTGTTTTGGGTTTGCTCAAACTGACCGGGTAGGCTGCGCTCGGCGGAGACGATCGTATACTCACCCGAATTTTCGACATTAATTTCCGTGCCGTCGATCGATGTCCACCTGAGATCCCATGTGTCAGACATTGCTAGACTCCCCGCTTAATCTGCCGTGCGTATCTTTCCTAGCTCTATTCTGACAAATTGAATTGGAGTTGTTTTTATTAATTTTTGTAAAGTAAGGCTTGATTCCTGGAACGACGAATGCAGAACGCTCGTCAAGGTTTTCCTAGGTCGCCTAGTCTTCGGGTATGAGTGTTGTGAAGAAATTAAATCGATTCATTAGGAACTGATGCAGCCTTGCAGCCTTGCAGCCTGAAATCATGCGGGCGATCGTGACCAAGATCGATGCATCACACCGATTGTATTTTTAGTTTTGTTTTAAGCCTGAACTCGCGTTTGATTTGCAGCATCTGCT
This sequence comes from uncultured Geitlerinema sp., assembly GCA_964518905.1. GTDB lineage: Bacteria > Cyanobacteriota > Cyanobacteriia > Cyanobacteriales > Geitlerinemataceae > RDYZ01. The sequence continues at coordinate 30,565 of CAZFJL010000022.1, read as the reverse complement.
TTTGATCAACCGATCTTCTATTCCGCTCTCGTTCGACCTTCTCTATCCTCAAAACCATGCAATGTTCCTTACGTTTAACGATCGCCAGTTGCCTGGGTAGCCTCATCCTCGCGCCACTCGCGATCGCCCAAATCCCCCAAATCCCCGACGATACGAGTCAATCGCCCGATCGCCAAGATCCCCCGGTCAGCAACGCAGAAGCGCGGTTCACCTGCGAGTCCGTGGGCGGGCGCGATACGGTGATGTATCGCCCGGAAAGCCAGCCGGGAGAGTCGTACGCCTGGGTGACACCGTCGGCGATGGGTTCGAGCTGGAGTAGCGATCGACGCTGTCGCGAGATTGCCCGTCGTCTGGAGGTTTATCGCCCCGATGGTTTGCTGGAACTGGCGAACGGCTACGAAAATAATTACGACACAGTCTGTGTCACCACCGAGCGCGATTCCTCCTGCCGGATCGTGCTGACTGTACCGCCGGGACAAGATCCGCAAATTACCCGCGATCGCACCTTCCAAAATATTGTGATTGCCGATGGTGGGACGCAAACCCAGCCGGTGACGGCGCTGACCGATACCGGGCTGGGCGGCGGTCGCGGCACAAGCGGCGGTAACTGGCCGCTGGGCAATGGCGGTGGTCTACCAGATTCGGGTGATCTCGGCGCGATCGTCGGCGATATTCTCGGTGGTAGCCAAGCCGGTAGCACGTTGCGAATTACGAGCAGCAGCGATCGCATCGATCTGCGTCCGTTCCTGGATGCCGCCGATGGCGGGTCAGGAGCGATGTTGTCGGACGGACGATCGGTCTCGCTTGATGGCATACCGAAGCCGTCCTCTGGTTCTGGCTCAAATCGCTTAAATCCCGACGCATTTCGCTAAATCGGTAAGATTTGCGTCCGCAGGAATCAAAACAAGCGGACGCGCATCCGTCCCAATTTGCCCGAAGGTGCGACAATACGAGACGCCAAATGATGCCAAATAACTTAACCACCTGTGGCGGTATTGAGCCGTTTGGCGTTCACGGTTGAATTCAAGATCGAATTCGATCTTGAGTGCGACATTCGGTTTGTCCATTTCGGGAAGGTTGGGAGCGATCGCCATGAATATTTCTAAATTTTTGCGCCTATCGCTGGGTCAGTGGCGATCGCAGCGCACGGGGCACACCTGGGATACGTGCGAGATCGACGATCTCAATATGACGCTCGATATCGTGGCGCTGGCGATCGATGATGAGTCGGTGGTGCGGGTGTGTCGTCAATGCGACCTCGATCCGGATACGGCGACGTTTCCGTTTCAAGTGACCTGGCTTAATGCTGGACAAACCGAGATTGCGCCGGACGATCGGAGCATTTTTGTCCCCATCCCCCAGCCGGACAATGCCAACTATGGCCGTATTTTGCAGTCTCATCGCAACAGTAGCTCGCCCGTGACGATCGGCAAATATCACTTCAACCCCGATGGTACGTTTGTCCTGACCACGGAGCATCCGGCGACGGTTATCGAGGAAAAAATTTGGTTTGCGACGCCGAATTTACGCCTCCAGGTGTTCGTCTCGAAGCCAAAAGTTGCAGGCGATCGCGCCACGACCACTTTTATTTCCGAAAACCGCCTGGTTGGCGCGACGAAGCCAATAGTCGCGATCGCCACGGCTTAACCCCCTTCTCGCCTCTCAACCGATCCATCCAGCGCCCCCACAACATTGACACCGCCGATGATTCGGTTTGACCTCAAGCCCCGCACCGTATCCCCCGATGATCCGGCATTTTCCCAACCAACCCACGTCACGCTACGACCCTGGCAGCCAGACGATCGCGAGGCGGCGGCGGCGGTTATTGGCGGGGTCTTGGCGGAGTATGGGTTGGGATGGGAGCCGGAGGGTGCGGATCGGGACGTGATCGAGGTGGAAGCGTGCTACGGCGATCGCGGCGGTGAGTTTTGGGTGATTGAGGCGGAGGGCGCGATCGTCGGGACGGGCGCGTTTTATCCGATTGATCGCCATCCCGATGCCTGCGAGATTCGTAAGATGTATCTTGATCAGACAGTGCGCGGGCGCGGTTTGGGTCGCTTTTTGCTGCAATGGCTGGAGCAGCGAGCCGTTACCCGAGGTTTTCGCGAAGCTTGGATTGAAACGGCCTCGGTGCTGGTGGAGGCGGTGCAGCTTTATGAGGCCGCAGGCTATCAGCCGAGTACGGGCGTTGAAACGGCGCGTTGCGATCGGGTTTACTGTAAATCGCTGATTTGTAAATCGCTGATTGAACCTAAATCCTTGAAACCTTGATCGAGGATTAAAGGCAATTTTTTCGTCATAATTGCCATAAATTGCCGTTAAATTGCCACGATAGAAAACAGCTATTGTCTATATCCCAGGTTTAGTGTGAGCTATCACCGCACCATTCGCTTTGCCGATACCGACGCAGCAGGCGTCGTTTATTTTGCTACGTTGCTATCCATTTGCCATGAAGCCTACGAAGATGCGCTCGCGAAGTCTGGCATCGACCTCGCTCGTTTCTTTAGTGGAGAAATCCTCAGCGGACAAGCCACCGATCGGCAGTCAGTGATCATCCCGATCGCCCATGCCGAGATTGATTTTCGTCGCCCGCTGTACTGTGGCGAGGAGATTACGATCGATTTATTTTGGCAGGCTGAAGCTAGGGATGATGTGTCCCGAGATATTTCTGAATTTGCGATCGTCTACACGATTATTCACAATCACAGCGCCAAAGTCGTGGCGCGTGCAATGACCCGCCATGTTTGCATTGATCGCTGGACTCGTCAGCGAGTGGACATCCCGCAAGAGCTAGAACGCCTAATGTCTCAAGCCTAGAAGTCACAGAGGTTAAAATGAGAGACCAGGCGATCGCCTGACACGTTCGGGCTGATTCGCCTGCGATGTTGTCTGATATCAACCCTCAAATTCTTCCTCAAGCAACGCTCGTGAACTTTGCCAATTTCGCCGAACTCTGGATTTATCTCCTCCCGCCGATCGCCGGGGGAATCATTGGCTATTTCACGAACGATATTGCGATCAAGATGCTGTTTCGACCCTATCGTCCCTACTTCGTCGGTGGCTATCGCATCCCGTTTACGCCTGGTCTGATTCCGCGCAATCAGGGCCGACTAGCGCAGCGGGTGGCCGACACGATCGTCAATTCGCTGCTGACGCCGGAGGAGCTGCAAAAGTTGACGCGGCGGTTGTTGGCGATCGAACGGGTGCGATCGGGGATTTTGTGGCTGCTACAAACTGCTCGCGACAGTTTGCAAACCGAAGATCCCGACTCGAAAGCCGCGCGTGTTGTGTCCGGCATTTTGCATGATTTACTCTCGGAAGCGTTGCCGCGTCTGGTGCGCGTTTGGTCGCGTCATCCAGAATTTCTCGCACAACAGAGTGATCGCATTTTCGATCGCGTCCTGCTCGAATATCGCCTGAGCGCGACCCAGGCCGATCGCCTCGCGGACTGGATGCTCTCGACGATCCTTTCGCCCAACTCGGTTCGCCTGTTTCTCATCGACTTTCTGACCGATCGCAACATCAACGCGATCGACGCCAGCTTTCGCGACAGCAGCAGCGGAACCTATTGGCTCGTGGCGAACTTCGTCGGTCTACGCGCGGCGCTAATCCGGTTGCGGACGTTTTGCCTTGACGATCGCCAAGCTGCCAACGCACGACTAAGCGAAACTTTGCAAGCGCTAGAACTCAGCGATCGGCTGCGCGACGAACTGCAAAATCTCTCGCTGCAAAATCTGGCACTTTCGACGGTGCGCCAACTGCGCCGCACCCTGCGCCGCAGCATCCGTAAATACATGCAAACCGACGGGGCGGAACTGATCGGTAGCCTCGGCGAGTCGATCGATATTGATCGCGTCACGGCGTCGCTACTGGCACGGCTGCGATCGTCCGACGTGCTGGACAATTCCCTCGCAGTGATGAGCGACGAACTGGCGCTGATTCTCGATCGCTACCTCGAAGCCGACCTGGAACGCATTGTGGCGCGAGTGATTCCCATCCTGGCGCTCGACCAGGCGATTATCGATCGCGTCAACGCTACCTCCGCCGAAGACCTCGAAAGCGCCACTGAGGGCATCGTCAAAACGGAGCTACAGTCGATCGTCACCCTGGGCGGTGTGCTGGGTGTCGTCATCGGTCTGCTGCAAACCGTGATTTTGCTGCTGCGCGGTTAGTGGCCTTATCGTGCTTTATCCGAGTTTGAGGGTGGCGTGGTTGTCGATGAAGCTGGGGACGCGATCGAAGGTGCGGGCGCTGAAGGCTTCAAAAAAGCGCTGGGCTTGGGGCGGAAAGTGGGCAAAATCAAACTGGGTGTCACCCTGGGCGATGTCGGCCCAAAAGTAGCGCAACGCCGGTAGCAGCGTCTCGGCGGCCTCCAGCGATAAATTCAGCGGCGCGTCCATCAGCAGGCGCAGCATAAACGGGCGGCTCCGATCGCCCATCCATTCGCGGGAAAACTGGCCGAGGTCGTCCCAATGGTGGGCGCGTTCGATGCGGTGGGATGCGATATTGAGCCATGCTTGGCCGTGGCGATCGGTGTCGTATTCGAGGATGCGGTAGGGGTGGGGGTAGCTGACGAGGGAGCCGGTGGTGATGTCGAGCAGGCGATCGGTGGCGGCGATGTCCTGAATATGTAAGTGGCCGGTGAACACCACGGGAACACCGGCGGTTTCGAGCATCTTTTGCAGGGCGATCGCGTTGTCGAGCATGTAGCGGCGTCCCATTTCGGTGCGGGACTGTTGCGGGACGTGTTCGATCGTGTTGTGATGCACCATTGCGAAGATGCGATCGCCCCGTCGTTTCTCTAGCTCGATTTCGAGCCAGCTTAGTTGCGCGTCGTCGATCGCGCCTTGCTGGATGCCGTCGGCGTCGAAAATATTGGAATTCAGGGCGATCAGGTGTAGGCCGGGGACGGGTTCGGCGGTGTAGTAGAGCCGATCGGTGTCGCGGTAGCCGCTGGCGCGGTAAAAGCTGGGGAATTCGTCGGGGGCGATCGCGGTTTCGGTGGCGATCGCGTAGGGGATGTCGTGGTTGCCGGGGATGACGAAGCTGGGGTAGGGCAGTTGGGCGAGGCGCTGACCGAGCCAGGTATGGTTATCGCGTTCGCCGTGTTGGACGAGGTCGCCGGGTATGAGCAAAAAGTCGAGATCGAGGCTGGCGAGGTGCGCGAAGATTTGGTCGAGGGCGGGGATGGCGACTTCGACGAGATGAAAACGTTTGGGGTGATCCCAAATCGTGTGGGGGAGCGCGACGTGGGGATCGCTGATGATGGCAAAGCGGAAGTTACGGCGCACGGTTTCGACTGAAAGGACTGAATGGGCTGGATGACATTTCCCCGTCGGGACGGGGCGATCGCCCTGCTCTATCCTAGTAAAAATGACAAACCATTAGCGTGCGACATCGTACCCCCCGATTTATCATTGGCCTGTCTTTAGTTTGCCTTTGCTTTGTCAGTGCAGCACGCTGCATCATCTATCTAGCGACTGTCTTATGTTTGTTCCTCAACTTCCCACCCCGATCGATGTATCCCAGTTCGACCCCGCGATGGGGAAGCGGCTATCGCAACAGACATTTAATGACACGACTCCGGGGCCGATTTTGCGCGATTTTCAGGTGCTTCTGGAATGCCTCGGATCGGATGGCATCCCGATTACAGAACGATCGCAGCTTCCCGCGCTCAAATTCCTACGCGAGTTTAACGAGTCTCTCTCGCGTCCCACACGCCTGAGCCTCAAGCGCCCCAATCAGAAACACTACGCCTACGCGATCGGGCTGTTTTGGATAGCCCGCTCAATGGGCTTTGCGCTGCCGAATACGAAGCGCAAAAATTGCCTGTTCGCCCCGCCCGATCAACTCCAAGCCTGGACGAGTCTCTGCGCTGAGGAGCAGTACTTTACGCTGTTGGCGGTCTGGATGCATCACGCAAACCCGGATGCTTTGGGCGATCGTGGCCTCTATGCTATCCAGCGCTGCCTCGATCTATTTCAGCAGCTCAAGCAAGACCCGCAGCCGCTACAGGTAATTGACTGCGAGCCACGCAATCAGAAGCAACGGTTCGATTACTTTCCCGCGCTCTACAATCTGGCGCTGTTGGATGGGTTTGGTCTGGTTCACCTGGAAACCGTCGAGCCTTCGCCCGGTCGAGCCTGGAGCATAGGTTCCATTGCCTTGACGGAGTGGGGGGAGGCCATACTCACCGCGCTCGAAACCATGTATCCGCCCGAAGCCCGGTGGAAGATGCTCTCATTCCATGATCCTTTCCATGACCCACGGCCAGACGAATCCCCCTTAACCTCGTCTTCGGTTCCCTTCACGCCTGATTCGGAGGAATATCAGTTGCTCGAACAGCTTCAGGGCATGGTGGAAGCCCAGATCGAGAATACGGACGGTGGTTCGGAAGATGTCGATGAAGCGGCGCTTCTCGCGTCGCTTCAGGCGCTCATGCAGGACAACCCGGAGCGTGTGGAGGTGATGCAGTCTCTATTGATGAAAGCGGTCGAGGAAAATCAAGCCGATTTTGCGGCGATCCGTCGCCGGTTGACGATCGGTGGAGAGTCTGAACTATTGGCAGACCTCGATTTGTACTACGACAGCTTTCGCGAGTTTGTGCCGAATTTATCGCAAACTCTGACGTTGGCGATACCGGAATTCAACCCGAATATTTTTGTCTTTAAAGTCGCGGTGGGGAAAGCGTGGCGGCGGCTAGCGATTCCAGGTGTCTGGACGCTGGAGGGTGTGGCAAGCATCATTTTAGAGGCGTTCGAGTTTGAGGATATTGATCATCTCTACGCCTTTAATTTTTTAAGTCATAGCGGTTGTCCGGTTTCCGTGGTGCATGAGTATGCGGAGTTTGGGGTCGCGAAGGCGTATGAAGTGCGTGTGGGAGATTTGCCGATCGCGCCGGGAATGCAGATCGATTTCAATTTTGATTTTGGCGATAATTGGCATTTCGATCTGTTGCTGGAGTCGATCGAGCCGATCGATGAGGCCACAATGCGGGAGCCGAATGTTGAGCAAATTGGCTCGCAGGGGAAAGCGCCGGAGCAGTATCTCGACGACGAGGACTGGTAGATCGCTCAAACAATAGCCCCGCTTTGCTCTGTCCATCGTCGCAACCATCAGCATCTTCATGGCACGTTATCAAGTTGAGTATCAATCGGGTGGGGATTCGGCGTCCTGGCAGGATGGCGGGATTTGGGAGATTGGCGGACGCGAGGATCAGGATGTGGTGGCGATCGCGGCGCGGGCCAGCGATGCGGGTGATGATGGGCAGCTTGTCGGGACGATGACCTATGCGGGCGAGGGACCGATCGGCTTTCGGGCGGTGCGATCGGAGGGGAATCGCTACGCGGTGGAAAATCAGTGGGGCGGGGAGGATGCGCCGTGGCATGAGGGCGGGGTCTGGGTGTTGGGCGATCGCGAGGAGCAGCGGGCCACGGCGATCGAGGTGGTGGCATCTATGGCATGGCAGCAGTTGGCGGGGACGGTGACCTATGCGGGGGAAGAGCCGATCGGGTTTCGGGGGCGGCGGCTGGCGGCGGGGGAGGAGCCAGAGGCGGAACCGGCGGAAGATCCGGTGTTTGCCACGTTGGGGAGTGTAGTGCAGGCGACGGCGATCGCGCCGGATGGGCGATCGGTGGTGGCGGGCTGCTTGTATGGCAAGCTCTATCGCTACGACCTGCTGACCGGCAAGGCGATCGGCAAGCCCTTCTCCGGCAATGATGGCGAGGTTTATTCGGTGGGGTTCAGCCCGAGCGGCGACGCCATTGTCAGCGGTGGGGAAGACCGTACAGTGCGGCTGTGGAGCCGAGACGGCCAGCCCCTCGCACCGCCCTGCTCCGGCCATGATGGCAGGGTTTTTTCGGTGGGATTCAGCCCGAGCGGCGACGCCATTGTCAGCGGTGGGGATGACGGTACGGTGCGGCTGTGGAGCCGAGACGGCCAGCCCCTCGCACCGCCCTGCTCCGGCCATG
>CAZFJL010000022.1:0-22495 GCA_964518905.1 uncultured Geitlerinema sp. | reverse complement strand
CATTGTCAGCGGTGGGGATGACGGTACGGTGCGGCTGTGGAGCCGAGACGGCCAGTCCCTCGCACCGCCCTGCTCCGGCCATGATGGCTGGGTTTATTCGGTGGGATTCAGCCCGAGCGGCGACGCCATTGTCAGCGGTGGGAAAGACGGTACGGTGCGGCTGTGGCTCAATCTGCCCGTGTGGGGAGCGGCGTGGGTTTACAAGCCCGTGGCCTATCTGTCGCTGCAAAATCAGCGCCAAATCCCCCAGGGCGTCCGGGGCGATCGCGCCGTGGGTAACGACAGCCTCGGGATTCGCGACGAAATCGAGGCGCTGGCCGAGGTGCTGATGTTGCGTAGCGTCGAGCCGCCGCTGGCGATCGGGCTGCTGGGCAGTTGGGGCAGCGGCAAATCCTTTGGGATGCATTTAATCCAGCAACAAATCAACGCGATTCGCGCCCAAAAAATCGACAACGATGTTCAGGCATGGGGCGACCCCTTTAAACCAGAGGTGGCCGCGCCCTACGTCGGCCATATCTACTGCATCACCTTCAACGCCTGGACTTATGCCAAAGATGACCTCTGGGCGAGCTTGATGCAGGAGATTTTTTATGAGCTAAACCGGCAGATCGGCCTCGAACGTCGGCTAGTGGAGCTGTTTGCAAATCCAGAAAAATCAGACAAGAAAAATGTCGATCGCAAGAAACAAATCGCTCCAACCAATGCCTCGGAGCAACGCGCGATCGATCGCTTGATCTATCAGCCTCTCGATCGTCTGCGGGCGTGGTTTCAGGCGCAAATCTTGCGACCCATCCAACATTTCATGCTGAAGGTCGGGCGGGTTGGGGATTTGGCGATCGTTCAGCCGATTTGGCATGTTGTGGGATTTTTTAGCTTTTGCGTGATTTCGCTGTCACGCTACGTAGCCTCTTTACTGATTAAACGTGAAAATATTCGTGAGTCATTAGAAAAATACTTATCAACTCAATCTCCATACTACTGGCTTGACGAAATCCCCTCTGGCAAGAAAGAACTAAACCGCCTCGAAATAGTCATTGAGCGCGTTTTATACCTACTCATTTTCGGATTTCCCAAACGCTTAAAAGATACTCAAACGCACTGGTCTGACAAAATCAACGAGTTTCTCGATCCCGATCGCCCAAAACAACCGCAAAACCGCGCCAGCAGCACACCCGGACAACGAACCACCCCCCAAGAAACCGCCATCTTCCGGGAAAGCAACCCCTTTTGGTCGATCCTCTACGAACTCGACCCCGCCAAACGCACCCAAAAAATCCGCGCAGAACTCGACAAACGCGGCAAACCCTTCACCCAGTTTGACGAAAAAACCGGCTATCGCGACCTCTGGCAAACCCTCGACGAACTCCAGCACGACGAACAACAAAAACTCCAAGACATCAAACAGCAGCGCGACGAAGCCGAAATCCAACTGCAAAAACTCCTGAGAACCGAAAGCGATCGCCGCAAACGCATCGCCCTCTTCAAGCCGATCGTTCAGGTACTCGCCACCGCCGCCAAACTCGACCCAGAGAAGATCGATCAACTCTCCGCCACCGGCAACATCGGCAAACTGCTGCGCCAAGCGATCGGCAACACCATCAAAACCCCGCTGGGCTTCCTCGCGATCGTCCTCTTCGTCGCCGCCACCCTCCTCTCGCAGCAAACCGACGCGATCGCCACCCTCGTCACAACCCTGAGCGACGCGCTTACCGATGCCTGGACTTGGATCGATCAACATCCCGTCGTTCGCCTCCTCCGCGATCTTGGCCTTGCCAGTTTCGCGATCGCCCTCTTCCCCAAACTCACCGGCTACATCAACGCCGTCAAAGAAGAACGCAGCGCCATCACCCTCGACCCCGACAAACTCTTCGACAACACCAGCCGACAAGCCCAAGCAGGCCAAGAACTCAACGCCAAACTCGCAACCCTGCGGCTCGAACTCAAAGAACAGCAAGACCGCGCCGGATTCACCGCCAACCATAGCTCCCTCGTCGATTTCGTCAACGCCCGCCTCACCGCCGACACCTACGGCAAAAACCTCGGCCTGATGCAGCAAGTCCGCCGCGACCTCGAAGACCTCTCCCAGCGCTTCACCCCCAACGACACCAACCGAGAACGCCTCAAAGACATCTTTCCCCGAGGCCCCGCCCGCGTCGTGCTCTACATCGACGACCTCGATCGCTGCCCGCCCGATCGCGTCGTCGCCGTCCTCGAAGCCGTCCAGCTTTTGCTCAAAACGCCACTATTTATTGTGGTGCTGGCGATCGACGATCGCTACATTGCCCGCGCCCTCGAACAGGTCTATCAAGGCGTCCTAAAACGTCGCGGCAAACCCTCCGGCATCGACTACCTAGAAAAAATCATCCAAATCCCCTACCGGATGCGATCGATTTCACCCCGCGCCGTCGAAGACTATCTGCGATCTCAGACAAAAGTTACACCGCCAAAAGTCACTTCCGAGTTAGAGTCTCGCCCCCGGCCTAACTCTAACTTCACCGTTAGTCCGCCAGCGCCCCTCACTTCCAAACCGAAAAGCAGCGCGATCGACAGTGACACCATAGATCGCAGCAATCACCCAGACCCCGAGCAACCCATAGATAAAGCAACCCTCGACAAGATGCCCGAAGCGATCATCGAACCGGTGGCCGAACTGCCGACACCCACTAAAAATAGTGACGCCCTCGAAACTATTACCGAGACGATCGAACTCGACCCGAGCCAATCGATCGCCCCAGAACCGCAAACCCCGCCGACGCCACAGCCCATCCTCAACGCCCTCGAAACCATCACCCAAACGATCAAACTCGACGCGATCGAATTTCAAATCCTGGTCGATTCCTGCAAACACGTCGATATCACGCCCCGCACCGCCAAACGCCTGATCAACATCTACAAGATCTTGCAAATCATTTGGCAAACCCGTAAACAAAACGACTCCAGCAATCGACCCCTCACCCACCAGGACAAACGCACCGTGATGTCATTCCTCGCGCTATCCGGGCGCTATCCCGAATTTATGCGAAGCCTGTTCGAGGAAATCGATGTGCTACTCGAAGAAGAAAACGAACAATACGTCGATTGCACCGACAAAGACAACCCACGTCTGGCGATCGAACTCAACGAATTGCTCGATAAGCAACTCCACGATGTCTACAACCGCGACTCCTACGCCGCACGAGAATGGCGACGCTTCCACAGCGATATTCACCGCATGATCCGCCCCAAATCCAACGACCCCAAATCCAGCGACCCCAAATCCATCGAACTCAGCATTGATCGGCAAACCTTCGAGCTAATGCTGTCATTCTGCTTCGTCGGCGACATCGGCTACGACCCCACCGATTACGAACCCACCGATTACGACCCAACCCCGACACCTCGATCTACAGATCCCACCGACTAAGACGACACCACCGTCAACCCCTCGATCGCCGCATCAATGATCGCGCACCCCTCCGCCACCGACTCCAACCGACTCAGCCGATCGCGCAACCCATTCGCTCCCGCAAACCCCTTGCAATACCACGCCATATGCTTTCGTGACTGGTGAATCCCCTTCTCGCCCTTATAGTCCGCCAACGCGATCAGATGCTCCCGCGCACAACGCAGCCGCTCGATCGGCGTCGCCGCCGGTAGACGCTCCCCCGTCTTGAGATAGCGATCGATCTCCCCCACCAAAAACGGATAACCCAGCGTCCCCCGCGAACACATCACCCCCGCCGCCCCCGTCCGCTCCAAACACCGCACCGCCGCCTCCACTGAATTAATATCCCCATTCGCGATCACCGGCACATCCACCGCCTCCACCACCCGCCGAATCCAATCCCAATCCGCCGCGCCCGTATACCCCTGAAGCCGCGTCCGCCCGTGAATCGTCAGCATTTGCGCCCCCGCCGACACCAGCCGCCGCGCGAACTCCAAGATCGTAATTTCATCATTTGACCAGCCGATCCGCGTCTTCACCGTCACCGGCACATCCACCGCATTGACCACCGCTTCCACGATCGCCACCGCCACCTCCGGCTCCCGCAACAGCGACGACCCGCCCCCCTTGCGCGTGATCTTGTTCACCGGACAGCCCATATTAATATCGATCGTCTGCGCCCCCTGATCCACCGCAATCCGCGCCGCCTCCCCCAGAAAATCAGGCCGACAATCAAAAAGCTGAATGCTAATCGGTCGCTCGTCCGGATCGACGTCCATAATCGTCGGGATCGCCTTCAGGTGGCGCAGGCTCGACGCTTGTACCATCTCGGTGTACATCATCGAGTCCGGGGCGTAGCGACGCACGAGGCGACGAAAAACGAGATCAGTGACGCCGGAAAGGGGGGATTGGAGGACGCGGCTATGAACGGGGAGGTTGCCGATCGTCAGGGGAGCGGCGAGGCGATCGCGTAGGGACGGGCGATCGAGTTGATCGGGAGGGGTGAGGCAGGGCATGGGAACGGCGCGAAATGGTCATGACTGCGAGTATAGCGCCGGTCGCGATCGCGATCGAAACGATTCGACGGCTGTAAACCACAAACTAAACCTCTGGCTCGAATCACGATCAAGAATTGAAGAAGCGCAACGATCGGTACGGATGATACGGACGCGATCCCAAACGATCCGTAGATCGAAACAATGCGTGATCCGAGCGATCGCGCTAGTTCCGTCCTCCTGCATCGCTTTGCCGTGCGAACGCCATCATGAGTGCCACAACCACCGCCATGCTCTACACCGATCTTGCCCGCGATCTCGCGATGCATATCCGCCATGCCCTGATCGATCGCCTCGTGTGGGATGTTCCCGCCATCGACTCGCGCCATGACACCGACGATCTCAAATCACGCCACAAAACCGACGATATTGCCATTAACGTCATCCGCAATCTTGTCGCAGATATTCCCTGCAATGTTTATATCGAATCCTGGCCTGCTCACCACCATCCTGACGCCAAGTTTTCACTATTTATTGACCCGATCGATGGCTCGATCAACTGGGATCGCGGCATTGGCGATCCCTGCGTGGCGCTGGCGATCGCTGAAAAAGTCGAGGATGTTTGCCTCGGTGATTTGACCTATGCCTATGTTTTGGGGCTGCGATCGGGCGATGCTTACGAAACGCGGGACGGTTACGCCTACTATCGATCGGGGCTGACTTGCCTAGAACGCCCGATCAAGACGTCTGCCGTGCAAGATCTCGATCGCGCCATGGGCTACATCAAAATCGGCTACGGTGGCGCGACCCAACAAATCGAAATCTGTCAGCCGCTGCTGGCTCAGTGTCAGGATTTGCGCTCGATCGATAATTCCGCGATCGAACTGTGCGAACTGGCTCGCGGCGCAACCGATCTGATTGTGGATGGGCGATCGCTCTCCGATAGCTTTAACTTAATTTCCTACCCGATTCTCAAACAGGCGGGCGGCATTCTCTGCGATCTGGCGGGAAATTCCCTCGATTCGGTGGCGATCGCCGAGGGGGAAACGGTCGATTATGTGGCCTGCGCGAATGTAGCGTTGCGCGATCGCGTGTTGTTGAATGTGCGCGATCGGGACGATGGCAGTTGCTAGGATGAGAGCCGGTTTAGTGGAGCAATAGCCGATCTCGAATCTGTCGGATTCGGGCGTCGCTAGGCAATTCAGCGGTGCAGCAATTTGAACCCGATCGCGATCAGGGCGATCAAAATGATCAGAGCGATCAGGGCGATCCCGATCGCGACCCCGTCGATCCAAGCATTCCGTCGATCGCGACCTCTCAAGCCTGGGGACGCCGACGATTCGGGCGTTACCTCAGCCTTTTTTTGGGCAGCACGATCGCCAGCCTCCTCGGGTCACGCCGCGCCGCTGCTCAGTCGCGCCGCGCCATCTTGCCGATCGCCATTTCCGACACCGTCCGCGCCCAGGTCAACACCCTAATCAACGACGTCCGCCCGACGATCCCCGAAACCGAACTGCTGATCCCCACCTACCTCGGCAGCGCCCAGCGCCGGTTTTACGGACGCGGCCAACCGAACGCGCTACAAACGCTGAATCGGTTTTACCTCGGCAGCGGCATCAGCATTGTCGGCGGCACGGCGGATACCTGGAGCGGTGCGGGCTGGACGGGGCAACCGACGATCGTGCGCGATCGCGGCAAACTTTTCCTGACGATCGGCGCCTACGATCACAGCCTGCGAAAGCTCGATCTCGACACAATGCAAGTCGTCTGGCGCTACGAATTTGACGACATTCTCAAAGGATCGGCGAGCATTTATCTCGATGAAACCGCCGAGGAAGACGATCGGCTGGTGATTCTCCAGGGCAGTCGGCGCGGCGTCGGCAATGCCCTGGTAACGTCCAATCCCGTGCCGAGTTTTCGGGCGATTTCCTTTCGTACCGGGCGCGAACTCTGGCGGCTGAATATCCGCCTGACCGATAGCTACAGCCGCGATAACGACAGCTCGGCGATCGCCCTCGGCAATGGCGAACTGTTTAACGTTGGTGAAAACGCGATCGGCTATTTTCTCAACGCCAGCGCCGCCCGCGCCCGCCAAAAAGACGGCATTATCCAGCCGCAAATTATCCAAGAACTGAAGCTTTACGAAGACGCCGACATTGCGAAATATCGCGGCAATCTGGTCGCCGAAGCCTCGCCCGCTATTTTGGGCGATCGGCTCTATGTCGCATCCGGTGGCGGACGCATTTACGGGATCGAGATCGCAAGCCGAACCGTCGTCTGGCGGTTTCAGGCCGGGGGCGACCTCAACGGCTCGATCGCCATCAGCCGCGATGGCAAACTCTTCGCCACGGTCGATCGCGAAAAAATCCCCGGTCTCGGTGGCGCGTTCAAACTCGACCCGACCCGCCCCGATCCCGACTGCGTGGACTGGTTTATGCCGACGCTCGATCGCGGCTACGGCGACTGGGAAGGCGGCATTACCGCCTCGGTTGCGCTCAACGACGACTATCGATCCGCCGAAACGCCGCCCCTATTTGCCACCAGCTCCGTCGATGGCAACCTCTACATCGGCAGCCAAACCGAAACCAGCGGCACGGCTTTTGGCCCGCTCAACGATCGCCGTTATCCCACGCCCAAAATTCTCGCCACCTACCCGATCGGCGCCTCAATTTCCACCCCGATCTTCACCGACGGCAATCGCCTCATCGCGGCGGGCTACGGCGGCATTCACCTATTCCAGATGGCGTTTGAAGTGACCAATACTGAGGCTGACACTGCGGAATCTGCCGCACAAACAGCGATCGGCATGAGCGGCACGCGCTACCGCTTAACCCTGGAATTGCTCGATCGCGTGGCCGGTTCCTTTGAATCCACGCCGATCGTCTGGGACGGAAAAATCTATATCTGTAGCCGCGATGGCTGGCTCTATACCTTTGGCCAGCCATCACCCAGCGATGCACCTAACAATACGCCAAACCCCACCAAGAAAAACTAAGGCGGGCTTGTCTCAAGCTGAAAACCTAAGCAAAAGAGGTCGCAACGTTGGCCTTCGATTCGCGTCCTAGCATGGGCGCTTCGAGCTTAGTGGCTTCACTTTTCGATCGGATCACCATCTCAAAGGAACAGGACTGACACAACCAGAACAATTGACGACTACGAATATGGCGAAGCATCAATGCGTTACAGCAGGGGCAGAGTTCCATGATTACCTTCCGTTAAATTTATTTAAGTGAGAGAAGTCACTGGGGATCGCTCCCACACTACGACTTCCCGATGAACATTGCGAGTCGTGATCTTTCTACATGAAAAGCGAAACCTGATCGGTTTTCGCCCTAGTTGTTTAGTGTCTTGACTTCATCTTACATTAACAGCAGAATTCATGGGGTTGATATTTTCGCAATACTTATTGATGCGCGAGAGTCTGGCTTTTTGTTTCGCGGACTAAGGAATATTAAAAAATATTTATTTGTTGCTTTTGATACAAAAATGTGCCATAAGTATCCCCTCTTACCAGACTTGAGGTCTGACATCATGGCGAAGTAGAGAATCGCCTAAAAGTGATATGTATCTAAGGGGATCACGCGAGCTTCTAGCAGGCCAAGCTAGAGAAACGGAGCTAGAGATTGATTTTCTTAAGCTTTTTGTATGGAATTCGTTACATTTCAACCCTGCTTTTAAATTAAGCAACTCTAGATTTTAATCAATTTTAAAATCGGATATAGTTGCTTTTAGGGCTCGAAGAAAAGTTTTATTCACACTCTAAGAAGGCAAGTTTGAGAAGAAATTAAGAAAGAAAATTAGCCTGATTTGTCTCTTAATTATTGTGGATCTAAAATATTTTTAGTGAATATAGTGTTTGCTTCTGTATATATTATTAAGACTAATTGATTGATGTTTGTGTGAGTTAGCCTAGATTCAATTGTGGGGTACTCGCCTCACGCATTTTGGGCATCAAGCTTTGTCGGTAAAGGCTTGCGCCGACCGCTTAAAGTTACCTATTCTCAATGTTTGGCCTAGAGGAGAGCTGTCAAGATCGATCGAGATCGGCGAAAAACAGCGCGAATTTTGCCCAATTCATCACCGTTCATCTGTGTTGCAAGCTGTACGAGA
Organism: uncultured Geitlerinema sp.; assembly: GCA_964518905.1. GTDB lineage: Bacteria > Cyanobacteriota > Cyanobacteriia > Cyanobacteriales > Geitlerinemataceae > RDYZ01. The sequence continues at coordinate 13,966 of CAZFJL010000022.1, read as the reverse complement.
ACAATATTTTGCCGGTCTGAGCGGCTTAACCCGCTAGGAAGAAGACTCAAACTAAGCACTGCAGAACAAATACCGACCGAAACCTTAACGATTGATGCCCATTTTTGCGACCGTCTACGGCTGCGCGTTAGGGTGAAATTCCGGCAACCGGATTCTCGCCATCACCCATCCTTTTTGATCGCCATTCTCCACTGAAATCTATGCGTGTTTATCTCCTGATCGCCCCTGCGAAACTGTGGCTCGCTACGGTGAGCTACAGCCGGTGGCTGAACCGATCGAGCTTGATCTGCGGACTTGGATCGCTGCTGATGCTCGCGGCCTGTGGCGGCGACACCCCATCGGCAAAATCGGCGAATACCGCGCCCCAGACTGACCCCGCGATCGCCACACAACCCGCTCCGATCACCAGTGATCCCAACGCTATCACCGGCAACACCGCCGATGCTGCGCCAGAACCTGATCGCGATCGTCGTTCAAAAGTCGCCCCCACGCGTGAACCCGCTGCGCCCGCATCCGCACCGCTGGCGGCAGACCCAAATTCCGCCAATTCCGCCAATCCCGCACAACCCCTCACGAGCCCATCCTCGGGCGTGCCGGATGTCCTCATCCCAGCGCTCGACACCCTTCGCGCTCAAACCCAAATCCCGGTATTGCTCCCCGATCGCCTACCGCTACCAGACGATCCGATCTACGCCAGTGCCCGCGCCGAAGCAGACCGCTACGCGATCGACCTGGGATACGTGCCCGACTGTCGCGGGAATGCCTGCATGATCGGCACGATCACGGCGCGGCGCGGCAGCGGCGACTATTACGAAGTGGATGAGTCCTTCGCCCAGACGATCGAGCTAGCCGACGGGACAGCGGCCTATTTCAATCCGTCAGTGTGTGGCGCGTCCTGTGCGCCGCCGGTGCTGGAGTGGGAATATGGCGGGGCGCGATATCGCGTGGAGCTGAAGGGATTATCGGAGGCGGAGGCGCTGGGGGCGTTGGCGACACTGGCGAATTCGGCGATCGCAGCGGGCGATCGGCTGCGTTAACGCGGTTCACTCGATTAACGTTCGAGCTTGAGCATCGCCATAAATGCGTCTTGCGGCACATCCACCGTACCGATCGCCTTCATGCGTTTCTTGCCTTTTGCCTGTTTCTTGAGGAGCTTTTTCTTCCGGGAAATATCGCCGCCGTAGCATTTCGCGAGGACGTCTTTCCGCAGCGCCGGAATATGCTCGCTGGCGATTACACGGCTCCCGATCGCGGCCTGAATCGGCACTTTAAACTGGTGGCGTGGAATTAGCTCTTTTAACTTGCTGACCAACGCGCGACCCACATCGTACGCCTTATCACGATGGACGATCGCCGTTAGCGCATCGACCGCGTCACCGTTGACCTTCACATCCAGCCGCACCAGCGTATTGGGACGATAGCCGATCAGCTTGTACTCCATGCTGGCGTAGCCGCGCGATCGGGATTTGACCTGATCGAAAAAGTCCGTCACGACTTCAGCGAGGGGCAATTCATAAATCAGCGTCGTCCGCGTCGGCGTCAGGTACTTCATGTCGATGAAATCACCGCGCCGCGTTTGACACAGCTCCATCAATGTACCGACATATTCTTCCGGCGTGATCGTCTCCACGCGGACATACGGCTCAGAAATTGACTCGCGATTCGTTGGATCTGGTAACGTGCTGGGATTATCGATCGTCAGCACCTCCCCATCATTCATCGTCACCTGATACACCACCGAGGGCGCGGTCGTGATCAGGTCTAAATCGTATTCGCGTTCGAGTCGCTCTTGGATGATTTCCATGTGCAGCAGCCCGAGGAAACCACAGCGGAAGCCGAACCCCATCGCGGTCGAGGTTTCTGGCTCATACTGTAAGGCCGCATCGTTCAGGCGCAGCTTATCGAGGGCTTCGCGCAAATCCTCGAATTGATCGGCATCGGTGGGGAATAGGCCGCAAAAGACCATCGGGGTGGCTTCGGCATAGCCCGGTAGAGCCGACTCGGGCAGGGCTTTGGGATGGGCGATCGTGTCGCCGACGCGGGCATCTTCCACGGATTTGATCGCGGCGGCTAGGTAGCCCACTTCTCCGGCGTGGAGTTCTTCGACCGGGACTTGACCGGGGGACAAAATGCCGATTTCATCGAGGTCAAAATCGCGACCGGAGGCCATGAAACGCACGCGATCGGTCTTCTTGAGCGATCCATCCATGATGCGGAAGTAGGCGATCGCCCCACGATAGGGATCGTAATAGCTATCAAAAATCAGCGCTCGCAGCGGCTTATCGATCGTCTCGGCTGGCGGCGGAACACGGGTCACTAGCGCTTCGAGAATATCTTCAATCCCAATACCCGCTTTCGCAGACGCGCGAATCGCGTCGGAACAGTCAAGGCCGATTACTTCTTCAATTTCGGCGGCCACACGATCGGGTTCCGCGCCCGGTAGGTCAATTTTGTTGAGGACGGGAATAATTTCCAGGTCGTTTTCCAGCGCCAGGTATACATTCGCCAGGGTTTGCGCTTCAACGCCCTGAGCCGCATCTACCACCAGCAGCGCTCCTTCACAGGCGGCTAGCGATCGCGAGACTTCGTAGGAAAAATCCACGTGTCCCGGCGTGTCGATCAGGTTGAGAATATAGTTCTCGCCGTCTTTGGCGGTGTAGCTCATCCGAGCCGCTTGCAGCTTAATCGTGATGCCGCGTTCGCGTTCAAGATCCATGTTGTCGAGGAACTGCGCTTTCATCTGCCGCGCTTCGACGGTTCCGGTTTCTTGCAGCAGGCGATCGGCCAGGGTGGATTTACCGTGGTCGATGTGGGCGATGATGCAAAAGTTGCGAATGCGGGAGACGGGGGCGTCGGTCATGGAATAAACCCGATCGGGGCGTCGAAAAGTGTCATGCGGTTTACATATTTTAACTGAGTTTTACGATGCGGCTCGTGAAACTCAATGAATGTCCACAACGATCAGCCGCAATCGCTTGCGTGTGGCACGATCTGACGGCTGAGTGGCTTGATACGAGGGTGAAGCAACCAAAGAGTACGAATCGGAGTTCATTGCGAATCAATGATCGCCATTAGAGTCGCGATCGCTATCCCCCCGGCGGATACTGTCGCAACACCTCCCGTAGATATTGCCCCGTATGCGAAACCTCACAGGCTGCCACCGTTTCCGGCGTCCCCGCCACCACGACACCACCACCCCGATCACCCCCCTCGGGCCCCATATCAATCAGCCAATCCGCACAGCGAATCACATCAAGATTATGCTCGATCACCAGGATCGAATTGCCCTTGTCCACCAGCCGCTGAATCACATCCAGGAGGCGGTGGACATCGTAAAACGAAAGGCCGGTGGTTGGCTCGTCGATCAGGTACAGGGTTTTTCCGGTGGCGCGGCGCGATAGTTCCGTGGCGAGCTTGACCCGCTGGGCTTCACCACCGGAGAGGGTCGGCGCGGGTTGTCCGAGGGTGATGTAGCCCAAACCCACATCCAGCAGGGTTTGCAGTCGGCTCGCGGCGCGGGGAATATTTTCAAACACGCCGAGGGCTTCTTCGATATTCATGGCGAGGACATCGGCGATCGAGTGCCCCTTGTATTTCACCTGCAACGTTTCGCGGTTATATCGCGCCCCTTTGCAAACATCGCACTGCACATAAACATCGGGCAAGAAATTCATCGAAATTACGTTAACGCCTTGGCCGCTACAGGCTTCGCAGCGTCCGCCCTTAACGTTGAACGAAAAGCGACCGGGTTTATAGCCGCGTGTTTTTGCCTCCACCGCTTCCGCGAACACCTGGCGAATGCCGTCAAAAATGCCGGTGTAGGTGGCGGGGTTCGATCGCGGAGTTCGACCGATCGGCGACTGGTCGATCACGATCACCTTATCGATCATTTCCTTCAATTCCTTCTCGCGCTGCCCGGATTTCACCTGCAACGCGCCGAGCTGTTTCGGCATCGGGACGCGCTTCGTGAGGTGGTGTTGCAGCGCGGGGTGAAGTAGTTCGTTGACGAGGGTGGATTTGCCGGAGCCGGAAACGCCGGTGACGCTGACGAGACAGCCCAGGGGAATCTCGACGGTAATGTTTTGCAGGTTATTCGCCTGAGCCTGCTTGAGGACAAGCGATCGGCCATTACCAGGACGGCGATCGGCGGGCGTGGTGATGCCCTGACGTCCCGACAGATACGCGCCGATGATCGATCGCTCGGCCTGTTCAATCTCGGCAACGCTGCCCTGGGCGACAATCTCGCCACCGTGGATGCCCGCACCGGGGCCGATATCCACCACATGATCCGCCGCGCGAATGGTTTCCTCGTCGTGCTCGACCACGATCAGCGTATTACCCAGATTTCGCAATTTCGTCAGGGTTTCGATCAGTCGCCCGTTATCGCGCTGGTGCAGGCCGATGCTCGGTTCATCGAGGACGTAGAGCACGCCGGTTAAGCCCGCGCCGATTTGGGTGGCGAGGCGGATGCGCTGGGCTTCGCCGCCGGAGAGGGTCATCGCCGGACGTTCGAGGGTGAGATAGTCGAGGCCGACATCGAGCAAAAATTGCAGACGGGCGCGAATTTCCTTCAGGACTAGCTCGCCGATTTGGGCTTGACGATCGGTCAACTCCAACGCATTCAACCGCGCCAGACAAGTATCGATCGACACCGCTGTCAGCTCGGCGATATTAAACTGGCCGATCTTGACCGCCAACACCTCCGGCTTGAGCCGCTGCCCCTGGCAGGTGTCGCACTGTTTGTCGATTAAATACTGTTCGAGCTTTTCCTTTTGCGGCTCGGAGCTGCTTTCCTCATACTGGCGCTGCAAGAGGTTAATCGCCCCGGCGTAATGGCGATAGTAGCCCTTGGTTTCGCGATAGCGCGAGTCGGTTTCGATCCAGATTGGTTCGTCGCTGCCGTACAGGATGGCGTGCTGCTGCTCGGGTTTGAGCTTGTGCCACGGCGTGCTGAGTTCAAAGCCGTAGGCTTCACCGACGCTAAACAGCAGCGATAAATAATAACTGTTGTCTTTGTCCGACCAAGGGGCGATCGCGCTATACACCGGGGCGTCCGGGTCGGGAACGGTGAGTTCTTCCGAGAAGGTGCGCGAACTGCCAAGACCGTGACACGTCGGGCAAGCCCCGTAGGGCGAGTTAAACGAAAATAGACGCGGTGAAAGTTCGTCCATCACTGCGCCGTGTTCGGGACAGGCGAAATTCTCGGAAAAGACGATTTCTTCGGGTCGATCGCGATCGGGGCGATCGGCAAAAATTACGGCGATCCCGTCGGCTTGTTTCAGCGCCGTCGCGAGGGAATCCACCAGCCGTTCTTCGATTCCCGGTTTGGCGATTAGCCGATCGACCACAATCTCGATCGTGTGGCGTTTGGCTTTATTCAGATCAATATTGTCCGACAGCTCGCGGATTTCGCCATTAATCCGCACGCGGACAAACCCTTGGGTCGTGAGGCTCGACAGTAATTTTTGATGCGTCCCTTTTTTGTCACGCACAACGGGCGCGAGGATCTGAAACTTGGTGCGCTCCGGTAGATCCATCACCCGATCGCACATCTGATCGATCGTCTGCGGGCGAATCGGGCGATCGCACTTCGGACAATGCGGCTCCCCAGCGCGACCAAACAGCAAGCGCAAATAGTCGTAGATCTCCGTCACCGTGCCGACGGTCGATCGTGGGTTGTGCGATGTGGATTTTTGATCGATCGAGATCGCCGGACTCAGACCCTCGATCGACTCCACATCCGGTTTATCGAGCTGACCGAGAAACTGGCGGGCGTAGGCGCTGAGGGACTCGATGTAGCGGCGTTGTCCCTCCGCAAAGATCGTGTCGAAGGCCAGGGACGATTTACCCGATCCGGAGACGCCGGTAAACACGATCAGCCGATCGCGCGGCAAATCCAGATTCACATTGCGTAAATTGTGCTGACGTGCGCCGCGTATGCGAATCGTGTCGCGACCGAGACCGGTGCTGAGGTTGGTCGGAGTTTCCGAGGAGGGAGGGGACGGCGGAAGATGGCCGGTTTGACGGGCGGGAGAAGCTGCGCGGGGTGGCATTGGCGGCGGGGGCGGCTGGAATCGGCGGTGAACGCATCGTCACGCAAGATCGCATCCGGGCGCATCAGGCATAACAAAGCGTTACGATTTTAGCCCTTGCGATCGCGGTCTGGGGGTGAGGCATGGCAAAGCGGGCGGAATGGGCTTGATCGCATCGATTGCATTCCTCGAAAAGCTTTCAGTATAAGTCCCCAAAAAAAGCCCCCAAAACATACGTTTCAGAGACCGTTCCAGTTCCAAGATTGTCTGCACGTTAGAGATCAGCGCGGTGCAATTGTTCGCGGTCTAGGAGTACTCTACGTTCGTTTTGAGTCTCCGAGTATCCCCCGGCGACTTGGTATATTCTAACCAAACAGGGGCAAGATGCGGACTAAAAGTCCGGGGCTTGAGACCCACCCCAGAATGATGAATGTTCTGAATAGGAACTATGACGGAGGAGTACTGTAAAACGGGACAGCCGATGCGCCTATGTGAGGATAATGATGTGCGAGAACGTGAAGTTTGGCGTTGTCCTGGAGAAGCAACGTCTGCCAGTGCAGATTCTTTGCTTGGCGGGTTGATTGAAGGACTCTTTGATTAACGATTAATGCTTGTGATGCGAAGGTAATGGGGTAAAGGGCGAGGGAGAGATTGTAGTGCTGAAGGAAATAGTGCGAAGCTCACCGAACCAAGCGAGAGACTCTCTGACGACTCGCTCCTCCAAGCTGAAACTTGCGACATGTTGCTCCCAGGACGTCTAGCCTCACCTTGCGTAAGTCCTGGACAATTCGCCCTAAACCCCTCAGCAGCCGAACTTCAGCGATCAATCAGGCCCCTGCGGTCGGGCAAACGCATACTCAGGAGGTGAACAGTGAGAGTAGGAAGCGGTCATCCCATCCGGCCTTGAGACGCTTGGCTTTGATCCCTGCTTTGGTCGAAGAGTCACGCCTCAAGAGATTGAGCGCCAGATGCCGAATCAAGGCGAGATTTTCCGGCGCATGGTCTTTGCGAACTCGACAGTCATCTTCGTGGAAGTCTTCTGCGTCACCTCATGTATTTTCAGATAAAGGATGATGCCAGAAGTTCGCTTGCCATTACACCTGGCAGAATCGCAATGACATCGCCGCCGATATCGATCGTCGCCCCACTTGTACTGTCCGTGATGGTCAGATCTGCAAAATTCAGACCCGAGATTGAGTCTCGCTGACCGCCTGTTACGGCAAAGTCAGTGATGACATCGATACCGTCGTCGCTCCCTAGGACAAAGACATCGCGACCTTGTCCGCCAGTAAGCGTGTCGCTTCCTGCGCCGCCGGTGAGCGTGTCTTTGCCGTTGTCACCGGAGATGACATCATCGCCCGCACCGCCGATGAGGATATCGTCGCCCTCTTCGCCAGTGATGGTGTCGTTGCCTGCGCCACCGGTAAGAGTGTCCACACCGGAGGTTCCGATAAGTGTCTCATCTGTTGGCTCGGTTTCCGGCTCGGTCTCTGGCTCGGTCTCTGGCTCGGTTTCTGGCTCGGTTTCCGGCTCGGTTTCCGGCTCGGTTTCCGGCTCGGTTTCCGGCTCGGTCTCTGGCTCGGTTTCCGGCTCGGTCTCTGGCTCGGTTTCCGGTTCGGTTTCCGGCTCGGTCTCTGGCTCGGTTTCCGGTTCGGTCTCTGGCTCGGTTTCCGGTTCGGTCTCTGGTTCGGTCTCCGAAGATGAGGGAGGTGTTGCAGAGCTGGAGGTTGTATCAGGCGCGATCGTGATTGGTGAGGTGGGCCCCTCTTCTATTACGTCTTCTGTTTCCGGTGCGGGCGACGTGGCAATGGCTGCACTTGGCTCGCTGAAGCTCGGTAGCGTCACGACGACCGGATCTTGTGCGGGCGCATTGACGATCAGGGCTTCTTCGGTCGCGATCGGGAAGAGTTCTTCGCCGTCGAGTGCTGGGGGTGTGGCTGCGTCGGGGATGCCTGCAACCGGGTCGGGTTCGATCGGAGCGGGCGGCGCGTACGGCTCGATCGGGGCGCGATCGATGGTGACATCTTTGAGGATGGCGAGGAGGATGCCGGTTGCGCTGCCGAGGTTGACCCAGGTATCGCGGCCTTGGGGCGTGAAGGCGAGCTGGCCAATGGTGATGCCGTCGGTGGTTACCAGGATGTCTTTGTTGTCTTCGTAGTTGTAGATGGTTTCGACATCGCGGCTGAGGCCGATGGCGTAGCGATCGGTGCCGCGTGCGCCGGTTAGGGTGTCGTCGCCTGCGCCGCCGTCGAGCAGGTTGTCACCGCCGCGTACGTCGATCGCGTCGCGACCGTCGCCGCCGAGGATCGTGTCGTCGCCGGTATGACCGCTGATGCTGTCGTTGCCGCTGCCGCCTTCGATCATGTCGTCGCCGCTGCCGCCGTAGACGGTGTCGTTGCCGTCGCCTGCGTTGACGATGTCGTCATGGGAACCGGCGTTGATGGTGTCGTCGCCTGCGCCGCCGTAGATGGTGTCGTTGTCGGCGCTGCTGTCAATGTAGTCGTTGCCATTGCCGCCGGAGATGAGGTCGTCGCCGGAGCGGCCACCGTAGAGCAGGTCGTCGCCGTTGCCGCCGGAGAGGGTGTCGTCACCGGAGCGGCCATCGAGGTAGTCGTCATCATTTCCACCAGCGAGGAAATCATCGCCTTGGCGACCGTCGAGAGTATCTTTGCCGTTACCACCTCCAAGGCTGTCATCACCGGCTTTGCCATCGAGATAGTCGTCCCCGTCGTAGCCCAGCAGGACGTTATCGTCATTGTTGCCAATGAGTTCGTCATCGTAGGCAGAACCCTCGACGTTTTCGACATTTTTGGCAACGTCACCTTCTGCTTCACCGCCGCGACCGGGGCCAGCGGAAAGCTGAATACGGACACCTTCATCGGAGTTGCGGTAGGAGATGGTATCACTGCCCTCGCCGCCATCTTGGAAGTCCGCGCCGTCACCACCGAGGATGAAGTCGTCGTCAGCACCGCCGTAGATTTCGTCGTCGCCGTCTTGACCGAAGAGGGTATCGATACCATCTGCGCCGTAGAGCACGTCATCGCCTGCGTTGCCGTTGATGAAGTCGTCGCCTGCGCCGCCGTCAATTACGTCATCACCTTCACCACCGCTGAGGCTATCGAGTCCAGCGTTACCGAAGAGGGTGTCGTTGCCGGTTTGACCAAAGACAAGGTCGTCGCCTTCGCCTGCTGTAACCACATCATTGCCGGTTCCGCCGTCGATTTCATCGTTGCCGGTTCCACCAAGAATGGTGTCATTTTCACCATCACCGTAGAGCAAGTCGTCGCCGTCACCGCCGTCGATACTGTCGTTACCCGCATCGCCGTGGATGATATCGACTTGATTGCCGCCTGCAATTTCATCATCACCAGCGTTTCCAGAGAGGGTGTCTTCTCCATCACCACCGTCGATGCTGTCGTTGCCGTCGTTTCCGGAAATCAAATCGAGGCCAGCGTTACCATCGATCGTATCGTTGCCGGTTCCGCCATCAATCGTGTCGTCACCGAGGTCGCCACTAATTTCGTCATCGCCGCTGTCGCCAAAGATTAGGTCATCTTCGCCACCACCGGAGATGGTGTCGTTATCCGCTCCGCCGGAAATCGTGTCCTCGCCTGCGTTACCGGCGATAAAGTCCTTGCCGGTATTACCTGCGATCAGGTCTGCACCATCGCGACCGAAGACAAAGTCGTCATTGGCTCCGGCGTCGATCGTGTCGTTGCCAATGCCGCCGTCGATCGTATCGTTGCCAGTATTGCCGTCGATGACGTCTGCACCATCATTACCGGAAATGGTGTCGTTGTTTTCGCCACCGTCGATCGTGTCAGCTCCGATACCGCCGTCGATCGTGTCATCGCCCGCATCACCTTTGATGAGGTCGTTTTCACCATCGCCATTGATGCGATCGCCGCCTTCGCCACCCTGGATTGTGTCATCTGCGGTTCCGCCGGAAATTTCGTCGTTTCCGTCATTGCCTTCAATCCAGTCGGCGTCACCGTTACCGAAGATGAGGTCTTCGTTTGCGCCACCGCGAATGGTATCGAAGCCTGCGTTACCAAGAATGGTGTCGTTGCCGTCGTTACCGTAGATTACGTCGTCTTCGGTGTCTCCGCTGATGGCGTCGGCGTTGTCGCCGCCGCGAATGGTGTCGTTACCGAAACCGCCGGAGATCGTATCGTCGCCGGAATCGCCGTCAATCACATCGTTGGCGTCGCCGCCGGAGATGGTGTCGTTGTTGTCGCCGCCAAAAATGGTGTCTTCGTCGTTGCCGCCAAGGATGGAGTCGTTGCCGGTTCCACCGAAGATTAGGTCTTGTTGGTCGTTGCCCTGGAGAGTATCGTCACCAGTTCCACCGTCGATCGTGTCGTTGCCGGTTTCGCCAACGATGGTGTCGTTGCCGCTGTCGCCATCGATGAAGTCGTCGTCGCTGCCGCCGGAGATGGTGTCGTTGTTGTCGCCGCCGGAGATGGTGTCGGCTTCGCTGCCGCCGAGGATGGAGTCGTTGCCGGTTCCGCCGGAGATTAGGTCGCGATCATCGTTGCCCTGGAGGGTGTCGTCGCCGCTACCGCCGTCGATCGTGTCGCTGCCGGTTTCGCCAACGATGGTGTCGTTGCCGCTGTCGCCGTCGATTAGGTCGTTGTCGCTGCCGCCGGAAATGGTGTCATTGTTGTCGCCACCGGAGATGGTGTCGGCTTCGCTGCCGCCGAGGATGGAGTCGTTACCGGTTCCGCCGGAGATTAGGTCTTGTTGCTCGTTGCCTTGGAGTGTGTCGTCGCCACTACCACCGTCGATCGTGTCGTTGCCGGTTTCGCCAACGATGGTATCGTTACCGGCTCCGCCGTCGATACGGTCGCTTTCGCTTCCGCCTGCAATCGTATCATCGTCGTCACCACCGTAGATGGTGTCAGTTTCAGTCCCACCGAGGATGAAGTCGTTACCGATTCCACCATCAATCAAGTCGTGCCCGCTGTCGCCTTGAAGGACATCATTGCCACTTCCACCGTAGATAGTGTCATCACCAATTCCTCCGCCGATCGTATCGTTACCGCTTCCTCCATCGATAAAGTCAGCTTCTTCATCGCCTGAGATACTATCATCGCCCTCTTCACCGCTTAAGTAGTCAGCATCTAACCCCCCAGACATTAAATCGTTGCCACTTCCTCCGTATAAATCGTCGGCACCATCATCTCCAAACAAAGTATCTTGATCGTCTCCGCCAGAGATGAAGTCATCTCCACTATTGCCATGGATAAGGTCATCATCACCGTTGCCTCCGATGACGTCATTTCCTTGACCACCTGAAATTGAGTCATTTCCTGGATTGCCGAGAATAATTTCTTCGCCAATCCCACCACTAATAACGTCTTCGCCATAACCTCCTGCGACCGTGTCGTTACCGTCACCCGCTTCAATCAGATCGTTACCAGAACGGCCATAAATTTCATCCTCACCAGAACGACCATAAATTTCATCATTTGCCGAGCCTCCATCAAGAAAGTCACTCTGATCTCCACCATCAATGTAGTCACTACCACTACCACCGAAGAGAGAGTCTAACCCCATCGCCCCTTCAAGTAGATCGTTACCAGAGCCGCCACCAATCAAGTCACTACCTACTTCTCCGTAAATTTTATCTGCTCCAGTGTCTCCAAAAAGCTTGTCATTACCGGTGCCACCATAGACGATGTCTGCTCCAGAACCTGCATAGCCAATATCATCCCCCGAACCCGCCTCTATATAGTCATCATTAGTTAGAGCAGAAGACGCACGTAAAGGTCTAGGGTTCTGCAAAAGAACAGCATCAGATCGTCCTTCCACAGGGTCGATAATAATAGAGTATATAAGACCTGACAGTGCTTCACCCTCATTAAAGATAATTATTCGAGGAGCACGAAATGCTGGATCGTAAGAGTCTTCGCCCGCTAAATCTTGTATTTCTTTCTTTTTCTCTTGCTCCTCTATGTCCTCTTGATTGTCTCCATAAAAAACGTCCGATCCATTACCTCCGTAGATAAAGTCCCGATCTTCCCCACCGACCAGAATGTCATTTCCTTCACCGCCTTCAAGTTTATCTACACCACCCAATCCATATATTTCGTCTGCCCCCCCGAAAGACTGTATGTAGTTTGGACTGTCAGAACCAACAATTTTATCCGCAAAACCAGATCCACGAACATTTTCAATATTAATTAGTTTATCTGACCTTGGCGGAAAAAAACCAGGGCGTGGTTCTTGAGACACACCACGCATAGCATACCCAACGATGCTGATACGAGGGCCTAATTCTGGATTTATCGAATCAACTTCTTCAACACCCAGCACAACCTTAACACCATCACGGTCGTTAAGGAATTCATAACTAACAGTATCACCCCCAAGACCTCCATCCAGAGTATTACTCCCCTCTCGGCCTATAAAGAAATCACTTCCTCCAAACCCTTTCAGCTCATTGCTTGAATCATCTCCTATCAAAAGATCGCTGCCTGTATCAGAACCATAGACAATTTCAATGTCACTGACTTCACTCTTGGATAACTCTTCATTGTTTTGAAAATTCAAGAAATAGCCCCCCTCAGACAAATAGCTCTCTTGGGATGAAGAGTTACCTGTCGGGGATTCATAGCCATTTGCCTTAATGTCTGACCCCAAATTTACTTCAATAAAAGTTCCTGGAGGTTCTTGTTTGAGTTTGATTTCATCTTTGCCTTCACCTCCATCTATTGAAGCAACTAAGCCTTCTCCAGGATAAGCAGGCTGGTCAATCAAAAATGTATCGTTTCCAGTTCCGCCTTGAACAAATTCTTCTGCCCGAATCGTAACTGAATCCTCGCCCCCTCCCAGATTTATGTCGGTGTTTTTGCCATCGTATTTATTTCGGAGTGGTTCAAATAATGTGCTTACAGAACCAGACAAATCAAAGCTCAAAAAATCAGATATCGAAAAATCGAACCATTCTGTGCTAGAAAGTGTTTTCCAAATATCAGAACTGGAAATACTTTCTAAGAGACTATCGCCAGAGTTTGCCAGATCGGCAAGAAAACTTTCAAGCTCAACCAGTTGATCGCCTCGACCTCCAACATCATGGATGTCATTTTCATCATCGTAGTAAAAGCTCTTTGTATTTCCATTCTTGTTAAAATCAATTAAAGCCATTAAATTACCTTGAATCAGAAATGTTGAATATGTGCCTTTCGTCTTTTTACTTTGATTTTCACAAAAGCCTAGATTCATCATCTTGTAGCTAAGGTGACACACAATAAGTTGTGTTTGCAACCAGTCATTTATCACCATACGCTCAATTTTTCACACTCAAATTAAAGCTTCTGTAAAGACGTCCTTATATTTGCGTAAATTCTCAGGAGCCAGCCTGAGATATACAGAACCAACTATCCAAAAGACGCTTGAACCCACCTCCTTCACCAGGGGAAACACGTAAAGACGCGGGCATGGCTTCATTTAACTTTGTATTTCAGTTTGTAAAATCATCCGGAATCCAACAACGAACTGTTATGTACATCATCTAGCCGACTCTACTTCCACCACAAACAACCGTAAATCCGCCCGCGCGATCACACGCAAGCCCCACGATCAGTTCCCCAATAACACACACCTACCCCACCGATCGCGATCGATAAGGCCGCCCAATCCCCTCCGTCACCGCATAAATCGTCGAAAGCACCCGCAACCACAATCCCAGATACCGCTGCTCCAACGCCCCACGTAACGGACGCTCGATCGCCGGAAGCCAACACAACCCCGATCGCCCAACCCAAAACAATCCACCAGCCATAGCCCCCAAAGCTATCCTGAAACCACATGATCGCCAGAGCCATCCCCCATGCTCACCAGGGCAAACGCTACTCCCGGTTAATTCCCTAATCCCCCAGCCCCACTTCGACCAGCTCAGTGCATCGCTTCTCCCAAAATGGGAGAAGGGG
>CAZFJL010000021.1:0-72724 GCA_964518905.1 uncultured Geitlerinema sp. | reverse complement strand
CTGGTCGAAGTGGGGCTGGGGGATGAGGGGCAAGTTGCATAAACGGGATGCTCCCGAGCTGTCCGCTGAGCAGCTCTCTTGTCTCATACTTTGCAAACAATGACCAGATTATGACGCAGGCTTTTGATTTAGAACGAGTCACCTTTTATGGTCGCTCTTTGGCAGAGTATGAGCGTATGTTTTTACTCAATTTTTCAACTTGGGGTGGCCGATCAATTCTCGATGCACCAGGAGGTCCTGCGTCATTTAGCAAAGAAGCAAGACAGTTTGATATTCGGGCTTGTGCTGTTGACCCACAATATCAACATGATCCTGATACGCTTCAGGAACTAGCTCAAAAAGATATTGATTACGTCATCTCAAAAATCGAAAAGACTGCGAATCAGCGCCAGTGGAGTTACTATCAAAGCTTAGAGCAACTCAAAGAACGCCAAGTCAATATTCTGCATGACTTTATTGAAGATTATCGACGGGATTGGCCATTGCGATCGCATTATCTAGATGCTTCTTTACCTCATCTTCCCTTTGATGATTGTACGTTTGATCTCGCGTTAAGCGGTCACTTTCTCTTCAGTTTTTATACACACTTCCCAACAAATTTAATTATTGACTCACTCTTGGAACTGAGCCGAGTTGCACGGGAAGTACGAGTCTTTCCATTACGTTCAAATGAGCAAGATCGGACAGCACTCTTTGTTGACCTTGAGATAATTATCACGACCTTAAAAAAACAGAATATTGACGTTGAAATTCAACAATCTGGCTTTGAATTTCAAGTGGGTGCAAATCAGCTTATGATTCTTAAACATGCTGTGTAGGAGACTAAAATAATGGGCTATATGACAGGGGCACAGGCTGCGATCACTCAATTGGTTGCAGAAGGTGTCACCCATATCTTAAGCATTCCCGGCGAGCATAATATTGCCCTCTGTGATGCAATTTTGGATCACCCAGGCTTGACCTACGTGACGGGACGTCATGAGCAGGGATCGACGTTAATGGCAGATGGCTATAGCCGTGCGAGCAATCGTATTGCGGTTCCGCTGCTGATTTCGGGGCCTGGGGTGACTAATGCTTTAACTGCACTGGGAGATGCATTTCAAGATTCAGTGCCGATGGTGACGATCGTCGCTCAGGCACACCAAAACCAAATTGGTCGTGGTTCATTTCATGGCTTGAAAGATCAGAGTGGTGCGATCGCTGCCGTCACAAAATGGAATACCTGCGTGCGATCAGTTGCCGAAATTCCAGAGGCGATCCGCACTGCTTTTGTGGAAGCGTATCGTGGTCGGCCAGGACCGACAGTAGTCGAGATTCCGCTCGACATTCAAACCGAACAGGGAGATGTTGAGATTTATCCTTCAACACCGCCTGCTTTAGTCAAAGCCGATCAAACAGCTATTTCTCAAGCGGCCCACCGCCTTGCGACGGCTCAGAATCCGGTCATTTATGCAGGCAGAGGTACGGTTATTTCTGGTGCTTGCGAACAGCTTCAATGTCTGATTGAGCATCTGAATGCACCCTGTTTTCTCACAGCACTTGGCAAGGGCATTCTTGCTACAGATCATCCACTAAATATTAGTTGGGGAAATGGACGTAGTCAGCACATCTCTCAACTCATTGCTGATGCAGATGTTGTCCTTGTCGTCGGTTCAAGCCTGGACTACGCAGATGCTGGACGGTTGAAACTAGCATTTCCAGAAGCCTTAATTCAAATTGATACCTGCCCTGAGATATTGGGACGGATGTACCCTCTGGAAATTGGAATTTGTGGCGATGCAAAGTCTGTTCTTGAGCAGTTATTTATAGAACTAAAACAGTGCTTGCCATCCCCCCGAACAGTCACCTCACCACAAATTATTGGTCAAGCCGATCAGCCTAAAATGACCATGCTGGCCTACCGTAATTATCAGCTTAAAACGAAATTCAAATCGACCTCGGCATGGCAGTACATTCATGCAATTCAGCAGGCGATCACGGACGATACTCTTGTCTTTGGCGATCCAGCACGGTGTAATGGCTGGGGTGTCGCCTTCTTGGATCGTAATCTACCGAATACCTACCACTGTTCTCGTAACTTTTGCACGTTAGGCTATGCTGTCTCAGCGGCAATGGGGGCAAAATTAGCTCAACCAGATCGGCCAATTTTAGCCATGATTGGTGATGGTGGCTTGCTCTTTGCGAATGGTGATTTAGCTACGGCGGTACAGTACAGCCTCAATATTGTAATTGTAGTATTTAACGATAACTGTTATGGCTCAATTCGGAAAGCACAACGACAAGCCTTTGACCGGACGATCGGTATTGATTTGCAAAACCCAGATTTTTGCCAATTAGCTCAAGCTTTTGGAATCGCAGCGACACGAGTTGATCAGCCCAAACAGCTTACAGCTGCTCTGACCCAAGCTTGGAAAAATGAGTCTCCTTACTTGATTGAAATTGCGATGACTCCCAATGATCCCGGATTTGAAATTTAGTTTTTCAGCTTGGGTTCGTTTGGTTATGGGCTCAAGCTAGGAGTCGTGATTTTTAAGTTTGAGTACGGTAGTAGTTTCCATTTTGAGGCGAGATTATAGATTATGGCACAGCGTGTAGCGGTAGTAACGGGAGCCAGTCAGGGCGTTGGTTTTGAGATTTGTCGGCAACTCGCCCAGCAGAAAATTCAGGTAATTTTAACCGCGCGGAATTCTGAACGGGGTGAGGCAGCAGCACACCATTTACAGCAAGAAGGTTACACTGTTTCATTCCACCCTCTTGACATCACTCAGTCAACCCAAATTGCAGATTTAATCCATAGTATTTCAACACAGTTTGGTCAGCTTGATATCTTGGTTAATAATGCAGGAATTTATCTCGATCAACATCAGCCCGCACTAACGATCACACCAGAGCTAATTGCTCAGGCTGTGCAAACAGATGTTTGTGGGACATTTGCCATGTGTCAAGCTGTGATCCCATTAATGAAAGCACAGCAGTATGGTCGAATTGTCAATTTATCGAGTCGAACATCACGTTTAGATCAAATGAATAACTTAGGATTAACTTACAAAATTTCTAAGTCCTCAATCAATGTGATGACAGTAGTTTTGGCACAGGAAGTCGCAAGTCATAATATTCTAATTAATGCGGTGAATCCTGGCTGGATTCGGACTGAAATGGGGGGAGATCAGGCTACTTGTTCTCCGATCGCGGGAGCTGACGGTCCGGTCTGGCTCGCGACCTTGCCAGATAGCAGTCCAACGGGATGCTTCTTTGATGGTCGTGTGATTCAGCCTTGGACATAGGCCAGAGGTGAATTTATGTCATTTGTAAGCAAAGTAAAAACTCGACTGCTGACAACGAAATGAGTTTCTCCTTTGGTCGTTCTCCCTAAGCTTGAGACTTGCTAAAGTCGCGAGATTTTAACACAAACGTCCGCGAAACCTGAGGATTAATATATGATATTTGTGCTAATGGAAGGATTCCCCTTGTATGTCTCTTGATGCCTCAAATCGTGCTCGTGCGATCACCTTTAATGCCATCTTTTCTAAGATGAATGCTCTGGCAAAAGAGCATGGTGCGATCAACTTGGGTCATGGATTTCCAGACTACTCTGCACCGGATTTTATCAAAACCGCAGTGTGTCAGGCGATCATGGACGATCGTAATCAATACACCGCGCCTCGGGGTGCACCCGCACTGCGCCAAGCTTTGGTGGATCGGATGCAGCAGCGGTATGGTGTGGATTACAATCCCGATACTGACGTGGTGGTGACCCAGGGGGCGACAGAAGCAATTTTCGCGGCTATGATGGGGTTCGTCAATCCGGGGGATGAGGTTGTGTTATTTGAACCCTGCTATAGCACTTACCGACCGGCCATTCAAATGGTGGGTGGTATCCCGAAGTTTTACAGTTTATTACCTCCAGATTGGACATTAGACCCGGAGCGGCTGGAGTCATTATTTTCGCAAAAGACGAAAGTTGTTTTATTAAATACGCCACACAATCCCACAGGAAAAGTGTTCACTCATGAAGAGATGGTTTTAGTATCGCGTCTATGTCAAAAATATGACGCCATTGCAATTAGTGACGAGGTCTATGACGAGCTGGTCTTTGATGGGACTATACATCGGGCACTCTGCACCTATTCAGGGATGTATGATCGCACTATTACGGTCTCGACGATCGGTAAAACCTTTGCTGTTACGGGCTGGAAAGTGGGCTGGGCGATCGCGCCACCAGCACTATCAGATGCCATCCTACGTATTCGTCTTTACACCAGTGGTTCTGGGACAACACCGGTGCAGGAAGCCAGCGCACAGGCGTTAAATGCTTCACCCGAGTACTATGAAATCCTGCGAGCGGAGTATACAGAACTGCGCAACTATTGCTGCGACCTCTTGACAGCTAATGGATTTTTACCCTTTCGTCCTGCTGGCGGTTTTTTCCTGATGGCAGAGGCTGGCCAGTTCTCAGATATGGTAAAAAAGACCTTTGATAACGATGTTGAATTGTGCCTGTATCTAACTAAAACTGTGGGTGTGACAGCAATTCCAGCGAGTGCACTGTACCACTACGGCTTACCCCCAGAATCACAAATGCTTCGGTTTGCATTTTGTAAGAAGAAATCAACACTAGCCGCAGCTAAACAACGATTGAGCGCTGCTATTGAGCTGGTAAAGTCCTCAGTTTAGATCAGGCTTAGAGCTTCTCACTAAGCCTGATCTAAACTGAGAGGAGCTAGTCTGCAAGTTGACTTTTAGCTGTTAAGGCTTAGAGATAAAGAATCCCGAGCTTATTGGTTTTTTTGAGTGATTATGATGTGGTCTGTACCCAAATTTTGGTTGCTTGAGATATCTATCATCTATCTTTTATAGCCTGCCCATAAATTACGATACATCAAATATTATTTTCTATCCACATTAGGAGCTTCTGTTCACATGAGTATAACCGCGAAAAATATCAAGTACTACCATACAAAAGATATCGAGACTTTACCGCAGTTAGCAAAGTTTTCCGAGCAGGATCGTCTTCGGATGCGAGCGATCGCCTCTATTCTCCCGTTTCAATGTAATAACTATGTCATTGAGGAATTAATTGACTGGGATAATGTACCGGATGATCCCATCTTTCGTCTCACTTTTCCGCACTCGGACATGTTGCCAGCAAAAGATGTAAACCCAGTCATGCAAGCACTGGATGCGAATTCTTCGCGGGATCAACTGCAAGCGATCGTCAATCCAATCCGTCAACAACTCAACCCAAATCCGGCAGGCCAAAAGCAGCATAATGTACCGAATTTAGACGGAGAAGCCATTCTCGGTATTCAGCATAAGTATCGTCAAACAACCTTGGTGTTCCCCACCGCAGGACAGACCTGCCATGCTTACTGTACGTTTTGTTTTCGTTGGCCTCAGTTTGTTGGAATCGATGATTTAAAGTTTGCGGCGCGTGAGTCGGGGCAGTTTTGGCGATACCTTAAACATCATCAAGAAGTCACAGATGTATTGTTGACGGGTGGCGATCCGATGACGATGAAAGCCAAGATATTGAGTCTATACATCGACCCGTTGCTTGGGCCTGAGTTTGAGCATATTCAAACCATTCGGATTGGTACAAAATCATTGTCTTACTGGCCATATCGATACGTAACTGATCCAGATGCTGATGATGTCTTGCGCCTCTTTGAAAAAGTTGTCGCATCGGGGAAACATTTGACCGTGATGGCACATTATGAGCATTGGAAAGAGCTGGATACCCGAGTCGTCCACGAAGCAATTCGGCGCATTCGGTCAACAGGTGCGCAAATTCGGACTCAAGCACCGGTAATTCGCCACATTAATGACTCTGCTGATGTGTGGGCAAAAATGTGGCAAATTCAAGTCAATTTAGGCTGTATTCCGTACTATATGTTTGTGGAACGCCAAACGGGGGCAAAGCAATATTTCGAGCTGCCGCTGGTGCGAACCTGGGAAATTTATCAAGAGGCAATTCAGCAGGTTTCAGGTTTAGGTCGTACAGCCCGAGGCCCGATGATGTCATCGCTACCAGGTAAGGTGCTGATTGACGGTGTAACCGAGGTTGCGGGCGAAAAAGTTTTTGCTCTGTCGTTTTTACAAGCCCGTGACTCGGATTGGTGTAAGCGTCCGTTCTTTGCGAAATTTGATCCGGCGGCAACCTGGCTCAGTGATTTACGACCTGCCTTTGGGCAGGACAAGTTTTTCTATGAAGGTCAACTAGAAGAACTACTGACGCGATCGGCACTGCCCGTGGCCTAACGCTCATAGTTCAGATCAACTCCGGCTTAACTTAACTGAGTTTATTGAGCATCGAGAAAGGTTGAGTTTCCCCACTCCCGCCTACACATCCCATTCCGACTCACGCCCACCGAGATCGATCGGAATACTCACCGCCTTACCCAAACGCGGTCGCTCCTTTGTCTCTTCGATAAACGATCGCACCGACCCAGCGTTATTCCAGCCGTTAATGTAATTTGTTACCGTCGTGATGCGATCGAAATACTCATCATCTGTCATCGGAAACGACGCCTGCTCCAGATACTTCCACATCACCTGAACATAAATCGTTCCCTGAATCCGCCGCACCTGCAAATCGTAGGACTTCCCCCACTTCGCCACAATCAACTCGTACAACTCTTCCGGTGTCATTTACTCTACTAAGCCCCAACATTGCCGACGGTTTGAACCGATTCACCGTTGCGAATCCAAGTACGAATTAAACATACAGATAAATTGCGAGCAGATTTCAAACACACTCGCGAACGAGATTACAAACTCCATCCCTAAAAGTTTGAACACTTACGCCACAGCGATGATTGCGACCATATAGCTATCGAGCAAGTGCTGCTTGAACACCTTAAATCATGAACTGCGACAACCTGTCACGAAGTGAAGATCTATGACGTGATAATATAATTTGGCGTTAATTGCAATCGATTTTTTGCGATATCACGCCAAACTCTTGATCCCTGGTTACCAGACTGTACGGTCATCCTAGCGATCGCCAGTCACTCGCAAGACTCCCCGGATTTATCATCAATATTCGTGACGGTAACACAGGGAAATCCTTAAGGTTAATCCTTCAAGTCACAATCGCAGAATAATACAAACGTAATCTCCAATGGCTCAAGCATCCGGATCGGCAGACGTCCCCAGCATGGGGCGGCGGCAATTCATGAACTTCTTGACCTTCGGGTCGGTAACTGGGGTTGCTCTCGGCGCTCTCTATCCTGTCGTTAAATACTTCCTCCCCCCGTCGAGTGGCGGCGCAGGTGGCGGCCTGGTAGCAAAAGACGCTCTTGGTAACGACATCAAGGCGAGCGAGTTTCTCGCGGAGCATAGTGTCGGCGATCGCGTCCTCGCTCAAGGCTTCAAGGGCGACCCGACCTATCTGATCGTGGATGGCGATGACGCAATCCGCGACTACGGCCTCAACGCGGTTTGTACCCACCTCGGTTGCGTTGTTCCTTGGAACGCCAGCGCCGATAAGTTTATCTGCCCCTGCCATGGTTCGCAGTACAACAACGAAGGTAAAGTCGTTCGTGGTCCGGCTCCGCTGTCTCTCGCTCTGGCGCACACCAGCGTTGAAGATGATGCCGTCGTCCTGACCCAGTGGACGGAAACCGACTTCCGTACTGACGAAAAGCCTTGGTGGTCGTAGTTTTACCATTACGTCCGGTAATCTGATCACGTTGCCCTTGGTTAATGTGATCAGATTGCCTTATATAGTTCTCCGTTAAAAACCTTCAGTCACGTTAAGTCTCGATCGATGAATCACCGTTTTGAAACGGCGATCGCCTCGGGTCTACGTCGCGCTTGTTCTAGCGCGATCGTTGCAGTCCTCGGCATCGTCCTCTTTTTCGCTAGCGATCTCGCTCTCCCTCAAGCCGCCAATGCGTACCCGTTCTGGGCGCAAGAAACGGCTCCGGTCACCCCGCGTGAAGCCACTGGCCGCATTGTCTGTGCCAACTGCCACTTGGCGAAGAAACCGACAAAAATCGAAGTCCCCCAAGCCGTTTTGCCGGACACCGTCTTTAAGGCGGTGGTCGAGATTCCCTACGATCTCGACTCTCAGCAAGTCCTCGGTGACGGCAGCAAAGGCAGCCTCAATGTTGGCGCTGTCATCATGCTGCCCGATGGTTTCAAAATTGCACCGGAAGATCGCATCCCGGATGACATCAAGGAAGAAACCGAAGGCATGTTCTATCAGCAGTACAACGCTGATTCTGAGAATGTGATCATCGTTGGCCCCCTGCCGGGTGACCAATATCAAGAGATTGTCTTCCCCGTGCTCTCGCCCGATCCGCGTACCGACAAAAATGCCCACTTCGGCAAATACTCGGTTCACGTTGGCGGCAACCGTGGACGCGGTCAAATCTACCCCACGGGTCTGAATAGCAATAACATCGCCTCGAAGGCGACGGCTGCTGGCACGATCGCGGCGGTATCCAAGTCCGAGGATGGTGGCTACAGCATCACGATCAAAACCGCTGCGGGTGACGTTGTTGAAGCGATTCCCGCCGGTCCCGAGCCGATCGTCTCTGAAGGCCAAGCCGTTGAAGCCGGTGAAGTCATCACGACCGATCCGAACGTTGGCGGTTTTGGTCAAGTAGACGGCGAAATCGTGCTGCAAAGCGCAGGTCGTATCCAAGGAATGCTCGCATTCTTCGTGCTGGTGACGATCGCGCAAATCTTCCTCGTGATGAAGAAAAAACAAATCGAGAAAGTTCAAGCTGCGGAAATGAACTTCTAATGCTGGGTTGGCGATCGCGCTTGATTGGTGATCGTCCTATCCACATCCGAGCGTTTGCTCGAATCAATTGAACATAAGGCCGGAAACTGGTGGATATCGACCGAGTTTCCGGCCTTTTTGTTGATTGCTAGTCGAAATTCCCTATTGATTCAAACGTTTAAAGCTCCATGTCTACTATTGATGAAAAGCTCGTAAAGGTTGGTGAATTCGAGTGGTTTTACCGCGAATCGATTCCCGAAGCGCCGCTCGATCGCACCCCAATCCTGTTTTTACACGGCCTACCCTCACGGAGCTACACCTGGAGCGGGATGCTCGCCGACTATGCCAGCGCCGGACTCCGGACGATCGCGCCGGACTGGTTAGGATTCGGCCAATCGGAAATGCCGGAGAAATATCGCTTTAACTATTCCAGCGATGCCTATGTCGATGCGCTCGTTGAGTTCCTCGATGTGCTGGCGATTGATCGCGTCTCTCTCGTTGTGCAAGGCTTTCTCGGCAATGTCGGCCTCCAGTTTGCTCTGCGTCATCGTGATCGCGTCGATCGGATCGCCATCCTCAACGCGCCGATTTTGCCCGGTTCTAAACTGCCGTTCAAAATGCAGCAAATGACCTGGCCGCTAGTCGGCGACATGCTGACCCAAGATCCGCTTGCGATTGACCGGTTGCTCGAAGATGGCAGCGGTTTTAGCATCCCCGACGAAGATCTCGATGTGTATCGCCGTCCCTGGCTGCGGACGTCCTCGGCGGGGCGATCGCTGATGTATGCCCTGCGGGGTCTGCGATTGACCGACGCGATCGGCGAGATTACCGCCGGGTTTGCGGGCTGGTCACTGCCGGTGCTGGTGGTTTGGGGCATGAACGATCCCTGGCTGGGCAGTGAAGGTATCAGCGAATTTGTGACGGGGTTGAAAGATGCCAACTTGGTCGAATTGCCGGAAGCCGGTCACTTTCCCCAAGAGCACTGGACCCAAGAGATTAACGAATCTTTGCTACCATTCTTCCGGCGTAGCGATCTTTGAGATGAGGATACTAAGCCTAGATCCTTTGAATACAGAGTGTTTACCGCGACAGAGCGATCGTCGCAGAATCGCATAATTGCAAACGATCGTAACTCAGCTCCCGCGATCGCAAACCACGATGAAATAGTTAGATTGCAGCGATATAAATTGTAGATCCGTCGCGATCGCCCCCAACTCTTAACTAAACTCCTACACCATGACTGAATCGTCGATCGAATCCATCCTGCACGAAAACCGAACGTTCGCCCCACCCGAAGCCTTCGCTAAAGACGCCACGATCAACAGCATGGCGCAATACCAAGAGCTGTACGATCGCGCCGCCGCCGACCCCGCCAAATTTTGGGAAGAGCTCGCCGAATCGGAACTGGATTGGTTCGAGAAATGGCACACCGCCCTCGATTGGCAACCCCCCGTCGCCAAATGGTTCGACGGCGGCAAACTCAACATCACCTATAACTGCCTCGATCGCCATCTCACCACCTGGCGCAAAAATAAAGCCGCCATCATCTGGGAAGGCGAACCCGGCGACTCGCGCACCTACACCTACGCCCAGCTTCACCGCGAAGTCTGCAAAGCCGCCAACGCGATCAAAGCGATGGGCGTGAATAAAGGCGATCGCGTCGGAATCTATATGCCGATGGTTCCCGAAGCGGCGATCGCCATGCTCGCCTGTGCGCGGATCGGCGCAGTGCATAGCGTCGTCTTTGGCGGGTTCAGTGCGGAAGCATTGCGCGATCGGCTCAACGATGGCGAGGCCAAACTCGTGATCACCGCTGACGGCGGCTACCGCAAAGACAAAACCATCCCGCTGAAATCCGCCGTTGACGCCGCCCTCGCCGACAACGCCGCCCCCAGCGTTACCAACGTTCTCGTCGTCCAACGCACCGGCCAAGACGTGATCATGCAGGAAGGCCGTGACGTGTGGTGGCACGACCTCGTCGGAGCCGCCTCCGCCGATTGTCCGCCCGAACCGATGGACAGCGAAGACATGCTCTTCGTGCTCTACACCAGCGGCTCCACCGGCAAACCGAAGGGCGTCGTCCACACCACCGGCGGCTACAACCTCTATACCCACGTCACCACCAAATGGACGTTCGACCTGAAAGAAACCGACGTCTTTTGGTGTACCGCTGATGTGGGCTGGATCACCGGCCACAGCTACATCGTCTACGGCCCCCTGTCCAATGGCGCCACCTCGCTGATGTATGAAGGCGTGCCGCGTCCGTCGAATCCGGGCTGTTTTTGGGACGTGATTGAAAAATACGGCGTCACCATTTTTTACACGGCTCCGACCGCGATCCGCGCCTTCATCAAAATGGGCGACGATTTGCCCGAAGCACGAGATCTATCGTCGCTGCGTCTGCTCGGAACCGTGGGCGAGCCGATTAATCCCGAAGCCTGGATGTGGTATCACACCGTCATCGGCAAAGAAAAATGCCCGATCGTCGATACCTGGTGGCAAACCGAAACTGGCGGCTTCATGCTCACGCCGCTACCGGGCGCAACCCCCACGAAACCCGGTTCCGCCACGAAACCCTTCCCCGGCATCCTCGCCGACGTGGTCGATCTCGACGGCAACTCCGTCGGCGCCAACGAGGGCGGCTACCTCGTCGTGAAACATCCCTGGCCAAGCATGATGCGTACGGTCTACGGCGATTTCGATCGCTTCCGCCGCAGCTACTGGGAGCACATCCCAGCCAAAGACGGCAACTCCATGTACTTCGCGGGAGATGGTGCGCGGAAGGATGAGGACGGTTATTTCTGGGTGATGGGTCGCGTCGATGACGTGATCAATGTATCGGGTCACCGTCTCGGCACGATGGAAATCGAATCGGCGCTAGTGTCGCATCCGGCGGTTGCGGAAGCGGCAGTCGTCGGCAAACCCGATGATCTCAAAGGTGAGGCTGTGGTTGCATTCGTGATTCTCGACGATGGCTATACCGGTGATGATGACCTGATGAAAGAGCTGAAAGGTCATGTCACGAAGGAGATTGGCGCGATCGCCCGTCCGGATGATATTCGCTTTGCGGAAGACCTACCGAAGACGCGATCGGGTAAAATCATGCGCCGTTTACTACGCAACCTTGCGTCCGGCCAAGCCATCACCGGCGACACCTCAACCCTGCAAGATCGCAGCGTTCTCGATAAGCTGCGCGGCTAATCCGTGGTGTACACGCACGTGATCGCTGTTCTCAGTAGGACTACGGATAGTTGAACGCGCGATCGCCACACGTGGCAAAATCCAGCCAAACAATTACCGTGTTAACCCCGATTTTCTAGTTATAGATCGGGGTTTTTGTCTGTACGATCACTCGTGATTGCATCGAGATTTTACCTGAACGGATCGCACCGAAGTGATCGCACGCAAAGCTTATGAGAGAAAGGATTGAACCGTTTCAGTAGTTGTTTCTTTTCGCGTGCTTTTTGCTTCATCTAAGCTTTATAAAACAGCAGCAAAACTCTACAAGAACTTTATTTAGAACCCTCTTCTTTCTGTCTATAATGACAACAGATTCGGCAATCAGGTTGTGTCGTTCCCGGGGAACACCCGCAAAGCCATCGTCGCTCGTTGGGTTTGTTCTCTGACCGCTCCATGAAGCCTTGGCTGACATAGAGAGCAAACTCCTACGAACCGAACACTCTGCTGAATACCTCACAACACCTACCTTAAGAATCCTGGAGATCGACCCCACCATGGCTAAGTTCAACAAATCCCTACTCCTCGCAACCTCCGCCCTCGGCCTCGCATCCCTGTTTGCCGGATCGGCTCAAGCGGCGGGCATCACAAATGCCACGCTGACGGGTGATGCCATCCTCTATGACTACAGCGCAAATCCTAACGACGGCATTGCCCTAACGAGCGGTTTCTCAGAGCAAAGCCTGATTGATGCGCTTGGAAACACCAACAATATCGAACTAGACGGATCGACGGCGCATTCTGGAGCTGATAGCTTCTCCAGTGGTTCCGCGACGCAACTCGAAGTCGGTTTCGACGACGGTACGAGCATCATCTTCAGCAGTCTGACCGCAGGTGACTGGGACTCGCTCTACGACACCTGGTTTGAGGCCGGGTGGGCAAGCGACAATGTGAATGATAATTCGGACTCGAACTTCCGCGAAGGAATTGCTGAGACGGCCACCAACGCCTACATGATCGCTTTTGCAAAAGCGCAAGCTAAAACCGCACTGAAAGACGGCGGTATCCAAGCGCGTCTGAGCGATCCGAACCTTTTCTCGGTGTCGAAAGATGGTGATAACGTCTCGTTCTCCTTGGCTGGACACCTAGAAGGACAAGATCGTGGCGATGGCGTTATGGTTCGCTTCAGTGAAATCATCAAGTACAGCATCAACGGCGGAGACACCTGGGACTACAAGTATGCCTTCGGCGCTGCGGACAGTGAGTCGGGCGTTCGTGACAACGACACTGTTGGTTCACATGACGGTCTCTACAGCTTCAATGTTGAAGTTCCGGGCGGCGTCACGGTTCCTGAGCCCTCTACCGCTCTTGGCTTGATGGCTGTTGGTTCGCTAGTTGCTGTCCGCAAACACAAATAAACGATCGAGACTTGGTTGTACTTCGCAACTACGACTAACACTACAAACTTAATCTCTCCCCGAGGAGCGCAGCCGCGCTCCTTTTTTTGTGTCAACCCGGAACGATCATCGCCTGACAGAATTAATGAAGCAGACAACGAGACCGCCAGAAAACGGTAACCGATCGATTTTGCTCTAACCTCTATAAGGTCTGGTCTTGGGATTTTGCATATCGCTATGAAAAAGATGTTCTCGGGATTTGCGCAGCTCATCCTTGGGTTTGCGATCGCCATTTTGCTCGTAGTCGGCGGCAGCGTTGCCGCCTCGCTCTATCTCGTGGCACGCCTGACGGCCCTCCCCCCAAAACCCGACTTTAGCGCCCATTCCTCCACCGCCGCGATCGCCACACCTACGGAGTCTCCCTCCCCAACTCCGACTCCCGCAGCCAAACCCGCAGCAACCTCAACCCCAACCCCAACCCCAACCCCAACTCCTAGCGGACTCTATCAAGCCAAAGTTGTCTGGCCAGATGGGCTCGTGATTCGTGCCGAAGCCAGTTACGAAGCCGCTAGCGTCGGCGGTGTTGCCTTCGATGCCCAGGTAACCGTACTCGAAGAAAAAGATGCTGGAGCGTGGCAGCGCATTCGATCGAGTACCGGCGAAGAAGGCTGGGTCGTTGGCGGAAATTTAGCCACGATCGACGCGACAGAGTAATAGATGCGATGCTGACAACACATCGCCTCAAACATAATCAAACTTTATAGGAGCAATCAGAACGAAGCCCCCTGAGAATACTTTACAAAGCGTTACACAGGGATTAGTATTAACTCATACATTCCAAACGCAAACGTTTTAGCAAGTCGTAAATCACGACCCAATAAAACAACCGCAATCTTCTAATAATGACAACCACCCTTCAACAAACGCAAAGCGCTTCCGTCTGGAACCGCTTCTGCGAATGGGTCACCAGCACCAACAACCGCCTCTACGTCGGTTGGTTCGGAACGCTGATGATTCCTACGCTTCTAACCGCGACCATCTGCTACATCATCGCTTTCGTAGCAGCACCTCCCGTTGACATCGACGGCATCCGTGAACCTGTTGCAGGTTCGCTGATGTACGGCAACAACATCATCTCCGGTGCAGTTGTTCCTTCGTCGAACGCGATCGGCCTCCACTTCTACCCGATCTGGGAAGCAGCATCACTCGACGAGTGGCTGTACAACGGTGGCCCTTACCAGCTAATCGCATTCCACTTCCTCATCGGCATTTTCTGCTACATGGGTCGTGAATGGGAACTGAGCTACCGCCTCGGAATGCGCCCTTGGATCTGTGTTGCATACTCGGCACCTGTTGCCGCTGCAACCGCAGTCTTCCTGATCTACCCGATCGGTCAAGGTTCGTTCTCTGACGGTATGCCGTTTGGTATTTCCGGTACGTTCAACTTCATGTTGGTCTTCCAAGCAGAGCACAACATCCTGATGCACCCCTTCCACATGCTCGGTGTGGCTGGCGTCTTCGGTGGTTCGCTGTTCTCGGCAATGCACGGTTCGCTGGTTACCAGCTCGCTGGTTCGTGAAACGACCGAATCTGAGTCGCAAAACTACGGCTACAAATTCGGCCAAGAAGAAGAGACCTACAACATCGTTGCAGCCCACGGCTACTTCGGTCGCCTGATCTTCCAATACGCTTCGTTCAACAACAGCCGCTCGCTGCACTTCTTCCTAGGTGCATGGCCGGTAATCGGCATCTGGTTCACCGCGCTTGGTGTCTCCACGATGGCGTTCAACCTGAACGGTTTCAACTTCAACCAGTCGGTTCTTGACAGCCAAGGCCGCGTAATCAACACCTGGGCTGACGTGCTGAACCGCGCAAGCCTCGGTATGGAAGTAATGCACGAGCGTAACGCTCACAACTTCCCGCTTGACCTGGCCGCTGGTGAATCTGCACCGGTTGCTGTCCAAGCACCTGCTATCAACGGCTAGATTGATTCTGCTCTGAGATACATCAATAGAAAAGCGCCCCCGGCGGTTATGCCGGGGGCGCTTTTCTATTGATGTTTGATTTCGATTTTGTATATGCCTCTCCTGCCTCTATCCAGTAGTGCCCTATGGATAGACCACCAACTTGACCGTATCGGTGGTTTCGGCACTCGCACGATCGATGGCGATCGGGAGGTCTTCTAAGGAATAGCGATGAGAAATCGTCTGTTCCAGCGGTAAACGTCGATCGCAAATCAGCTCCTCGGCTAAATGACGTTGACGTGCGGCCAGCGTAAACCCGGCGCTCAGATTTAACTCGCGGCGCGAAAATAGGCAGGGATCGATCGACTGCATCCGGTCAAAGGGATCGTCACAGAGCAGAATGAGCTTGCCGCCCCGTCGCGTGCCGTCGATCGCGTGGTGTAAACAATGCTGGGTTGGAATCGTGATAATAGCGGCGTCTGCGCCTCTGTTATTGGTGAACGACTGAATTTTGGTGTGTAGATCGTCATAGACACTCGGGATGACGGTTCCTGCATTTAGGTCACGAGCGCGATCGAGCCGATCGGGGCTCATATCGGTAATGACGGTGCGAATCCCGAAACGATTCAAAATCAAGGCCAAGATTGATCCCAGTGAACCCGCTCCGAGAATCCACACAAGCTGACCGGGCTTGAGATCCGACCGAGCGATCGCCCCAAGACAGCGCTGCACCGGATCGAGAAACAGTGCTTGTTCCCAACTGACTGAACTCGGGATCGCCCAGAGTCCTCCGCGATCGACTAAATACTTCGGTACGCGCACAAACTCCGCAAATCCGCCGCCGCTGGGAATCAATCCCGCTGTGGTGATCTGTGATCGATAGCCGACACAAGCCGAAAAGCGTTCGTTGATGCAGTCATCACATTGCAAACATGGCACGCGCGATCGCAGCGCAACTCTCTGGCCTTCGGTCCATCCCTGAACCTCATCACCGAAGCCTGCGATCGTCCCAACAATCTCCCGCCCAAAAATACGCGGCCACTCACCGAAGGTCGCTGCGCAGTGATTGATATCCTGCGGCGCGATTCCGGTTGCGACCACTTGGATCAGCACGTCCCCAGCCTCTAGTTCTGGTGGGTCTATGTCTTCAAAACAAAGCCGCTGTGCGCCTCGGTAAACCTGTGCTTTCATCGCAGTCATGCGTGTGGTTGGTGCGCTGTGGACGGGTGAGCTCAATGATTAGCGACGAAAAATCGCGGGTCGATCGCGGGTCGATCGTGGCAAAATGACCTCGGAGAATTCGAGTTCGTAGGGCGAAAAGGTTGTTTGATCGTAGGAACCAACCCAGATTTCATAGGTTCCTGCCAACCATTGTCCTGCAATACCGGCGTTCCTTCCATCGTAATCGTCATTGCACCAGGTTCCACCGGGGCCACGAATTATGATCGTCGTATCGTCTTCGCTGAGAACGCGCAAACGCAGTGACTCGAAGAAATCTTGCAAATAGATACGGTGGCTGGGCAGTGTGTTAATCATGCCAATACAACGCCCGGTCGGTGTGCGATCAATACCGGCAATATTCGTAGCGGCCTCCGTACCTCCGGCGATACCGCGCAGATATTGCGGATCGGGCGTAAAGCCAGAAGACAGAGTTAGATCTTGAAATAGAAAAATATCGCTGACGTCGGATGAATCGGGTGAGACATCAGGTGTCGTCCTTACTGGAGTTGGAGAAACGGCATCGGCTGTATTGACGGTATTAGCAGCATCGACGACCTCGCGCGTTGTTTGCGATTGGGTAGGAGATGCCCAGCTCGCGACGATCGCGATCGCACCCAGCGCAATCCCCACGGTACGCGACCGAGTGATACGACGACAGAACGAAAAGCGGTTAAACGGCATAACACGGGAGCGATCGTCGCGATCGCGCAGAACGAGGCAACATCAACAGAGCCGGAGATGAGAGATACACCCTATCCTAGTTCGCTCAGAGCTGATTCGCGATGGAGTTGATGGAGCTTTTGTAGTCTTACCCTCAAACACACTGCCTTTCCGCCTTAATCGTGGCCTCAATCATTGTTCAAGCGACGATCATTGATGTGTCAGCGTTTGGGGTGTGAATACAGCGACCTGACTCACTATCAAACAGAAAGAGATCCGATTCTTCAAAGGTTAAGCCAAGGGTTTCGCCGATCTGGAGAGATAAACGATCCGTTGTGACGATATTGAGCGTCGGCGTATCGTCGCTCTGCGATGCCTGCTCATTGCCAGGAGTGACGAGCGACACTTGCAGCAAGGTTTCACGACCGAGCGGCTCAATGAGGTCAACGCGGGCGATTAATACTCCCGCTTCCGCTGTTGTTAACCGAATAGCCTCAGCTCGTAAACCGATTTCAAAGTTGCGATCGCGATAGGACACAAGCTGATTTTGCAGAGTTCGCGAACATTGCCAGTAGCGCGACCTCACCCACAGCGATCCATTGCGATAGGACGCATCGAGTAGGTTCATCGGTGGATCACCAATAAAGGTCGCAACGGTACGATTGGCCGGTCGATCGTACACCTCCGTCGGTGTGCCGATCTGTTGGATTTTTCCTTTGCTAAGTACCACGATTCGATCCGCCAGCGTCATCGCTTCGACTCGATCGTGCGTCACGTACACCGTTGTGATGCCTACTTTTTGGTGTAGTAGTTTCAGCTCGGCTCGCATCTCAGCTCGCAGTTGAGCATCTAGATTTGACAGGGGCTCGTCGAGCAAAAACACTTGGGGCTGGCGCACGATCGCCCGACCGAGTGCCACGCGCTGCTGTTGCCCACCCGAAAGCTGACGCGGCAGGCGATCGAGCAAATGCTCAATGCTCAACATCTGCGCGGCCTGCGCGACCCGATCGCGAATCTCAGCGGGTGGCGTTTGGCGCATTGCCAGGCCAAAAGCGAGATTTTTCGCCACGCTCATGTGGGGATAGAGGGCGTAGTTCTGAAACACCATCGCCACATCCCGCTGACGGGCAGGCATCTGGTTAACGCAAATATCGCCAATCAAAATCTCGCCGGAGGCGATGGGTTCAAGCCCAGCAATTGATCGCAAAATCGTTGACTTACCACATCCAGAAGGGCCGACCAGCACCCAAAACTCACCATCGGGAATCTCGAAGGAGATATCCCGAATGGCGACGTGTTGGTCAAAGGTTTGCGAGAGCTGATGGAGGCGAACACTAGCCATAAATTCAGAAGGGAGTCAACCGAACGACCAAGACAAGATTCATCGATCTATCTAACGATCTAATTGATCTGAATCGTCTATTTTTCGTAACTGTATCGCACCCAAGACTCAGGTTTAGAGAAAAATTACAGCGTTTTGTGAGTATGGGCGTGTTGTTTGACGTTATCGGTCAGTTTGACGCGGCGTTTCGCGTTGAGGATGCGTTTACGATCGAGGTTGTAGTTCATCTGATTCCAGCTTTGACCGATCGCCAATTTTTCTGTGGCCTGGGGCTTACGGACATAGGTGCGGGCCGCTGCCGCAAAGCGCTCGATAAATTGATCGCCCCATTCCGCATCCTCGAACCCGTCCGGTTTGTGTAAGGTATCGGGGGTTTCGATCGGCAAAATCGTATTCAGCGCAAAGGCGGACAAGCGTTTGTACGACGTCGGTACACCTTGCAAAATAGCTTCAAAGGCGGAGGACGGGACGGGTTCGATCGTCTCGACTTCGGTCAATTCGCCATCATCTTGCGTAAAGCAAGTTGCCAGCCCCAAAATGATGTAGTTGTCAGAGCTGAGGTCGGTGGCGTTGGGATAGGTTTGGGTCATGGTCAGATAGGGATTGAAATAGGTTGAGGTAGATCGAGATGCGAGTTTAGATCAACGGATCGAGAAAAGAAAGCGGGTCGCTCGGGTATTCCGCGAAGCCGAGAATGCCCCGATCGCGATGTTCGTAAAGCAAGGCGCGATCAGTTGAAGGGGACGCGAGGCGATCGAACAAAAACGTCGCGCCGCGTTGGGTCATGTAGGCCGGGTCGGGCACGTAGGTTTTCCAGCGTCCCAACACCTCCGCCATATTCCGTAGCCGCAGTGTCGCCAGCTCAAACGGACGCTGAAACCCCGATCCACCCGCGAGCTTGAAAAATGATCCCTCGATCGCGGGCAGTGGTTTGGCGACGATCGTCTCATCATCGGCGATTAACTGCGGCGCACGTCGATCGCCCCGATAGCCGCGAAACACCTCCGCCAACGTCCCCGGACTGCCAATCCCGGCACACATCAGCATCAGATTCACCCAGGCATTTTGCCCGATCGATAAACCCGGCAGCTTGACCGTTAACCCGGCATAGAGTCCGAGCTGGCGATGCAGTTGCGCCGTCGGATCGAGATAGAGCGACGCTTCGGGAAAACCGGTATAGCGGCAAAAGGCTTGGCCGGAACCGCGATCGCCAATGCCCACGGCTCGCACGTCCACCTTGGACGCTGCGAGCCGATCGCGATCGCGCTGAATCCACCAGGCGAATTCCACGCTATCGAAGTCCCCAAGCTGCGGCCAAACCAGAACCAGCAAGCGCCGGTTTGGGTCGCAATCGTCGAGTAGCGGCAGGGTTTGACCGTCGCTGACGCGCTGATGTTGCGAGGTTTGCAGGGAAGCGTAGGGAGTTGAATCCGAGGTGGACATGACAGTTTATGGCGATAATCGGCTGAAGTTGGGCGAAAATACAATCAAATCACCCAATTTCAGCTTTTAGAAGCATTTATCCAGGGAGCATCCCGTTTATGCAACTTGCCCCTCATCCCCCAGCCCCTTCTCCCAAAAAAGGGAGAAGGGGAGACCGATTCAAAGTCCCTCTCCCAACTTGGGAGAGGGATTTAGGGTGAGGGTGACACAAATGGGATGCTCCCTTTATCCATGATACGTAGCCCAAGAAAACTAACGTGATTTCAACCACGTAACTCAACCATCCTGGTTGTAGACAAGCTAGAAGCTTGTGTTACGCATCCAATCCGTTCGTTAACTTGGTCTACTGAATGCAAGGATTACGCGTGCGAGTGTACATGTCCATTGCCATGGTCATGCGTGTGGCCATGCTGATGACCATGACCAGCGTGAACCGGTTCAGCCTTGGGCGTTGTGGCGCTGGAGTGTGACGGCAGCTTCACGTCCGGAATCTCCGTATTGAGCAGGCTCGCGATGTGCTCATTTGCCCAGGAGGCCGCGACTTGGAGGAATTCCTCACGATCGTTCACACAGGCCATTTGCTCGTAACGCACGTTCGGGTGCTTGTGTTCGAGGTGGTGGATGATGTGGTGAACATCGAGTAGGGTTTCGTGATTTTCCGTCGCAAAGCCGATCGGCATCATGACGATCGCCCGTGCGCCAAGCTGAATCAGGTTGCTGGCCGCCGTGTCCACGTCCGGCTGTGTCCATTCGATCAGCGGCGTATCGTGGTTGAGCCAGCCCACCGACACGAGGGGATAGCGGTTGATGATGCGTTGACGCACCGACTCGTAAAGCGCTTGGCTTTCGTCAATCCCGGAGGTGAAGCCCTTCGCCTTGAACGGACAGCCGTGATTCATCAGCACAATGCCGATTTGCGACGGCAGGAAGTCGCGCATCAGTTCGCCTTCGACTTTTTCGATCACGATCCGGGCGAGCAGATCGATGTATTCGGCGCGATCGTAAAACGACGGAATGTAGCGTGTACCCCGCAGCAGCGGAGCCGGTTCAGCATCACCGTCAGCGTTCGCATTTTTTAAGACTTTTTCGAGGGCGTCATTGACTTGCTCTAGAGCAATGCCGCTCGTAAAGATCGAATCCACTACCAGCAGCGGATAGATTAACAGGCGATCGAATCCCTGTTCGTTAATTTCGGCGATCACTTGTTCCGGCAAGAACGGCGCACAGAAGTTAAACGCTTTAAAGACCGTGACGCGATCGCCCCAGGTTTGACGCAATTGATCTTCGATGCCCGCCCGTTGACGCTCGAAAATGGCGTTATGAGGAGAGATGAAATTGTTGTGCTGATGGCTCCATTCATGTAGGTCGAACATCGCCAAGAGTTTAGCGAGCGGCGGATAAATCCAACTCGGAACGGGGGCAAATTTTGCAGTTAAAAGATTGAGGGCTTGCTCGTTATAGTTGGCAAAGTCTTCGTAGCTTTCGACTTCGCCATATCCCATGAGCAAGACGGCAACCCGGCTCTCATCGGCTTTACATTCATTTACAAAATTGCGAGCATCAGTAACAGTCATGATGATTCTTGCTCTCTACCAAAAAGATCGACCTGAGGTCTTGTTGGTTCACCCTAACACGCTATTTTTGCAGCGTGGATTGCGGTCACTGACTGTAATCGAGACCATGGGAAACGTTGTTTAATGCAAACAAATTAGTTAAAAGTCTATATTTCTTAAACAAGCCTTTTTGGGTAGAAAATTTTAATAATTTATACGGTTTTAGTCTGATTTCAACCCACGACAAAACCGTCTATTGTTCGCGATCTGAGTATGGGAACAAAAGATGTAGATATGGTCTAAAACCGGCATGAACTCGTCGGTTGGGTTGCGTCTCAAGCGATCGGCGAAGTGCGATCGATCTAATCCGGCTCCGCGTATTCCATCACGCCCAACACATACTCGCCTTCGTTCAAGCTACAGTTTCGCGCCACGTCAAACACAATGCCGCGCCGGGGGGTACTGACCTCGATCGTCTCCGGTGTGTTGCCGTCACGATTAAATGTGACGAGCTGATAGAGTTGCTGCCCTGCGGGGACGATCGCGCCGATGAGGGGACGCTGGCTAAGGGTTCCGCCACGGGGAGCGTAATAGTTGACGAGCTGCGATCGCTCAAATAGCTGCGTGCGGTGCGAGAGGCTTTGAACGAGGGGGAATTTGGGGAGATCGAGGACGCCCTTTGTGACGAGGTAATTTTTGATGCCGCGCAGTCCGCGATAGATTGCATCGGGGTCGGCGTCCATGCCGGAGCCAACTTCGAGTGTCCAGGCTTCGACGTCAAAGACGATCGTGCGATCGAGCTTCGTTAGCTCTCGTTCCAGGGCGAGCCAGGGTTTACAAAAGGCTTCGTCAAAGGCGTCGCCGTCGTAGTCCTGCATCAAAATGCCGTATTTCAGCAGGAAGGCATCGGCGCTGGGTTGGCGATCGTGGAAGCAGTAGAGGTAATTAACGGCGAGGTTGCTGCTGCTGTGGCAGTCGATGACGTAGTCGGCGTCGAGGCACAGATCTTGGAGGTGGTAGCGGTAGCGCTGTTCGAGGGGGAGGCCGTGGGGAGTGTGGAAGGTGTCGGCGATCGTGTCAAATGTGCGGCGAATCTGCTGGCGAAAGCTCTCGATTAGCTGGTCGGGGCTGTCGTCCCGATGCTGTTCGGCAAAGGTGGCGATGCTGCAATCCTGGGGATGGGCAGCGGCGTGGTTTTCGTAATCCCAAAAAATGCGGTTCCAGTCGTGGCCGGTGTAGGGGTTGTAGCGCCCGCTGGAAAAGTGGTGCGATCGCTGGTTGGCGGCGAACGGGTTGCAGTTGGGGACGATCCAAATTTCGCCTTGCAGTTGAGACGAGTCAAGATCGCACAGCAGTGCGATCAGTTCTCGCAAGACTACATTGCCGGAAACCTCCGCGCCGTGAAGGTTGGACTGGAGGTAAACCTTTTTGCCGGGACGATCGCCGACGAAGCGATAGAGCTGAAGGCTGAGGGTGTCGCCAGAGGCGAGATGCGCGATCGGGCGGGTTTGAATATCGGGGATCACGATCGATAAAAGTGCGTGGTGGCGTGAATTACCATTCGCTGGGATTAAGCTGTCCCAGTACCCAGGTGGTGTATGTTCCGATCGGGCTCCACAACAGATAGGGAGCGAGCAGGGCGGCGGCGATCGGCGAGAGTGAAGCAACCGTCACGCACAGCATGGCACATAAAACCAAGCCCGTGCCGCCAATAATCGTACCGACGCGCAAACTGCGGGTTTGGCACATGATCGAGGTGTAGGCCAGGGTTGTCAGTTCGAGACCGAGGTAGTAAGCCATCAGCCACCAGGCGGTGGTGCGATCGGGGCTGGCATTCCAGGCGATCGTGGCGGAGGCGGCTCCGCAAATAAAAATTGTTGTCCAGATCAGCGGGATCAGCCGTTCAAAGGTCAACCACGTGGGGCGTTGCAGCTCACGAAACCAGCGATATTCCTCGCGTCCGAGACCCACGCCGCTGAGAAACACTAGCCCGATCGTGACCGATCCGATCACCGACCAGGCAGGGATGAACCACAGAAAAAAGGAGAGCGATCGCGTGGGGGGCGCGTCGGGGCGGGTGGGGTAGCGACTGAAGGGGGCGAAAATCATAGGGCAATCGGCGAGTGAAGCGCACACAGAATCCAGCATGAACCGACCCAAAGCGGACTTAACGCAGTGGATTGGGGCGTAACTGCACGATATCGAATTTCAGCAAATAGGTCAGGGTGAGGTAAACCCGACGGCGTAGGGTTTGGGGTGCTTCGCCGATCGCGGCGGCGGCGGGATCGGCGGCTATTTCGGATGGATCAGACTCGGCAGGATCGGAGGGATCGCGTGAGGCTCCGGCGGGGGCGTGACGTTGGACGATCGCTGCAATCAGTTCGCTGACTTGATGATCCCGTGTTTTAAGTTGATCGAATAATGTTTCGAGATCGACATCGGTGAGACGGTGACGATCACCAATGCGATTAGTCCAGATGTTACGCAGAGTATGAAACCGATCAGGGGCAAAATTAACCCCAAGGGCGATCGTGTCATGATCCTGGAGGGTTTGGCTCGGGTAGTGAGCAAAGGCGCTAAACGGATCTTCGATCGTCGGAATCGCGGGATGATTCGGCTGTCGGGGAGCCCGCTCGACGTCCGAGGATCGGCGATCGCGCATCTGTTCCCAAAGCTCGTCATAGCTCGCGATCACCTGTCGCCAGTCGTACACCGATCGCGCTCGCTGCTGACCATTCGCCCCGAGCTGACGGCGCAGATCGGGATTGTCGATCAGCTCCACCAGCGACGCCGCGCAGCTATCAATATCGATCGCCACCGCGTTCGCACTTTCGCCCACATAGGTGCTGTAGTTGATCCGATCTTCGTAGTAATCCCACGCTAAATTCACACCGCTACCGGGTGGCGGCGTCACCGTCGGCACACGAAAGCCATCGATCCCGTGGCGAACGGATTCCTTATAGCCGTTCCAGTCCGACACCACCACGGGCAACCCGGCGGCCATCGCTTCGATCGGGGTTAAGCCAAAGGTTTCCTGGATATTGTCGGCCAGGGAAATAAAAATATCAGCGGCTGACCAAATCGAATCGCGCACGTGGCGATCGCGCCCATCGAGAAAAATACCGTTCACACTCGGACACAGAGTCGGCATCGTTTCCTTAAACATGGCCTCATCGCGTTCGCTTTCAAACCACCCGGCTTGAATCAGGTGAATTCGTCGCCCTGTTTTCTGTTCCATACGCTGGGCGGCTCGCTCGATCGCGTCATACATCGGGATCGGATGCGCTTTGGCGTAGGCAATCAGCCGCCCAACAAACAGGATCACGATGTCCTCCTCGGCGATCTCCAACTGCTGCCGCCACCGTTGCCGCCGATCGCGATCGGTCTCGTGCGAACCCGTCACAAACCGATCGCAGTCCACCCCCAAGGGAATCACCGGTAAATCGAGGGCAATCTGAGGCCGACGGCCAAACTGCTGGGCGAGATACTCCGACCAGTGATCGATCACCCGCTCCACCCCGGTTCGTACCGCCTGCGACGTACAAATCAGCGCATCCCAGGACTGCACCGGCGCGATCGCCAAATGGCCGATCGACTCCATTACACCGCGACTCGCCGTCGTATGGGTTACACCACAAATGCCATAGCCCCGCTGATTGCTCATCCGGCGTCGCCATGCCAAATCCCCCAAACCGGGTGATGGATGGTAGAGCACATCGGCTTGATTGGCACTGCGGGGATCACCTGCTGCTAGCCAATCGATCCCGTCGGGATCAAGCCCCCACGCCTTGACCCGTTGCTGAAAATCCTCGAAGGCAGCACGATCGTAGGCATAGCAGTACAGGCGATCGCAGCGACTATGACGTAAAACCGCCTTGAGAAAACCTTCCCCAGCGGCTTGACGACCCAGGAGGCGTTTACCTCCCGTTTCATAGCCATCCGGAACATAGAAAACAGCAGCAGACAATGGGTTCATCAAGGAACAATTCGGAGTGAACAATGAAACAGGATTACCGATTCACTGCTCATTGTTCATCACTTAAGTCTCACGAACAAGAACGCCATTGAGAAAAATATCGGCCAATCCTTCGGCCATATCTTTCATCGCTTCCGGCGACATCTCTTCCGATTGCAGGGTGTTGTGGCTAAATCCGGCAACCATGAATAGCCCGAGGAATACGTGCGCGATTAAGCGTGGATCGAGCGGGCGATAGACGCCGCGATCGATTCCCGTTTGCACGAAGGCTTCGGCAACATCGGTCATTTTGGCGATAACGTCCGTTTGGATTTTCTCGCGCAGTTCTGGATGAAATTGCGCTTCGAGAAAGCAAACTCGAAACAGATCATTATTGTCGCGTAGGTGCAACATCCGGCGGCGCATCATCTGCGCAACCGCTTTGTAGCTACCCATTTCGCTTAATTCAGTCAGCAATTCTGTGAGGATCTCAATCCAGCCAGCGGTGGCGACTTCGATCAAAACGGCCTTTTTATTGTCAAAATGTCTGAAGAGCGTCCCCTCAGCTACCCCAGCAGATTGGGCGATCTCACGTGTTGTCGTACTGTCATACCCTTTGCGGGAAAACAGACGTTTGGCCGCGCTGAGAATCTTTTGGTGCGTCGTGGCTTCTCGTGTAGGTGGAGAAACTGAAATTGTTTTCATTGGGGATCACCGCAGCTCGTACTTGTATTGTGAGCGACAGGATGGTGTGAATAACTGGGCTTTTATAGAACGTTATTTGGCGTTACATAAGTCTTCAGTCACCTTGCGTGGCTCATCTACTTTCGTGTCTTTGGTTGCGTTTTGAGTTTTGTTTTTATGCGATCTGTGAATTTTTGGGGCGTTTGTTATCGCGTTATCTCTCGTTGGTGGCGGAGATTAGCTCTCGTAACGACTGCGATCGCGCTGATCTGTGTCAGCGGTGGACTGGTTTTGCCATCGGCGGCACTTGCCGATCGCCTACCGATTCAGTCTTACATTGACCGCACGATCGCCAATGTTACCGATTTCACGCTCGATAACGGGATGCGATTCATTGTGCTCGAACGCCATGAAGCGCCGACGGTGTCGTTTATCACCTATGCCAACGTCGGCGGGGTGGATGAGCCGCCGGGGAAAACCGGAATCGCGCATTTCCTCGAACATTTGGCCTTTAAAGGCACGACGCGCATCGGCACGACGGACTATGCCGCCGAGCAGCCATTGCTCGATCGCCTCGATGATTTACATCGCGAAATTGAACGCAAGCAAGCCGCTAATGCCGATCCGGAGGAGCTAGCCGCGCTCAAAGCTGACTTTGCCCAGCTCGAAACGGAAGCCAACAGCTACGCCATCCAGAATGAATTCGGCCAAATCGTCCAGCAATCGGGCGGTGTCGGTCTCAATGCCACCACCTCTGCCGACGCCACACGCTATTTTTACAGCTTCCCGTCGAACAAGCTTGAACTTTGGATGTCGCTCGAATCTGAGCGTTTTCTCGATCCGGTGTTTCGTGAATTTTATAAAGAACAGCAGGTCATTCTCGAAGAGCGTCGTTTACGAACAGATAATTCGCCGATCGGCGCCACGATCGAAGCGTTTCTAGCGACGGCGTTCACAACCCATCCCTATCAACAGCCGACGATCGGTTCCGCTGCCGATATCGAAGGTTTAAGCCGTGACGAGGTGCAGGAATTTTTCAATATCTACTACGTACCGAATAACCTCACGGTGGCGATCGTTGGTGATGTCGATCCCGATCAGGTGCGTCAGCTAGCCAAGGCGTACTTCGGACGCTACCAAGCCGGAGAAATTCCGCCCCAGGTGACCCAGGTTGAACCGGAGCAAACCGCCGAGCGATCGGTCGAAGTGCGAATGCAAACGGAGCCGTGGTACATCGAGGGCTATCATCGCCCGTCCCTGAACCATCCCGACCACGCCACCTATGACGCGATCGCCTCGATTCTCAGCAATGGTCGCACCTCTCGCCTCTACAGCTCGCTGATTCAGGAAAAACAAGTCGCACTCTACGCCGAAGGGTTTAGTGGGTTTCCGGGCGATCGCTATCCCAACCTGATGCTGTTTTACGGCCTAACGGCTCCGGGGTATAGCGTTGATGATGTGCAGGCGGCACTCCACGCCGAAATTGAACGGATCTCGACCGAACCGGTGAGCGCGATCGAGCTCGATCGCGCTAAAACCCAAGCGCGGGCGGGTCTACTGCGATCGCTCGACTCTAATAGCGGCATGGCCTCCTCGCTGGTGAACTACCAGGCGAAAACCGGCGACTGGCGTAACCTGTTCGAGCAGATCAAGGCGATCGATGCCGTCACGACCGATGACATCTTGCGTGTCGCTCGTGCCACGTTTACCGAAAATAATCGGACGATCGCTCGTCTTTTACCGTTAGAACCCTAAGCCGTTCGCTGTCCTCATCTCGCTTGTCTTCAATCAATCTCAACCGTCGAATCGTTTCCTCGCTGCCATGATGTCTTTGTTGCGTCGTCTGTTTCATTTCCGTCCACAGCTACGATCGCCGTGGCTGGTGATCGTGGGTTTCATCACAGCGATCGCGATCATCCTGCTCCAGCCCCAGCCTTCCGCTGCTGCGACCGCGCGACACTACACCGAGCTTGAATTCCCCCCCCTCCCTGAACTGCAACTGCCCGATTCGACCCGCGTCGAGCTCGATAACGGCATGGTGGTCTACCTGGTTGAGGATCATGAACTGCCCCTCGTCAGCGGTTCCGCCACGATTCGCATCGGGTCACGCTTCGAGCCCGCCGATCAAATTGGTCTAGCCGCACTCACGGGCGAACTGATCCGTACCGGCGGAACCCACGATCGCAGCGCTGCCGAAATCGACGCCACCCTCGAACAGATTGCCGCCTCGGTGGAAACGTCAATCAGCCTTACCGTTGGAACCGCAAGTTTCAGCGCCTTGAGTGAAGATACGGATACCGTCTTCGGCCTGTTTGCAGACATCTTGCAGCACCCGGTATTTGACAACGACAAATTTGAACTCGCCAAAAATCAGTTTCGTGGCGGTATTGCCCGTCGAAATGATGACCCCAATGACATCGCCGATCGCGAGCTGAACAAACTGATTTACGGCGAAACCAGTCCTTACGCTCGCACGGTCGAATACACCACCCTGGGCAACATTACTCGTCAAGATCTGGTCGATTTTTACACCGACCAAGTCAGCCCCGATCGCATCATTCTCGGACTCGTCGGCGATTTTGACACCGAAGTCATGACGCAAAAGGTGATCGATCAATTCGGCGGTTGGTCAGCCACATCGAGCCGTGAACTCGCCTTGCCAGAGGTGACCCCCGCCACCGTCAGCGGCCTCTATATCGTCGATCGCCCCGATCTCAGCCAAAGTTACGTCGAAATGGGACACCTGGGCGGCCTGCGCGATAGCCCCGACTACGCCCAGCTTGGCGTCATGAATAACGTCCTCAACGGGTTTGGTGGACGGTTATTTGACGAAGTGCGATCGCGTCAAGGCTTGGCCTATACGGTCTATGCCGCCTGGAGCGCCAACTACGACTATCCCGGCATGTTCATCGCGGGCGGTCAAACCCGCGCCGAAAGCACTGTGGACTTTATCCGCGCCGTTCGTACCGAAATCGAACGCATTCGCAACGAAGCCATCACCCCCGAAGAGCTACAGGCCGCGAAAGATAAAACCCTGAACTCGTTTATCTTTAACTTCGCCGATC
Source organism: uncultured Geitlerinema sp. (assembly GCA_964518905.1). GTDB lineage: Bacteria > Cyanobacteriota > Cyanobacteriia > Cyanobacteriales > Geitlerinemataceae > RDYZ01. Next base: position 43,532 of record CAZFJL010000021.1, on the reverse strand, counting down.
CAGCTCAAACCCTCTCGCGCCTGATCCGCTACGAATACTACGGCTACCCGTCGGACTTCATCTTTCAATATCAGCGCGGCATCGAAGCCACCACGATCGCCGATGTCCAGCGCGTCGCCCGCACCTACCTCGCACCGGACGATTTAACCATCCTCGTGGTCGGCAATTCCGCCCAAATTAATCCATCTTTGGATTCGCTCGATCCCGCTCACCCAGCACAGCCGATCGATGTCTCGATCCCCGCTGCTAGCTAACCGTCTCAACCACGACACGCAAAAACGACAAACAATCGAGATATTCGCTAGAGAGATGTTGCATGACAAACAACGTCTCTTTTTTCGTTGAGTGGATTATGTTGATTGAATATTGAAGCAATTATGGCGCTTAGGTCTATTCCATGTTTGAAAAAGACGACTTGATCCGACTGATCGATGGCGTTAACCTCGGCAACAACGCCAGCGCTGTGGAGAAACAAGCGATTCTCGCCGCGATCGCCCGCCTCGAAGAACGCAACCCCACCCCCAAACCCCTAGAAAGCCCGCTGATTGACGGCAACTGGCGCTTGCTCTACACCACCAGCAGCGAACTCCTCAACCTCGATCGCCTGCCGCTCTACAGCCTGCGTAATATTTACCAGTGTGTCCGCGTGGCCTCGCGATCGATCTATAACATCGCCGAAATCGATGGTATTCCCGCTCTCGGTGGTCTGGTCAGCGTCGAAGCCCGCTTTGAGCCGCTTTCCGATCGGCGCGTTGACGTGATTTTTCAGCGCTTTGTCGGCGGATTGCAAGGAGCCGTCGGCTACACCTCCCCGGATGACTGGATCACACGCCTCGGTCAAACCCCTCGCTTTCTCGCCCTCGACTTCAGCCTAGCCGATCGCGATCGGCGCGGCTGGCTCGATATCACCTACCTTGACGAAACATTACGAATTGGTCGCGGAAATGTCGGTAGCGTATTTATACTCGCAAAAGTTCCAGCTTCGATCTAGTATTTGCCCAATAGGATTAGGTTCAATTCCTGATCAATGCTCTCTATGAGACACGAGTTCTGACGATCCATCTCAACTCCGTAGCCTCAGTTTCGCGTCACGGCTGCCTCGCTTGTCCTTCTCTTGCATCCATCTATGTTCGATTTCGGTCAACTCCGCATCAAAACCAAATTGATGGCGATGCTGCTGTCCGTCAGTCTCGGCTCGATCGCGATCGTCAGCTACCTCAGTTGGAATCGCGCCCGCAACATCATCAAAACAGCGATCTCCAACCAACTCGTTAGTGTGCGAGCCTCGAAAGCGTATCAAATCGAATCGTACTTTAACAACCTGTACGGACACGTTGCGACCCTCTGCGAAGATCGCATGGTGGTTGAAGCCATGGTCGAATTTAACACCAGCTTTAAAGAGCTAAATTTTGAATATATTCCTGACAACTGGAATCAGGAACTTGAAGAGTATTACAAAACTGATTTTTTTCCAGAACTTTCTGCCAGCGTAGGCGGACAGCCGCACTTCGCAAACTATCGCCCCACCACCCAAGCCGGAGTCTACGTTCAGTACTACTACATCGCTGCAAATGAAGCAAAGGTCGGAGATAAAGCATTACTTAATGATGCGAATGACGGCAGTAATTACAGCAAAATACACGCGAAATATCACGAGCTTTTTGCCAATTTAAGCGATCGTTTTGGCTACTACGATGTCTTCTTGATTGACCATAAAACTGGAAATGTTGTCTATTCTGTCAGTAAAGAAACAGATTTTGGCTCTAACCTGTTTCGGGGTGCATACCGTAAAACCAATCTAGCCACTGTGGTTGAGCGCGTTTTGCGGAGCCCAGAACGAGGCGCAATGCAGCTCGTGGACTTTGAGCCCTATCGCCCGTCCTATGCGGCTCCCGCTGCTTTTATCGCCGGTCCGATCTACAACGGGCCTCACGTGGTCGGGATTTTGGCGATCCAGCTTCCCGTCGATGAAATCAACAAAGTGCTCACTGGTGATGAGAGCTGGAAACGCGACGGGTTAGGTGATACCGGCGAAACTTATCTGGTGGGATCTGATTACAAAATGCGATCAATTTCGCGTTTTTTAATTGAAGATCCCAACGGTTACAAAAAAGACCTCAAGTCCAGCGGTATACCCGACAGTACGATCGCTCAAATCGAAAAATTTAATACCTCAATTCTGCTCCAGCCCGTCAAAACCGAAGCGGCCAAGCAGGCAATTAGTGGTGTTGAAGGTACAAGAATTATTCAAGACTATCGCAATACTGAAGTCTTAAGCTCGTTTGCACCACTCAAGATTAGTGGCGTTGATTGGGCGATCATCTCTGAAATGGATCTCGCAGAAGCTTATACCCCCGTGCGTAAACTGCAAGAGTTTCTTCTGATTTCCACCGTACTGTTGATTTTGGCGATTACATTTATCGCTCGCTTCGTCGCAACGCGCTTTGTTACGCCGATGGATCACATGATCGAAGGTGCTCGGCAGGTCAAAAATGGGGATTTTGATGCCGAGGTGAGTGTCGAATCCCGAGATGAATTCGGTGAGCTAGCCGAGAGCTTCAATGAAACGCTGGCAAGCATTCGCAAGCAATTTCAGATTGTCAAGAACAAGACTCGCGAAAATGAAGCGCTGCTACTGAATGTCTTGCCCGCGCTAGCTGTTGAGCGTCGTCAGGCGGGCGATCGGCTGGCTGCCAGCAAATTTCAAGAAATTACCGTGATGGTCGCCAGCATTGATGGGTTCGATGCTCTGATTGAAAATTTAGACCCCCAAAATGGCGCAGAACTCCTAGATGAACTCATCGATATTGTTGACGTTTTGGCGAGTCGTTTTGATATTGAGCGTCTCTCGCTGCTAGGGGATGATTTTGTGGCTGTATCGGGCTTGAGCCGACCGCGCATGGATCACACCCAGCGACTGTTGGAATTTTTGATCGAAGTGGAAGATGCGATCATCGGTTTCGGCAATCTGCATCAAGGCAACCTTCGCTTGCGAGCTGGCATTAGCTCCGGAAGCGTTCAGGCCGGAATTATTGGGCGAAATAAATTTGCCTACAACATCTGGGGCCCCGTGATGACGATCAGTAACTCCCTGAAAGCCAGTGCTCCGCTTGCATCAATCTTGGTCTCTTCTTCTGTGTTTAGCCGCTTAAAAGAATCCTATGAGTTCACCCCGCATGAGAAGGTTCTCGTCGCGGATACTGGGGACTCCGTTAAAGCTTGGAAGATCAATTTAAGCTCTGAACTTGGAGAATCAAACTCCACCAGCCTGTCCCAAGCGGGATAGTTTGACCCTCCCCTCCTTTACCACCCTTCGGTCAGACCTTTCGACCGGATAATTCATCAATCTCATCGCCATCGGGCTTACTTCGAGGAGAGTTAAGACTGTGCCGGAGAATCTAAATCAAACGATGGTCATCTGGGGAACGATCGTCGTCGTTGTTTTCCCCTGTGTGACGATCGCGCTGGAAGAAGTCGTCACGCGGCTACAGCGCCAAGCCAGTCCGCTGGTGAACCCTATCATTCAGGTTCGCAACTTCGTCATGCCCCTGGTGGCACTACTGATTGTTGCGGTTGAGATCCTACACCTGCCCGTTGTTCATCCGATCGCGAAGGCTCTAGCGACACTGCTCGGACTGGCGAGCATCGTGGTGTTGCTGAACTTTTTGGGCGTGGTGTGTGTTGACAATAAACCCCTATACTCCTGGCAAATCCAGATCCCCAATCTGCTGTTTCAGTGTGCGCGGCTGTTCATCATCCTGAGCGTGAGTGGCTATGTCGCATCGACGGTCTGGGATGTCGATTTGGGCAGAGTGGCTCAAGCCTTGGGGGTGGGATCTTTAGTTATTGCTCTGGCGCTGCAAGATACGCTCAGTAATCTTGTCTCTGGATTTCTGTTGATTTTTGAAGCGCCGTTTAAGGTCGGCGACTATCTGCGTATCGGCGATATTGAGGGCGAGGTGATCGAACTTAACTGGCGTGCCGTGCGTGTGATGACCGGCAATAAAGATGTGGTCATTATCCCGAACGGTGTTTTAGCCAAAGGTTCGATTTACAACTACACATTGCTCAATAGTGTTCATGGCCAAAGTGTTGTGCTGCGATTTTCCTATGAAGATGCGCCGAACCGGGTGCGATCGGTGTTGCTCGATGTGGCGTCCGATACTGATGGGATTGAACCTGATCCGGCTCCTTCTGTGCGTACGATTTCCTATGATGATTTTTCAATTTCCTATGAACTAAAGTATTACGTTCGTGACTTCACCAAAAAAGGTGGGTATCGCAACAAACTGATGACCCGCATTTACTATGCAGCACGACGTAAAGGCTTGACGATGCCGCTACCGATCTCACTGCAATACAACATCGATCGTGACTTTTTGCCCGCAGACCAGCAGCCGACGGCGATCGCCAAACGTCTGAAATCCCTGCCCTACTTTCATGCGTTGCGAGAGGAAACCATCGATCGCGTCGCTGAACAGGTGGTCGTGGAGTACTATGGCGCGGAAGAAAATGTCGTAGAAGCGGGCGAGCTGGATGAGGCGTTTTACGTGATCTTGTCCGGTCAGGTCAAGCTGATCTATGAGGGTGAGCGGGAAGAGGATAGCTTTGAGGTGACGCGCCTGAAAAAAGGCGACTTTTTTGGTGAAATGGTCTTGTTACCGACCGAAGCGAGTTTAGTCACGGTTTCGGTGATCGAAGACCTGCGGGCGATCGCCTTGCCCATGTCATTGCTGGCAAGCCTGATTCAGCGCAATCCACGTTTTGCCCAAGATCTAAATGGGTTATTATCCGAGCGTCGCCGTACCCTGGATTTTATGCTGGATTATCGAGCGCGATCGAGTCAACGCTTACTGGCATCTCAGTTAGATCCCGCTGCTGCTCAGGATTTTAGCGATTCGGGTCTCGATGATGATGGAGATGATGACGAATGATCCAATTACACTGGCTAAGACCGATCGGGCGTCATCAGGATGCGCCTGTGCTAACCGATGAAGCGGGTGATACTGACCGTAGACAAACCCGATCTCCGCAGATGTCAGGCTTCAGTTTTTGGCGTGGTGCTAGGTTTGCGGGGCTAGTTGTGGCTGCTCTGGCGATCGGAGGCTGTGGATTGGGATCGGATCAAGATGCTGCCTTTGATGACGCAAACGAGTTAACCAACTCAAGATCGCCGGAAGACCGAATTGTAGAGCTGCCTTCACCGCCACCACCCAAATCTCCACCACGGCCCAGCGGCAACATTCCCTTACCCGAGTTTCGACCCCTCGATATTGAGGGCGATCTCCACATTACCGGTAGCGACACGATCGCCCCCATTATGGACTTGCTCTACCAGCGGTTTATTGAGGAAGGCTATGCCGGGTTAATGAAAATCGATGCGATCGGTACAGGAAGCGGTTTTGAGCTGTATTGCAGTAATAGCGAGACGAATATTGTGCTAGCCAGTCGTCAAGTGAAAGAGACCGAGACAGCAGCGTGTCAAACGAATGGCCGCACTCTGGCTGAGTTTGAGATTGGTAAAGATGCGGTTGTAATCGTGATCAATCCTGAAAATACCTGGCTCAAAGATGCCACGATTAATGAGCTAAAAACGCTCTTTGCGGCGGAGAAGTGGTCAGATGTTAATCCAGCATGGCCGCAGGAAGCGATCATCCGCTTTGTACCGGATTTAGATTCGGGTACTCTCGATATTTTTACTGAGCGGGTTGGCATCACCGATCGCGAAGATATTGTCAAAGCACTCAACACGACATCCAGCGCCAGTGCAGAAGATCTCGCCCAGGGAGTGCTCGCCAATCCCTATGCCATTAGCTTTTTTAGCTATGCCTACTACAGCGAATATTCCGAGGATTTGGTGTCGATCGCCATTGAAGGCATCAAAGCGACATCCGATTCGGTTGCACGCGGTCAATATCCCTTTTCGCGTCCCTTATACGTCTACGTAGATACGGCAACGCTCGGTCAGAAAAAACAAGTCGAAGCGTTTGTTTCGTTTGTCTTGAGCCACATCAATTGGGCTCTTGGAGAGACCGGATACTTCCCGGCGGATTTCGCGACGCTCGATCGAAGTACGACCAAGTTTTACGAAATTCTTGGCTACGAGTTGCCATAGAACCCTAAAATCAACCCAAACAAAACCGCCGGAATAGACCTATTCCAGCGGTTTTTGATCGGTCTTCCAAAAAAACTTGACCCAATTAATGATCCGTTCAGACCTTGAGTCGATCGTTAAGCCGAGGGTCTACATAATTTTTGGCACGCGGAAGAAATCGCCTTCACGAGCCGGGGCGGAGTTGAGGACGTCTTCGCGATGTTCGTAGGTTTCGAGGGTATCGGGGCGGGTGACGTTGCGCATGTCGATCGCGTGCGCGGTCGGGGCGACATTGTCGGTGTCGAGTTCGTTGAGCTGTTCGACGTAATCGAGAATTTGGGCGAGCTGCCCGGTAAACGCGTCGGTCTCGGCGTCGGTCAGCTCTAGGCGGGCGAGATGAGCAACTTTTTTAACGTCTTCGCGATCGAGCATGGTTCAGAGGAGCGAGGTCTATAGAGTAGGGTCGAAGAGTAGGGTCGAACGGGTTGATCTTGGCTTAGAAGCTTAGAAGCTAAAATCCGTCGATCGCGGCGCGTCCGGTGGTTTTGAGCCAGTTTTGCGCCTCAATGTAGTTGTTCGGGGCGATACCGACGGCCTGTTTCCAGTAGTCGGCGGCGCGATCGAAGAAGTTTTCCGCCGTATCTTCGTCGCCTTCGGCTTTGGCTTGCTCGCCGCGATAGTGAAAAATGACGGCGATGTTATTCAAGACCTGCGGCATATTCGGATTCAGCTCCATCGCGTCGTAATACTTGCTCAAAGCCGCGTCATGCTCGCCGTTACTGGCATGAATCAGCCCCATGTTGTAGAGGATGTAGCTACGATCGTTGGGATCATCTTCGAGGGTCAAGGCTTCGGCGTAGTTTTCCATCGCTTCGGCGTACTCACCGTCGGCCTGAGCTGACATACCGTCACGATAATACGCAAAGGCTTTTTTCGAGTTTTGATTCGTCGGCATCAGCTTCAAAATCAGGTCAGCCATGACCGTAAAGCTTTTGTCGATGAAGTTATCGTTACGTTGAGTCCGTGGCATTGTTAAATCGTGGTCTTTATTAAAGTGGGGAGCGATCGAGATGGTATTGCGGCGAGCCGTGATTAACGCGATCGAACGCTAGTTATACGGAATCGCAAACTCGCTACCGCGAATCGGGGGATTGATACCCGCACGCGGCATGGTGTTGAGGCTGCTGTTAAAAGGATTGACGAGATCGTTCGTGCGAATCGGCGGACTATCGAGGGCTTGTTGGCGCATAAGATCTTGGTACACCGTATCCACCAAACTCCCGTCACGCTCGATCTCGTTTTCGGTGTAGCTGGTGGTGAACCAGCTTAGGCGACGCTCAAAGTCCTGATTGTCGTAGTAGTTTGGGTCGTGTTCAAAAAAGGCACGCTCGAAGGCATCGGGGATTTCGAGCAGACGGATGCGGCGCTCTTCGGCGGAGGAGGTGAGGGCTTCGTCGTCGCTGAGTTGGGCGGCGGCGGGTTGTGGATCAGAGCCGATCGCGCTGATCCCGGCGATCGTGGCCAAAGCGAGGCCGATCGCGCGATGCCATGTTGTGTTGCCGGTCGGACGTACCTTCATGACGATCCTTTGAAATGGTGGTTAGGGAGTCTGGGTCGATTTTAGTCGATTTTTCTGGTTGGCCGCGATCGCGACCGGTTAAGGCTCAAGTTCATTAATTCATTGAAACTAATTCATTGAAATTTATCTTTGGAATCTATCTTTGAAATCTATCTTTGAAGTTGAGCCTTAGCCTTGATTCGGCAACCGATCGCCCCTAAAGCTGACCGAAGCCCTTTTTCTTTTTGTCCTTTTTCTTCTTCTTGCCGCCGCCGCCGCGATAACCCGGTGCGCCCATTCCCGGCATTCCGCCCATTCCCGGCATTCCGCCCATCCCCGGCATTCCGCCCATCCCCGGCATTCCGCCGCCCATTCCCGGCATCCCTTGCCCCATCTGCTTCATCATCGATCGCATCCGCGTGAAATCCTTGATCAACTTATCGACCTCAGACTCCGCATGACCCGACCCCTTGGCGATACGGCGGCGACGGTTGGGCGAACTGGCGAGCAGGTCAGGATCTTTGCGCTCGGCGAGGGTCATCGAGTTGATCATCGCCTCGGTGCGCTTGAGCTGCTTCTCGCCCTTTTCGAGATCCACGTCCGACAGCTTGTTTCCCATACCGGGAATCAGTTTCATGATTCCCGCCAGGGAACCCATATTTTTCATCAGCTTCGTTTGCTTGAGGAAATCATCGAAGTCAAACCGCGCTTCGAGGATTTTCTCCTGCATTTTGGCCGCGTCGGCAAAGTCCACCTCTTCGGCGGCTTTTTCCACCAGGGTGAGCACGTCGCCCATGCCGAGAATCCGTGATGCCATCCGATCGGGATAGAACGGTTGAAGCGCCTCGACCTTTTCGCCAACCCCGACGAATTTAATCGGTTTGCCCGAAATCGCTCGCACGGAGAGCGCCGCGCCGCCTCGACTGTCGCCGTCCATCTTCGTGAGGATCGCGCCGGTAATGCCGATGCGATCGTGGAACGTGCGAGTCAGGGTCGCGGCCTCTTGGCCGGTCATGGCATCGACGACCAGCAGCGTATCGTGGGGCTGTACGGTGTCCTTCACCTGTTTCAGCTCGTCCATCATCGCTTCGTCGATCTGCAAGCGACCGGCGGTATCGATGATCACGGTGTCGATGCCATCGGCGATCGCTTTGGCGACACCCTGGCGGGCGATCTCGACTGGGTTGGCGTCGGTTCCCAGTTCAAACACCGGGGAGCCGATTTGTTTGCCGAGGGTTTTGAGCTGATCGATCGCGGCGGGACGATAAACGTCGGTGGCGACGAGCAGGGTCGATCGGTTTTGTTTTTTGAGGTGGAGTGCCAGCTTGGCCGTAGCGGTGGTTTTACCCGTCCCTTGCAAACCGGCCATCAAGACGATCGTCGGGGCGGTATCGGCATGAGCCAGCGGCGTGTTGCTGTCACCCATCAGGCTGACGAGTTCATCGTTGACGATCTTGATGAACTGCTGATCGGGACGCACGCCGGAGATCACTTCCGCGCCGATCGCCTTTTTCTCGACGTCAGCAACAAATTCCTTGACGATTTGCAAGTTCACGTCGGCATTCAGCAGCGCCCGACGAACTTGTTTTAGAGCGTCTTGGATATTCGATTCGGAAATTTTGTCCTGACCTCGAAGCTTTTTCCAAGCATCTTCGAGATTCTCGGCGAGCGCGTCAAACATAAACCTTTAGCTTTACAGCGTGACAAACGAAGCGATAAACGAGCAAACGTACAGATTAGCAATGCTTTGATCAGGATACCAGTCGCAAGAACCGCCCCGATCGCCCGAGAGGCGTCCTGCCGATTTGATCCGCTGATGGGTCGATTCCAGCCCGGACGTAGCCGCCAGGGAAATCGCACGCTAGGATTTTAACGATATGTGAAGTTACGATCGCCGCCGAGTTTGTCTTGGCGCTGTTTACATCTGTGCGGTTGGCGTTTTCGTGGCGATGTTGCCCATCTCCGAGGACCGGCTTAGTCGGCCTGGAATAGATGGGATCAACTGGGTCAATTGAGTCCACTCGATAACTGCGATCGTTTCACGCCTAATCTACGTTGACGTTCAATAATGCCCCGCCTGTCCGGGAGTAAGCTCTATGTTTTTTGAAGAAGTTCAACCATTTATCCAAGAACTCCTCGCGGAACCCGTCGCCTTTTTTGGTGGGTTTGCTTCGGGAGTTTTAGGCGTCGATCTGGCTCAAGATCCGGTTAAAACCTGGCTCGATAAGCAGACGGGGACGAACTCCTCGGATGATGATCAGACGCCGCCATCGCCGCCCACTGGCCCCCAAGCGATTTCGATCGATTAATCATTTCGTGCGCTGGTTTGCTTAAGCTGGCTTCAACTCAAGTTGGTGTTAGTTCGATGTACTTAAAGCGTGTTGTTTGATCGCGCTGAACTGTCTGATCTCATCCCCCCCTACAATGAGATCGGATATTTTTTTGCGTTTATTTCAGATCTCGATTCAGGTTTCGATCTTTTTTATGACTCGCCTCTAAGTGAACTCCATGTGGAATACGATTTCTCAAAAAATCAGTGCCGCTACGGGTCGCCCGTTTCGCCCCGACGATCGCGGTTCGATCGGGGGCGGATGTATTAGCCAAAGTTTCGTACTGAGTGATCGCGATCGGCATTTTTTCGTCAAAACCAATCGCGAAACATGCCTAGAGATGTTCGAGGCGGAGGCGTTGGGCTTAAAGCAAATGCACGCGACGCAAACGATTCGCGTGCCGGAGCCGATTTGTTGGGGCATCGCGGGCAGCTCGTCCTATATCGTGCTGGAATACCTCGATATCGGGCGACGATCGACCGATGCTGCCGCGTTTGAAATGGGGCAAAAATTGGCGCAGATGCACCGTCAGGGCTGCAACGATCGCTTTGGTTGGGAGCGACACAATACGATCGGTTCGACGCCGCAGATGAATGACCGATCGGAGCATTGGCCTGAGTTTTTCGCGACCCAGCGCCTAGAGTTCCAATTGCGACTCGCGGCGAGAAAGGGCGGCCAGTTTGAGGGGGGCGCGAAGCTGATCGATCGCGTGCCGGAATTGCTCGAAGGTCATACGCCGATCCCGTCGCTGGTGCATGGCGATTTGTGGGGTGGGAATGCGGGCGTGACGCGCGAGGGTGTGCCGGTGATTTTCGACCCGGCGACGTACTACGGCGATCGGGAAACCGATATCGCGATGACGGAATTATTCGGCGGTTTTTCGCCCGCGTTCTATCGGGGCTATACCGAAGAATGGCCGCTGGATGAAGGCTACGATCGTCGCAAGATTTTGTACAACCTCTACCATCTGCTTAACCATTTCAATCTGTTTGGCAGTGGTTACGCGGGACAGGTCGAAACCTCGATCCGTCAGCTTTTGGCTTGATTGATGATCTGGTTTGAATCATTCCACAACACAAAAAAGGGGGAAATGCTGCCTGTCGCATCCCCCCCTACTCGAATGGCGTGATTAGATATCGCGCACATTGCGATAGCGATCATCATAGACGTGACACACATCGGTGATTTCCTTCATCAGCGCCCAGGAAAAATCACGCTCGACCGTATACTCGCCCCAATTCTCTTGGATCGCAGCATGGGCCTTCCGCAGGTTGTACCAGGGAATACCGGTCGAAATGTGGTGCGGGATGTGAACGTTGATATCGAAGCAGAGCGCTTCGACCCACTTGGGGTAGTTGCAATGAACCGTCCCCGTGAGCTGTGCGCCCGCTTCGTGCCAGTTTTCAGCAGGCGTGAAGGGGATTTCGGGTAGGGTGTGGTGGACGATCGTGAAGGTGCTCATCCAGAAGTGGTACACCAGCCACGGCAGCGCCCAAAACTTGAAGAAGCCGACAATGCCGGTGGTGGCGATCAGAGTCGGAAGAATGATGGCCATGCCCGCGATCATGAACAGTGCCGAGAAACGTACCTGTTCGCGCTGTTTACCTTCAAATTCGTTCCAGTCAAAGTGTTTCGTGATCCAGTGACCGATCGAGCCCAACCACCAAAAGCGACCACGCACGTAAGTGTAGATAAAACGTAGGGTCGAGCTTTGGGAGTGGAATTGATCCGGGGTGAACGGATTCCAGGCATTATCAACGCCGTGTTTGTTGGTGTGTTTGTGGTGATAGTCGTGCTGAATGCGCCAGCCGTGGAACGGGAAGAACAGCGGCAGAAACATCATGTGGCCAACGAAATCGTTGATGCGATTGTTGTTGGAAAACGATCGGTGACCGCAATCATGACCAATCACAAAGGAACCCGTTAGCGCCGTACCGGTAAAAATCCAGGCGAAGGGTAGCAGATACCACGGCGAGTAGGCGATGCTGAGGAAGCCCAGCGAGACGCAGGTGATATTGGCCACAACGGCCAGCCACGCCTTGCGTGAATCTTTCTGAAAGACAGACTTTGGCAGGGTTTGCAGGATGTCTTTCAGTCGCAGCGACGGGTCGAGCGTTGTACCCGATCGTACTGCGGTGGGTGCGACTGTCATAGGTTAAGGAATGTATCTTTGTACGTAAAAAATTGTCGGTTGCCACGCAGACAGAGCCCGAAACGCGACGGCGGGCGCTGAGGTCTGAATGAACTTTTGTAAACAAAGGCGATAAAACCCTCATATTTATAGCACGCGGAATCCGAACCTGTCGGCGCGAGAACAAATCGGGGATCGCCCGACACAGTGTCGTTTTTGGTGATTTTGGGTGTGTTTTGAGCGGAGATGTGGCGATCGGGGTATACCTGCCAGGGTTGGCGATCGGCGCGATCGAGAGTGTGGAAGGTGGCGATCGCTTCCGCGTGATCTTGCTCTGCTATGCCGAGCCTCAAGCTGAAATTGCACGCCGACCTCTGGTAGCGTAAGCCGTTAGAACTTAATACCGATACATTCCACGCCTGAAAGATCCACGGGATTCGCGCAATAGCCGATAATCTATCCGCATCAATCCATCCTTAAATACCCTTTCTTTTTACCCCGTGACCCGCTCGCCCTTTTCTCACACCTCGGCCACTTCCTCGATTCCCGCTCTGCTCACCGTGATCGGCCTTGCGATCGTCGCCGCGATCACCTTGATCTACCGCCTCGGCAGCATTGGCCTGATCGATGAAACAGAGCCGCTCTTTGCCGAAGCTGCGCGGCAAATGGTCGAAACCGGCAACTGGATCACGCCCTACTATAACGACGTCACCCGCTTTGATAAGCCGCCGTTGGTGTATTGGCTGATGGCGATCGGCTATCGTCTGGTCGGCGTGAATGAGTGGATGACGCGGCTTCCGTCGGCGATCGCGGCGATCGGGTTGATGGCGCTGGTGTGTCTCGTCATTGTGCGCTGTGTGCCGCGATCGCGATCGCCCCAAGGCTACCTCAAGCCCTGGTTTGCGGGTGGTCTGGCTGGAGCGATTACGGTGTTAAACCTGCATACCCTGGTGTGGGGGCGGACGGGGGTGTCCGATATGCTGCTGTCTGGCTGTATGGGCGGGGCGCTGCTGGCGTTTTTCATGGGGTATCGCGCGTTGGAATGGGACGATATCCAGCGCGGCGATCGAGCGTCTGGGGGATTGGGAGGGGGATTTTCGAGTGAACGTTCTCAGGTGGCTTTTTCGCCGCGATCGGCGCGTGCATGGTTCGGGCTGTTTTATGTCCTCCTGGCGCTGGCCGTGCTAACGAAAGGCCCCGTTGGTCTTGCGTTGCCGGGATTAATCATCATTCCGTTTTTGCTACTGGTTGGACGTTTGCGATCAACGCTGCGATCGATGGGGATTTGGTGGGGAATTCCGCTGTTTTTGGCGATCGTTGTGCCGTGGTTTGCCCTGGTGATTGCTGAAAATGGCCAGGTCTATATCGACAATTTTTTTGGATATCACAACGTCGCCCGGTTTACCAGCGTGGTCAATCGCCACAGTGCCCCTTGGTATTTTTACGTGATTGTCATTGGCGTTGGCTTCTTTCCCTGGTCGGCCTATCTCCCCGCCGCGATCGTCCGGTTTCGCCCCTGGCGTCTCGCGGCATGGCGTCGCGCCTCGCGATCGCAGCAACTCCCCCTATTTGCGTTGTGCTGGCTGGCTGGCATCTTCCTGTTCTTCTCCCTGGCCGTGACGAAACTACCGAGCTACGTCCTGCCCCTGATGCCCGCCGGGGCGATCCTCGTGGCGATCATCCTGGCCGATGCAAGCTTCGGCGAAAGTTCGATCGCGCTTAATCCGTCCGCAATCGACGCACCGCGATCGCCGTCGCGCTGGCTAAACGTTGGGCACGGAGCCAGTATCCTGCTGTGGCTGATCTGGACGATCGGCCTCTGGACAATCCCCCTGTGGTACACCTACGATCCCGCCGTACCGAAGATTAATCGCCAGTTGATTGCATCGGGCGTTTGCCAAAGTGTCGGTATCGGCTTGGCGTTGATTACGTTGGCTGTCGCGATCGTGGCCTGGTGTCGTCGTTCCTGGATCGGTAGCGCCCAGATCATTGGCTTTTGTTTGTTTACGATCGTCAGCTTTAATCCGCTCCTGAACGAGATCGATCGCCTACGTCAACTGCCCATCCGCGACATCGCTAGCCAAATCCAAGAGATTCGCCAGCCCGAAGAACCCGTCGCGCTCCTGGGCTTTGAGAAACCATCGTTGGTGTTTTATCTGCGAGATCATGTGGTTTTCCTCGATCGTATTTCAACAACACGTGACTGGGTGAACTGTCTAGCGCCCAATACCTCCGCGCTACTGATCACCGATGAAAAACGCCAGGAAGAACTCGAACTTCCCCCCGATCGCCTCACCGCCATCAGCGAGCACCAACGGTATCGCCTCGCCCGCATACAAGCCCCGCCCCAAACCTCAGCTCAAAACCCAACCCAGCAGAACTGCATACAGCATCGCGAACTCTAGATGTTAGATTTGATACACATCTGGATTCGGCTGTCATTACGACGATCCTGCATCGATATCGGCGCATCGATATCCGGATTGAGCGGCCTCTCCCCAAGCATGATCAACACCCATTAACCTGGGGATCATAGAATGGGAGGGTGATCCCGTTAAGCAGGAGCGATCGCTACGCCAGCAAAAATCGTTCACCTCTAGCTTCGGGTCACCCATACGGCCATCGGCTCTCACTCAATCTTGCAACAATTCTTTACGAACGCTACAACTAAAGAACTTGACGAAATCTTAAAAGCGCAAAGCTAGAGCACACCGTCGTCTGTTCTCAGTCTTGATTGATTGGCTCGATCGCAAGCTACAGATCACACAACCATCGCATCGCAACCGGCCCGATGACCCAACCCTTTCTCGAACGTATCAAACAAGATCTCAAGAGTGACCTCATTGCGGGTCTGCTCCTGATCATTCCCCTCGCGACCACCATTTGGCTGACGGTCGCCATTTCTCGCTGGGTGGTTGAATTTCTGACTCGCATTCCTAAGCAGCTCAACCCCTTTGATGGTTTTGATCCGCTACTGGTTAGTGTGTTGAACCTAGTGGTGGGCTTGGCAGTGCCCCTGTTGAGCATCCTGCTGATCGGCCTGATGGCTCGTAATATCGTCGGTCGCTGGCTGTTTGACCTCAGCGAAAATATCGTCCAGGCAATCCCGCTGGCTGGATCGATCTACAAAACCCTCAAGCAACTGCTGTCAACGCTTCTGAAGGACAGCGGTAACAAGTTTCGCCGAGTAGTGCTGATCGAGTATCCGCGCCAAGGTCTTTGGGCGCTGGCCTTTGTTACGGGGACGATCGCCACGCAACTTCAGGCTAAAATTGACGCGCCGATGTTGAGCGTATTCATTCCGACGACGCCGAACCCCACGACGGGCTGGTACGCGATCGTGCCGGAAGACGAAGCGATCGAAGTTGATGTCTCGATCGAGGATGCATTTAAGATTTTGATCTCCGGCGGCATTGTCAGCCCAGCGGACACGCCCCCGCGCAACGAAAATGCTACGCAGCGACGACCCACGCTTGAACGTTTGCTAGCGGGTAAAAATAACAACGGCGTCGAGGTCTCGCGGGGTGATATCCCCTACGGTTTGGAAGAAGCGGTCGCGATCGAAATTGAAGAGGATCGATCGCCGGTCTAAATCCGGATTTCTGGGACTGATAGTGAGTTCAATTCTTTTCGGAACAGACCGAGAGCGTTGAGCGGAGTCGTGGGCGTGGCCTTCGCGCAGCGAATAACGCGGTTTTGGGGAAAGCAGAACAGAGTTAGAATGCCTCGTTTTTATCCCTTAATTGAACTGATGCGTACTGCAACGCTTAAGGCGAAACCCGTTTACGAGGCGTACTGCAACGTTTCTGCTCGCGTAAGGCGAATCTGCGCTAGGGCAAATACCGCCGGGATAATTCGACCATAATTTGTGGCGACCGCCCGCCAGCCGATATCCGCAAACAGCCACGCCCACAGCAACGGGCCGACCGCAGCGAATACCGTGCGCGTCGTCGCATACCGCGCCGTATTAACCGCCATGCCCCGCCGCGCCATTTGCATCGCCACGAACCCCTGAAACTGGGTCGCCGCTGCCGCTCCCCCCTTCAGGCTTTCCTTCGCCAACTGATGCCGCGCAAACTGCACCGCAAACTGTCGCGCGATTTGGTTCAAGACCAGCGGTTTAATCACCGAACCCACGGCGATCGCGCTACCGCCACCGACCAACCAGCGCACCGGATCGCGCTGTACCGATAGCGGCAATGGCTGCGCATAGTCTGACTGGCTCAAAGCAGTTTGAATGCGTTGGGTTAAGGCAGCGCGATCGCGTCCCGGCAAGCGTTTCCAGGCTTGGCCGAGGAGGTGTAGGAAGATCTCGGCTTCAATATCGATCGTGTTCGCCGCGTCGGAGTAGGTCACATGCAAATACTGACAAATCCGCAGCAACACATCGCGATAGGACAAATTGCGCGTCTGACCGCGTAGCACGGTCACACCATCGGCGGCGAGATAGCAAAACCGGGTTTCGAGGTCATCGAGCCAGCGCCGTCGATCACGGCTTTGAATCTCGATCGGGTGGGGCGTACTGAGATAGTCGAGTGGGTTAAAACGCGGCTGAAATAATAGCTGCGTCAAATCCTGTAGTTCTTCTTCGGTTGCGAGTTCGAGTGCGGTTCTGAAATCTTCCACGCGTATTTCCCCAGGTCGGCTAAATCGGCTAGATCGGCTAAATCGGCCACATCTGCATGTTTCCCGACTCATCTTTGATGTTGATCGGATCGATATGCAATCATACGCAATCCATTCAATCAAGGATTCAGAACGTCTACATTTTGCCCCAGCGATCGTGATTGAATCACGCTTGCCAACGAGCGAATTTGTATCGGCTCGATCGTCGTTCGTATGCAGTCGAATTTTAACCTCTTTTTTTCATCGCCTTGCCGCGATCGCCCATCGTTAAAGCCGAACCGATCTCTCAGAAAATCGTCGAGGCAATCAGGCTACACAATTTTGATGGTCTTGCCTTTCATCCGTCCTAAACGCTTTCTCAAGCTTGGAAAATCATGCGGACTCGCTATCCAACGACCTCGACGCGGTAGAGTGATCGACGATATCAGAACGATATTTATATCGAAATTTATCAGAAAAATGGGTTTAAAACCCCGTCCTTCCAGGACGGCTTTGCCGGAGGCTCAATATCAGCCGACACCAAGGGATAAACCATCACCGAAGCCACAAATTGAGCCAACCCGACGAGTATAATGTGACAGAGCCACAGACTACACAGCGATGAAAGCACGCTATCAGTACAGGATCTATCCCACCACCGGACAGCAGCAAAGCCTTGCTCGACTATTCGGCTGCGTGAGAGTCGTCTTTAACGATGCGTTAGCTTTCTCAAAACAGTCTGGAAAATACCCAGGAGTAAACCTGCTCTCAGCACAGTTGACCCAGGCAAAGAAAACAGAGGAGAGGTCATGGCTCAGTGACGTATCCTCCGTGCCTTTACAGCAAGCTCTCCAAGACTTAAACGTTGCCTACCGCAACTTGTTTAAATCCATCATTTGAATGTCTCCGGCATGGTCAAAAATCGCTGTCTAGCTAGGGCGATTAGTCGGGCTGGGTGGCGGCAGCTCAGAACCCTGTGTGAAGCCAAGGCCAGCATGATTCATGAACGAGAGGTGAGAATCATCGGTCGATGGGAACCTACCTCTCAAATATGTTCAGGTTGTGGCGAGCGCTGGGGCAAGCTCGATCTCTCGATTCGGTCTGTGGTCTGTCTGAATTGTGGGACAGAACACGATCGAGATGTCAATGCGAGTCTAAATATTTTGGCGGCTGGACAAGCCGACCTGAATGGGCAAACGTTAAGCCGTGTTAGACCCCTGGGGGCAGTGGCTTGTTTGTCTACCCGTCAGGAGGCCAGGTAATGGTCAGACTGGGAATCCCCACGCCTTTAGGCTGGGGAGGATGTCAACTGAACTCTCCCAATTCAATCAACTCCGTCCATTCACTAATCAGGAAATTTGCCATGAGCGCTGATCCCGTTACCGTTATGAAACAGCAAGTCGGCAAAGCGGCTGCCGATCGCGTCAAATCCGGATCGATCGTCGGCCTCGGAACCGGCTCGACCACGGCCTACGCGATTCAGTACATCGGTGAGCGTCTCGCCTCGGGCGATCTGACCGACATCAAAGGTGTCCCGACATCGTTCCAGGCGACCGTATTGGCCAAAGAATACGGCATTCCCCTGACGACCCTCGACGAAATCGACCACATGGACGTGGCGATCGACGGCGCGGACGAAGTCGATCCCGATAAGCAGCTCATCAAAGGCGGCGGCGCAGCCCACACGCGCGAAAAAATCGTCGATTCCCTCGCCGACGAATTTATCATCGTGGTCGATAGCTCGAAGCTGGTCAACAAACTGGGAACGACATTTCTATTGCCGGTGGAAGTCATCCCCATGGCGGTCACGCCCGTGATGCGAGCGATCGAAGCGCTTGGTGGTCAGCCAACGTTGCGGATGGGCGTCAAGAAAGCTGGGCCGGTCGTAACGGATGAGGGTAACTTAGTCGTCGATGTGAAATTTGAGTCGGGGATTGATCATCCTGCCGAACTGGAAAAAGTCTTAAACAATATTCCGGGCGTTCTGGAAAACGGCTTATTTATCAATGTGGCAGACACCGTCTTGATCGGCGAAATTATCGACGGCCAGCCCTCCGTTCGGGAAATGTAATTTCGAACTATGCTAGCGATTTCAGTTGCTAGTGATGGAGCGATAAGGCAAAAATCAGAGAAAATCCCCTCCCCAAGATAAAATCAGGAGGGGATAGACGATAAAGACTCTACAGCAGTTTTGGGAACGATGAGTGACAGCTTAGAACCCTAAAAACCTGGCTAAAAACCAATCAAGTAATATCGCGTAACATCCAAAACTGCTCTAGAAGCAAAGCTTTCTGCCCTGCGATCGAGTGAAGACTGCTTATGCCTGATGCCCTCCCCGATTTGTTGTTGCAACTCCTGGCTGCATCTCGCGAGCCGATCGTGATTGTCGATGATGCATGGCGCTGCTATGCGGTGAATCGCGCAGCATGTCAGTTCCTAGGTCAGCCAGTCGAAGTACTAGAGTATAGGACTCTATTTGAGGGGTGGATCGGTGTTCATTGTGATTGGAATCAAATCTGTCCTGATATCAATCAGTCGGGGCGATGGCAGGCATTAGATGAAAGTGAACATCATCGAATTATTAGTTGGAAAGTTGTACCAGATATAGCTCCGAATCGTCATTGGCTCATCTTACAAGAGTGCTTTCCTAGCATTGATGACACTCGGAAACACGTAGCCCCATTCCAAGTCGATTCCCCATCACGCGACACTTTTCTTACGACCCCGCCGGAACAATTACCCCATCATTTATCTAATCAGAAAACCGGGTCGCGAGATATATCCTTTGACCAAGATAGCGACCTTCATTCTTTCTCTAATACTTCTCCAGCTTCCCCTCTTCGTTCCAAACAGGCTCTAGATGTATCGCGGCCTGAGCACCTGCGATCGCCGCTGACTCAAGTTGCCGCAGATACATCGAATTTACTTGAAACACTGCCCTTTTGCCTTGTTTATCTTGATCCTCAGTTCCGATTTAAAGCCGTAAATTCTGCCTATAAAAAACGCTGGAATTGCTCTTTAGAAAACGTTTATGGACGATTGGTATCGGAGGTCTGGGGAAAAGCGGCTGCGGCAATACTAACAACAATATTGACGTGCGATGTAAGTGAAACATCAACGATGAGCAACGTTATCAATCTTGATCTAATTCGGGAGAAGAGGAGAAAGATTAATGCACCGAGAGAAAAATGTGAAGTAGACGCAATTCCTCTATCTTTTGTAGCTGATGTCTCGGAGGATGAATGGAATTCTCCTTTGATTACGCCAGCGAATCTGCGAGCGATCACGATCAATCGAGATGGTGAAAAGCCTCAACCTGCCTGGGTGGGGGTGAGCGTTGATTTTGATTCTGCTTCCGGGCGATCGATCGGAGATTTTCGATCCACCTCAAACGACTCATTGCTAAGTTGTCAACAATCCAGTACGTGCATTGCTTCAAATCCGTCAGACAGGGGGATTCGAGGCTATTACCTTATTCTTTTTGATCGTGAAACCCCCTCGACCTCTCAGCAATCTGAAGTGCTGGATTTGCGGCAACAGGCCGAAATTTTTCAGGCCGCGATCGAGCGATCGCCTGATGGAATTATGCGACTTGATTGCGAAGGACATTTTCTATATGTCAATCCCACTCTTGAAGAGTGGCGCGGGATTCCACTTTGCGATTTTTTAGGTAAAACTAATTGTGAATTAGGTATGTCTAAAAAGCTGGTTCAGCAGTGGAAAACGGTCTGTGATCTTGCGATTTTTACTCAATGTGAGCAGATTATAGAAACAGAAGAGACCTGGATGGGGTGTGTTCAGATTTTTCTATCACGGGTGATTCCAGAAATTAATAATAGCGGTGAAGTAACGTCGATTTTGATCGTCTCGCGCGAGATCACAACCATTAAGCGGGCGCAGTCATCTTTGATCTATCAAGCCGAACGGGAATATACCCTTCGTCGCATTTCTCAAAATATTCGTCAAAGCCTTGATTTGGACTGCATTTTTGCAAGTACTGTGACGGAGGTACAGCAAAATCTTCAGGCTGATCGCGTCATGATCTATCGCTTTAACGAGTCTTTGCAAACCGAAATTGTTTGGGAATCAACCCACTCCAATTATCCCATTACCCTTAGGATGCGACAAAGACAACCCCCACTCATCGCAGACTGTTTTGATTTTTTTCTACACTCGGATCGGGCTTGGATCGTTGCCGATATGAATGAACAGGATTGGCGGACGTGTTTGTTTCAAGGTGTTAGTGATACGGGTGCCCGCTCAAAAATGGTTGCCACGATCGCCCAAGAATCAACGAATCGATCATCCCAGACTTCGACCCAAGTCTGGGGTCTACTGGTTGTCCATGCCTGCACAACTCAGCGTCAGTGGCAGTCTGATGAACTTGATTTACTGCAAGAAGTTGCGGAGCAACTGGCGATCGCGATTCAACATGCCGAGCTCCTAGATCAGGTCAATCATCAATCCCAGCACCTGACCCAAATCAATGCCAAACTCGCAAAGGCTAATGCACGTCTTAAAGAATTGAGCGAAATTGATGGCCTAACTCAAATTGCCAATCGTCGCCGTTTTGATCTGACTCTCAAGCAGGCATGGAATCGCCTACTTTGCACACAAGCCCCGATCTCATTAATTTTGTTTGATGTCGATCACTTCAAGGCTTACAACGATACTCATGGCCACCCAGCAGGTGACAGTTGTTTGATTCAAATTGCACGAACGGCGGCAAAACAGGTCAGTCGATCAATCGATCTTTTGGCACGGTATGGCGGCGAGGAATTTGTGGTCATTTTGCCGGAAACAACAATCATGGGTGCGATTTTTGTGGCCGAATCGCTTCGCCAAGCGGTGCAGGATCTGAATATTTTTCACTCAACGGTAGACAATCAGCGTCGCTGCGTCACGATCAGCCTGGGTGTTGCCTGCCAAGTTCCCAAAGATGATCAGACCTATCAGACCTTGATTGAGTCCGCCGATCAGGCACTCTATCGCGCCAAAAATGCTGGGCGAAATATCTGGATGTGTGATGTTCCAGATGCGACGAACTCTAGTTAGCACTGCCGGAGTGATCACTCGCTGTAATTCAGATGAAATGAGCTATAGCAAAAAACGATTTGCTTAGGACGTATCAAAAAAAGCTGAGAGCACTGAGCGGAGTCGAAGTGCGGTTTTCAACTTAGACGAGAGTGTCCTAATTTAATCGGCTTCTGCTATAAACGTGCCGCCAGCGGTGATAATCGATTCGTCATTGAGTCCCGATCGAATGCTTTTCCTAGGGGCTGATCCCCCGATTATTGCGCCCCCTCTCCGAATCTATGAATCTCAGCGAACTCGCCCAAGAACGACAACACATCATCGATCGCTATGGCGAGTGGACGAACCACAATCTACGTTTGCCGGATGGGTCCTACACGATTGGCCCCGAACTGCCGAAAGTGATCACCCTGCCCGACGGCAGCCAAACCCAGGAAAAATCGAACGTTGAGGCCAAGCTGCAACGTTTTCTTCAGGCTATTTCCGACCTATGCGGCAGCGATTTTTCGAGCCTACGCATTCTCGATCTGGCCTGTCTCGAAGGACTCTACGGTCTGGAATTGGCCATGCAGGGCGCACAGGTCGTCGGTATCGAAGGTCGCGAAAGTAATCTGGCTAAAGCACGGTTTACCGCCGAGGCTTGGGGGTTAGAGAATATTGAATTTTTCTGCGACGACGTGCGTAACCTTGACCCTGAGACCTATGGCACGTTTGATGTAGTGCTGTGTCTCGGCATCTTCTACCATCTCGACGCGCCGGATATCTTTAAATTTATGGCCGATATCCATCGCGTCACGCGACAGATGGCGATCGTGGATACGCACGTCAGCTTCACCCCAGAGCGATCGTACGACTATGAGGGCCGCACCTATTGGGGACGCGACTACGGCGAGGATCACACGGCCTGGGGATCGATCGGCAATGAAAAAAGCGCGTGGCTTACACGGGCATCACTGTTCGAGCTCATGGCTAATGTTGGCTTTAGCTCTGTCTATGAATGCCACCAACCCCTCGTGATGAAATTTGAGCAGTTACGTCATCGAGGCCAGATTGATCGATCAACTTTCATCGGGCGCAAAGGCACGCCCGTTACGCTGAAATCCACCGCAGAAAGTCACACGCGCGAACGCTTTCCCGAAATTCCTCAAGCCTAAGCACTCACGCATGATGGCTTAATCTACCGAGGTCGGCCTTTGAGTCGAACCTCGGAGCCAGCTACATGAACGGGTTACTCGTATCGGCATCATCACCACCACTGGCGGGACGGCGAGTCTCCTCGCTGGCGGCTGTTTCAAATGGATTGTCTGGCGCGGGAGGTTCAGGAGCCGAAGCGGGAGTCGCCGCAGGCGAAGACGTCATCGGATTGGCAGGGGTAGCAGCGGACGGCGTGGCTGCTGGAGGTGGTGCTGGTGTGGGGGCGGCACTGGGAGCGGGTGACGCTTTCGCCTTTTGGGTTTTGGATTTTGCTAAATTTTCGAGATCCGAGAGCAGCTCCGCCAACTCGTCGTCTTCCTCAAAGACCGAACCCGCTGCCTTGGCCGACTCTTCGGCTGCACGCTGCGGCCCGAATAGATCATCGAGCTGGGCTGGGGGCTCTTCCTCGGGTAACGCTTCTGAGGTCGAAGCTTCAGCCGTTGTCGAGACCTTGGGAGCGCCGGTCTGCGGCATCGTGCTTCCCAAGCTGGGCGGATTTTTGCCTTGGTAGATTTCTGAGCCGATCGCAAAGAGCGCCTGTTGATATTTGTCGAGTGCGGCCCGCGCGACGTCTAGATCTTCACCGACCATGACTTCGCGCAAAATCTGACCTTTTTCCTCCACATCGACTTTCATTTCCTCGCGCACTATGTCCGCATTGTGCTTGAGGGTGTCTTCGTAGTTATAAAACAGCGCTTCGGCCTGGTTGCGCAGCTCAATCAGGGCACGCTGACGAGTATCGCGATCGGCGTTAGCTTCCGCCTCCTGACGCATTTGCTCAATTTCGCTGGAACTTAAGCCCCCCGTATTAGAGATTTGAATACTCTGGGCGCGACCTGTGCCTTTATCCCGTGCCGACACGTTCAAAATGCCGTTCGCGTCGATTTCAAATGACACTTCGATCTGTGGGATGCCACGCGGTGCGGGCGGAATGCCCATCAGCGTGAAGCTGCCAAGACTCTTGTTATCGCTCGCCAAAGCCCGTTCGCCCTGGAGCACATGGACTTCGACGGATGTTTGACCGTCCGTTGCGGTCGAAAACATCTGCGATTTGCTGGTCGGAATCGTCGTGTTGCGCTCGATAACTTTCGTGAAGACCTCGCCAAGCGTTTCGATTCCGAGCGAGAGGGGGGTCACGTCGAGGAGCAGAACATCTTGAACTTCGCCGCCCAGCACACCGGCCTGGATCGTGGCTCCCGTGGCGACGGCTTCATCGGGGTTGACCGATCGATCGAGGGTTCGACCACCAAAATAGTTAGAGATTGCCGCCTGAACTGCCGGAATTCGGGTTGAACCGCCGACCAAAATAATCCGATCGATCTCTTCGGGCATCAGTCCCGAATCCTGTAACGCGCTCTCCACCGGCCCGATCGTGCTATCCACCAAGGACTGCGTTAGTTCCTCGAATTGAGACCGCGTAAAGTCCAGTTCTAAATGTTTCGGTCCCGTTTCGTCCGCCGTAATAAACGGCAAATTAATCGACGTGGATTGAGCGCCCGATAGTTCAATCTTGGCCTTTTCTGCGGCTTCGCGAATCCGCTGCAAAGCCATCTTGTCGCCAGACAGATCAATATTGGTCTGGCTCGCAAATTCCGCCACTAGCCAGCTTAGGACAGCATTATCAAAATCATCACCGCCGAGGTGATTGTTGCCTGCCGTAGACTTGACTTCAAAGATACCGTCGCCGAGTTGCATCACCGAGACGTCGAATGTGCCGCCGCCGAGGTCAAAGACTAGGACGGTTTGCTCGGTGTCTTGCTTGTCAAGGCCGTAGGCCAACGCCGCTGAGGTGGGCTCGTTGATGATACGCAAGACTTCTAGCCCCGCGATCGTGCCCGCATCTTTGGTGGCCTGCCGTTGACCATCGGTGAAGTAGGCCGGAACCGTAATCACCGCTTGGGTGACTGGCTCGCTCAGATATGCTTCTGCATCTTGCTTGAGCTTCTGCAAAATCATCGCCGAGATTTCCTGCGGCGTATGGCGAACGCCGCGAATCTCCACATCGACCGTATCGTCGCGCCCGAGGATGCAGACATAGGGAACGTGCGATCGCTCGGATTCGGTTTCATCCCAACGCCGTCCAATAAAACGCTTGATGCTGAAAACGGTGTTCTCAGCATTGGTGACGGCCTGACGCTTGGCAAGTTGACCGACGAGCCGATCGCCATTCTTGCCGAAGCCGACCATACTCGGAGTGGTTCGCCCACCTTCTGAGTTGGCAATCACGACGGGCTTACCACCTTCGAGCACTGCTACGCAGCTATTTGTCGTGCCAAGGTCGATTCCGATGACTTTGCCCATGAGCTTGAATACTGCCTGGGGGGTGAGACTGAAGAGAACATTTTGACATCTTCCCCGGCCTAACGGCGCGGGGATTCCCTAACAAGCCGACCGGTTGCCCGACTTGATTCGATGGGTTTGCGCTTCATCGGCGACCGCTGGCGAACCAGGCGGACGCTTGCTTCCACGCACGTTTTAAGCCTCCGAGTGTCCCTCGGCGGCGGTATTTGATCTTGATTTTAGCTTGACATGCTCCTCGGACTACAAGTCCGAGGATTCTAAAGCTAGGCAAACAGACCAAGCTGCTGCTCTACTTTTTGGCTTGACGTTTCATCGGGCATAGCTAGCAAGCTAGTCTGACGCGCCCTCCGCGTCCATTTAGAGTCGTGCGCCAATCCAGCGCCGACTTGCCTGTTCGGGTAAATCGCGCTGACTGCTCGTTTGTTCGCTTTTTGAACCGAGGGAACTTAGCTTTACCTTTGCCCTTGAGCGCCGCGAACCAATTCTTAAACGCTACGCCTAAGTCTTGAACCGACTGCTGTAGGGGAATGTTGCTGACTTCAGCTAACCACTCCCGTTCTGCTGTCCGTTTCGCCTGCGTAATCACCAGCTTTTGCAAATCATTATTGCTCGGCCATTTTTCACCATCCGGTCTAGAGTTCACCATCGCTAGGGCATCGTTATACACAACTCGAACACAGCCAAACAATTGAGCAAGGCTGGCTCGCTGCATCTGGTTTGGGTAAATTCGGTATGTATAGCGAGCTTTCATACGATTACTGGACGGTGATGAATCGTGCAACCAACGGTTGCGTTTTAGGGTCGATGTCTCTCCGTTCATCATGCTAGTGGCATTCTGACAGAAACTTCGCATCATTCAGACGGATGTGCTGGCAGAATTGATTGGAACGTTACAGACACCGGATGCGGACTAAAAGTCCGGGGCTTGTGACCCACCCCAGAATGGTCAAAGGGAACGGGTTTTTAGACCCATTTTGGGTGAACGACCGTGTGACTTATACCGCCGGGAAGGAACAGCACGATCGATATCACTCAGCATCCTCGATGCTGGCAGCTTCAGGCGCTTCACCCGGTACAAAATCCGGAGCCGTCGCAACCTTGACCATGGCATGACGCAAGACTCGATCGCCCATCACATACCCGCGCATGAGCTCTTCGAGCACAGTTCCATCCGGATGCTCCTCCGTTTGCTCACGCATCACCGCCTCATGCAGGTTCGGATCAAAAATCTCCCCTTCCGGACGCATCGCCGCAACGCCAAGGCGCTTCAGTGCTTCAACAAGCTGCTTGTAGACGCTTTGATAACTTTTATGGATAGTCATCTCACCATCATTTTGCGGCTTGATATGAGCGCGAGCTCGCTCAAAGTTATCGACAACGGGCAGCAGCTCTTTAATTGAGTTGCACTTCGACTGCTCCTCAAGTTCTAGCTTTTCTTTTTGAGTGCGTTTGCGAAAATTCTCAAAATCAGCCGCGAGGCGAGTGTACTGCGCCTTAAATTCCTCAAGCTGTGCCTGAGCAATCTCAGCCGTGGTCTTCAAGGCTTCCAGAGCTTCCATTGGAACCTCGGCTTGAGCTTCCTGAGCTGCCGCCGCCGCCGCTGCTGCTTCCGCGACGAGGGGATCGATCGCGTCGTGAACCGGAATCGTATCGGCATCCGTGTTCGGATTGGGTGGCGTTACATCTGCGCTAGATGCGGCATCCGTTGCCGACGTATCCGCGTCTAGCTGTTTTTCGTCTTCAATCATCGTTCGCATTCCTTCCGAGGGTGTTGTAGCTACAACGAAATCTTAAAGGCTGACGACAACCAGTGGCGAGGTGGGTCACTAAAGCAAAAACAATGCCTAGATCTGGCGTTATTTTTTCAATACAGCCATCATCACTCTACGTAGTTCAATCACGACCTTCAAAGTCTTCGACGAGAGACGCCCGAGCCTCGATCGAGGCTGAGACGTTTAACACCATAACCTATTGAACATCCCTTGAAGAATATAAAACGGGTTAGAGATTACCCGCAAACTTTAAAGCTATGAGCATCCTGATCCGATCATCAAGTCGCGGCTGTTGACATGCTCCCCGGACTTAAAGTCCGAGGATTCTAAAGCTAGGCGAACAGGCTAGGCTGCTGCTCTACTTTGTGGCTTAACGCTTCAACGGGCATTGCTAGCAAGCTAGTCTGATGCGCCCTCCACGTTCGTTTAGAGTCTCCGAGTATCCCCCGGCGACTTTCGTATATTCTAACAAGATAGAGGCAAGATGCGGACTCAAAGTCCGGGGCTTGAGACCCACCCCCCAGAATGGTCAAAATCCCAGATAGATTACGTAGAATTTCGTAAGCTACACTTGAAGACGAGTGACGAACGCAACCGCTTCACGTTCGTTACTAGACCGTTTGCCATCTGATGCGCCTTGATCGCGACCTACTGCTGCAACCCTTCGCTATGACCAATTCCTCTTCCAGTGCGTCCCAATCCTCCAAAGCTCGTCGATCTTTGGTCGTTCAGACAAACTTTTCGCCCTTTGGTAACAAACTGATCCGAGCGGGTCATGTGAGCCCGGAGCAGATGAACCAGGCTCAAAAAGAGTGTCGGCGCACCGGCCAACCGCTAACCAAGGTCATTGAACAGATCACAGGAAAACAGCTACCGCCGGATTTAGTTCTGCAATATAAACGACAGCAGTTGTTTGAACTAAAAATTTTGCACGGTGTAGATTCGTTTGATCCGGATGTGACGGAGATGAAACCCGGTCACATGAATGCATTACTCGATGCTGTGCCGGTCGATACCTGCCGCCGGTATAACTGTCTGCCGCTGGATCGATCGGGAGACAGCGTCTCGGTCGCGATGGTCGATCCCGATAATCTCGAAGCCCAGGACGAACTCCGCCGCATTCTGCGCAGCCACGATCTTCAGCTTGTGCGTCGTGTCATTTCTCTCGAAGATTTCCAGCAGACCATTTCGCTCTACCTGGATGAACAGGTCAAACGCGAAGCGGCACTCCAGGCGCGAGAGGCTGACCAGAAAAACACGATTTCGGTCGATGATTTCAATGCCAGCGGCGACGATGGTGAGCTCGAAGAAGCCCCGGCAGAAGCGCAAGACCTCGAAGAAGAGGGCGATGCCAACGATAAAAGTGTCGTGAGCCTGGTGAATAAAATTCTGCGGAAAGCCCTGAGTGATGGAGTTTCCGACATTCACGTCGAGCCGCAGGAAGAATATCTACAAATTCGGATGCGGAAAGACGGCATTTTATCAGAGCCATTCCCACGCTTGCCGAAGCAAATTGTCTCGGCGATTACGTCACGCTTCAAGATCATCTCGGATATGGACATCGCCGAACGTCGGCAAGCCCAGGATGGCCGGATTCGTCGGATGTTCCAAGGACGCGCGGTTGACTTTCGCGTCAACTCGCTCCCCAGTCGCTATGGCGAAAAGATCGTCCTCCGAATTCTCGACAACTCGTCAACCCAGCTCGGTCTCGATAAACTGATTACCGACGATGAAACCCTCGGTAAGGTGCGGGAGATTGCCGGTCGTCCGTTTGGTCTGATTTTGGTGACGGGGCCGACGGGGTCGGGTAAATCAACGACGCTGTATTCGGTGTTGGCCGAGCGCAACGATCCCGGCGTCAATATCAGTACGGCAGAAGATCCGATCGAGTATGCGCTACCGGGTATCACCCAATGTCAGGTGATCCGCGAGAAAGATCTTACCTTTGCCAATATTCTGCGGGCGTTCTTGCGACAAGATCCGGACATCCTACTGGTGGGTGAAACGCGAGACAAGGAAACGGCGAAAACCGCGATCGAGGCCGCGCTTACCGGTCACTTAGTTCTAACCACGCTGCACACCAACGACGCCGCCGGGGCGATCGCGCGTCTCGATGAAATGGGCGTCGAACCGTTCATGGTCTCGGGCGCACTGCTCGGGGTGTTGGCACAACGTCTCATGCGTCGCGTCTGTAGTGAATGTCGCGAGGCGTATCAACCCAGCGATAACGAGCTAGCACGCTACGGTATGCGGAGCAAAGAAGAAACCGATTCCACGTTCTATCGCGCCAAGGTCGTTCCTCCCCAAGAACGCAAAGAGCTGGCGGCGTCGGGAGAACTGTGCGAAAAGTGCAATGGCATTGGCTACAAAGGACGGGTCGGGGTATACGAATTTCTGCAAAACTCGGAGGAAGTGACCGCCTTAATTAACGCCGGTGCGCCGACAGAACGGGTGGCCGAAAAAGCCGTAGAGGAAGGGATGACCACCCTGTTGTCCTACAGTCTGAAGCTCGCCCGCCAAGGACACACCACCTTTGAAGAGGTCGAACGGGTGACCTTTACCGATACCGGTCTCGAAGCTGAGATGAAGGCTAAACGAAAAAGTTCACTCACCTGTAAAACCTGCGGTGCGGGCTTACAGCCGGACTGGATGGACTGTTTGTATTGCATGACACCCCGATTTGAGGATTGACGTCCCCAGTCAACATCTTGGGATCAACATCAACACTATCTTGGGTAAGCTTGAACAGAGTAACCTTACGCCGATCGTGCGAAACCCAACTTGATCCAGCGAATCGCGGGCAAAACGTTCCGATCGGTCATGTAACGAGACAGACTTCTTTTTGAACATCACGCCAGTACAGTGCTGATACAGCGCCAATACTGCGAGTCTTTAAATCTGTCGATAGTCCATCATTCAGATTCAGAATGCTGTTGATCAGCGCCGACACATTCTAATTCTGGGCAATCTGACAATCTCTTGTCGCTGGCGATCGAAGTAGACCCATAGGAGAACCGTACTCATGGATTTTGTAATCGAAGATGTCATGGAATCGCTTGTCGAGCAAGGTGGCTCCGACATGCACATTCAGGCTGGGGCGCCGATTTTCTTCCGACTTAGCGGTAAGCTCACGCCTCAAAACCAATTTGGTGAATCGCTTGCTCCGGATGAATGTCAGCGGCTGATCTTTAGCATGTTGAACAACAATCAGCGGAAAGATCTTGAACAAAACTGGGAACTCGACTGTGCCTACGGGGTGAAAGGGTTATCGCGATTTCGCGTGAATGTCTATCGCGAACGCGGTTGTTTTGCTGCCTGTTTGCGGGCTTTGGCCTCTGAGATTCCGAACTTTGATAAGTTGGGTGTGCCTGAGATCATGCGCGAGATGGCGATGCGTCCTCGTGGCATGGTGCTGATTACGGGGCAAACCGGATCGGGCAAAACCACAACGATGGCGGCGATCCTGGATTTGATTAACCGCACGCGATCGGAGCATATTCTCACCGTTGAAGACCCGATCGAATACGTTTTCCCCAACATTAAAAGCCTGTTTCACCAACGCCAAAAGGGTGAAGATACGAAAAGTTTTGGGAATGCCCTAAAAGCAGCCCTCCGGGAAGATCCCGATATTATTCTGGTGGGGGAAATGCGCGACCTTGAGACGATTTCACTGGCCATCTCCGCCGCAGAAACCGGCCACCTCGTTTTCGGAACCCTACACACCAACTCAGCATCCGCCACGATCGACCGGATGCTCGACGTCTTCCCCCCCATTCAGCAGCCCCAAATCCGCGCCCAGATGGGGACTTCCTTGGTCGGGGTCTGCTCCCAGAACCTCCTCAAGAAAGTCGGTGGTGGCCGTTGCGCCGCCCACGAAATTATGGTGAACAACTCCGCGATCGGCAACCTCATCCGGGAAGGTAAAACAACCCAGATCTACTCATCGATCCAGATGGGTTCAAAAATGGGTATGCAGACGATGGAAATGTGTCTTGCCCGCTTGGTGAATGAAGGTAAGGTCACCTATGAAGATGCGATGTCCAAAACCTCAAAAATTGATGAGCTAGCCCGTCTGGTTGATCCGCGCATCCTCAAAGGCGGTCAGCCTAGTGCGCCAGCAAAGGCCAAACGCTAGAGAGCCTTTTGACATGCTCCCCGGACTTTAAGTCCGAGGGTTCTCAAGCTAGGCGAACAGACTAGGCTGCTGCTCTACTTTTCGGTGTCAGCCGTCATCAATTCGGCACAATCTCTGATTTCCATGACTGATTTCCATGACTGATCTCCATTACGTCTTCGTCTCACGGTTAGACGCTTTCCTCGATCCGCTCCACCGTCTCTTACACCGGTAATCTGTTCTATGACTAGTGCCTTCCCGAAAGAAGAAAAGAAAGGGTTTGATTTTGCGGCGCTGGAAGAAAATATCAGCGCTGCCATGGCGAGTATTACGGTGAAAGACCGCGCGGTCTTCTCCCGTCAGTTTGCTGCGATGTTTAACGCTGGGGTCGGCATGTTGCGCTGTCTATCGGTACTAACCGAGCAGTGTGGCAATGCCAAACTAAAGAAAGCGCTAAGAGCCATTAGCGCCGAGGTGGAGCAAGGGGGAAGTTTGGCGGAAGCGATGGGCAAACATCCTGATTGTTTCGATAAGCTCTACGTCAGTATGGTGGCGGCGGGAGAAGTCGGGGGGGTTTTGGATGAGGTGTTGAACCGGCTGGCGATTTTGATGGAAAAATCGTCCAAAATCCAAAACGAATTGAAGTCCGCGCTGTCCTATCCTCAAACTGTGGGCGGCATCGCGGTCGTGATCTTTTTGGGGATGACGATTTTCCTGCTGCCGACGTTTACCGGGATTTTCGATCAGCTGGATGCGGAACTACCGGTGTTCACTCAGGTAATGATGAACATCAGTTTCTTTTTGCGCGGGCCGATTATGCCCGCCGAAGATCCCGAGGCGGAGAGCTGGCTGGAGTTGCAAAACTTTGGGATTGTCTTTTTCGTGTTGGGCTTGATTGGCTTGGCTTTTGCGATCGCCACGTACTACAAAACGCCGGTGGGTCGGTTTCAGATTGACGCGATGCTACTGAAAGCGCCGATTTTCGGTGATCTGATCGAAAAAAGTGCCGTCGCGAGTTTTTGTAATGTGTTCGGGACGCTGACCCGATCGGGCGTACCGATTCTCAACTCGATGGAGATTGTGCGAGATACTGCCGGTAATGAGGTAATTGCCGACGCGATCGACTATGCCCGCGCCCAAATCCAGGAGGGGGGGAGTATTAGCGAAGCCTTCCAAGAAAAAGGGGTGATGCCTGCCCTGGCGATTCAGATGATGTCGATCGGCGAAGAAACCGGGGAACTCGATAAGATGCTGGGCAAGGTCGGCGAGTTTTATGAAGATGAGGTCGAGCAGGCGATTAAGGGTCTGACGAGTATGCTCGAACCGCTGATGATTGTGGTCATCGGCGGCATGGTTGGATCGATTCTGCTGTCGATGTATCTGCCGATGTTTGCGGTGATGGAAAATATCGGTTAAGTCTTGGCTTGTCAGCCTGGATTTACGAGTATTGCCCGAACATAATCGCCCATCTCAGAAGTCCGACTTTGCCAAAAAGCCGGACTTCTCGCTCTCTTTAGGAAACTATTAGGATGACTGCTCCCATTACTGTCAATCGCGTTACCCTGCACAATCAGGATCTGGCGATCGATGCCTACCTTGCCCGCCCGACGGCTCCCGGCTCCTATCCCGGTATTATCGTTTTCCAGGAAATCTTTGGCGTGAATGCTCACATTCGCGATGTGGTCGATCGTTTGGCACGGGAGGGCTATATTGCGATCGCTCCGGCGATCTACCAGCGGAGTCAGCCCGGTTTTGAAGTAGGCTATACCGCTGACGATATGGCGATCGGTCGCCAATATAAAGACGCAACCCGCGCCGACGAGCTAATCGGCGATACCCGCGCGGCGATCGCCTATCTCGAAACGATCGACGGCTATAACGGCAACCTGGGGACGATCGGCTTTTGCTTCGGCGGTCACGTCGCCTACTTAATCGCAACGCTCCCCGAGATTAAGGCGACCGCTTCGTTTTATGGGGCGGGCATTCCGGTCTTTTGCCCCGGCGAAGCTGACCCAACCATAACGCGCACGTCACAGATTCAGGGCGAAATCTACTGCTTTTTCGGCATGGCCGATCCACTCATTCCCGCTGAACAAAATGCTGCGGTTGAGGCGGCATTAAAACAAGCCCAGATTAACCACCGAGTTTTTCGCTATCCCGATGTAAATCACGGCTTTTTCTGCGATCGGCGTGACAGCTACAACGCAGCCGCCGCCAAAGAGGCTTGGACTGATGTAAAAAAACTGTTTGGACAATTGCAGTAAGCCCCGAATCAAGACCGGAGCGACGTACACGATCGGAATCCGCTACCCCATTTAAAATTCAAACCTCAAACTCAACTGTGTCTGTATTAAATCAAACAACGACTTGAGCAAATGCAGGGGACAAATTGGATATAGTTGAATGGCGTGGCCTAACGGCTCGCTCCGATCGGTGCGGCTTCGTCTCACCCCTGGAACGTCCACCACAGCATCGATCGCGATCGCCTGCTGATTTTTATCCGACCTCCGCCATTCATGACACGAGAATTAGCGTTTTCTGCTGACGATTTTGCCAAAGCACTCGAAGGGCAGAATTACAATTACGAAAAAGGCCAAATCGTTACTGGCAAAGTGTGCGAACACGATACCCAGGGGGTTTACGTTGATATCGCAGGCAAGTGTCCTGGATTTCTACCGCTCAAAGAAATTGTGCCGACGCCCAGCGGCGATCTCGCCGACGTTTTACCCCTGGGTCTAGAGCGTGAGTATGCGATCGTCCGGGAGGCCAACGCTGACGGACAAGTGACGCTATCGATCCGCCAGCTTGAGCTTGATCGCATCTGGGAAGACATGGCCGATCGCCAAGCCTCGGGCGCAACGATCAACGTCCAGGTCACCGGAACCAACCGGGGCGGCGTCGTCGTCGATGCAGAATCGATTCGCGGTTTCATTCCGCGATCGCATCTCCTGCGCAGCGACAACATGGAAACACTGGTGGGTCAAACCCTGACCGCCACCGTTCTGGAAGTCAATCCCGAGAAACAGAAGCTCGTCCTCTCGCATCGTTTAGCTGAACGTGCGAACTGCATGAGCAATCTCGAAGAGGGTGGCCTGTTTACGGGCACGATCGTCAGCATCAAACCCTACGGTGCATTCGTCGATCTCGGTGGTGTCACCGGACTGCTGCACGCACGACAGATTAGCCAAAAGCGCCCCAATGATGTGGAAGAAGTCTTGAGCGTTGGTCAAGAAATCAAAGTCATTATTGGCGAGATCGATGAGTGGGAGCAGAAAATTTCGCTCGTGACCAAAACCCTCGAAGCCTATCCCGGCGAAATCCTCGACAAGTTCGATGCGGTGATGGAAGCGGCGGAAGAGCGCTGGGCAGCGGCGAAGGAAGCGAAGGGTGAAACGGTCAACAAACCGGAAGCGCCAGTAACCAAAGCCTAGAATTAACCGACGAGAAGCGTTGTATCGGTTGTGTAGCAAAGGTTGATTGGATTAGGAGACCCTGATCACTCTGATCGCCCTGATCTAATCGCTCTTTGCTATACAAACCTAATCGCGGACAAACACCGTGCCATCCGGTTTGTCGATTAGCGTAATGCCCTGAGCTTTGAGATCATCGCGAATCCGATCGCTCTCGGCAAAATTACGATCGGCGCGTGCCTGTTTGCGCTGTGCGATTAGCTCCTCGATCGCCCCATCCGTCAAGCCATCATCCTTGATCTCCTCCGCCGTAAACGTCGCCGTCAAGCCCAACACCTCAGCCAGCTCCACCAACGTTAGCCACTGGTGGCGTAGCTCATCCACTGGTGTCATCAGCGCTTCCCCGTGAACCAGCAAATTCCCCGCACGCCGTAGATCCTTCGCCAGTTCAAACAGAATCGCCAGCGCCGCCGACGAGTTGAAATCATCGTCCATCGCCGATCGGAATTTATCGACCACCTCGGGCAACGGTTCCACCGTGGCCATGGATTCCGCCTCCCAGCCCAGCGTTGCACCAAAACGATCGCCAAACGTCAAACCATCATTAAACGTTTGCCAGCCGCTCGTGGCCGACGCGATCGCCTCGTCGGTAAAGTCCAGCGGTTTACGATATTGCGCTTGCAGGATAAACAGGCGAATCACCATCGGCTCGACGGTTTCGAGCAAATCGCGAATCGTGGTGAAATTGCCGAGGGATTTCGACATTTTCTCGCCGTTGACGCGCACCATGCCATTGTGCGCCCAGTAGGTCGCCAGGGGCTTGCCTGTTGCGCCTTCCGATTGGGCGATTTCGTTTTCGTGGTGCGGAAACACCAGGTCACCGCCGCCACCGTGAATATCGATCGAGTCACCGAGACGCGATCGGATCATCGCCGAACATTCAATATGCCAGCCCGGACGACCCTGACCCCAGGGTGATTCCCAAAACGGTTCGCCCGGTTTCGCTGCTTTCCAGAGGGCAAAGTCAAACGGATGACGCTTTTTCGGCTCGCCCGATCCGGCATCCACCCGCCCGCTCGCCCCGGACTGCATCTGATCTTCGGTGCGACCCGATAGCTTGCCATAGCTCGGGAATTTCTGCACGGCGTAGTACACGTCGCCACCGGAGGCGTAGGCCAGGTCGCGATCGATCAAGGTTTGGATCAGGTCGCAGATTTGCGGGATATGCTCCGTGACACGGGGATAGTCGTCGGCGTCTTTGACATTTAAACGGC
The DNA here is from genome assembly GCA_964518905.1 of uncultured Geitlerinema sp. Taxonomy (GTDB): domain Bacteria; phylum Cyanobacteriota; class Cyanobacteriia; order Cyanobacteriales; family Geitlerinemataceae; genus RDYZ01. Next base: position 7,715 of record CAZFJL010000021.1, on the reverse strand, counting down.
GTAAATCTTCAAAGTAGCTGGCGATATAGGTTTCGGAGACCTCGGCCATCGATCGATCTTCAGCGATCGCGCGGTTGAGGATTTTATCGTCGATGTCGGTGAAATTTTGGACGTACTGCACGTCGTAACCGCGCCAGATTAGGTAGCGCCGCGCGGTGTCCCAGGTGATATACGATCGCGCATGTCCCAGGTGGCAATGGTCGTATACCGTGACGCCGCAGCAATACATCTTGACCGTTCCCGGCTCGATCGGGGTGAAGGTCTGTTTTTGGCGGGTTTGCGTGTTGTAGATAACGAGGGACATGAAAGCGGGGATGACGTTAGTAGCGTCTCGATAAGCGGTTTGGCAGCGTGTTTAAGGATATCGTCGATCGTGCGACACTCGCACGAATCTACAAAGACGCAGGTATAGCAAAAAACGATTTGGTTAGGACGTATAAAAAAAGCTGAGAGCACTGAGCGGAGTCGAAGTGCGGTTTTCAGCTTGGACGAGAGTGTCCTAACACAATCGACTTACGCCATAGCATAGGCGTCTAGCTTGTGAACAACCAAGACACTTATGCTACGTGGCCTAGGGGCTGTCATCAATTAAATTTGTAGCCTTTACTCAGCAAGGGTTTCAGCCCCTTTTGTTTTTTGTTGGATCGGGCGTTCAACCGCTTACCCCGTAAGGGGTCTGGTGCTAATTGATGACACGCCCTAAAACAGATGAAGATTTAGTACCCGTGGTGGTGGGCAATGCCCACCCTACAAACTCAAGGATTTTTGAATATACACATTTAGTTAAGTCGCGCCACTACAAACCTCGCCAGGAAGGTTTATTGAGTGGTTGCACTCGTAGGATTTAGGTTTCGTTGCACTGATCAGCGGCATTGAGATCCGGCTCGATGGCTTGTTCGGGAGCGCGGCGCGATTCAAACCAGCGCACAGCGGCAAAGATTAAGGCGATCGTCACAAAGGCCCAGAAGCCAAACTGAGCGATCGTTTCGAGTAACTGTTCTAGCGGAATAATCTGACCGACGGTAAACGCCAGCGTGACGATGACAAACGCCCAGACGATCGCCCCAGCCGCATTACAAAAGAAAAATCGACCATACGGCATTCCCGAAATTCCGGCCAGAGGCCCCGCAAAAATTCGTAGCAACGCAATAAACCGGCCAAAAAATACCGCCTTGTCGGCATTCGCGCCAAATTGCGATCGCACCGTTTCCAGCCGCGCCGTTTCTACCCGAAACAGCTTCGCCACCCGCAAAATCAACGACCAGCCGCCCCACTTCCCCAGCCAATAGCCAAAGTTGTCGCCAACGATCGCCCCGGCGATCGCGCAACTCAACACCCCTTGATACTTCAGTTCGCCTTCGCCCGCCAAAAAACCACCGACGACCGTAATCGTTTCGCCGGGAATCGGGATACCCGCATTTTCGAGTGATATCCCGAGAAAAACCGCCCAGTAACCGTATTGACGCGCTATTTCTTCAATGAAGTCGAGCGATATCGGTTCTGTCATGCTATTTGGAGTGTGAAAAACGTGATGCGGCTGCGGAGAGCGAAGCGCCTGTTGGCGAGGCCACCTCTCGAATTATAGAAGTGTTCGTGAAGAACATGTTGCAAATTTGAAATTAAATTTGGCTAAATTTCAAAAAAAGATTATGTTTTTGTTGATTTACAATTTGGAATTGGAAAAGAGTAATTCTTTGAGTATTTATACTGTCAAGAATTGGGCAACAATGGGGCAACAATGGGGCCAAAAGTCACTTTAGACAATACTTTTTAGGGCTGGTTTTATAGAATCATAGGTATAGCTAAAACCTGCTTCGAGGGTCTTGCGCGGTAAAACCTGCTGACCTTGGAGCACCACCTGCGCCCCTTCGCCCAGCAACAATTCTAGGGCAAACGGCGGCACGGGTAACCAGGATGGACGATGTAGCACTTCGCCAAGAGTTTGGCACAGTGCTGACATGCGAACAGGATTCGGGGCGGTGGCGTTATAGGTTCCAGCGTAGCGATCGTCCGCGATCGCGGCCAGAATTAGCCCAACCACATCATCGATGTGAACCCAGGAAAACCACTGTTGACCCGAGCCGATCGGCCCACCCGCAAACATCTGGAACGGCAGCAGCATTTTGCTGATCGCGCCACCGTTACCCAATACGATACCCAGCCGCAAAATCGCCAAACGCGTTCCGGCTTCTTTCACCTTGCTCGCTTCCTGTTCCCAGGCTTCGCAGACGCTCGCAAGAAAATCACGCCCCGAGGCGCTGGTTTCGTCAAAGGTTTCGGTTTCGCTCGTGCCGTAGTAGCCGATCGCCGAGGCATTCACCAGTACCGCCGGTTTGTTCTCCGCTTTGGCGATCGCCTCGACCAATGTTCGCGTCGTCAGTTGGCGGCTTTCAAAAATTTCGTGCTTCCACTCCGGCGACCAGCGTCGATCGATCGGCGCACCGGCCAGATTCACGACCGCGTCACAGCCCGAGATTTTCGTCTGCCAGTCACCGGACTGTTTCGGGGTATACGGCACAATCTCCAGGCTGGGATAGTCTGCCGAGGGAAAGCACGATCGAGCGCGGGCTAGCTCGCGAGTGAGGATAACGAGGCTGTGGTTGTCTTGGCGGAGGCGCTGAACCAAACGTTGGCCAACAAATCCAGTAGCTCCGGCGATCGCAACTTTCATGGGGGTACTCTCGGTTAACTCGATCTAATCAGTGGGGATTCACTCTAGAACCTTATCGCGCCTGCCGAACCTCTTTCAATGCGCTTTTCCCGCACTTAGGTTAATCCTGGGTCGTGGCGGCGACGATTTCGTGAATCGCGCTACAGACCGCTTCGACCCGATCGAGACCCAACCCCGGAAACATCGGTAGCGAGATCATTTCGCGACACAATGCCTCAGCGTTAGGAAACGCGCCTTCGTTATAGCCGAGGTGAAGGTAGCCCGGTTGGCGGTGACAGGGAATCGGGTAGTGGATGCCGGTGCTGATGTGACGTTCGCTGAGGGCATGGCCGAGGGCTTCGCGGGTGATCGGTGAGCGATCGCTCAGGTGGAGGACGTAGAGGTGGTAGGTATGGCCGACGCCGCTATCGTTGCGGATGGGCGTGATGCCGTGTTCGGCCAAGGGTGCGAGGAGGCGATCGTACTGGGCGGCGCAGGTGTTGCGATCGCGATTCCACTCCGAGAGGTGCGGCAGTTTGACATTGAGGATGGCGGCCTGAATCGTATCGAGGCGGCTGTTGGTTCCCTGTTCCGTATGGAGGTATTTTTTCGGTGCGCCGTAGTTGCGGAGGGTTCGCACATTGTCGGCGACGGTGGCGTCACGGGTGACCACCATTCCGCCGTTACCAAAAGCGCCGAGATTTTTGGCGGGATAGAAGCTGTAGGCGGCTGCTTTGCCGATCGATCCAGCCATGTAGCCGTCCCGTTCGGCGAGATGGGCTTGGGCGGCGTCTTCAAAAATGATCAGGTTGTGGCGTTCTGCTAAATCAAGAAGCTGTCGGGGAGGAACGAGCTGGCCGTACAGATGCACGGGGATGATCGCCTTAGTTTTGGGCGTGATCGCGGCTTCGGCAGCGTCGAGATCGATCAATGCCGTCTCGCGATCGCAATCGACAAACACCGGTGTTGCCCCCGCATGAATCACACCGATCACCGTCGCGATAAACGTGTTTGCAGGGACGATCACCTCATCCCCCGCGCCGATTCCGCAGGCTTGTAGCCCCAAGGCGATCGCATCGGTTCCGCAGGCCACACCAATCCCATAGGTTGCGCCGCTCGCCTCCGCAAACGCGGCCTCAAACTCGCGTACATCCTGTCCGAGGATAAAATCGCCGCGCAATAACACTTGTTTAATCGCCGCCTCGAAGTCCGCTTCGAGCGGTGTATGCATCGGCGCGAAATCCACAAACGGAATCGGGTTTGTTCTAGACGCGGTGCGAGTGGCGTTAGTGGTCGGAGTTGAAGTCACGGTGAAAGTTCTCGATCGGGATAAGTGAGCATGAAACAAGCCGGATTGCTGATCGCGCCCAAATTCAAACGAATCACGCAAATCACTGCGCGTTGTTAAATGCTAGCCCGATTTATTCAAATCGCCCTTCTGCACGGTTTAACCGACATGTTTCCTAACGAAACGGGTTGCGAAGGTGTCCTGTTTTACCGCACAAGCTGGCCGCGATCGCGTACCAGTTTTTCGGTAAGCTCGGCCAGTCGATCGAGTTGGGGTTTGAGGCGTTCGGCGCGTTTGCGATAGGTGCGTTTCTTATGCAGCGCCGCGCGAGCGAGGTCATCCCGTCCCCGATCGACGGCTTGTTTCGCGACCACGTCCCACGCTTTCAGCTCGCGTACGGCCTGGTTATATTGTGGCTGTAGCTCATCCCAAGATTGCTTGATACTGCCCAGCGCCCCTTCGAGCAACTCTGCCGCTCCCGGTTTGCCCTCCAGCGATCGGAAAATCTCGCGCTCCACCCGATCCGGCTGCATATTCGCCACGATCGGCACAAACTCGCGCACCTGATAGCTCGACGTCACGCCAGTTTTACACCAGGTCGCGAAATGCTCACAGTTATTAAACAGCAGGTTATATTTTTGCTCACCGATCCGGCTACGAGCACGCTGCACCACGCTATCGGCAATGTGACAGGTCGCATACTCGCGCTTCTGGATGATGCCGCCTTGAGCGAATTCTTCGATCGAAGTTTGGCGCACCGTGGCTTCTTCGGTACGTTTGGAGTAGTGAATCACCGTCCCGTCACCTGCATCGATGCCGTGGTGTTCATAGACGCCATCGAGCTGAAGAAACGGTCGAATTACGTAAATCTGGTCGCCGTAGGCCATAGGAAACAGGAAAGACAGATCAAGGCTCGATCGGGACGGTTCAATTAAGACGGTTCAATTAAGACGGTTTAATCAGGACTGATGCACAACATACAGAAACATCAAAATAGACATCGCGAAAATGCACCCACACGCCCACGGTATCACGCGATTATTTTTGATCGATTACGGAAGTCCGATCAAAAATAATCGTTATTCGAGCCAGGATTATCCTGTTATAGCCCTTCAATATTGGCGCTAATGATACGCTGCTGCTCCGGCGTCAAGATCGAGGCGGCCTGAAAGCCGAAGACCTGCACGATAAAGTCGAGCTGCGATTTTTGTTGATCCGAGAGATTCATCGCTTTGACGGCGGCATCGAAATCGCCACCGCTACGATCGAGCGTGGTTTGAAACTGCGTTTGTTGCTCGATCGAAATGACCGAAACCATTTGCTCGCGGGTGGTATCGACCACGGTGTATAGCTGTGAATATTGGTCGTCGGAAAGATTGATGCCCTCCATGAGGGGCAACGTCGTGACCGTATCGAGTAGTGCTTGCGTGCCAATTCCGCCAATCTCAGCGCTGCTATTTTTGTGGCTGAGGGTGGAAACGGTTGGAGTCGGTGCGGCGATCGCGGCGGGAATGGTGGCGATCGAAAAGGATAGGGCGATCGCGGTAGCCAACGGGCGGAGCAAGCGAGCAGGTTGAATCGACATGATGGAGGAGCATCCGATAAAGTGTGAGCCAGGACGGCGCGGCTTGCAGACTAAGCCAAGGGTTGAGGTTGAACAGGATCGACCCGTGGCAATCTGGTAACATCGCGCGACAGTCCTGCCTTTTTTTAACACTACCCATGAACGAATTCACCACGATGCAGACTGTTTCACAACTGGTACGCGGGATGCGCGTCCTCTTCCAAGGCATACTGCGACGTTACTTACAGCGTCAAGGGACGACGATCGCGGCGATCGTCTTGGCTGTGATCTGTAGCGGCTGGGTCGGAATATCTAGCGCGATCGCATCGGACTTGGCGATCGCGCCGGACGCGGATCTCGCCAATGGCGCGGCGGTGTTTGAGGCGACCTGTGCGGGCTGTCATGCCAATGGTGGCAACATCATGCGACGCGGCAAAAATCTCAAGGCGCGGGCACTAGCACGAAATCAGGCGGATAGCCTAGAGGCGGTCAGCGCGATCGTCATGAACGGTAAGGGCATTATGTCGGCCTATGGCGATCGGCTTTCGGCGGATGAAATCCGGGATGTGGCGTCGTACGTGCTCGATCGGGCGAATGCCGATTGGAACTAGACGTTTTTTGCAGGAATTACGCGAATTATTTCAGATATTCGTCTTGGTTAAGCCCAAGGCTTAATCACCCTTGATCACCGGCAAAAGCCACCCCAGCGCCACACTGACCAAAATCGCACCTTCTAAAATCTGCAACATACTCGGCAGACGCTGCCATTCCAGCGTTACGATCGTGAATCCCTGCCACCAGTGGCGAACCTGATCGCCCCAGCGAGTCGGGCTATCGGCGGGGCGATAACTCCACCGCCAGATCGATTGCAAGAGCGGTACACCACCAACCCGAGCCGCCGTCAGAGTATGAGCCGCGATACAGATGATTAAAATAACCCAAGAAACAAGATGCGCGGAGTACCAAAAGTGGGTCAGCTCGCCCTTGGGTAACCAGGTTTCGTCCATCATCTTGCCGGAGAAGACGGCCAAGGTGAGGGCGATCAGGCTCAGGGTGTTGATTAGGCGGTGGAGGCTGTAGCGACCGATCGGCTGGTCGAGGTGTTGCAGTTGGGCGATCGTATCGGACTGGATCAGGCGTCGCGCCCCCCGGTGGCAGGCGTAGATTAACAGCAACGGCAACATGACGATCGAGAAAACGCCAAATGTGCCGTGTATGCCTTCAATATCCTTAAACTCGGGCAAAAAATGTCCCCAGCGCCGGTCAAAAGTGTCGTATGTCCAGTAGGCCGTTAGAATTGCGGCGATCGTTGCGATGCCGGTAATGCCGTGCAGTACGCGCAACAAAAGAGGCTGATAGGGTTGGTGATTGGCGGGCATCGTGGATGTTATTCGGTGAGGCGGTAGATGTTAAGTATTAGACTTTATATATCTTAAGTATGGACGAATCTCTCCGATCGCATCAGCGATGATTTACTCTGTCCAGCGGCGCAGCAAATTGGCCTGGGATTTGGCAATCAGATCAAATTCGGCGGTTTTTCCCTCGCGGGCAAACAGGCTGCGTTGGGCGGTTTCCAGATCGAACAAAATTTCGCGCTGACTGGCATCGCGTACCCAGCTTTGCACCCAGCCCACGACCACAAGCCGATCGCCCCGCATGACGGGGTCAACCCGGTGGAGCGCGGTGGAGGGGTAGACGATCGCCGATCCGGCTGCGAGCTTATAACATTGCTCGCGATCGGCGCCTTCAATCACCAACTCACCCCCGTCGTACTCTGTAGGATCACTCAGAAATAGTGTCAGGGAAACGTCCGTACGATGGCCATTCATGATCGCATTATCGACGTGGCGACCGTAGGACATTCCCGAGCTGTACCGACTCACGAGCAGCGAATGAATTGCACGAGGCCGCACCGCCGCTTGGAATAATGGATGCTGCAATAGTGCGTCTCGTACCGCTGTTTTAACCGTTGTCCCGATCGCATCGTTTGCGGCGAGTTGCTCGTTGGCTTTGACCGATTTTGCGTGCCATCCAGCCGTCAATTTGCCATCGATGAACTGTGCTGCTTCAAGACGGCGACGGATCTGGGTGAGAATATCTGGGGTTAAAACATTGGGAATTTGAAACAGCATTATTCTGCAATACAGGGGTGAGTAATTAGACCTCTTGCACGAATATCATTCCCTCTCCCTAAATCCCTCTCCCAGAGCGGG
>CAZFJL010000020.1:0-72834 GCA_964518905.1 uncultured Geitlerinema sp. | reverse complement strand
GCCTGCTCGTCTAAACCTGAGTATTTCTGCTCATTGCATTAATGAGATGCTCCCGATCGAATCTTAGGGCGTGTCATCAATTAGCACCAGACCCCTTACGGGGTAAGCTGTTGAACGCCCGACCCAACAAAAAACAAAAGGGGCTGAAACCCTTGCTGAATCAAGGCTACAAATTTAATTGATGACAGCCCCTAGCGACAGACTGCATTTTTGAAGGCGAGCAAACCACATTCGAGGACACAACTCATGACGAATAACGGTACTCTCATCATCTATCTGTGTGCGGAAGACCAAGACTGGCTATTGGTTCCGTCGGGGGATGGCACGCAGGACAGTTATACTCGCGTGATTCAGGAGTCATATTCGTGGAATCCTGGCGAGACGGTTTGTGTCGGTGAGCGGCTAACGAAGCATGAAATTGTGGGGGCGCTGGAGCGTCGGGTGATTCCGTCGGAGTGGGTGGTGACAGACGTTGAGGGCTATGAGTCGTCGGATGAGATGGCGGGATTTGGCGCAGTAATTGTGGCGTATTGTGAGCGCCAGCCGCTGACGGCGGAGGAGACGGAGCAGCAAAGTTATGTGACGGAGGTTCAGGTTCCAGTGATGGCCTAGTTCCACGCGGATAACTGTTGAACAACACCGTTCCCCGTTCGTTGTATGAACCGACCGATCTATCTTGACCACCACGCCACCACCCCGATCGACGATCGCGTCTGGGCGGCGATGCTGCCCTACTTTCGCGAACAGTTCGGCAACCCCGCCAGTAATTCCCACCTCTACGGCTGGGAGGCTGATGCAGCGGTCAACCTGGCACGGGAAAAAATTGCAGCGGCGATCGGCGCAGAACCGGACGAGATTATCTTCACCAGCGGCGCAACCGAAGCGAATAACCTGGCGATCAAAGGCTGCGCCGAAGCCAACATGTCACGCGGGCGACACATCGTCACCGTTTGTACCGAGCATAACGCCGTCCTCGATCCCTGTCGGTATCTCGAATCGTTGGGTTTTGAAGTGACATATTTGGCGGTTGATTCAGCGGGTTTAATCACGGCTCAACAGGTCGCGGATTGCTTGCGAGCTGACACGATCCTGGTGTCGGTGATGGCGGCGAATAACGAAATTGGCGTGCTGCAACCGATCGCCGCCATCGGTCAGCTTTGCCACGATCGCGGCGTCTATTTCCACACTGACGCGGCTCAGGCGATCGGCAAAATTCCGCTCAATGTGAACGACCACCAGATTGATTTGATGTCACTCACCGCCCATAAAATCTACGGCGCAAAAGGCATCGGAGCGCTCTACGTGCGGCGCCGCAATCCGCGCGTGGCGATCGCGCCGCAGCTCCACGGTGGCGGCCACGAACGCGGACTCCGATCGGGGACGCTGTATCCGCCGCAAATTGTCGGCATGGCGGAGGCGATCACGATCGCGATTGCGGAAATGCCCACCGAATCTGCCCGGTTAACACAACTGCGATCGCACCTATGGCAGACGATCCAACCGCTCGGCGGCGTCACGCTCAACGGTCACCCAACCCAGCGTTTAGCGGGAAACCTCAACGTCAGCTTTGACGGGCTGAATGGCGATCGACTATTACGCGCTTTGCAATCCGTGGTAGCAGTATCGTCGGGATCGGCCTGCACCTCGGCCAAGGCGACACCGTCCCATGTGTTGCGGGCGATCGGGCGATCAGATGCGTTAGCCCGTGCCTCGATCCGCTTCGGCTTGGGTCGGTTTACGACGATCGACCAGGTCGAAACCGTCGCCGCACTGATCCGCAACACCGTGCCACCGTTACGCGATCGTTCACGCGATCATTCAGTCAGTGACGGCACGAATTAACCGTCTGTCTCGCTCCGACGCGTTAACTCAATCTCCCATCCCGGCAAATCCCACCAGCGACCCCGATCGCCCGGTTCCACCCAAAAATCGAGGGATTCCACCTCACCATCATCAAGATTCACCTGGGGAAACTCCGGATAATCCACATCATCCGCCGCCCCGAAATACATTCCATAAAACTGCATCTTGATCGCCAGTCCATCCTCCACCGCGATCGTCTCGCGTCCTGTTCCTGTCATGGCCTCACGATCGAAGCGAAACGTTCCCGAAAAGTGATTTCCCGCCAAACTGCCCGTACGCACGTTAACGGTGAAGTCGTAGATTATCGGTTCGGCCAGACCGGGCGCGATCGCACCCAGTCCCCCGGCGATCACCCCTGTGAGTGAAGCCGCGATCGGTCGTAGAAGCGGAGCCGTAAGATGCATAATTTCAAAAGCGACACATGTGAATGACATGGTTAATAGTCAGCATGACGATGTCTTGGTCGGATTCGTATCACTCCTCAAGCATCTAGAGCCAGCATCACAACGTTAGCTTAGTTCGTAGCTCCCTACTCTTGATCTGACCGAAACGCAGACCCGGATTGTGTCCTCCACTGTTTTTAACGTGCATCACGACTCCGTTCAGATTCACCGCGCCACCGCCCACGATTCTCGCGCGATCGCCGATGTTCTGACCCTCGGGTTTCATCGCGGCGGCTGGGTCGAAACATTACTCCAACCTCTGTGGCATTTTTCGCTTTATGACGATCTGCGCCACCGCCTTGTATCGAGTACAACGCCCTATGCTTGCTGGTTGGCGACCTATAATCCAACGACACCCGATCAGCGTCAAGTCTTATCCTCTCAACACCGTACCCCGATCGCCACGGTCGAACTGTCCGTTCGTCCCTCCGATACCTGGAGTCGCGATCCCTGGTTTTGGCAAACATGGCAAATTGGGCAAGCCGGACAACGCAACCGAAAGCAATACCCCTACATCGCCAATCTGGCCGTAATCGCCTCTGCACGCCGTCTTGGGATCGCCAGCCGTCTCCTCGATCGCTGTGAACGCACCGCTCGCGCCTGGGGCTACGACCGCCTTTATCTCCACGTCCTCGAAAACAACACCCCCGCCCGATCGCTCTACCAACAACAGGGCTACCAACCTCAAAAAATTATGACAACACCCAGCAACATCTGGTTCAATCAGCCACGCCAGCTCCTCATGTGTAAAACTCTCCAGCCAGAATAATCCGACGAGATAGATCTCCATCGATCTCATCAGCTTTGCCCCTCGACTTCCCACGACAAAGCCAAGCCACGATCATCGTCGGGTTTCCCGTCCCCTTCAGTCGGGTTAACCGTCCTAGATTGGCCGATCGTCCCCACTTACTGAGCATCACAGCCGAAGAGCCAGCGTTTTCGCATACCGGAACCGACCTAACTGAGTTAACCTTATCTGTATATTTAACGTGTATGTCGAAATATTTCGGCAGCAGCGTCCATCATCTGAAGTCTAATCGCGCACCCTATGGCAGCTGACTACTACGAGCTTCTCGGCGTTTCTCGCAGCGCCGACAAAGACGAGATCAAGCGTGCTTACCGTCGTTTAGCCCGTAAGTATCACCCTGACGTGAATAAAGACGCAGGGGCTGAAGATACCTTTAAAGAAATTAATCGCGCTTACGAAGTACTGTCCGAGCCGGAAGTCCGAGCGCGTTACGATCGCTTTGGCGAAGCTGGCGTCAGTGGCGCTGGTGCTGGCGCTGGCGGCTACCAAGATATGGGCGATATGGGCGGTTTTGCCGATATCTTCGAGAGCTTCTTCGGCGGCTTTGGCGGCGCAGCAGGCGCACAACAGCAGCAAGCCCGTCGTCGTAGCGGCCCCGTACGCGGCGATGATCTACGCCTCGACCTCAAGCTTGATTTTAAAGAAGCGGTTTTCGGCGGCGAAAAAGAAATTCGCATCAGTCACCTCGAATCCTGCGAAACCTGTTCCGGAACCGGCGCAAAACCGGGTACACGTCCCACGTCTTGCTCGACCTGTAGCGGTTCGGGTCAGGTGCGCCGCGCCACTCGCACCCCCTTTGGCAGCTTTACCCAAGTTTCGGTCTGCCCGACCTGTAACGGTACGGCGCAAGTCATCGAGGACAAATGCGGAGCCTGTGGCGGGAAAGGCCAAAAGCAGGTCACGAAAAAACTAAAAATCACGATTCCGGCGGGTGTTGATAACGGAACCCGTCTGCGCGTGCAGTCCGAGGGAGACGCCGGACGACGCAATGGCCCACCGGGAGATCTCTACGTTTACCTCTTCGTTAATGAAGACGCGAGCTTCCAGCGTGAAGGCATCGATGTGATGTCATCCGTTTCGATCGGCTACCTGCAAGCGATCCTCGGCTGCACGCTACCGGTGAAAACCGTCGATGGTGATGTGGATGTGGAGATCCCGTCGGGAACCCAACCCGGTCGAGTGGTCACGCTCGAAGGTCGTGGCGTACCACGCTTGGGGAATCCCGTCAGTCGGGGCGATCACCGCATCACGGTACAGGTCGAAATCCCCACGAAAATCTCGTCCGAAGAGCGTGAGCTACTGACGAAACTTGCTGAAATTCGCGGCGAAAAAGGTCTCAGTAAAGGGGGCGTTGGCAACCTGTTTGATAATCTGTTTCATAAATAGGATCAGGTCTAGCGTCAGGTTTTCAGAGGTTGCCGATCGTATCCATGGAGGGAGATCGGCGCATGTCGCGATTCATGTCATCGAGCAGCGGGCATGTCACCCGGTTAAACCAGGGGCGTTCAGCTTCTAAATCCCCGATCGATCATCAACTGTGAGCACTGTGAGCGACGAGAACACGACCGCACCCACCTCGAAAACAGCACCGCCCGATAGCTGCATGGACTTACGCGGGACGCCTTGCCCCCTAAACTTTGTGCGAGCCAAACTACGGCTGCAACAAATGTCGCCAGGGCAGCTACTTGAGGTCTGGATTGATGGCGGTGAGCCTGTCGAACAGGTTCCCGATAGTTTGATGATGGCGGGCTACGCGATCGAGGCTTTACTGGAACAGGACGATTATTTTGTCCTGCGTGTGCGTTGCCCGGTATCCGCTTCGTGACCCGTCCTGATTCAGCTCAAGTGCCAGAAGAAACACTCCCCACGTGTTTTATCGGAACCGTCCTGGCGGTTCAGGCCAATTTTTATCATGTGCGAATCGATGCCTGGGCGGATTTACCCGAGGGGATGTCCCCGCCAGAGTTTCCCACGCGCTGGCTGTTATGTACGCGACGAACACGGTTAAAGAAGGTGGGGCAGCGGGTCATGGTGGGCGATCGCGTCCGCGTGGAGGAGGCCGACTGGCCAGGAGAACGTGGGGCAATTTCGGTGGTGTTGCCGCGTGAAACGATGCTCGATCGCCCCCCGGTCGCGAACGCGGATCGTCTTCTGCTCGTCTTCGCGATCGCCCAACCGGCGCTCGATCCCAACCAACTAAGCCGCTTTCTCGTCAAGGCAGAAGCGACGGGAATCGTTGTGCAGTTGTGTCTCAGTAAGTGCGATTTGGTGAGTGATGCGGATCGGCAAGCCTGGTGCGATCGGCTGACAGCGTGGGGCTACGCGCCGATCGCGATCAGTGTGGAGACAGGGCTAGGAATTGATGCGTTACATGCGGGTTTGAGCGGCCATACGACGATCCTTTCGGGGCCGTCGGGCGTCGGGAAATCGAGCCTGATTAATACCCTAATTCCCGAGGCGCATCTCCGGGTTGCGAAGGTGTCGGGGAAGTTGCAGCGGGGTCGTCATACGACGCGGCATGTGGAGCTATTCGAGCTACCGGAAGGGGGATTATTGACGGATACGCCGGGGTTCAACCAGCCGGAGTTGGATTGTGAGCCGGAACCGTTAATGGGCTATTTTCCCGAGATTCGGCAGGCGATCGCGGAGGGAAGTTGTCAGTTCAGCGATTGCCGTCATCGCGAGGAACCGAATTGTGTGGTGCGCGACCGTGAGTGGGAGCGCTACGAGCTATATTTGGAAATGCTAATCGAGGCGGAGGCGATCGCGGAGGCGCGGGAGCGGGAGCGGCATCAGGGGAGTCAGTTCAAATCGAAAACGGGGCGCGACGGTCAACAGGAGTATGAACCGAAGCTCGATCGGCATAAGTATCGGCGGGTTTCGCGGCGTCAGCAGCACCAAAATTTACAGGATTTGTGTGCGGAGTTAGAGGCAGCAGAGGCGATCGAGAAGGCGGATAATACTCCGTTGCCGGAACCGTTTTCGTAATCACTCCAGCAATCTCTATCAAGCCTAATGAATTATGTCTGTTGGAAATATTTATGTCTCTCCAGTATCATGACTCAATTCTTTTCAAGCTAGGTGGGTTACCATTTGATGACCTAGATGACCTACGCGCTCTGCGACTTCCACGCGGTGACAACGCTCAGGTTTTAGTTCAGCGCAGAGAAAAAGAACGTTGCGTTTACGTACCATTTTTGAGAGCTTTTCTACGACACTATCGGCTTCTTCCTGGTTAGGGGGAATCCAGTCTTTCTTGCCAGAAAGATTACCGAGTCGTGGTTCTGAGACATAGCGAACTTTTCGAGATCGACAGAATGCTTTAAGTTGATCTCGATACCAAATTCGAGTCCAAGCACGAGGACTCAATCGTACGTCTACAACGAGGTCAATTTCATGAGTACTCAGGTAATCTTCAAATTTTTCGTAATTTGATCGATTCCCGTAGCCAAACGTGAAGACTTTTTGTTCTTGCACCTCGACGTTCTTATCTTCTATCTTGTGATTCATTTGCATATTTTTGAATTATTTATTTTGAAATAAACTTAATTGCTCGACACTAACTCGTGGTGGATAAAATAGTCCGATAGCCATAAATGTTTTCGGCTTTGTTTGAAGATTTCCAACGATAAAGTAAAGATCTCTCTCCAAGAAAGAGTTTAGCTTTTGCCGAACCTTCTCAAGTGCCTCCTTTTCACTATTGTCCTTTGATTCACCCTTATTTAAGGCATTTTCATACATCTTTCGATAGAGTTGAGAAATCTCCCAGTCGCTGGTGCTGTAACGATGGCGCTTCCCACCTAAATCTATAAAATCACAACCAAATTTATAGGGAATTTTATCTAAATCAAATGATTCCTCAAACAAGTCCTCCTGTTCAAGAATGGCTTTTTGTTTTGGTGACCAATCTCGTTTTGTGGGTGCATCAAAAGGACAGTATATTGACTGCGGTTTGATCAGTCCCAAAGAAGCACCTTGGAGTTGTATTTCATCAATTGAGTTGGATAGTAGTGGGAGTAAAAGTCGTTTTCGCTCTTCCCAGTTATTCTTTGTGTCAATCCTGCGAATAACTCGGATTGAAGTCTCATCTATACGAAAACTTTCGTGTCGGTTATCCTTTGGATTTCGCTCAATATTTGCTTCGATAATAGACCATCGTGGATATCTTTGATCCATATCTAAGTAGCGGAAACGAATTGGATAAATCCTGATCCATTGCTCAGGTTTTTCTTGATTATCCCTCTTCTGTCACTCTCCGATTTGATAACGAGTCTGCGTTATTTCAGGCATTTCCTAAATGAGAGTGAGAACGAAAGAATAAGGGTTTCAGATGTTCTTTTCGGAGAGTGACAAAAGAGGGTTATCCAATAATATTCCCGCAGTACAAACTGTTTCACGATACTTCTGGCTGATAGAAGGGTAAGTCTTTGTTGCAATAAGAATTTGACGGCGCATACAACTCTGGTTTCTTGCTATATTTTTGATTATTGTATCTCAATCTTAAGTGACGGCCTGCTGTCCCGTTTCGTTGCACTATAACTGGGAAGGTAAACGATGACCACCACCGACATCATTGTTATTGGCAGCGGAATCGGTGGCCTCAGCGCCGCCGCCCTCCTCGCCCACTACGGCCACCGCGTCACCGTCTGCGAAAGCCACAGCATCCCTGGCGGCGCAGCCCACCGCTTCACCCGCAACGGCTACACCTTTGACTCTGGCCCCTCGCTGATCTCCGGCCTGTCGCAACCATCGAGCAACCCCCTGCGCCACGTCCTCGACGCGATCGGCGAAACCGTCCCCTGTCATACCTACGACACCTGGGGTTGCCGCCTACCCGAAGGCGACTTCGACACCACCGTCGGCGCGGATCAATTTTGCGACGTGATCGATCGCCTGTGCGGAGCCGATGCCGTCCACCAGTGGCGCGACCTGCAAACGGTGATGAAACCCCTCGCCGATGCCGCCACCGCCATGCCCCCCGCTGCCGTCCGTCTCGATCCCGGTGTGCTGCTCACCGCCGGACGCTACGCCCCGCGATTGCTGCCGCACCTATTTGACACCGCTAAACTTACCGGAGCCTTTGCGCCGATCATGAATGGGGTGGTGCGCGATCGCTTCGTTCGTAATTGGCTCGACTTGTTGTGCTTCCTACTGTCTGGTCTGCCTGCCACCGGCACAAGCGCGGCGGAAATGGCGTTTATGTTTGATGAATGGTACAAACCGGGGGTGGTGTTGGAGTATCCCGTCGGTGGAGTCGGGGCGATCGTCGAGGCGCTGGTGCGTGGCGTGACGAAACGGGGCGGCGAACTGCGGCTGAACGCGCACGTGGAGGCGATCGAGCTGGACGGCGATCGGGCGACGGGCGTGCGGCTGCGGGGTGGTGAAACGATTCGGGCGACAAAAGCGGTGGTGTCGAATGCGTCGATTTGGGATACGCTGCGCCTGCTGCCGGATGCGCCGAAATTAACGAAGCTGGTGGAGTTTAAGCGCGATCGCGCCGACCTGCCCCAGTGCGATAGCTTTATGCATTTACACCTGGGTATTGATGCCACCGATCTAGCGGATTTGCAGTGTCATTACATCGTTGTAAATGACTGGGAACGCGGGGTCGCTGCCGAGCAAAATGTCGTGCTGATCTCGATTCCGTCTGTGCTTGATCCGTCCCTCGCGCCACTGGGTAAACATGCGATCCATGTCTACACTCCAGGCAATGAGCCGCTGGATTTATGGGATGGCCTCGATCGCCAGAGTGACACCTATCGCGATCTGAAACACCAGCGATCGCAAATCATGTGGCAGGCGCTGGAGCGGGTCATCCCCGATATTCGCGATCGCGTTGAGTTAGAGCTAGTCGGTACACCGGTCACCCATAGCCGATTTCTGCGGCGCGATCGCGGAACCTATGGCCCTGCGCTTAAGGCGGGCGAACAATGGTTCCCGGCACAAACGACACCGATCGCGGGGCTGTGGTGTTGCGGTGATTCGACCTTTCCCGGTATTGGTCTCCCGGCGGTGGCCGCTAGCGGTACGATCGTCGCCAATTCCCTGGCGACGGTGGGGCAACACTTGGCGATGCTGGACGCGATCGGTGTGTAAGCGTAAACCCGCTAATTTGGCGAGCCGATCGAAGGTTCAAAGTCTAACTCTCAAAGTCTAACTCTCAAAGTCTAACGCTCAAGATCAGAACCGATTACGGTGCATCGTTGGCATTGATTAACGTGCGCGATTCATCTTCGATCAGAGGAATCAGTAACCGCGTGACCACCCGGCCATCGTCGATCGCGTCGAGGTAAAAATGGCCGCCCATCGCTGTCATAACTCGGTGATACACCGTGAGATGAATTCCGGGTGGGCGATCGAGTTCGGGGGTCGTCAGGCTCGCGAAGTTGTAGGTATTGTGGTTGTCAAGGAAACGTTGAAAGGTTTCGATTAGGTGTAGATCAATGACGCCGGAATCGGTGATTGCTAGTTCGAGGAGGGGCATATTCGGTCGATCGTCAAGCGTGATCGGGCGATACCAAATATCGAGCCGACCGCCGATCGCCGATCGCTGACAGGCCCAGGTGAGCAATTCGTAGAAAATCAGCTCTAGTTTGTGACGATCACCCTGAATGATGGTGTTGCCTTCCCGGTGAACTTGGAGCCAAAGCTGACGTTTTTTGAGGAGTGGGTCGCAGCGATCGAGAACACGCTTGAGCAGTGTCACGAGGGAAACATTGTCACTCGCAAAACCGAGCTGCCATTGCTCTTGCTGGAGGCTGGTCTTGAGGCTGTCGAGACTCTCGCCCAGTACGCGCAAGGTTTGCTGACCGTAGATCTGTTCGCGATCGGTTTCGATCGCGCTGTCGGTGCCACTCACGCGGGTCGAATCGAGCTGGTTAACCAGGCGTTCAATCTGACGACCGGCAGTGCCCAACGTCCAGTACAGCGACTCTAGCTGACGATGTTTATACCAATTCAGTGGTTCGAGCGTGTGGCGTTTATCGTGCAGCAGACGCAGGGTTTGGTCGCTGCGTTCAACCTGAACCAGCGCCTCTAGCAAAATACGCGCGGGCGATAGCCGTCGATCGTCCCAACGTTGGCCGCGATCGATCGCCACAAAAATAGTGCTGGGCGCACTATCCGGATCGGGACGCAAGGCCAAAATGTAAAGCTGACCCGCGAATGAGCCTCCGAGCCAGGTTCGGGTTGATTCTGGCAGTTCAACGAAGGAGAGCGGCCCCAGAAAACCTTGGGATTCGATACTTTGCTGTAACAGTGGATCGTTGGCGAGATCGATTGTTGTACCAGCGGCGATCGGCGGCTGGCGATCGTGACTACCAGTCGAAAAAACAACCCGTGCTGGCGTTCGATCGGGAGCTTTGGGAAGCTGCAATAACGCCACAAAATCTGCATCGAGCCAACGACAAACCTGTTTTAACAGGCTCCGTTCTGCGGTATCAGCGGTGGAATGTTGCTGAAGGCTCGACATCCCCTGAGTGATGGTCGTCAGAGCGTCTTGCAGTTCGTGGTTGCTGCGATCGAGCTGGACATGATCAAGCTGGGTCGCGAGCTGCTGTCCCGTCCATTCCAGCAGGCGGAGGGTTTGATCCGACCAGGGATGCGGTTGGGGATGACCGATCGCGATGAGAAATTTTGCCGGTTGACCCGGATGGACATTACAGAGTGCGATCGCATTCCAGCCCGCTGCTGCAAACTGGGGTTGCCACGCACTGAAGCGCACATCAATATCTCGGTTGTAGCGGCTAAACGTTGAGGTCGCAGCGTTCATGGTTCCGCCGAGACTGAGGGCAATATCGTTTAAGGCAATGGCATGGGTGCTGCGTTCGAGAAGCTGGTAATCGATCAGGCTAAGGGTCGGCAGAGGCGACGGGAGCGCACCATCTTGCGATCGCTGAAAGGCGACGACAAATGCGTCCTGGGTGTGGTCAAGCTGGAGGATGGCAACTTGCTTGACGGCAAGATACGTACAAAGTTGGTCGGCGATCGCCTCGAAGTTGAGATTGACCGCCAGAGATGCTGAATTAACTGAATTGGCCGCACTTAGAGTCGTCCGATTGCTCAGGTTGCGGCTCGCTTGGGCGATCGCGAGGGTGGCTGTATGGCGATCGTGAAGCTGTTGATACGCCCACGTGGCGCGGTGAGCCGAAGCTGCGAGGGCAATACTGCGCGAGACACCATGCAAAAACTGCCGTTCGTCCTTCGTCCACATCCGAGCCGCCTGAGCGGTCACCGCCAGAAATCCGAGGAGTTCATCTCGATCGCTCTGACGATGCCAAACGGGAGCGGCGAGCACCGATCGCGCCTTGAGTTGGGACATCAATTTGCCGGTATCGATGCTGGGCAATGAGGAGTAGGATTCGCCGATCGCCACGGGTTGATTTTTGAGCAAATGATCGTGAAACTCTTCAAACTCAGCGATCGGCAGGCCGGATGTCTCAAAGTCGGTCACCAGATCGATCGGTAATGCGATCGCGCGATCCGTGTCAATCCAGCTCGACTGTTCTCGCCCTTCCAGCGTGATTGCCAGCTCGTGGCGCACAAAGCGCTGACGATCGCGATCGATCCAGTACAGTTGCGTTTGTGTGGGCTGGATAAACTGTTGAACCTCTTGCAGGACTCGCTCAAGGCGACGCCCCAAGGGTTCCGATCGTTGCAGATGTTCCGCCGCCGTTAACAACACCGCGTGGGGTTGTTGGGCTTGAAGGCGCTGCTCTTCGAGTTCACGCAGGGAGAGAATATTGGCAAATTCACCCAGGATAATCGTGAGCTGGGTCGTTTCGAGGATCTCTAGTGCGAAGCCCGTGTGCTCGGAGCCCAGCACAACGAGACCCAAACACTTGTTACGCGACGTGATGGGCAAGACAAACGCACTCTGGATGCCTGCCTGTCGAGCAGCATGGCTCCAATCACCCGCATTTTTTTCCCGTTGTAGATTGGCAATATGAATCGGACGCTGCTGGATCACGACCTGTTCGAGGGTATCACCGGACATCAAACCAAAGGAGTGACGCAAGGCACGGCGATTATCGCTCGGCAAAATACCACCCTTGCCGGTAATTTTGTGGGTACGTCGATCGTACAAACCCAACCAGATCAGCGGGCAGCGTTCAAACTGGTTACGCAAGAAATCCATCACCACTTTGACGAGCATTTCTGTGCCGTCCGTCACGCGCAGACGCTGGAGAATTCGCCCCAAATCAAGTGTTAAATCGTTGCTATAGGTTAGGGATGATGGCAGTGGCGAGACGATCGATTCGTCGTTCATGATAGGAGATGCAATAGACCGGTACGATGCTCAGACCGGCTACACGCAGACAAGGCGGGCGTAACCGAGTAGATCCCCTGGACGGTGTCGTTTGGACGGTGTCGTTTGGACGGTGTCGTTGATTGATTGGCCTAGCTCACTGACGTGAACCCGGTATTGATTGGGGTCAGAACAGCGATCGCTAGACCCTCACGGCAGTTAACGATCATCAACAAATCAATGACAATGACGGCGAGAAAACTGTCTTAATCGCATCAAGGTGACGTGAGATAGTGGACTCTGCACGATGATCAGCGTGTGCTTGCACGTTGACCGACTCGTTGGAGCCTTCAATCTCTGCGTCATGGATCTGTATTCAAACTTCATCCGCCCGTTGTTCTTTTCGGGATTAAATGCCGATCCCGAATGGATGCACAACCAATTCGTCGGGACCTTAGCGGTCTTATCCCAACGATCGCGTCAGCCCGGTTTTGACTGGATCTGCGATCGGCTCTATCGCAGCTATAATCTCGACGATCCGCGCCTTGCCCAAACCCTGTGGGGTATACGTTTCCGTAATCCCCTTGGATTAGCCGCAGGCTTCGATAAAAACGGCGCGGTCGGTCAGCTTTGGGGTGGGTTTGGCTTTGGATTTGCCGAACTGGGAACTGCGACCTGGCACGCTCAACCCGGCAACCCGAAGCCGCGACTATTTCGCCTGATCGACGATGCCGCCAGCCTGAACCGTATGGGCTTTAACAATGGGGGATCAGCGGCGATGGCTCGCAATCTCGACCAGGTCGGACGCGCCCAGGATGTACCCCCCGATCGCGCGATCGCGATCGGGGTCAACCTCGGCAAATCAAAAATCACCGAACTCGACAACGCAGCCGACGACTACCGCCAAAGCTTCGAGCAACTGCACGATTTTGGCGACTATTTCGTCGTGAATGTTTCCTCACCCAATACACCGGGCTTACGATCACTCCAAGATCCCGATCGACTCGCACGCATTTTCGACACCCTGCAAACTGTAAACACGACCCTAAATGCAACCCTGAAACCCAGCAGCCGGACCGTCAGCTACTCAGGCACTACTGAAACTCAATCAAAACGCACCCAATCTAAGCCCATTCTAGTCAAGATTGCCCCGGATTTAACCTGGGAGGCGATCGACGATGTGGTTAAACTCGCACAACAATTCGAGCTAGCGGGCATCATCGCCACAAATACCACCATTTCCCGCGATAATCTCAAAACCCAGACGATCGCCGCAACGGGAAATCCCGTCACCGAGGAAGCGGGTGGCTTGGCCGGTGCGCCGCTCAAAGCGCGATCGACCGACGTCATTCGGCACATCTATCGCACCACGAACGGAACCCTGCCGATCGTTGGCGTGGGCGGCATCTTCACCGCTGACGATGCCTGGGAAAAACTCACGGCGGGCGCAAGCTTAATTCAGGTCTATACCGGCTGGATCTATGAAGGCCCCAACCTCGCGAAGCGGATCATGAACGGGTTACTCGATCGGCTAGAGGCGCACGGCTTGGATCGGATCGATCAGGCGATCGGTCTTGATCATCGCCAGACCGAATAGATCAAAGCGATCCATCAAGACCGCACGAAATCTCTCAGGACTGAGAAAGTGTTTCACAAAGTGCGGAGATTACCGAAAAAGTCGATCCGTTGCTCGACTCATTTTTTGATCCAGAACTCAAAGGCACTTTGCTTGATCAAAGAGGGGACTACTCAACCCCAAAATCGGTTGAACCGGTATAGCCCGAGAGCTGTGCAAGTTCTTGGAGAGACTGTACGCCAAGATGCTGTTCACCATTAATTATCCAGGTTGGATAGCTCTCAATTTTCTCGGCTTGGCAGCGATCGGGCTGAGGATTTTGACCGTTTGGATCGCATTCGACATAATCAAGTTTGCTCGATGCTGCTTGGCCAAACAACTGTTTTTGGTCGCGACAATGACCACACCAAAATGCACCAAACATTTGAATATCCGACGTGTTGAGATATTCGGCCAGTTCGATATTAGCGGGTTTGGATGTCGTTGTAATCGCATACCCACTCGTCTGATCGCTCGGGTTAACGTTGAGCGGTGCATATAACGCAAACGCACCGATCAGCGTGATCGCAGCGATGATCACGCTCCGAAAGCCAACGGCGCCGAAATCTTCCCAATCATGACCAACGATCGACAGGCCAAATAAACACAGCGCGGAAATCGCTGAACCAACACAGTACAAACAAAAAGCCTGAATTTCAAAGACCATGACCGACATCAGATAGCCGCTAAACACAGCCATCGCCGTACCGCCGATCGACAAGCCCAGCCAGGTTTGCTCATTGATCTGGCTACGCTGCGCTTTTGGCGCATCTGCTTTCAGAAGCCAGGGCGCGATCGCCATCGCCAACACTGCCACATAGGCCAACAGACCCAAAGCCGACAAGGGAATGGAGCCAAAGACTGTTGCATAGGGACTTTCGAGCACCTTATCGCAGCCTTCGACCGGGCAGACAACGCTTCCTTTGAGTAAACGAGCTGTCGTTAGATAACCTGTATTGACAATGCCAAGCGTCGCGATCGCGGCGATCGCAAAGCGAGAATTACGCTGAATCCAGGTCGGTTGACGTTTGCGGAGCATAGTTAATGAATGAGGGGCACGTATCAAATCGCAAGCGTTTCGTCATCGAGTCATACCCCTAACTACAAAACGCTTGCGTCGGTCTTGTCATTTTATCTGGATGACAAGGCCACACACACAATCAATGGTTCAATACTCGCTTCGCACACTCCCACGAAGCCCCAATCTGATCGACGCACACACCCACAAGGGGAATCAACCTTCCTGGATTAACTCAGCACAATCCAGCCACGACGCACAGCGTGCAGAAGACGATCGATCGCCTGTCGATCGCGCGAGGAGACGACTTCCCCATCCGTCTGAAGCAACCAAGATTTAAGCAAAGAGCATTGCTCCGGCGTGATTTGCTTGGACTGCCAAATCTGAGCAATACATTCATCGAGATTTAAGCAATCAGGAGGTGACGGCAAAACTAAAGCTTGAATCATAGTGCGTACCTGAGAAGCCACTCAGGCTATTGGAAAAAGCCGGGAACCAAAATCGGCAACGAAGCGGCTTGCGGTGAAGTCGTCGCAACGGTTCAACTTCAAGCGTTCAATGAACAACCCCAATGCCGCGATCTTCGTGGAGCTGCATGATTAGGATGCGTGCATGTCGGCTCAAGCGTGGTCAAGCGTTTCGATGCCTTGTACGGCAACAGATGATTTTTTTGCGTGCTCACGATCGTACGCTTGACCGTGATAATACTGATTTTAGTATAAATTTCCGGTAAGGTCATCCGTATTTAAACCAGCATAAAAACCCTCCTCCAGGATTATAGATAGCATTGATCCGTGAAAGCGATCCGCTCTCGCAGATGCATTGCCATGATGCCCCTACAAGTTTTCGACATTTTGCGTGAGTTCCGACACCAAGACCTCCCCGATACAATCCCAAAAAAGCAATAATCCACAAAAAGCGGCATGAAATTCTCGGGGGGAATCTCATACCGCTTTGATTGTTGGCGTCTGATGTTTTGCACCGACGAGGTAGACGCCTCGAAGGCTATGTGCCGTAGCTATCAGCGTTAGGCTGCGCGTTGCTGGCGGAGCTGTTTGCTTTTGAGTTCAGATACGACACGCGTGATGTCGAGGACATCAGAGGGCTGCCATTTTTTACTCAGCATCCAATCGGAGCCGCTGCGAGTCCAAATATAACCATGTGTCTTCAAGAACTCGTTGACTTCTTTGCGCTGAGTGGCGCTCTGAGGATTGAGGCACTGTTGCCAAAAGTCGGCGGATACGGGACCGACAGCAATTGATTCATACTCAGACATAGATACGGAAGTGCTCATGATTGTGTGGTGGAGAATTGATGGGGTTTGGTGTGTTGACGATGATTGATCGAGAGCTCTGACCCAAGCGAAGTGAGGGTCATGATGGTACTGGATCGCCTGAACATAATGACGGGCTAAAGTTTTATGTTCGACGAACTTCCATCGGGGGGATCTAGCCTAAAGTTCGAGTTATAAGTTATGACCTACAACTTTGAACTTTATTGAAATTAGCTTTACTTTTTTTAATTATTCGTATCGTAACGTATTGTAAGGCTGGCGTCACCCAAAGACTGAGTCTGAAGCCCCGTCCCCTTCGGCTCCGATCGGGCTTCTAGGACGGCTCTGTTGTATTGCCCCTCAAATAACAAACAGACACTCGAACGATGCTGGCTAGCAGAAGTCTCCGTATCAGATTGCCCTGATGCTGCGTTGAATCCTCGCCAGCCTGAAGGCTGAGAAGGATATCAATTGGATCGAGATTCTCAATAAAGTCGCTGAAATTTCCATATTGAGAATTGCTGTGCGGTCTTCCGCCCTGCCCGCCTTCGCAGACTCGTTACAATCTTTACAATTGGTAACATACCGTTTGGAATTGCCCATGTCCGTTGATCTCGCCCATGTTTCTGCCCAGCTCGACAGCGAAGACGCCAAAGATCGGCTGCTTGCGTTGGTGTCGCTGCGCGATGTCCCGGCTCAGGATGCCGTACCGCTAATCAAAAAAGTGCTGAAGGATGAACACGTGCCGCTGCGATCGATGGCGGTGTTTTCCCTCGGGATTAAGCAAACCGAGGAATGCTACGACATTTTGCTCGATATTCTGCAAAATGAGCCGGATTACGGCATTCGCGCCGATGCTGCCGGAGCGCTGGGCTATCTCAATGATCCGCGTGCCTTCGAGCCGCTGGTGCGATCGTTCCACGAAGAAACGGACTGGCTCGTGCGGTTTAGCGCGGCGGTGTCCCTGGGGAATTTGGGGAATCCGGAGGCGTTTAATGTGTTGATGAAAGCACTGGATGCACCGGAGGTGGTGCTACAGCAGGCGGCGATCGCGGCGTTGGGTGAAATCGGCGCGATCGATTCGGTGGATAAGATCCTGACGTTTGCCCAAGCCGAAGATTGGCTGGTGCGTCAGCGTTTGGCGGAAGCGCTCGGTAAGCTCGACACGCCAAAAAGCCGATCGGCGCTGAACTATCTCGCCAAAGATGCCCATCATCAGGTGTCTCAGGCGGCACGCCTATCGATCGAAGCGCTCGCAACTAGCGATAATGCTCGATAATTTCTGCAAATGAACGTCAACCCACCCGCCGACCTCTAGCGTCGATCGCGTCGTTCCGGCACGATTTCGCCGTCGATCGCGATCGCGTCTGCATCGTCATCGAGCCAGGGTTGGCGGCGTTTGATCGGCACGATCGCCGTCAGATTCGGGAGCGGCTCTAGTTCGGGGTCGATCGTTTCGAGCTGGCTGTCGTCTAGCGGGCGCGTGGACTGTGCGGCGAAGGCGATCGCCTGGGATGTATCCGGCATCGGTTCGATTTCGGGTTCAACGATTTCGGGTTCAACGATTTCGAGTTCAGTGGTTCTGGGTTCGGTGATCTCGCGATCGTTGAGCGACGTCGGCGTTTCGGTTGAATCAGACGATTTGATCGTCTCATCTACAGCGTTGGCGGCGATCGTCGCATCATCGCGCTGAGTTTGAGTCTCACTCTCGCCTGTTTCGCTTCGGCTTTTCGCTGATTCCGTGTTGACTACACTGGTTTGATCATTCGCGTCGCGTTCAGCCGCTGGCGGTGGCGTCAGACCCCAGGGCTGCGCCAGTTCGAGCAACCGATCGAGCGGTGCGTTCGGCTCGATAAACGAAAACAGGTGACGGTAGCGCAATTTGCCGTCGCGATCGAGCAAGAACTGCGCCGGGAGCGGTGCGCCCAAGGCTTGCCCGACCCCATAGGCGCGAAAGATCTGGCAGCTCGGATCGCTCAACAGCGGCATTTTTAGCCCCAAATCCTGGGCAACCTGTTGGCTTTGGGCGCGATCGGTACTCGTGATCAGCAGCACCTCAAACCCGAGGGCGCGAAATTCTTCGTAGCGATCGCTCAGTTCGACAAGGTGGGGAAAGCAAAACGGACAGTATTGTTTTGCGGTAAAAATGCGCGTGAAGGCGAGAATTAACGGCGTTTGTTCGCGATAGTCTCGGAGTTCTACATCGCGATCGTTAGTCACATCATGCAGCTTAAAATTGGGCGTGCCAACATCAAAATAGAACTGATTCGTCGCTGGAAACGGTAAAAAATTCGCCCAAAACCGACGATTGACGACACCGCGAAAATCGGTCGAGGTGAGCTGAAACGAATTAAACGAGAGAGCCATAACGTACGCGGGCGATCGGGTGGGTGGATCGAGCGGAACGGAACCGCGATCGAGATCTCATGATGCGCCAATGGAGACCTAGATCGCCGAGAAATATTCCTTCGATCCGACCGGATCAGGCTTCATCGTTTTCGCTCCCGGCGTCCAACCGGCGGGACATACTTCGTCCGGATTGTCCTGAACGTACTGGATCGCCTGGAGCGTCCGCAGAGTCTCGTCTACGTTGCGACCAAAGGCCAGGTTATTCACCGTCATATGTTGGATGACACCTTCGCGATCGATGATGAACAGACCCCGCAGCGCGATCCCGGCTTCCGGCTCCAGCACGTTATAAGCGGCGCTGATTTCCTTCTTGAGATCGGAGACCAGCGGATAATTGAGATCGCCCACGCCGCCGGATTTGCGATCGGTCTGAATCCAGGCCAGATGCGAAAATTCACTATCAACCGACACGCCTAACACTTCAGCATCCAGACGGCTAAACTCATCGTGGCGATCGCTAAATGCCGTCACTTCCGTCGGACAAACAAAGGTGAAGTCAAGCGGATAGAAAAACATCACGACGTATTTCCCTAAATAATCAGAGAGCTTGATCGTTTTGAATTCTTGATCGACCACTGCCGTTGTTGTGAAAGTAGGGGCAGGTTGGCCGACGCGCAAACATCCGTCCATGATTGATGACTCGTAGGGTTCGTAGGGTCAGGTCGCTCAATTCAAAGCACCGCACACTGACCGCGTTTTCAGAAGCATTTGACATCGTGAAACGGTTTAAGTTTGTTCACAATGCCAAGCTTTCGTTACATTTTGCCTCAAGACTAACACTGAAGCGTTCTGAAGCGGGCGATCGCAGCATTAAGCTTAGACCCCAAAATCCGCGAAACACTGGATGTCGGGTCATCTCTCTTTGATGCCTTAACGCCAAACAGCAGAGAGAAATTGCAAACTCCCTGCTGTTAGAATCACGACTCTATGCAATTAAGCGTAGTTGTGATTCTGATTGGTATGTTGTGATTTTGATTGGTATGCGGAACCCGGGACTTGAACCCGGACAGGATAACTCCCACTAGAACCTGAATCTAGCGCGTCTACCAATTCCGCCAGTTCCGCTTATGTTCAACGCTGGGCAAGCTCTAAGGCTATGCGGCGCTGTGTGACCCTTTTCTCGGTCACGGTTTACCAATGTAGAGGCTGTAATCAGATTCGTCAAGTGTTTGGCGAAATTTAACGATCGCCCCTGCCCAACCCAGATGATTTGCAACATGGCAGGACTCACGCACAATGGGCAAGAAATCCGACTTCTGGGATGGGCGATTGTTTTCGGGCAATACTCTAAGGGATGCTGTAATTTTGGGGACACTATGCCAACGGTACGAGCGAACGGACAACAGATTGACTGCGCGATCGGGGCGAATTTACGCCAGGTATTGCTCGATGCAGGGGTCGCACTCTACAACGGTAACGCCAGCCTGATTAACTGTCGTAGCATCGGCACGTGCGGCACATGCACGGTCAAAATCGACGGTGCGCCCGGTTGCATCAGTGAGGCCAATTGGCGCGATCGCACCCGACGATCGCTCCCGCCCCACGCTGCCGATCGCGATCTGCGGCTCGCCTGCCAGACAAAAGTGCTGGGCAATATTGCCGTTACAAAATTTGATGGTTTTTGGGGGCAAGGCGATCGCGAGATGTGGACGCCGGATTGTGCCGATCGTGATGTGGGTTGAGTGCTACGCAACCTTATGCTCGGTGACGCAGGTTAACGTTGTGCAGCCGCCGAGCCGGTCGTAATTTCGCATCGTGCGGATACGCAGGGTCGGTGAAATCAGCCAGCCCGCTTCGAGGAAAAAGGGACGATCGCGCGGAATCGAGAGCGGAATATTGCACGATCCGCCGTCGGGGAGCAGCAGAATTCGGCGATCGGGTGCGCCGTCTTGACCGGCGAAATTGAGCGTGTTGCCTGCGATCGTGGCGCTGGTTTCGAGCTGGAACGATCCGGCGCTCAGGGTTTGGCGCAGACGATTACCATCACGGGCGATCGTTAGGCGGGAGGTTTGAACGGTCGGCTCGCGATAATCCAGGTGGTGCGTCACCGCTTCGCCATCCCAAGTACCGATCAGGTCATCGATAGTGAGGGGCGGGCGATCGGCAGATTCCGTCCCGTCGCGCCGCTCGCGAATCAGACTCACGCTGGAAAACTGGCCGCTCTCGTCGAATAACTCCACCAGCCGCAACCGCCGATCGCCCTCGATAAACCCAAACTCGCCACCAAACGCGGTAAACGGCGCATACTGCATCGACCCAAGGGAAAATGCGCCATTATCGAAAAAAATCAGGCCGCGACTGAGGGTGGTGTATTCCAGATTGAGCGTGCGCGGTGGTGAGCCATCGGTGGGGAAGCGCTGGACGGTTTGCTTGATTTTGCGGTTATCGTCTTCGCCGTCGAGAGTCACCAGAGTAGGAGTATCGCCGACGATCGCGCCCTCGATCGATACATTCGTAAACGATCCACGCCACCAGCCGAGATGTCGCAGGCAGTTTTGCCACTGGGGTGAGTTGTAATAGTCAGGCATGGCAAAGGCTTTGGGGGCGTGGTTTACAGGACGTGATGGGATCGGGCGAGCGATCGCGCTGGGTACGGTCGTATATTATGACGAAATATTACGTTACAAAAGAATCAACATGGCAATCAAAGTCGGCGACAAGGCTCCAGATTTTACGCTCCAATCCCAAGCGGGCGCATCGGTTAGCCTGAGCGATTTTCTCGGTCAAAAGTCGATCGTGCTCTATTTCTACCCGAAAGACGACACGCCGGGATGTACGGCGGAATCCTGCGCGTTTCGCGATTCCTATCAGGTGTTTCAAGAAGCGGGCGCAGAGGTGATCGGCATCAGTGGTGATTCGGTCGGGTCGCACCAAACCTTCGCGACCAAGTACAGTTTGCCGTTTACGCTACTGAGTGATGCGGGCGATGCGGTGCGGAAGCTCTACGGAGTTCCGGCGGTGATGTGGGTGTTGCCGGGGCGTGTGACCTACGTAATCGACAAAGACGGGACGGTACGTCACATCTTCGATTCGATGCTGGAGTTTGACAAGCACGTGTCGGAGGCAATGACGATCGTCAAGGGTCTGTAGGCAGGACAAACGCATACTCGTCTCCCGTTAGGGAGATACGGACTGCCAGCGAGCCATTTCGCGACGTGCATCGGCATAGGCCGCCGTCTGGCGTGGCACAAGCTGGGCGGCCTGGATTGCCGCAGCCGTCTGACCATTGGCCGCCCGCTGCCGCGCGATCGCGACCATATCCGCTGCCCAGGTTTCGACCTGGTTTAAGGCCATGTCATCAAACGGTTGACCCTTTTTGATCGTGCGTAACCGCTCGATCGCCCGCCAGTAAGACGACGCCTGATTCGGCTCGATCATCTTGCGGGCAGCGGTCAACATCTGCTCATTCACCTGAGCCTGTGTCCACCACTGAATCGATCGATCCGTGCGGCTTTGCAAATCGGTTAACTCCGGTGGTACAAGACGTGCTGCTGCGATCGCCATCATCCATTGACCGCGATCAGCCCGACTCTGGGCAATCTCAAAAATGGTCGTCCCCCAGCGTTTGATATTCTGGTCGCGATCGTCATAGCCGGGATCATCGGGGGTTAAGCGACGGGCGTGGGCGATCGCAGCATCGAGGGGCGAGGCTTGGAGGCTATGCATCGAGGCGATCGCGCTTGGTTCCATGACAGGCATCGGGGAAGACGCATCAGATCGGGGTGGCGGATTCGATGGGATCGCCGTTGGGTCGCTAGGCTCGATCGGCGTATTGTTCTGAGCCGAATCGGTCTCATTCCCGGCGGTTAAGGGCGCGGCCATTTCAGGAGCTGGATTGGCCGTCGAGTTAGATGCTGAATTGCTCGAACCGATCGAGGGATCGGTCAGCGACTGGGTTGGCTCGGAATAATCTGCACGATCCGGCTCGATCGCGGAATCGTTCATCGAACCATTGAGCCACACCCCTAAACCCAGCACTGAACCAAACAACCCCAACCACACCATCAAACTCGATCCCATACCGAGTAACGATCGCGCTTCGACATCACTAATCGAGGCGATGTCACTGCTAATCGCCTCGGCTTGGATCGTCCCCGTTTGCGGCAGTTCCGCGCGATTCTGACCCTGGCTAGCACTAGGGATCGTGATGTCCGGATCGGTCACTCGGGTTGAGTCGAGATCTAGATCGGTGAGATTGGGAAAATTGAGGAATTCGTCACCGCTTTTACGGTCATTGCTGGCGTTAGCGTCCGGCTTCGCAGACACGGCAGCATCGAACAGAACAAACGGTGATGGTACACCGGAGCCCATCGCCAGCAGGGGCGTTTGGGTGGGCTGTAAATGTAGGTCGCACAGTTCCGGGACGCGATCGGTAAGGTAGCGATCGAGGCTTTCCAGGGTGGGGCATTTGCGATGGCGCAGGGCTTCGAGCAAGATGGCGCTAAACAGGCCGTGACGCAGATCGCGGGTTTCGTACGATCGCTGGTGGGGCTGACAGGACAGGATCGTCGGAATGTTTCGCGCTTTGGCGAGGGTGTAGGTTTGCAGGCCGATGTCACTGTCGCGATCGGCGCTGGTGGGGCGATTGATATCGAGGATGAGCACGACGCGATCGGTCGGCGCGGCGGCGAGGGCATCGAAGACGGTTTCGATCGGGATTGCGGTTTCCTCCAGCCGGTTGGGATTGCCCTCGATCGGCAACAGATAATCAATTCCATCGACTTCTAAACCGTAACCGCTGAAGAAACACCACAGGGTTTGATCCGGTGTGACGGTGTCGCGCGTCCAGTGGTAGAGCGCGTGCAGGATCGCTTCACGGGTCGGGTAGGTGCTGCGATCGCCAACCTGGGGTGAGGTTTCAGTGATGAGCCGATGGCGGGCTAGGTCGGGTTTCGTGTCGTCCGGTGGCGCGATCGTGAATGGTGTGAGGGTGGCGATCGGTGGTGTGATGGAGCCGCTGCCGTTGCCGTTACCGTTTTCGTGGCCGTTTTCGTGGCCGTTCTGTGTGGTGATCGGTGACCAATCGCTGATCGTGTTCAGGTGTTGTGATGAGGTCTCTTGAGACGTTTGATTCGCGATCGCCGCGCCGGTTTCATGAGCATCGATCTGCGCGATCGCCGCGTGAAATTCGCGGGCATCCTCCAGCGCGTAGCGCAACGGCTGCATGTAGCGATAACGATCAATGCCGATGGCGATGCAGGCGTGCTGAGGCATGTCAACTCGTGAGATGGGGGGCGATACGGGGCGTTCCCATCGATCGTGGCGATCGTTGAGTTCTGGGCAACATTCTAGCCAATCTATTACGAGGTTCAATGTGATCCGAAATCCGGTTCTGTCTAGGAAAAAGACAAAAGCGTCTATGAGCACTGAGCGGAGTCGAAGTGCGGTGTTCGCTCAGAGCGACGATCTAAGTCTATACACAGCCGGATTTCGTCTGATATCGCGTTATATATGGGAGCTCACGTCAAATTCACGATCGATCCGACGTAAGCCCAGCTCAGTTAACTGATCGGTTAACTCACTAACTCATCACCCAGTTCACCAGCGTCCGCACGCCGAAGCCCGTCGCACCAGCGGGAATGTAGGCGCTACCTTTGTCGCTCCAAACCGGAGCGGCGATGTCGAGGTGCGCCCAGGGGGTATCCTTGACGAATTTTTTCAGAAATAGCGCTGCTGTGATCGAGCTACCGGCACGAGAGCCTGTGTTTTTCATGTCGGCGTGAGTCGATTTCATCACACTGAAATAGCTCTCTTCGAGCGGCATTCGCCAGTATTTTTCACCGGCAGTTTTAGCGGCGACAAGTAATTCGTCAGCGAGTGCGTCGGTGTCGCTCCAAAGACCACCGATATCATTGCCCAAAGCCACGACGCAGGCTCCGGTCAGGGTGGCGAGATCAACGATCGCATCAGCTCCCAACGCGTCGGCATACACCAACGCATCGGCCAGGGTGAGGCGACCTTCAGCGTCGGTGTTGTTGACTTCGATCGTCTTGCCATTCGATGCAGTCAGGATGTCGCCGGGGCGCATCGCCTTGCCGCTGATCATATTTTCGGTAATCGCGGAGATGAAATGCACTTCCACGTCGGGCTTGAGCTGGGCGATCGCTTTCGCCGCGCCGAAGGTCGCCGCTGCGCCACCCATATCAACCTTCATCGTCTCGATGCCGCTACCGCCGACCTTGATATTGAGACCACCGGAATCGAAGGTTAAGCCTTTACCAACGATCGCGAGTTTTTTGCGCGGTGTGCCGCTGGGTTTGTAAACGAGGTGAACAAATTTTGGCGGAATATCTGACGCGCGAGCCACGCCGAGAAATGCGCCCATACCGCGTTTTTCGCAGTCCTCTTGTTCCAGGATCGTCAGTTCGAGGCCGTATTCTTCAGCCAGGGCGGAGATGCTCTCGGCGAAGGTGATGGGATCGAGGGCATTTGCTGGCGCGGCGACGAGTTCACGGGCATAGATGGAACCGCTGGCGATTTGCTGGGCGGTGGCGATCGCGGTGGCATCACCGATCGGGGCAAACAGATCGATGTGATCGAGCTTCGACTTACTGTCCGTCTCGGAGTCGTCGTCACTCGATTTCGACTTAAACCGGCTGTCTTTAAAGGTTCCGAGTTCAATTCCTTCGACGATCGCTTGCGTGGTAGCTGTGGCGTCCTCGCTGCCAGGGAACGAAAGTCCCAGGGTTTTGGCTTTGGCTCCGATCGCGGTTTTGGCCGCTTTCGCCGCCGCACCGCGCCAGGTGTCGAGCGTGACATCTTCCGTGCTGCCGAGACCGATTAGCGCCACTTTGCGGATGCTGCTACCACCCCCGACGCGGGCGATGACGCCGCTACCGATCTTGCCTTTAAATTTGGTTTCCTCGATCAACTCGGTAATCGTTCCGGCCAGTTTTGCATCTAGTGCTTTGACGTCATCGCTCAAGGTGGCGTCATCCTCAAACTGATCGGCAAAGATACCGATCGCCAGAACATCACCCGTCCAATCTAGGGGCGATGTCTCGATCGCGTTATAAGTCATGAAAAAATTTCCCGTTAACGTGTAGTAGTAGCGCGAACCCAAGCAAATTCTAATTACTTGGCATCAGGAAAACAGTGGGGATCAAGCGTTTCGCAGATCTGTATCACGGCTCACTATTTCTTGAAACTCTTACACTTAAGGTAACGTAATATACCGTTTAATAGATGGTTAAAACGACGTAAACAACGACGCAAACACTGTACATATTCGCGCACATCTAGGGCGTGTCATCAATTAGCACCAGACCCCTTACGGTGTAAGCGGTTGAACGCCCGACCCAACAAAAAACAAAAGGGGCTGAAACCCTTGCTGAATAAAGGCTACAAATTTAATTGATGACAGCCCCTAGAACACGTTGCTTCAGACCCAGTTTTTTGGTGAATCGCAACAAAGAGCCGATCGAGCTGTACTTGATCGGCTCTTTGTTGCCTTTGCTTCAGATAGATATCAATAACGCCATTATGACGTTTATTGATCAAACCCTAGCTAATGGGTGAACCGTCAGCATCGAGCAGGGCGCGTTTCGGTCCGTGAATTGGATCTTCCACCACGATCGTCTGATGACGACCTGCACCGAGCGAGACGATCGCGATCGGGACATTCATCAATTCCGCCAGGAACTTGAGGTAGTCCAGCGCCTCTTGGGGCAGATCCTCCAGCTTGCGGCACTCTTCCGTCGAGACCTTCCAACCCGGCATCGTTTCATACACCGGCTCGCAACTGGCAAACTGGCGGGCGCTGCTCGGGAAGTTTTTCGTAACCACGCCGTTGATCTTGTAGCCAACGCACACTTTAATTTCGTCGAGCGTGTCGAGCACGTCGAGCTTCGTAATCGCCAGACAGTCCAGCCCGTTAATGCGCACCGCATAACGGCCAATCACCGCGTCAAACCAGCCACAGCGGCGAGCACGTCCCGTCGTTGTACCAAACTCAGCACCCCGATCGCCCAGCACCTCACCAATGCCATCGACCATTTCCGTCGGGAACGGCCCTTCACCGACCCGCGTCGTATACGCTTTGGCGACGCCAATCACGCGATCGATCGCCGTCGGGCCAACCCCCGCACCCACACACGCACCGCCCGCCACCGGGTTGGACGATGTGACGTAGGGATACGTCCCATGATCGAGGTCGAGTAGCGTTCCCTGAGCGCCCTCAAACAAAATATTGCGGCGATCTTGTAGCGCTTGGTAAATATTGAGCGAGGCATCGACCACGTGGGGACGGAGGCGATCGGCATATTCGAGATACTGCGCCAGCACGGTCTCCACATCAAGCGGATCGAGACCGTACATCCGTTCGAGCACTTCGTTTTTATACGGAATCGTCCACTCTAGAATTTCGCGCAGACCCTCCTTATCCATCAAATCCAGGACGCGCAGACCCGTTCGCTCCGATTTATCGGCGTAGGTCGGGCCAATGCCGCGCTTCGTCGTACCGATTTTATTCGTACCGCGTCGCTCTTCCGAGGCGTTATCGATCAGGCGATGATACGGCATCGTAATATGCGCGGTTTGGGCAATGCGCAGATTTTTCGTAGAAACGCCGAGCGCTTCCACCGTATCAAGCTCTTCGATCAGGATTTCGGGGTCGATGACCGTACCGGAACCGATGATGCATTCCGTCTCTGGGTAGAGAATACCTGAGGGGATGAGGTGTAACTTAAATGTCTGGTCTTGAACGACAACCGTATGCCCTGCATTTACCCCCCCTTGGTAACGGACGACAACATCGGCTGACTTGCTGAGCAGGTCAGTGATTTTGCCTTTTCCTTCGTCGCCCCACTGGGCACCAATTACTACTACGTTAGCCAAGGTCTTGTATGGGTTATGCGAGTTTACACGATCGGCAATTATGAACTGCGATGGGAAAGCCTGTCAATCAATCGCATCTGCTTTTTAGATTATTTAACGTAAATTTGGAGTGCCATATTTCCTGATGTTCAGGGAATTTAAAGCAGAAATGCAAGCATTTTAGAGCTATACGATTTCTTTATCTATTTTTTAGGTGATTTTCCCAAATAATGCTTTTATTTCCTGAATTATCAATTCAATCGTCTTGAATTGGAATCGGTCTACCGGAAGAGGGCAGGAGTCCTAACCTATCTTGCGTACGTTCCAGAGGGGATCGCGCCCCGATCCGATCGCAACACAGCGATCCGCCCGACAGCAAATTTGGGGTGATTAAAATATCTGAATTCAGACAACGAGCGTCAAGCAACGAGACTTAAACGTCGGGGATCGAACAATAACAAAAGTCTCTGATTATGTTTCAGGCCGCCCCAAAACCGATAATCGCTTGATAATCTAGGATTATCACTATCTATCGAATATATTATCGATGTCCGAGTTTGGTCGTCGCGGTGCTTAATATCTTTCGCCAACAGAGCGTAAACCCATTCACGCGCTTCAAACATTTTCGTTGCTCTAAGCCCCGATCGCTCTCGATCGCCCAGACGCTCCAGCACGGTTTGAGCACGATCGGCGTCGTGTTTGCGGCGATGGCTCTAGCCTCGCCGACGTATGCTCGCGACATCGTTGCGCGTCCTGCCCTTCAGCCGCCCCAGATCGCCCAGCTTGCCACTGACGACTACTTTGAGCGTGCGTACTACTATTTTGAACACGGCAGTCTTCAGTCGGCGCTGTCCTATTATTCGCGAGTTCTGAGCCTAGACCCGAGCTATGCCGAGGCGTATAACAATCGAGCGAATGCACACGCCGATCTCAGGCAGTATCCCGAAGCGATCGCGGATTTTTCCGAAGCGCTGAATCACGACCATCCCGATCTCGGCTTGATTTATTACAACCGAGGCAATACGTATCTGGAAATGGGTCGCTACGACGAGGCGATCGCCGATTTTTCCGATGCGATCCAGAATAACTACAGTCGTATGGCTCTGGCCTACTACAATCGCGGCAACGCCAACCTTTCGCTCGGTCGCTACTACAGCGCGATCGACGATTTCAATCAGGCGATTTCCCACGATCCAGACTACGTCCAGGCGTACAACAATCGCGGCAGCACTCAGGTTTATCTCGAAAACTTTGCCGATGCGATCGACGACTACAGCACCGCGATCGATCTCGATCGAGCTCGTCCAGCTCCGAGTCCAATCCTGGAGCAAGCCCACTACAATCGCGCCAACATCTACTATCAGCTCGGCAACTATCACCGCGCCGTCACGGACTACACTGCTGCCCTAGGGATTGACAGCCCGGGTCTCGCCCCCGAGAAAGCCCACCATGCCGACGTTTTATACGGTCGAGCTTTAGCACAAATATTCCTCGGTGATCGCACCGCAGCGCTCGCCGACCTCGATCAGGCGATCGACCTCTACAACCAAACGGGTAACGTTGAGTGGTATCAGAACGCCCAGATGCTGCGCGATCGCTGGCAATAGACGGATTTATGCGAAGCAGCTTCACCGTCGTTGCGTAGGGTGGGCATTGCCCACCATCATCGAAATTCGCCCATAACATTGATGAGACCTCGCCACGCATTGATCGTGGTGGGCAGTGCCCACCCTACGCCTTAATTGACCTCGCGGATGACGAGGTTGTAATTGCCGCGACCGCTGGCATCGTAGGAATTGACGTAAACGCTGTAGCGTCCCGTTTGGGGCAGGGTGACCCGTAAAAATGAATTCGTCGTGCTATTCGACGCATCATCATTTTGATCGATCGCCGCACCCGACCCGTCCACCAAAATTAAATACGTATCGAACTCAGAACTTGCCAGTCGAATCTCCACCGTCTGACCCGCACGTCCTGAAAACTCGTAGGCATCGAACAAACTGCCATCGCTGGGCAAAACATTATCGCTGTCCTGGAGCGAGCCGCTGCGCTGAATGTTGAGCGATCCAGACGATGACGGCGGTGTCACTGCCGCGCCCCCCGTGCCGCTCGAAAGCTGCAATCGGTAAGATCCAGACTGTCCGCTTTCGTAGGTATTCGCCAGCAGCAGGTAATCCCCCGAGGTCGGTAAAGTGGTCTGGATTAAAGCATCGTAGCCGCCACCGCTATCGTCATCAAAGGTCACACTGTTTCCATCTTCATCGAGCAAAATCAGATACGAATCAAAATCTTGGCTCGTCATCGCTAGCGAGACGGACTGACCGGCGCGACCACTAAAGCGATAGGCATCAAAGAAGCTGCGATCGCTGGGCAAAATATTATCTCCCTCGGTCAGGCTGCCGAGGATGGGCGGAGCATCGAGGCGCGTGTCGAGGGGCGTTAGTGCGGGGAGGCCAGTGCGAACGGCGGCAACGGGGACATCACCGGCAGTCAGCGCGGTGAGAAACGATTCGACGTGGTCAATGGGAATCGCAAAGCCGATACCGATATTGCCTGCATTTTCGCCGGTGGTGTAGATCGCGGTATTGACCCCGACGAGTTCGGCGTTGGAGTTGAGCAGCGGCCCGCCGGAATTGCCGGGGTTGATCGCCGCATCGGTTTGGATCGTGCCGTCGTCGGGGTCGATGCGGCTGACGATGCCGATCGTAAACGTATTGGAAAACCCGAACGGGCTACCGATCGCAAAGGCACGCTGCCCCACCCGTACCGGGTTTCGTCCGCGCCGAATGGTTGGCAGGTTGCTCACGTTGCGAATTTGCACGGCGGCCAGGTCGCGCCCG
The DNA here is from genome assembly GCA_964518905.1 of uncultured Geitlerinema sp. GTDB lineage: Bacteria > Cyanobacteriota > Cyanobacteriia > Cyanobacteriales > Geitlerinemataceae > RDYZ01. The sequence goes on along the minus strand of CAZFJL010000020.1, from coordinate 42,504 downwards.
GTCGGGTCGAAACCGACGACATCGGCGAGGAGTTCGCGGCCATCGGTGAGCATGACGGTGACGGGGCCGGTGGCGCGTTCGACGACGTGAGAGTTCGTCAAGACGAGGCCGTCGGAGGTGAGGATGCTGCCGGAACCAGAGCCGTTGCCCACATCGATCGCCACGACGGCGGGGCTAGCCGTTTCGTAAACGCGCACATTGATGTCTTCATCGCTGCCCTGGGCGATGACCGACGGTTTTAAGGCTGTGGTTTGGGCTGGGGTAGTTACATGTTTTGAATTCGAGCTGGTGTGTTTGGTGATGCTTATCCGGTTCGGTTGGGTTGCGGCCAGGGTGGGGGAGAGGGTCGGTAAACCGAGGGTCATGGATAAGGCGATCGCGCCCACACGCATACGGCGCGAAGATTGAACCCATACGGACAGAGAAGAGCGAGTAGGCATCGTGCAAGCACCTCGAACGAGCGCGTTAAGTGATGGAAAAAAGTACGGGAAGCAGGGCGGAGACCGCAAAATTTTAGGTTAGGAGCCAGCCGAAAAGCTAAAGCGGCGGTAGGTTCGGAACCTCGATCGCCTGCCCAGAACGGGTATAGACCAAAATATCCCACTGACCGTTGATCGACGCCTCGAAGGCAATTCGCAAACTATCGGCGCTAATCGTCGGATTGCGAACGCTGGCTCGCAAATTGGCCGCAATTTCGCGAACCTGTCGGGTTTGCCGATCGTAGAGATAAATACCCGATCGATCCTGACGATTCCCGACAAAGACGATATACCGCCCGTCGCGGGAGACGTCGGGATCTGACGCTAGGGTCGTGAGCGTATTCAGGCCGGGGAGGTCGATCGTCTGGTTTGTTTGTAGATCGTACAGGTAAATATTTTGGCGGCGTTGGCGCTCGGAGACAAAGACGATATAGCGACCGGCGATATCAGGCGATCGCTCATTAAACGGCGAATTGAGACTGCGGCCACCGGGATCAAAGGCGGATTCGATGATGCGGGGATAGGGCGTGCAGCCGCCGATGAGTCCGGCGATCGTGACCAAAATGAGCGTGCCGATCGGCGTGTATTGTCGTGGTCTGAGCCTGCATTGCATCGATCTAGCTACCATCGGCGCGATCCAACTCAATCCCAGGCCCCCGATCCAATACTTCGATATCCCACTGCCCTCGCCGCCCGGTCTCAAACACCACATAACGCCCGTCCGCACTAATATTCGGATTACGCACCCAGCCGCGATATCCGTTGGTCAATACCTGAATTCGCCGCGAGATGCGATCGTATAGCTCGATCTCAGGCCGACCGCGATCGCTCGCCACATAGACGATATAGCGTCCGGTATAGCTCAAGCTGGGCGTCTCGGCGATCGCATCACCGCGATCGAGCGACGGCAGTTCCACCAAACGTTTGGCACGCAGATCGTACAGTGCAATTTTGCTCGAACCGCCGCGATTGCTCACGAACGCGAGATAGCGCCCGTTGCCGCTGAGGGCGGGCTGAGAGTCCGCAAAGGGACTGTTGAGGGCGCTGGATGTGAGGGGCGTATTCGTCGATGAGCAGGCGGACAGGGTGGCGATCGCGATCGCGGCCAGCAGATGCTTCAGCGCAACCAAAGGCGTATAGCGGCGAAGTGTCCGTGGCCGCAGGAAATGGGTTTGCGGGCGATCGCTCAAACTCAACTTCACCGAATGCCCACAGCGCTAAACGTCATAGTCTGGATCGCCCGTTGACGATCCGCTAGGTGTCGAACCCGAGGCGGAACCCGAGGCCGTACGCGGCGTGTCGTAGTCGTCGTCATCACGATAAAACTCAGCGTAATCATCATTAGGCGCGTTTGCGGTTCCAGCGTTCGATCGCTCATCCCGCACGTCTACACCACCGTTAGGGCGACGGGTTGGCGGTTCTTCGCCGTAGGGATCACGACGACTTTCGTCATAGTCTGACCCATAGTCATCATCGTAATTGAGGCGATCGTCACTCGGGCGGGGGCTCCGGACAGCACGGGATTCGCTCGGATCACGATACGGGGATTCAGGCGGAGAAGGTCGATCGCTGGCGGGCGGCGTGTAGGTGTCGTAGCCCTCTAGGGTCGCTTCCATTTCGCCGGTAGGTCGTGCTGGGCGTCCGGGTCGCGAGCCGGGACGACGTGCGGGTCGATCGCCCGATCGTGGGCTGCGTCCACCGCCGTAATCGTCGCCGTAGTCATCATCCGGCGCGGCATCGTAGCGCAAATTGAGGTCGCGGGCGGCATCGGGACGACGACGCGGACGGCTACCGGTTGCTCGCGGGTCAGCGGCTCGGTTGTCCGGGCGAGTCGATCGCGGACGACGATCGCTGTCGTCATAGCCTGCACCGGTCTCGCGTGCGGGTCGTGTGGTTCGGCGTCCGTCTCGGCTGCCTGCAATGCGTCGTAGGGGCTGCGAGGGTGGCGCTTCGTAGGGTTCGATTTCTTCGAGTTCGGCGTCGTAGGTGCGGTAGTTCGAGCTGACCGGGCGATCGTCATCGACGATCGGCGTGCTGCGCTTGGCTTGCTGGGTGACGACACCGCGTAAGCGAATGCTTTCGACCGCAAAGAAAATCGCCGACCCGGTCATCAAGAACTGACCGAACTGGAGAATCGGGTCTAGTCGCCAACCTTGAAAAAAGAGGATACCGCCGCACAGCAGGGAGACCGCCGCAAAGAAAATATCGTGATCGCGTGCCAGATTGGGACGCATCGATCGCAGCAAATACAGCGCCAGTCCGCAAAAGACGAGGCCGACTCCCAACAGGCTACCGACACCGAATCCGTAGGCAAATTGCGCTAGTACAGGCGGGGCCGAGGGGAATAGTAGTGTGAGGGTTAGCGCCGGAAGCGAGGTTCCGTTCCAGAGCAATTCGAGGTTGGGCATGACTTTCTCCGACTCCATCCCCCATCTTAAGCGAGTTCCGGTGGTTCGGTTTTGAGAGAATGTTGAGGAGTGGCGTACTGAGATTTGACTTGGCGAGGCGTGCGGAACGCCGATCGCAACGTAGCATCAGAAATGATCAGACACGATAAAAATACGGGAAACGGCGCGACTGATGGACGAATATCGCCCTCTGCCGCGCCATTTTTAAAGCTTTTTTGTTAATAATTCAAGACTCAAGCAAGATCAGAGGTGACACGTAAGGCCGACGGTGACCAGAGATCGGGCTAGAGCATCGACGTATAGATTAACAGTCCGTTAACAGCTCGATTAACGACGGATTTTGTCGCGTTGGCTGATGAACAGGAGACCGATCGTGGCGGGGATCACGACGATTAGAGTACCAGCAAGCAAGCTGTAGAAAAAATTTGCTAAAGACGGAGTCATAAAACCTGGAACCTCTGAGGGCGTTTGGCTAGATTTGTTCCAATTAGTTTAGCGAGTTGCGACCCCATTGGAAAGAGACTGATTTTGGCAGGATGAACCCCTGGGATCGTATTCGCGATTTAACCTGATCCCGAACTCAGGTTAAATTAAGGATCGATCGCGGCAGACCGTAGAACAGAACATCGATCAACACCGCCAACCTCCTTTTTAAGACGCCAAAAGTCCTACCGTATTTCCCATGACGCCCCTTACTATTGCCAATCTTGCCCTGGGTCTCGTGCTCACGCTGATGACGCTACTGTTCATCTTCCGCATTGTTTTGACCTGGTATCCCCAAGTGGAAATGGAAAAGATGCCGTTTAGTCTGGCGATCGTCCCCACGGAGCCGTTTCTCGCGCCAACCCGAAAACTCATCCCGCCTCTGGGTGGGGTGGATATTTCGCCGATTATTTGGGTGGGGTTGTTTAGTTTGATTCGTGAGGTTCTGCTCGGTCAGCAGGGAATTTTAACGATGTTGGCGCGTTAGGTCGATTTGGATTGGTTCAGATTATTTGGATCGATCCAAGTCAAGTTCGATGGGTTGTAATGAGTTTCGACAGACGAAACGGATCGAAAATAGATCGTTAATCGTTAGGGATGGTTCGGTTTGCGTTTCGTCACGGCGATCGCGATCCCGACCAACACCACGATCGCGCCGAGTATGACCTTCACGCTAGGAATTTCGCTAAAGATCCAGATCCCGAGGGTCGTGGAAATAATCGGTTCAGCCAAGATGGCGATCGTGACGATCGTCGGCGAAACCCAGCGTACACACCAGTTAATCGCCGTGTGACCGACGAGTTGCGGCAGCAGCGCACTGAGCAACACGTAGCCGAAAACCTCGGGCGGGTAATCGGTATAGCTTGCGCCGAGCAGGGCGGGAACGGGTAGGAGCAATAAGGCCGCGCTGGTGTAGGCGATCGCCGAGTATACCGACAGAGTTAAGCCGCGATGCTGGGCGGATCGACCCAACAGCAGGTAGGCCGAAACCGCCCAGGCTCCGAGTAAGGCGAGAAGATTGCCAAATAGCGGCTGGGTCGTTTGGGCAACCAGCGCGGGATTCGCATCGGGACTAAAGCCGGTGTCGGCGAAGGCGATCGCGATGCTACCGGCGAGCGCGATCGCAATTCCCAACAGATTACGACGGGTGGGTCGCTCGCCTAACAGTCCCCAACAGAGCAGCACCATCCAGAGCGGGTTACTCGTCACAAGCACCGTTGCAGCGGCGATCGAGGTGTAGGACAGCGACGACAGCCACAGCGCAAAATGCAGACCCAGACAGGCTCCCGCCGCGATCGCCCATCGTCCCCCAGTCTTGGCCGACTCGACTCGCAGCCCGCGCCAATTGGGCAGCAACAGCACCGATGCCATCACCATCCGCGCTAGCGCAAACCAACTGCCAAACCTGACCCCAAATCCTGCCTCCTGGCGTAGGCTCACGTCGATCGCCGCGATCGCTAATCGTGTCCAAATCGCCCCCGTCGCCACAGCGCAGATCCCCACGCCCAGCACGGCGAGAATGCGCCAGGGGGACGGGTAAGAGTTCGACGTTGGAGAGGTCATGTGTGGTGGTGTTAAGCGATCGGATGAATCCGATAATCCTAGCGATGATCCAAAAAACGTCGATCGATCGAACTGGATCGTCCCCGCATAGCCCGGTCAGGCTTCGTCGATCGGATCGCCGTACTCCACAAAAAGAAATCACCCCACGCAAACAAAACCAGAATTCGGCCAGACCTGAATTAGGATTGAAGAGCTGGTGACACTGTTCGGACGCGCACGACGCTGCGAAAAGATTATGCTGCTATCCAAAGGCTTTGAAGTTGAGATGTACACCGGGACGACCGACGGGGAAATCGTCGGTCTAGCCGATCGCATCACCAACGACTTACCTGGCTTCATGCGCGAACCCGACAGTCGCAACGTTGAATACGCCACCGACCCTTACCACAGCTACGAACGCCTCATCTGCGAGCTGCTGCGCCCCCGGCTAGCCCTGCGTAACTATTTACGCACTCAAACCGACGGCGACTACACCCTCATTCCCGGTAGCACGCTCTCCGTCGGCGACACCACGCGCTTTCATCGATCGACCCCCGACCATCCCTACCACGACTACATCGAGCAAACCTACGGAACCGATGTTGTCACCGCCAGCATTCACATTAATATCGGTATCCCCGATCCCGAGGTGCTGATTCGCGTGCTGCGTTTGGTGCGCCTCGAAGCGCCGCTGTTGCTGGCGCTGAGTGCTTCCTCGCCGTTCCTCGGTGGCCGCGTCACGGGGTACGACTCGACCCGCTGGGCGCTCTTCCCTCAAGTTCCGAGCGTGACGCCGCCCCTGTTTGAAGATCACGCCCATTTCATTCGCTGGACGAACGAGCAGCTCGACCTCGGAACCATGCAGAATGTCCGACACTTGTGGATCTCAGCGCGACCCAACGGCGATCGCCGTCCGTACGACATCAACCGCCTGGAAGTTCGCATCTGTGACCTCGTCACCAATCCGATCGCCCTACTCGCGATTACCGCCCTGCTCGAATCACGCATCCAACAGGCGATCAACGATCCCAGCCTCGATCCCCTCGTTCGCAGCTCCCTGCCCGCCGGTAGCCGAGCCACCGACCTGCTAGACCTGATGCGCCAAAACGAACAGAGCGTCAGCCGATCGAGCCTCAACGCCACGCTCCGCCACTGGGAAGACGGGCGAGAAATCATCGCTCGCGACTGGATCAACGAACTTTACGAAACCGTACGCCCGATCGCCCGAGAACGCGGCATCGCCTGCTTCCTCTCGCCCGTGCGTCACATCCTGCGCGACGGCAACACCGCCCAACAATGGAAAGCTCAGGCCGATCGGGGCGAGTCGATCCACGAGATTCTGCAAGCCGCCAGCCGCATGATGGTGCTACAGGAGCGCGATCTCGAACATAAAATTTGCACGATGGCAACAGCCTAATCTTGCCTCTAGCCAAGTAAATCGACTGATGTTTCGATCGCTAAATGACCTGGGCAGGGCTGACATTGAGATCAGATCTTGATGCTGTCTTGATGCTTAACGCAAGCGCGGAACACAGCCTGAATGTCTCTACATACTTAGGGGTGTACGTATAAGCACGTATATCTACTTCTTGCATCAAACCTATGCGTTTGCGATTGATTAATAATCATGATGAATCTTCGCTCTCATCAAACATAAGAACAACCTATCGAGAAAGCCTAGGCATTATTTCTCGTTAATATTTGAGCGGGTCTAGTGTGAGAGAGGAGAGTTGTTGAGCGATAAGTGCCGAACCGGCGCACTGTGCCATGGCCAAGCCATTACCTGCTATGGTCGTTGCCGATTCTGTCATTGATATCACCGCCATGCCACACGTTGTTCTCGTTGAACCCCAAATCCCACCCAACACCGGCAATATTGCTCGCACCTGCGCTGCGACGAAAACCCCGCTACATCTCGTCGGCCCTTTGGGTTTTCAGATCGACGATCGCCACGTCAAACGAGCTGGACTCGATTATTGGCCCTACGTTGATTTGACTTACCACGAGAACTGGGACGCCTTCGCGAGCCAGGAGACAACTCAGCGTGGTCGTCGCCTTGGTTTTACGACACGCGGACGCCAGCACTACACAGAGTTTGCATTTCAAGCGAATGACAGATTGCTGTTCGGCTGCGAAACGGCTGGTTTACCCGAATCGGTGCTGGCAACCTGTGACGACACAATATATATACCGATTCTGGAACCTTGTGTCCGGAGCTTGAATCTGTCGGTGAGTGTGGCGATCGGGCTGTTTGAGGCGCTACGCCAGATCAATACAGCGGCAGATTAAAATCACCTTCGCCGAGGGCGACGATTCTAGCCGCGATGATTTCGCTATGACGGGAAAATGTGTCCACCGGCTCCCCAAAATTCGCCAATCCTTCATCCTTCAGACCCACCAGTTTAATGAAAATTATTTCGGGATAGCATAAGTAATATGTATGTTAAATCCCAAAAATATGAAATCAGATTGATTGTCATCGATCATTACCGACCATGCCGATCGATGGGACATTTTCACGACAAGCACAAAGCCTAAAACTTTGCGGGGTATAAGCATAAGCGCTTGAGCCAAGGAAATTTCGGCCTTGACGATGAAGAACTAGATCAAGCCTTCGAGCTCTGCGTAAAAGCCGCAAACGATTTTGGGGGACGCGTCCACAGGGGAAGATATAGACCAGGCGAACCTTTCCCGCTTCCGGCGAGCTGCATTCACAGGATTCACACTTCTGAAAAATACGATCGAATTGCAGGAAAGATCGGATTCCAACGCTTTATGGAGTAAGGGGTCTCTATGCTTACGCAGCACATAGAGATCAATGAAATAAGCCTTGAATTTAGACCGCATCAGGAGTCTAGTATTTACTTTTCGATCGAGCTGCTCATAACTCTGTGTACACAGATTCAGAAAAGAGAATGTATCGCAACTACTTGCATTTAGAGCGGGATTTGCTAAACTATCGAGCTGAAACTCCAGTTGTGATTTGTTCACGCTGATGTGACCGTTTTCGGTCTGTTTGCAGTAAACTCGTGTCTCTCGAATGCCGGGTTGTTCAACCCCGCTCGAAGCGTCGTTCTGGGTCTGTAGCTTGTCAAGATCTTGTACAAATCAGGAAAAGCAGGCTAACCTAATCCACAACGAAATCGCGACTAGCGATCGAGACACTCTCTCCGACGCGCTTGGCTGACGAATTCCGTGAGTTTTCAGCGACATCGTCCATCCCCAGCTAAAACGCTGCGTAACGCAGTACTTTTGGTCTAAAGGTTGGCATAGAGAGCGCCCGTTCAGTCGTCTAAGGAGGTCGTTGCTTGAAACGCACGTTCCCACACTCAAACGCCCCCGAACCCATTTGCCAAATGGATTCAATTCCACAGTCTGAAATGAATAAGCCAGTCTGTGGCGAAGGGCAGCGCCGAGTTCGCACGTCTGCGGCAGCGATCGGCCTTGCAATTTCCATGGGAGCCGCCACGATGGCACTCCCGAAACCGAGCAATGCGTCCGTCATCTCCGAAAGCAATAGCGAAACTCGCGAAGCGGCTAACGAACAGCAGCCCGAGGTTCATGCATCCGAGGCTCATGCATCCGAGATTTACTCTGATGACGCTGGAAGTGCCGTAGATAGCGAAGCGCAAGCTCCGTCCGACGGTATTGCATCAGCATTGATGGTTCCGTCGATCGATAAGACAGCGGTCATTCCCGAGGAAGTATCGCCGATCTTGGCCGATGCTGAAGTTGTGGAAGCCACGGATATCGCCACCGCTACAAAGACGGTTGAGACTCAGTACCTTCAATACACAGTTCGGCATAACCAAACGCTGTGGCAAATTGCTTCAGCCTACCGAACCAGCCTTGATCAGATCGCTCAGGCGAATGGTATCTCCGCAGATGCTTCGCTTTATGTCGGTCAAGTTCTAAATATTCCCATTCATGACGGCATGAATCGCCGTCCTGAGTTTGACGTCATTGCGGATGCCAATGACTTTACGGCTAGCCGTAAAGTCTTGGAAAAAGCGATCGATGTGCGTGGTTACTCGCGCGAAGACCACGATCACGCGCAGGACGAGGCGTCTGTCTCCGATCGTGAAACCGGGCATATTGCCTACGTCGCGCCTCTACTCGATGATTCAGCGAATCTCGATAGCAGCAACGAGTTTGATGCCTCAATCCAGCGCAGCGATAGCGAGCAGATCGCTGCGACCATGACAGCTCCTCATCGATCGCTCATCTCACGTCTTGCTCCCGGCTTTGAGGATCTGGCTCCTCAGTCCGAGATAACACTTGTCCCGAGTGTTTTGAATGCTCGCTTAGATAGCGTTCATCGCGTAGCTTCCGGTGATACGCTCTCCTCTGTTGCGAACCGACATGGCATAACCCTTGATGTTCTGATTGCGGCCAACAACATTGCCAATCCAGACCACTTGAAGCCCGGTCAAGAGCTGATTGTGCCGAATGTGTCCTCTGCTTCTACTGGACTGCTTCGTGGCTCGATCGCAGCGCTTCCTAGCGGAGCCACTGGTGTAGAGGCAACTTCGAGCATTGTTTCCCCCAGTACGCCATACATTGCAGCTCCTGCAAGCCGTATTTCGGCAGTATCACGCCGCGATCGCAGCCTCGATCCAAGCCTGAACTCGCCGATTTCGGCGGCGTCTTCATCCACTTCGCTGCCGCTGGCTGAACAGACCACAATGGCTCCGACCGCCACTGTGACGGCAGAAAGTAGTCAATCGATGGATTACGCGGCTAGCCTTCGAGGCGATATCGATCGACTACGACTGAGCGCTCCGGTTAGCGATGATGGTGACACTAGCGATTCCGTCAGCATCGCTGCCGTTCCCGCAACTTTAGACTTTGATCGTGACTCCGATCGCAGCGTTATGCCTGCTCCGGCTCGCGAAATGGCCTCGTCGCGGATTAACCCTGAGTTTTCCGCTCGTGACTCGGTGCGCGAAGCCTCGACAGCGGCTAGCATTGGCAAGCTGACTGCCGAAGAGAATGCGATTTCCGGCGTTGTCACTCCGAGCCCCGCCCCCCTCGTTGCGAGCAGCAATGTCGGTGGTGATGTTACCGAGACAGCGGACACCATCGCAGTTGCTCCCCTGGGTTCGAGTAACTATGCTCCTGTCCTCCCGCCTCGTTCAGTCTCGCCGGATATCCCGGCACTGGCCGCAGTGGGTGAGTATTTGCCGAGTGTTGGCTCTCAGTTCAACGGTAGCTACGTTTGGCCTGCCCAGGGTGTTCTAACCTCGGGGTATGGCTGGCGTTGGGGTCGGATGCACAATGGTATCGACATTGGTGGCCCGACGGGTACACCGATCGTTGCCGCTGCTCCGGGCGTTGTCACCTACGCTCGCTGGAATTCTGGCGGTTATGGCAACCTGGTAGAAGTCACTCACCCAGACGGTAGCCTCACGCTCTACGCCCACAACAACCGCATTGTGGTTGAGGAAGGCGACCAGGTCGAGCAAGGCCAGCACATTGCTGATATGGGTAGCACTGGTTTTAGCACCGGGCCTCACCTACACTTTGAGCTGCATTCTGCCGGTCGGGGTGTTGTTAACCCCGTCGCTTATCTGCCGTAGCTCGAAATTCGTTGAGTTCACCGATTCCAAAGCGGAATCTTTCGTTGAATAGTTAAGCCTCAGGGCAGCAGAATTTCAGTTTTTCTGCTGCCCTTGTTTTTGTTAGAACGAAGCAATTAAGATTTCTCTATAGTGCTGTGTCGATGAGTGATTCCAACTTGAATCCGCCTGTTGTTTCAAGCTCAATAGAGCCAGCTTCGATCGCGGTTTGGGCCGATCGCTTAACCAAAACCTATCGCACCGGCTTTTGGCTTAATCGCAAGGTAGAATCGCTCAAGGCTTGCTCGATCGCGGTTCCGACGGGCGAGACGTTTGGGCTACTCGGGCCGAATGGTGCGGGCAAGACGACGCTGTTAAAAATATTGCTCGGTTTGGTGCAACCGACATCGGGACGCGCCTCAATTTTGGGGCGATCGATTGGTGATCAAGGGGTGCGGCAACAGGTCGGATATTTGCCGGAAAATCCCTATTTTTATGATTATTTGACGGGCTGGGAATTTCTCGGATTTATGGCGCAGTTGTTCGAGATTCCACGATCGCAGCGATCGCAGCGCATCACGCAGTTGCTGGACTGGGTCGGGCTGTCGGTCAAGAGCGCGAAGACGAAACAGATGCGGCAATATTCTAAGGGGATGCTGCAACGGGTGGGGATGGCGCAGGCGCTGATTGGTAATCCGGAGGTGATTTTCCTCGATGAGCCGATGTCGGGGCTTGATCCATTGGGACGCTATCAAATGCGCGAGATTATTCTGGCGCTGAAGGCTCAGGGAAAGACCATTTTTTTTAATAGCCACATCTTGAACGATGTGGAGGCGATTTGCGATCGCGTGGCGATTTTGGCGCAGGGCGAGCTGTTGTGTACCGGGTCGCTCGATGAACTGCTGGGTACGTCGGATTGCTACCAGGTCAGCGGTCAGGGCGGGGAGGCGACGTCGCTGCAAGCGGTGTTGGGCGATCTGGATCGGAGCGGGGAGACCTGGCGGGGAACGCTGAACGGCGATCTGTCGGAGGCGATCGCGGCGATCGGTGCGGCAGGCGGTACGGTGCTAAATCTGCGATCGGCGCGTCCGAGTTTGGAGGATTTTTTCCTGAAGCAACTGCGCGATCGGGGGTTAACTATCAGCCGTTAGCGAGGCGAGCCTGGGCTGACATGGCAGAAAACTCGCTCAAATCGGCATCGGTGCGGCGATCGCGCGTCATAATGAAGGCTGTGTAACAAAACGTAAAGTAGCACGACATGCCTAGAGATCTGCGGGGATTCATCCAACTTCTTGAAGAACGCGGCCAGCTTCGGCGCATCACGGCTCCGGTGGATTCGGATCTGGAGATTGCCGAAATTTCCAATCGGATGCTGCAAGTCGGTGGCCCCGGTTTGCTGTTCGAGAATGTGAAGGGGGCAAAGTTTCCCGTGGCGGTGAATTTGCTCGGCACGGAAGAGCGGATTTGCTGGGCGATGAATATGGAGAAGCCCGAGGAGCTAGAGGAGCTGGGCAAAAAGCTGGGCATGTTGCAGCAGCCGAAGCCGCCGAAGAAGATTTCCCAGGCGATCGAGTTTGGCAAGGTGTTATTTGACGTGGTCAAGGCCAAGCCGCTACGGGACTTTTTGCCGCCCTGTCATCAGGTCGTGATCGAAGGCGATGATCTGAATCTCAACGATATTCCGATGATTCGCCCCTATCCCGGCGATGCGGGCAAGGTGGTGACGATGGGGCTGGTGATTACGAAGGATTGCGAGACGGGGACGCCGAATGTGGGGGTGTACCGGCTGCAATTGCAGTCGGACACGACGATGACGGTGCATTGGCTGTCGGTGCGCGGCGGGGCGCGACATTTACGCAAGGCGGCGGAACGCGGCCAAAAGCTGGAGGTGGCGATCGCCCTCGGAATCGATCCACTGCTGCTGATGGCGGCGGCGACACCCATCCCGGTGGAGCTGTCCGAGTGGCTATTTGCGGGACTATACGGCGGCGAGGGGGTGCATTTAGCCAAATGTAAAACCGTCGATCTCGAAGTTCCAGCCCAGGCCGAGATCATTCTCGAAGGGACGATTACACCGGGTGAAGTGCTGCCCGATGGCCCCTGCGGCGATCACATGGGCTACTACGGCGGCGCGGAGGATTCGCCGCTGGTGCGGTTCCACTGCATGACCCATCGCAAAAATCCGATTTATCTCACCACCTTTAGCGGTCGTCCGCCGAAGGAAGAGGCGATGATGGCGATCGCACTCAACCGGGTTTACACGCCGATTTTGCGCCAGCAGGTGAGCGAAATCGTCGATTTCTTCTTGCCGATGGATGCCCTGAGCTACAAGGCGGCGATTATTTCGATCGATAAAGCCTATCCGGGTCAGGCACGGCGGGCGGCGCTGGCCTTTTGGAGCGCCTTGCCGCAGTTTACCTATACCAAGTTTGTGATTGTGGTGGATAAGGCGATCGATGTGCGCGATCCGCGTCAGGTGGTGTGGGCGATTTCCTCGAAGGTTGACCCGGTGCGCGACGTGTTTATTTTGCCGAATACGCCGTTTGACACGCTGGATTTTGCCAGTGAAAAAATCGGTCTCGGTGGACGTATGGGCATCGATGCGACGACAAAAATGCCGCCGGAAACCGATCACGAGTGGGGCGAACCGCTGGAGTCTGACCCAGACGTGGCGGCAACGGTGACCCAGCGCTGGGCGGAATATGGTCTCAACGATATTGATTTATCCGAGGTTGATCCGACTAAATTTGGCTATCGGATGAACTAAGTCGCCCTCATCCCTCGCTTGATAACCCAGATTTAATGCTGGGATTCCTAGCCGTTAACCCAAACATAGGAGGGGCTTAATGGTGTCGTGAGAATCTCTAGGCGGCTTCTCGTGGATGTGTATCGGGTCTTCAGAGAACCGAATACCCATTTCACACGAGGCCGCAGAGATTTTTCCTGGGGAACCCGCAGAGCATGGCGATACAACTGAAGCCGATCGGAACGTACAAAACTGGAGTCTTCGACGAAAGTGCTGCCGAGATCGTGTCCTACGACGCAGCTACCAAGCGTTTGTTTGTCGTGAATGCCCAAAGCGCAACGATCGATGTCCTCGATGTCAGTGGTTTACAAAGTGACGGCTCGATCAATCCGACGTTAGCATTTTCGATCGACGTGACGGCCTATGGTGCGGTCGCCAATAGCGTTGATGTGAGCAATGGCGTCGTTGCCGTGGCCGTGGAGAACAACGACAAGCAAGCGCCCGGTAACGTCGCATTTTTCGATACGAACGGTAACTTCCTCAACAGCGTCACCGTCGGCGCACTGCCCGATATGCTCACCTTCACGCCCGACGGTACGAAAGTGCTCGTCGCCAACGAAGGCGAACCGAATGACGATGACCGCCAATCCGGACGTTGCGGGCTTTAACGGCGGCGCGATCGCGCATTTTGTCCTGCACGGTCAATTTGAAGGGCGCGAACCGAACTCAACCTTTCGATCACAAGGATATCTAACGCTCAATCCGGATGTTCGTACGGCGGTGTTGAGTGGCGAATTTACGCCGGTTTCGCACTACATCGAATACGGCATCAATGAAGGTCGCGCCTTCTAACCGTTAGTACCCGTAGGGCACTGCCACCATGATGAATGCTTGTTCGCTGGTTGATCGTGGTAGGCATTGCCCACCCTACGAAACTGTTCTTGACTGGGACGACTTAGCCGCAGATTTGATCAGGCAAACACACCTCACCCAAGGCATCCAAACACACGGTCGCCTCGCCGTAGTTGGGAATCCAGACCGACCAGGCTTCCGGTGCGATTTGTCCCATTAGTAGCGCGAAGTTCCCACTAAACGGATGGGGTAAAACACGCAACTGCACCCAGAGGTCTGACGCGAGATCTGATCGCGATGGCATCAGGGAGCAATGACCGCTAAACGCTTCGGGGTTAACTTGTGGCTCGGCGATCGATGCTTCAACGACGATGGTAGCCATGATTTTGGCCTCGTAATGCGGTGGAATAGAGCGATCGCCCGTAACGGTAATGTTCAAGCATGAGCGCCACTCTCGTATCCATCGTTACCATTCAAGATTGGTGCGTCAAGGAATAATGACATTAGCGATGCATAACGTTACAGGCGGATGAGCGCCAGAATCGGGTTCAATCTGGGGTCAACTCCGACGCTAGCTCTGACATACTGCACAGTTTGCCAGTGAATCGCAGTGGCCGAGCTGATTGATCAGTCGAATGAGCTGATGCAGACGACCATAATTGCTACGGTTAAAGTGCAGAATCAGGCGTGGGAGTCGCTCGGTGTCATCGCCTGCCTCCTCGGGTAGTGCCGCTGTTTTTTCGATCGTGCCCGAGACGAGAATGTCGCTAAATTCAGCATTGAGCGTAGCGATCGTCTCATCGCTTAATTCCCCCTTGAGGCGCAACACCAGCCGATCGCCCACGAAGCGCGACGAATGGTAAAAACGATAAAAATTACGCACGATCGCCGCTGCTGCCTCGGCATCTTCGACGATCGAATACAAACTCAGATCATCTTTTGAAATCAGTCCTTGTGCCAAAATTTGGCCGCGCACGTACTCTTCCCACTCATTCCAGTAGCGATTTCCCGGCGGCTGCACCAGCACTAACGGAGCGGGGCCAAACTTGCCGGTTTGGAGCAGCGTAATCGTCTCAAACGCTTCATCCATCGTGCCAAAACCGCCGGGAAACAGAGCGATCGCGTCACTTTCCCGCAGAAAAAACAGCTTCCGCGTAAAGAAATACTTAAAGGCAACTTCTTTTGGATCGTTGGCGATATAGGGGTTCGCCGATTGCTCGAAGGGCAGATCAATATTGAGGCCAAACGATCGTGTCGCCCCGGCTCCCTGATTCGCAGCGGCCATGATGCCACCGCCCGCACCCGTGATCACCATAAAGCCATCGTCGGCCATTTGTGCCGCAAACGCCTGCGCTAGCTGATATTCCGGCGCGGTGGCCGGTGTGCGAGCCGAGCCAAACACCGCCACTTTTCGCACATAGCGGTAGGGGCGAAAGGTGTCCATCGCGCGGGTAATATCCTGGATCGCTTTGCTCAGGATTTTCCAATCGAGGCGATCGACATCGCGATCGGCCATCGTGCAAATGGCTTGCAGCGATCGCTCGATCCATTTACGATGCTCATGATCCGGAAGCGACTCTAGGGTTTGCTGAACCGTGGCGTCGAGTTTAACCGGTAGACGCTTCGGGTAAAGAACAGAATCGTTGTGCATATCGTTCATAAAACCGCCCGACGCAGTGGTCGCAATAAAATGTAGCGCGTGATACATTCTATTCTCTCATTCCTGCCTGATAACTGCGATCGCGATCGCAAAACGTCCATCCGTCAGGTTCCAAGCTGAAATTTTCTAAGCGCAGTTGAATGACGATTCATCATCGCGATCAATTCAGTCAGTTCAAATCATCAAGATGCTATATTGAACCCACTTAAGTATGGGTCAGGTGTGAACGGATTTGAGCGCGAAGATTCACCCGAGTCGAGCCTCGCTCCAAGGTGCAAATGCTTGATTTTCTGTAAAGTTCCCAGAACGTTCAATGCCGACTCGTCTGATAGACGTGCTGTTTACACTGCTAGTTTTTTAAGTTATTAACAGTTTAGAACTATGCATCTTGCTCAGTAGAGCGATTCTTACGATCGGGGCGATATTCCAGCAATTATAGACATGAGCAATATTTTCTCTAAACTGCGTGACTTCGTCGGATTAAACGAACCGGTCGATTACGATTACGAATACGACGAAACGGACGGTAACACCTACACCAACCTCTACCCTCAAGCGGCGGGGATGCCTCCAGCCGCTCCGGTTGGTAACGTGAGTGCGGCGACCGCTCTGAGTTCGTTTAGCTCCCCCGATTTAAGCCCCAATCTTTCCTCCCCCACCTCCATGAATTCCGTTTCCCCCATGACGCAATCGAACAACGTAATTGGATTACCGGGTGTCGGTAATGCCTCGGAAGTAGTTGTGATGGAACCGCGCACGTTTGAAGAAATGCCCCAGGCGATTCAAGCCCTGCGTGAGCGCAAATCGGTGGTATTGAACCTGACGATCATGGACCCCGACCAAGCACAACGCGCAGTAGACTTCATCGCGGGCGGAACCTATGCCCTCGATGGCCACCAAGAGCGCATCGGCGAAAGTATTTTCTTGTTCACGCCGAACTGCGTCCAGGTCAGCACCCAAGCGGGAGTTGTGCATGAGGTGGCTCCGGGGATGGCGACACGTGCGCCTCAAGTCTCGAACGGTACACCGCCGTCAAGCTGGACAACGGATTTCCGCACGGCTCAGTCCTAGGGCTGACGCAGTAAAGCTGAAGCGTAGAAGCGTAGGGTGGGCATCGCCCACCACGATCAACCATCGGATAAGCGGATGAGCAAATCAGCGAATAAGTATCCGTTGCGGTGGGCAATGCCCACCCTACCAGATCTAAGAAAGGAGCGATCACAGGGTGAAATCGCTCCTTTTTAGTGGGGTTTTTATGTACGTTTCATCGGGCTTTGCGCTGAGAACGGACAGCTTGATCGACTCAAACTGAAGCCACACCCTCTAAAATTCTAGAGTTTAGCGAGTGCCTAGATTAGGGATTAACGTGACTGTGAAATTAGGGATTATTGGCGGCGGCATAATGGCGGAGGCGATCGCCTCGCGCTTGCTGGAATTGGGGATCTACGCGCCGGAGGAAGTGCTGGTATCGGAACCGAACGCGGATCGTCAGGCGCTGTGGCGCGATCGCTACGGTGTCGCAGTCACGACGGATAACGCGGCGATCGCCAATACGGCGGCGGTGGTGTTGCTGGCGATTAAACCGCAGATTTTGCCATTGGTCAGTGCTGCACTGGAAGGCGTGGCAATGCCGCCAGATGGACAGGCGATCGTCTCGATTTTGGCCGGGACACCCCTCAAGGCTCTCGAAGCAGCCTTTCCCGATCGCGCCGTGATCCGCGTGATGCCGAACACCCCGGCTACCGTCGGGGCGGGCATCTCAGCGCTAGCCTGGGGCTCGCAGGTTAACGACAGCGATCGCGAGGCGGCGCGGCGTATCCTGGGCGCGGTGGGTGAGGTCGTCGAAGTGTCGGAAACGCAGCTTGATGCGGTGACGGGGCTGTCGGGATCAGGGCCGGGTTTCGTGGCGCTGATCGTCGAAGCCTTGACCGATGGCGGCGTGGCGGTGGGATTGGCACGACCGATCGCGGCCAAGCTGGCGGTGCAAACGGTGCTGGGAACGGGTCAGCTTTTGAGCGAAACGGGCATCCATCCCGCCGAGCTGAAGGATCGCGTCACGAGTCCGGGCGGCACGACGATCGCCGGGATCGCGGCTCTGGAAGCGGCGGGATTGCGATCGG
Source organism: uncultured Geitlerinema sp. (assembly GCA_964518905.1). Classification (GTDB taxonomy): domain Bacteria; phylum Cyanobacteriota; class Cyanobacteriia; order Cyanobacteriales; family Geitlerinemataceae; genus RDYZ01. The sequence goes on along the minus strand of CAZFJL010000020.1, from coordinate 24,656 downwards.
CGTTAATTTCAGCGGTGCAGGCCGCGACGGCGCGATCGCGGGAACTGGGACAGGGGTAGCCCGTCGGCAAGAAATCCTGTGGGATTCGTGAACGGCTATTTGAACATCATCGATAGACGCAATCGCTCGGATCTAACATATCGATCATTCTGAATAGGCCGATGCGTGGGACACTTTGTTACGATGATGCGCGACGATCGGGATCAATTCAGGTTAGATGGTTCATATTTTCTCGAATAGAATCTATTCAATTCATAGAGCCTACGAAATTTATGAATCGTCGAAATCGATCCCCGATCGCGTGAATGAAGGCTAAAGAGGACTGCAACGATGTGCGGAATTGTCGGCTATATCGGTATGCAAGCCGCTAGTGATATTTTGCTGGCTGGACTGCAAAAACTGGAGTATCGCGGCTATGATTCTGCGGGAATTGCCACCGTTAGTAACGCCCAACTCCAGTGCGTTCGCGCCAAGGGCAAGCTAGAGAATCTGCGCCAAAAGCTGCACGGCCACGAAGACCCGGCGACGATCGGGATTGGTCACACGCGCTGGGCGACGCACGGCAAACCCGAAGAGCGCAACGCCCACCCGCACCTCGATCGCACCGGACGGGTTGCCGTCGTGCAAAATGGCATCGTCGAAAATTATCGCGAACTACGAAAGGAACTCACAGCGAAGGGCTATGAATTCCTCTCGGATACCGACACCGAAACCATTCCGCATTTAATCTCCGATCGCCTCAAAGAACTAAAAGAACCTCAAGCCTCGGGTGAGTCAGAATCGGCCTTTAGCTCCGATCCCTCACTGTTTTTTACCGCCGTGCGTCAGGTGGTGGCGCGGCTCGAAGGGGCGTTTGCGATCGTGGCGATCTCCGCCGATTTTCCCGATGAAATGATCGTGGTGCGTCAGCAAGCGCCGCTGGTGATTGGCTTCGGTCAGGGCGAGCTGTTTTGCGCCTCGGATACCCCGGCGATCGTGCCTCATACCCGCGCGGTGCTCAACCTCGAAAACGGCGAAATCGGGCGATTAACCTCCCTTGGCGCTGAAATCTATAACTTTGCGGGCAAACGGCTGACGAAAACGCCTCGTCTACTCGATTGGAACCCGATTTCAGTCGAGAAACACGGGTTTCGTCACTTCATGCTCAAGGAAATCCACGAGCAACCGGGCGTTGTGCGGGACTGTCTCGCGGCCTATTTTGATAGTCACTGGACGCCCGAAACGCGGATTTCGCCCGTGACCTTGGGTCTGGAGGACGCGCTCCTCGATGGATTGGAAAGCGTCCAGATTTTGGCCTGCGGTACGAGCTGGCACGCCAGTCTTGTGGGTAAATATCTGCTCGAACAGTTGGCCGATTTGCCGACCCTGGTGCAATACGCCTCCGAATTTCGCTATTCGCCCGCACCCAAGCGCCCGAACACACTGACGATCGGCGTCACCCAATCGGGCGAAACGGCGGACACCCTCGCCGCGCTCGAAATGGAACAACAGCGCCGACAGAACGACACCGGAGCCGATCTCGCCCGCCTGCTGGGCATCACCAACCGCCCCGAGTCGTCCCTCGGTCAGCTTGTGCCGAATATCATCGACACCCACGCGGGCATCGAAATCGGGGTCGCGGCGACGAAAACGTTTATCGCGCAGGTGATGGCGTTTTATGCGCTGGCGATCGATCTCGGGGTTCGACGCGGGACGATCGGCGCCGATCGCGCGATGGCCTTGATCGAGGGCTTGCGACAGGTTCCCAACGCGATCGAAACGATTCTCTCGACCCAAGAAAGCCGGATCGAGGAGCTAGCCCATGACTTCAGCGAGACGAGCGATTTTATTTTCTTAGGACGCGGAATCAACTTCCCGATCGCCCTGGAAGGTGCGCTCAAACTCAAGGAAATCAGCTATATCCACGCCGAGGGCTACCCGGCGGGCGAGATGAAACACGGGCCGATCGCCCTGCTCGATGCGCGGGTTCCAGTGGTGGCGATCGCCATGCCGGGGACGGTGTACGACAAGGTGTTATCGAACGCTCAGGAGGCGAAGGCACGCGACGCGCGGCTGATCGGCGTGGTTCCGGATAATGATCCAAACGCGATCGAGCTGTTTGATGATGTGTTGCCTGTGCCGCCCGTTGAGGAAGTTCTATCGCCGATCGTGGCCGCGATTCCGCTGCAATTGTTGTCGTACTACATTGCAGCGCGGCGCGGTTTGGATGTAGATCAGCCGCGTAATCTGGCGAAATCGGTGACGGTGGAATAGATTCCGCGATACAAGCAAAAACCGATTCGGTTAGGATTCATGAAAAACTGAGGGCACTGAGCGGAGTCAAGGTGCAGTTGTCGGCTTGGATGATGAAGTCCTAAGCATTCTGACCGGAATGGTCTTTGGCGTACAGTCGAGAAAGGATAATAGGGGTGATCCGGATTGCAGGATTGGATTGCCCTGTGAATCTTGTCCCCAGTGGTCGGCTTCTGTAATGGGCATCATCCACTCGGAAGTGGTTTGTTGCGACCGAGCCATCGGAACAGCGGACGGGCTGAGTTGATTGCGGATTCCATAGCGTAACGGCGTAACAATATCGGGCGGTAAGGTCACTGCACTAGAGCCGGTGACATAAAACGTTGAACCTGCCGTCCAGCCACAGGTGTTGCGGTTGATCGCTGCGATGTTGACAAATTCACTCGGGAGTGATGTCAGGCCGGTGGTGGTGTCGAGGTCGGGTTCGACAATATCGATGACGCCACGAAATTCTGTCCCGAGCGAGGAAGACGCCGTGATGTCGCTCATCGAAGTGAGACGATCGCGGACACTGATTCCAAACAGACCACGTACGTTGAGCGTCACTCGTCCACCTGTGCCAGCACCTGTGTTTGCGGTGATATCACTGTTATTTAAGGCGGTTAAGGTATCGGTGACAATGGCAATATTGCCGCCGTTGCTACTGCCTGCGTTCGTTGTGATTGAGCTGCTATCGAGCCGTAGGTCATTGGTCTGAAGGGAGATCCCGCCACTACGTCCGGTTCGCGTGCTGGCGGAGAGTGACGCACCATCACTCAACACTAAGCGATCGGCTTGAATCTCGATCGCCCCAGCATCACCGATCCCCAGATTGGCGACAGAGATTCCCGACCCGTTTTGGAGAGTGAGTTGTGGTGTGGTGATCGAAACGCTGCCCGCAGGATTGGGAGTGATACTTCCGGCGCTAATGGTATTGGGCAGGCTGTTGGCGAGGGTGATCGATTCGGTGGCAACGATCATGATATCGCCTCCGGCTCCGGCACGATCGAAGAGGCCAAGCCCCGGTATCTCGACCCCAGATTGACTGGAAATGTAGCCCACATCATTCACTTCGATCGTTCGCGCTCGCAGATTAATACTGCCTGCATCTCCTGTCTCCAGCAAACTGTTGACGAATAAACCCGCCGGTATGCCTTGAGTGGCCAAAGCGTTGTTGATCGAAAAACGATCACGCAACTGAACGTTGACATCACCACCGCGCCCGGTTCCGAGGGCAGCACTGGCGAGTGATCCATTTTCGGTGAGCTGTAGATTGCTGGCCTGAACATTGATGTTACCGGCGTTCCCCGTCGAGCCGAGGAGGGAACTTGCCTGGAATAGTGAGCCGGAAATGGCGATCGTGTCTGCAACCTGTAGGTCAATATTGCCACCGGGGCCACTGGCTCCCGCTGCGGTCAGAACGATCGCACCGTCACGAGCTTGGAGATTGGCGGTGGTCATTGTGACGTTACCGGCTCTTCCAGTTCCCAAGCTCGCTGCATTTAAACCCGTTACGCGAAAGGTTCCGAGGGTGCTGGTGTTTGGGTCGGTGAGTGTTCGCGCGTCGATCGAGAGTTGCGCGAGCTGGAGCTGAAACAGGTTTTCTGCCCCTAGACCCACCAGTTCGATAGCCTCACCGGCTCGAATGGTCATATCACCGCTGGCTCCTGTACCAAGGGTGACGGTGACGATACCAACATCGCCGCCAATAGCAACACGGCTGCGTGCGGCTAGCTCAATCCCTCGACTATCCTGATCGCCAAACGTCAACGCGCTGAGGGTCGAACGGTCTTGAAGATTGAGCTGATCGCCCAGCAAACGAATTTCACCACCACCCAAGCCGGAGACATCCAGGGCACTTGTGCCGCGTAGTTCGATCAACCCGAAGTTATTGCTTAGATCGAAGTCAAAGGCGAAAGATTGATCCAGCGGCTGCCAGCGGACAGCGGCTTGATCGTCTAGGCTCGCCAAATAAATCTGACCGGAAGGAGCCGTCAAGTTGCCGTCATTGACGAGGACATCACCGCCCACCAGCGCTAACGATCGGCCAGGGAGGACTTCGAGACCCACGTTGGGAGAACGGTACGGGTTGAAGGCAATATCGAGGGGAATATCGGTGATTGATGCGGTGCGATCAGGGGGAAACAGTTGGCTCGCAGCTTGGGATTGGTTAATCACAGTTCCAGGGCTACGACCCGCCTGCAACCCAATCGGAATATCCAATGCCAGTAAGCCATCGGGCGTGACATCCGTAATCGACCAGACAAAACCATCCGCAAATTCGATCTGTTCCGCACTGGTGGCGATAAATGAACCACCTAGGGCGAGTTGAGCGGTCTCGCCAAATTGAATGCCGTTGGGATTAATCAAAAAAAAACTGGCCGGATGATTCGATCGCAGTTGACCATTAATGATTGAAATCTGATCACCGGTGACACGGGTTAAGACATTTTGAGTTTCGATTGGAATCGCTTCAAAGAGAACTTCACTCGATTCGGGAATTGAAAACTCCTCAAAACTATGAAATAAATTTGTCCCCGAGGGTGTGCCACCCTGAATTGAAATTTGATCGCCTTGCTCTACGGCGATCGAGGGTTGCGGTAGGCTCGCGTCGGGGATCACTTGTGCCTGGGCGATCGAGTCAGACCCGATCTCAGCGCACAAACAGAACCCAAGTCCAACCCCCAGAGCTGCGATTCGCTCACAACCCACAACCCTAAGAATTTTTCTGATCGTTCGCATCGTCAATTTAAGTTGTTTGAGTGCATTTTTTTTTGAGTGAGGTGAGATGCAGAAAACCAGCAAATACGAACATGCGGATCACATTGATCCCCGGACGCCCTGATCGGCAGACGTACCACTCATGATTTGGGCCCAATGAATCCTAGTGGTCGATACAAAACAACGAACGGCATTGACTGTAAAGAAATACTTAAGAGAAGTATAGCCACTTAAGCTTTTTTTTGTGTCATTGCGTGTAGTAAAAAGGCCCACTTATCGACAACTTCTTCGATTTGCTTGCTGGTTGGCTTGCCTGCGCCGTGTCCGGCTTGGGTTTCGATGCGGATGAGTTGGGGTCGATCGCCCGTATTGGCAGCTTGGAGGGCGGCGGCGAATTTGAAGCTGTGGGCGGGGACGACGCGATCGTCACGATCAGCGGTGATGATCAGCGTCGCGGGGTAGTCCGTGCCAGGAGTGAGATTGTGCAGCGGCGAGTAGGCAAAGAGTGCGGGGAAATCTGCCGGGTCGTCGGGTGTGCCGTATTCCGAGCACCAAGCCCAGCCGATCGTGAATTTGTGGAAGCGCAACATATCCAGCACGCCGACAGCGGGCAGCGCGGCGGCGAACAGATCCGGGCGCTGCACCATGCAAGCTCCGACCAACAGGCCGCCGTTACTGCCGCCACCGATCGCCAGTTTTTGCTTTGACGTATAACCCTCGGCGATCAGCCATTCGCCCGCCGCGATGAAGTCATCGAATACGTTTTGCTTGCGGTCTTTCATGCCAGCCTCGTGCCACGCTTCGCCATACTCGCCGCCGCCGCGCAAATTGGGGATCGCCAAAATGCCGCCCTGTTCCATCCAAAGAAGCTGACTCACCGAGAAGCTCGGCGTCAGCGAGACGCTAAAACCGCCGTAGCCGTAAAGATAGGTGGGGTTGGAGCCGTCGCGGTTCAAGGTTTTGAGGTGCGTGACAAACATCGGGACACGCGTGCCGTCTTTGCTGGTGTAAAACACCTGATCGGTGACGAAGCGATCGCAATCGATATTGACATCGGGCTGACGAAAGATCGTACTGGTGGCGGTGGCGGCGTCGTAGCGATAGATCGTGGTCGGGGTGGTGAAGCTGGTGAAAACGTAGAAGGTGTCACGATCGCTGCGTTTGCCGGAAAAGCCGCCGATCGAGCCGATGCCAGGAAGTTCGACGATCTGGCGATCGCTGCCATCGAGGGCGAAATGCTCGACTTGATTTTTCGCGTCTTGCAGGTAGGTAATATAAAACCGATCGCCAAGGGTGCTGACGGATTCGATCGGGTTGTCGGTTTCGGGGATCAGCTCGCGGCGATCGCCGGTTGCGATATCAATCTCGATCACTTTACCTTTCGGCGCGTCCTGGTTCGTCTCAAACCAAAAGCGTGTGCCGTCGTTGTCGATAAAATCGTAGGCGGCGTCGAAATTGTCGATGAGTTCAACGATCGTTGCTTTGGGATCGCTCAGATCTTTGTAGTAAAACCGATTGGTTCGGGTGGTGTCGCGCCACACCGAGATCACGAGATAGCGACCGTCATCGGTGACGCTGGCGCTCGATCCCCATTTGGGTTCGTCGGGAAAGTCGAGGATTAACTCGTCCTCACTTTGAGACGTACCGAGGCGGTGATAGTAGAGCTTTTGAAATTCGTTAACGTCTTGTAGCTCGCTGGTGGGCGCATCGTAGCGACTATAGAAAAAGCCCGTACCATCGTGCGTCCAGGCCGCGCCGGAAAATTTCACCCATTCGATCACATCGCCGAGATCCTCACCAGTTGCAATATCGCGCACCTGCCAGGTCGTCCAGTCCGATCCGCCCTGGGATAGACCGTAGGCGAGATAGCGGCCTTGGGGATCGATCGCCGTGCCACCCAGCGCAACGGTTCCATCATCGGATAGCGTGTTGGGGTCGAGCAAGACGATCGCCTCGCCGTCGAGCTGATCGAGACGGTAAAGCACGCTTTGATTTTGCAGGCCGTCGTTTTTGTAGAAAAAGTAGCGATCGCCGCGTTTGTAAGGAGCGCTGTATTTTTCGTAGTTCCAGATTTCCGTCAGGCGGGCTTTGAGCCGATCGCGATCGGGAAGCTGGCCGAGATAGCCAAAGGTCAGCTCATTTTGCGCCGCGATCCAGGCCGCCGTCTCGGGACTATCCCCATCTTCGAGCCAGCGATACGGGTCGGCGATTTCCGTTCCGTGGTAGTTTTCAACGCAGTCGGTGGTGTGAGATTGGGGATAGTTCAGCATTTAGATATTTGAGAAATTGAAAAGGTTAGAGCGTACTCAATAGACCTCTTGCACGAATATCATTCCCTCTCCCTAAATCCCTCTCCCAGAGCGGGAGAGGGACTTTGAAAGGCAATATTTTGATTTGGCTCCCCTTCTCCCCGCTTGGGAGAAGGGGCTGGGGGATGAGGGCGATTCATGCAAGAGGTCTAATCGTTCCTTGCTATAAAAATAAGCCTAAAACGAAAGCGCAAAATCTGGGATCAACCCCGAACATTACGCTCAACCAACCCCTCAACCGATCAAACCGTCGCCTAGCCCACAATTATTGATCCCATATTTAGGGTAAAGATGAGGGCGACGATCAATGTGGATCGATCCACATTGATCGATCCAGGTAGCATCAACCACACCGATTAATCCACGCCGATCCAGTCGATTTGCCTCGATTCGATCAATACAAATCTCCCCATCTCCCCATCCCCTTCGATGCCCGAATCCTACCAACGCATTCGCACCGGGGTCGCCTTTTTCGTCACCACGATCGCGATCGCCATTTTGGGCTACATCGGCTTTGGCTGGACGGTGCTCGAATCGGTCTATATGGTCGTGATCACAATTTTTGGGGTTGGTTATGGCGAAGTGAAACCGCTGGAAACGCCCTTCCAGAAGATATTTACCATGCTGGTGATTGTCGCGGGGACGACCTCAGCGGTGTACATCGTGGGCGGATTTATTCAAATGGTTACGGAAGGGGAAATTCATCGCGCTTTGAGTATGCAAAACCGTCAACGCACGATCGCCAGCCTGCGAAACCACGCGATTATCTGTGGCTTTGGGCGGATGGGAGAGGCGATCGCCCATCAGCTTGAGGCGGCGGCGCTCCCGTTTGTGATCATTGATCACGATCCGGAACGCATCGCCCTCGCCGAAAGTCTGGGCTACCTGATCCACAGCGGTGATGCCACGCGCGAAGACTGCCTATACGCCGTCGGTATCCTCGAAGCGAAAACCTTGGCAACCGTCTTATCGGACGATGCGATGAATGTGTTCACCACCCTTACCGCCCGCGAACTCAACCCCCGGATGACGATCCTGTCTCGCAGCGAAGTCCTGGAAACGGAGCGTAAATTGCGCCTCGCGGGAGCCGATCACGTCATCCTGCCCCTGACGGTGGGCGCGACTCAGATGGCCAACCTGATGACCGAAACCAATCGGCGCGACTTTCTGAATCACCCCGAAGAACGCAGTTATCTCAATGAATTGCTCGCGGATATTGAGGTGCAAATGGACGAGCTGACGGTACAGCGGGGATCGCTGGCTCTGGGGCGGACGGTGATGGAAATGGAGGTACGCGGCAAAGGGGCGTTCATCGCGATCGCCATTCGTCGCGCCGATGGCAGCACAATTTTTCGACCACACCCATCGCAGATTTTGCAGACCGGCGACGCCCTGGTCGTCATCGGCCACCGCGACGCGATTCCCCAATTTGCCGATCGCTACGAATTTCAACGCAAACAACTCAAGGTTCGCCGGGACTCGCTCCCGCCTTCGTCATGACTGCGATCGACTTGCTTTGGATGCTGATCTGTTCCGGCCTGGTATTCCTGATGCAGGCCGGTTTTATGTGCCTGGAATCGGGCATGACGCGATCAAAAAACAGCATCAATGTCGCGATTAAAAACCTGGCGGATTTTGGTCTGTCGGTGGCGCTGTTTTGGGCGTTTGGGTTTGCGGTGATGTTTGGCGTGTCGCGCTGGGGCTGGTGGGGACAGGGGGCGATATTTCCGAGCCTTGACGCGCCGGATCTGGCGGTGTTTTTCCTTTATCAAGCGATGTTCTGCGGCACGTCTACGACGATCGTCTCGGGCGTCGTCGCCGAGCGGATGCGCTTCAGTGCCTACCTGGCGATCGCGGCTTTGGTCTCTGGCCTGATTTACCCCGTGTTCGGCCACTGGGCCTGGAACGGCTCGATTCACCGCACCCTAGAATCCGCAACCCAGACCCAAGGCTGGCTCGAACAGCTCGGTTTTGTAGACTTCGCCGGTTCGACGGTGGTGCATAGCATCGGCGCCTGGGTCGGGCTAGCGGCGGTGATCACGATCGGCGCACGACGCGGACGGTTTCCCGGCGCGACGGGCGTGGCGGGATCGGGACGGGTCGAAAAAATCCAGGGATCGAACATGCCCTTCTCGGTTCTCGGGGCGATGCTGCTGTGGTTTGGCTGGATTGGTTTTAACGGCGGCAGTAACTTTACGCTTGATGAAACCGTGCCGGGAATTTTGCTGAATACAATGCTGGGCGGGGTGGCCGGTTTACTGGTCGGCGCGGGACTGGGCGCGATCGCCGATCGCCGGGTCGAAGCCGAACCGCTGATCAATGGCGCACTCGCGGGACTGGTGGCGATTACAGCCAGCGCCCACGCCGTCAACGCGCTACTGGCCGTCATCATCGGCGGAACCGGCGCAGCGATCGCCACACTGGTGGCGCGACAGCTCATCTATCGGCGCATCGATGACGCGGTTGATGCCGTAGCGGTACACGGTGGCGCAGGCGCGTGGGGGACGCTCTGCGTGGGGTTATTTGGCGATCTGGCTCGCCTGGATACGGGCTTAAGTCGTCTGGTACAAATTGGGGTGCAGTGCTTGGGAATTGCGACGGCGCTGGTCTGGGCGTTGGGGATCAGTTGGTTGGTGTTGCGATCGCTCGATCGGTTCTTGCCGCTGCGGATTTCGATCGAAGATGAAGAGCTGGGCTTAAACCTCTCGGAACACAACGCCAAAACCGAAACCTATGATTTATTTCAGGTGATGGATCGACAGGCGGAAACCCACGATCTGAGCTTGCGGGTTCCGGTTGAGCCGTTTACCGAGATGGGTCACATCGCCGCGCGGTATAACCAAGTGATGGACGCCTTTGAATCTCGACATCATAAAAGCGTCGAGGATTTGGCCGAAATTTACTATGTCACGGTGGCGATCGCGGCGGCGATCGAGCACGATACCTTCGATGCGAAAAACCTCGGGCTGGAGGATGTGATCGATCGGGCTGACGAAATCGGCGCATTGGCTCGCACCATCAGCCAGATGGCCGACGCTCTCCAGCAACGCGATCGCGAACTGATGCGCCTGACGCAACAGCTCACCCAATCCAACCTCGATCCCGAAGCCTCCGTTTAAGCTCAGTTGGTATAGCGGAATTCGATTGTGTTAGGACACTCTCGTCCAAGCTGAAAACCGCACTTCGACTCCGCTCAGTGCTCTCAGCTTTTTTTGAGAAGTCCTAACCAAATCGTTTTTTGCTATGGGGCATTGCCCACCATAACGGATATGTATTCGTGGGTTAATCGTGGTGGGCAGTGCCCACCCTACGGGTACTTCATTGATCGTGATGGGTCGCGCCATTACCCACGAATCAATGCAAACGTTTTCGGATTAACCCAGCTCGTTGCCCGCAAAGTGACGATAGACCGGCAACGTGAAGTGAAACGTGCTGCCACAGCCCGGACGCGAATCCACCCAAATACGCCCATAATGCGCCCGCACAATCCGCTGACAGAGCGCCAGTCCGAGGCCGTAACCATCCTGACTTTCATCCCGATCGAGCCGAAACCGATCTTCAAACACCGTGGTTTGATCCTCGCTCGGAATCCCCGGCCCCGTATCCGAAATACTGATTTGAAGTTTTTGCGACGTGCGATGCAGGATGGCAATCTTGATCGTGCCTTTTTCCGGCGTGTACTTGATCGCGTTGTCGATCAAATTACTAATCAACTGTCGAATGCGTTCGCCGTCTGCATACGCATGGGGAATATCTTGAGGAATATCGGTACAAGCCTTGTGCTGTTTACGCTGTAGGTGTTCCTGTTGTTGATTTAATACATCCTGACACAGTGCTTCCAGGTCAAGATCCTGGGGATAAATCGGGAAGCGATCGCAGCCACTATGGGACGTTTCGAGGATATCGGTGATCATGCGATCGATCTGACGGCTCTGGGTGCGAGCATGGTGAAACAGTTTGGCCGAAATCTCCGGACGCTCATCGAGTGCCTTTTGATGCAGCAACGTTTCCAGCGTTTCCAGCGCGATCGAAATGGCCGTCAGCGGATTGCGCAGATCGTGGGCCAGAATCGAGATTAGCCGGTCTTTAAAATTGAGACGATCCTCAAGATCCGCCTTCTCTTTTTCCAGCTCAAACACCCGATCGGATAGCTCGAACACCTTGGAGGAAACAGCCAGGGACTGACCCATTGACTTGCTCGGCTCTAACTCTAAGTCGCGTTCATTACGATCGTATTTTTGACTCGGTGAGTGTGTGCTCTCCGCTGGTCTGGGCGTTATTTCGCTCTCCGGCGGCGCATCCGATAGCATCTTCTGCCATCGACCCCAATAGCGTTCGAGCTGAATCACCAAGTTACTGCCCGCCAACATCTGACGCGGCTCCGGGTAGAGCTTCAGCAAGGTTGGCGTGGCGATCAGTTTAAAGTGTTCCGCCAAATAGGGCTGTTTGCTGACATCAACGACTTCAAGCGAAAAATTTTGTTCGTCCGTATTTTCGAGATAGCGACGAATGTAGCGCATTTGCTCCCAGGAACTCGGACGCCGATCGACAAACAGTAAAAGCTGAATAGTCGCCTGGGTCTGACCCGGTGTTCCGGCGATGGGTGGCGCTGTTATCGGTCGGTCTAAATCTGACATGAGAGCCTCATTGCTAAAGCAACGTCAGTTTGGGTTAAAAACAATGCGAAGTCCTGGCCGACGGTAACCTTGGGGAGATATTAAGTAATCCGAATTGATGACAGCGAGCGATTAATTACAGCAAAACAAAAGGGTTCAACCGTCTAACATTACTCAAAAACAAGTTTGAGGCGTGTGGCGAAAAGCTAGAAACTGGGACACCCCAAAAAATGCAGAATCGACCCAGATTTGTCGATCTGACACTGCCACACACTTCGCATCACCCCTATATCTTAAGACCTTCTTTAGGTTCTCGTGGAACTGCGTCCTAGATCTTACTGAGTTTTCGGTTTATTTGAATCGATCGTCTCGGGTTCGATCTTGGCTTAAGATTGCTCTGGCACGACCGCTCTCTAGGTCTTTTGCCACATTGTTGCCGTGATCTTGCTTTGACATTCCCTTGAAAGATTCCCCCGAAAACCGCTCGACAGACTCCGCAGACTCCGCTCAGTCTCCGTTAGCGGCTGAATCAGACGTGATCGCCCCTTCCCTGTCCGAGACTTCGAGATCGATCCCCGCGATCGCCTTCCTCTCCGATCGCCTGCGTCAGCATCGCTGGATCGTGACGATCGCCGCAATCTTTTTCGGCATCTCGATCGCCCTGCTGCTCAACCGCTACTACAGCTTTTACGCCTCCTACGACCAGGGCATCTTTAACCAGGTGTACTGGAATAGTAGCCACGGACGCTTTTTTCAAAGTTCGCTCTCGTCAGCGCTTTCGACCAACGTGATCCACCAAGGGGCATGGCCGGAGGTGATGTACCACCGGCTCGGTCAGCATTTCACACCCGCGCTGATGATCTGGCTACCGATCTACGCGCTGTTTCCGTCGCCGGTGACCCTCAGCGTGCTGCATCTGACGCTGATCACCCTCGGCGGGCTGATGCTCTACGTGCTGGCGCTGCGCCATGTCGATCGCCCCTTGGCGGGTGCGATCGCCGCGACCTACTACGGCGCAAACGCGGTCGTGGGGCCCACCTGGGGGAATTTTCACGATATTTGTCAGTTGCCGCTGTTTGTCTTCGTGGCGCTATGGGCGATGGAAACGCGGCGCTGGTGGCTCTATTGGCTGATGGCGATCGCGATCGTTATGGTGCGCGAAGATGCGGGCGTCAGCCTGTTCGGGATCGGGGCGTATCTGATCGTCAGTCGTCGTCATCCCGGCAAAGGGATTGCCACCTGCGTGTTGGCGTTTGGCTACATGCTGGTGCTGACAAATGTGTTTATGCCGTTCTTTTCCGCCGACATTTCCGAGCGGTTCATGATGGAGCGCTTCGGGCAGTATGCGACGGGAGATGAGGCGACGACGATCGAAATTATTTGGGGTATTCTCAGCAACCCGTTTCGCTTGATTAGCGAACTGTTGACGCCGTTTGATCGGACGATCGCCTATCTCCTCGGTCAAGGCTTGCCATTAATGTTCGTCCCCTTCGCGTCGATCGCCTCCTGGACGATCGCCGGAGTGCCGTTGTTCAAGCTGCTGATCGCCAAGGGGGATTCCGTCTTGGTGATTAATATTCGCTATGCGATGACGATCGTCCCCGGTTTATTCTATGGCGCGATTCTCTGGTGGTCATCCCATCAAGATCAGTTCAAACGGCGCGGAGTACGGCGCTTGTGGGTGGGCTGCGTTACGCTGTCGCTGCTATTTACCGTGACGTCCAATCCCAACCGCACGCTGTATTTTCTGATCCCCGACTCCTTCGAGCCGCGCGTTCACGTCGGTCTTGTCCAGCAATGGCAGCACGCCCGCGCCGTTCATAGCGTGATCGATCGCGTCCCCGACGAGGCCAGCGTCGCCGCCACCACGTACATCATTCCGCACCTATCGAGCCGCCGCGAAATCCTGCGCTTCCCGCAATACCAGCTACTCACCGATCGCGGAACCGTCGAGCCCACCCAGTTCATCGCCCTCGATCTTGCCCAGCTCGTCACCTATTCCGCCGCGTTTAAGGTCGATCGCGAACGCCTCCAGACGATCGTTCCCTTTGTCGATCGTCTGCTCGAAACTGGGGAGTATGGCGCGATCGCCTTTGACGATGGCGCGGTGTTGCTGCAACGGGAAACTGCGAGTGATCCGGCGGTGCTGTCGGCGTGGATGGGGTATCGCGAGGCGATCGCCCCAGTCGTAACGCCGGGATAGTTTTAATCGCCCGCCCCAGACGTAAAATTTGAATTGAATTGAATCGAATTGAATCGATCGCACGATACCGCATTTGCAGAGGAGACCAAATCATCATGGGTCGTCAAGCCAAACTCAAGCGCCAACGCAAACAGGCCGCGCAGCAGGACGCCGATACTGCGATCAATCCTGTAACTTCTGCAACCGATCGCGATCCGTCTACAACTCCGACAGAGCCGGGATCAGCCGATGACGCAACATTTGCCGATCCCCACGCCGTCCCAATCACGCGCGATTTCCTCAACAAAATGGAACGCCAGGGCTATTCGCTCAAAGCCGATCGGCGAGCACCAGAGATTACCGACGAACGACCAAAACCGCAGCGCCGCTAGTCACGCCTCGCCCATCCGCTACTGTCTCATACGAAATCCGGTTCTGCATTAGAAAAATAAAGAACGCCTATGAGCACTGAGCGGAGTCGAAGTGCGGTGTTCGCTCAGAGCGGCGATCTAAGTCTGTACACAGCCGGATTTCGTATCAGACCTCAGATTTCTTTGAGAAATCCGAGTTTTCGCTTTTCGGTTTAATTTTGTCGCCACCTATTTGCTTATTTCTCGCCTTTCTTGTGGGTCACAGTCACGACGGTGTGAACGTTGCCGCGTGGTAGGTAGTCACCGACGATCGTGATTTCCAGCGGATCGCAGGCATTAACAAAATCATCAAGGATTTTATTCACCGATTCTTCGTGGGAAATGAACATATCGCGGTAGCTATTGATATACAGCTTTAGCGCTTTGAGTTCCACCACGCGACCATCGGGAACGTAGTCGATGTTGATCGTCGCAAAGTCGGGATAGCCCGAGAACGGACATTTGCAGGTGAACTCCGGCAGCGTGATGTTGACGTTGTAGTGACGACCGGGGCGCGGGTTGGGAAATGTGGTGAGCTGACCCTCGGCGATCGCGCGTTCGCCATATTTCATCGGCGGTGTGGTCTCGGATTCTGGGTCAGTCGTGGGAACCGTGCTATGAGTCATGGTGAGCGAGCAACATAAATTAACAATTGCTTAATTATCGCAAGTTGTTGCGCGTTATATCGGGTCAGGCTCCGAAATCTGCCGCCAACGATCGAACCAAGCCAGCATGATCCCTGCGACAGTCTCTCCGCCAAGGCCATAACACGATCGCTTGCGCCAACCCAACACGGGAAAATGCCCGATCGCGATCGATTCCAGGGTTTCGGGTTCAAACTGCAATTCGTCGTAATACAGCCAGCCGCGCGGGGTGCGCCAACCGACGCGATCGCAAAATGTGCCATAGTCATCAGTCCATTGGCTGATCTGGGCGATCCAGCCGAAGCGCCCGTCGCTATAGGCCGCCCATAGCCAAGCCAGGGTTTGTAAGTCGGCGGCGGGGAAACGGGCGATGTCGTTGAGGATGATATTGGGCGGCGGATTGGCGGGAAAAAAGGCGAGGGATTGAGCGGTTTGTTGCGGGCGGTTGAGGGCGATCGCGTCGTGGATTAGCGTATGGGTGATCGCGTCGGCGGTGCGCCAATCGGCTTGGCTGAGGGCGATCGCCAGGGGAGTGTAATCGAGGCCGAGATCGGAGTTGAGCGGGAGTTCGTCGGTTTGAGGGCTGGGATTGGCGCTGGGATTAATCGCGATCGCTGCATCGAGCCGAGCCTCGATTTGATCAAAGCGATCAGCCAAGCTCAGATCGATTGCATCTAGGCGATCGATCAACCAACTCATCCCTTGCGTTAAGTATTCATACTGCGGGTCGTGCTGCTCATCGTGCCGATCATTCTGCCGATCGTCATGCTGTTGGCGATCCTGTAGCGTCTGCCAAGTTTCCCGCGCCCAAGCTTCTCGTGCCTTGTCTTGAGCCGATTTCACAGCCTTGGCGTCAGCGGCTTGCGGCCACCCGCAGACGATGCAGGTCGTCGAGGATCGATCCTCGCTGCACGGCGGATACTCCGCGCCACAAACCGAACAAGCTAACGTTACCGGGTCACGATCGGTCACGACTTACGGTCTAAAACTCATCGTTATAGGACGCAACAGCGCCGGGATCTTCATCGCGTTTCGATCCCAACAGCCGCAGATTATTCACACTTACCACTGGCGACGATCGCTGCGCACCCGTGGCGCGATCCTGCCATGTATCAATCTTGAGATAGCCCGTCACGCCAATCAGCTTGCCCTTGCGAACATAATTAGCGGCGACTTCCGCGTCTTTTCCCCACAGCTCAAGATTGAACCAATCCGTTTGAGAATCACGTGTCGGGCGATCAACCGCCAAGGAGATACGACATTTAACGCTCCCCGAGTCAAAGTAACGAACATCGGGATCACCACCCACCCGACCGACTAGCGTAATTGAGTTGATCGTCATTTTAGTTATTCAGGTTAGTTATGACTGGGTATGCAACAACTGTTTTGGCTTAAGGCCACCAACATTATGTTTGCCCACATTCACACAATAGAGGGATACGCTATCCAGCAACGCCAGGGTTGTATTACAAGCTCACGGCTCGCCGTTCAGTCCATACACTGACGACATAGCGATCGATCAACGACAGCGTCGCATCCCTTGCTTATTTTGCATCCATGCTAACCCGATCGCACCGATCCCCAAAAAAATCTCACTCATCCCGTCACCGAACCGTATAGACGAAGGGGACGAAACATAATAGAATCCCCCTCGTAAAAGAAAGGAACAAAAGTTTACAGCTCGCTCGGGAGCTGCAACGGTTCGGAGGCCAAAAGATCGCGTGGGCATACTAAGTCGCTTTTCACTGTCCAGAGATATGGGTATCGATTTAGGTACCGCTAATACTCTGGTCTATGTCTCCGGTAAGGGGATCGTTCTCCAAGAGCCGTCCGTGGTCGCGATCGACCAGGACGATAAACTTCCGCTCGCCGTCGGAACCGAGGCGAAAAACATGCTGGGTCGTACGCCCGGTAACGTCGTCGCCCTCCGTCCGCTGCGCGATGGTGTCATCGCGGACTTCGACACGGCAGAGATGATGCTGAAACACTTCATCCGCCAAGTTAACGAAGGTCAAGCCCTCGTCTCGCCTCGAATCGTGATCGGTATCCCGAGTGGCGTCACGGGCGTCGAGCGTCGCGCCGTCATGGATGCAGCGCTCCAAGCCGGAGCCCGCGATGTTCGCCTCATTGACGAACCCGTTGCAGCAGCGATCGGCGCTGGCCTCCCCGTCGCAGACCCGACGGGCAACATGATCATTGACATCGGCGGCGGTACAACCGAAGTCGCCGTCATGAGCTTGCAGGGCATCGTCTTAAGCGAGTCTGTTCGTGTGGCGGGTGATGAACTGAGCGAGTCGATCGCCCAGTACATGAAAAAAGTCCACAACCTGATCATCGGGGAACGCACCTCCGAAGAAATCAAAATCAAAGTCGGTTCGGCCTATCCGTCGGATGATGATGAGATCACGATGGATGTTCGCGGCTTACACATGCTCTCCGGTCTACCGCGTACAGTCACGATTAAAAGCGCCGAAATTCGTGAAAGCATGTCCGAACCCCTCGCCGTGATCGTCGAAGCGGTTAAACGTACCCTCGAACGAACCCCGCCGGAACTCGCCGCCGATATCATCGATCGCGGCATCATGCTCGCTGGCGGTGGCGCACTGCTCAAAGGCATCGACACCCTGATCAGTCACGAAACCGGCATCGTAACCCACATTGCTGCTGATCCCCTGAGCTGCGTTGTACTCGGAACCGGTCGTGTTCTCGAAAACTTCAAGCAACTTGAGCGCGTCTTCCGTACACGATCGAATCCGCTCTAAGCCTGAACTAAACCCATCAGGTGAATTCGATAAATTTGCCGAGATCATGTCTATGAATTTCGGCAAATTACGAAAGACAAGTCATCGGCACCAAGACCGATCGCATTAATCTTTCGGATATCGGCGAATTCAAATGGTTCAGATTTAGGCCGACTGTGGTAGTCTCTCTCTGAATATCGCTGAGTGGATAAAGCAAAGCGTTTAGGGTGTTGCGATTTAGGGTGTTAGACGTCAAATAAGCTAGAGGGTCAATGTTCGTATATGCTCTACGCCAGTGGTGGGTTCGTTATGGCGTTACCACTGGAATGTCAATTGTTGTATTGCTCGGAGCCTGGTCATTTCGTCAGTCGAATGGCCGCATCCTATACGAACTGTACAGCCAAATTTCTAAGCCGTTTGAAGTCCCTGAAGCTCTTGAAAAAGATTTAATCGACGCGCGAACACGTGAACTGTCGGCGAAACTCGCAGAGCAACAACAAGAAAACGCCAGACTTCGTCAGGCGATCGGAGAAGCTCCCAAAAATATGGGTGAGCCAAAGTTTGCGCCCATCATTGGTCGTAGTGCTAACCATTGGTGGCAAAATCTTGTGATTGGCCGTGGAAAAGCGGACGGCGTTTCCCGTGGTGACGTGGTCGTTGCGCCCGGTGGGCTAATTGGTCGGGTGTCGAGCGTTTCTGCTCACGCAAGTCGCGTCCTTCTCGTGTCTGATGCATCGAGTCGGGTGGGCGTAACCGTGACGCGCTCCCGCGCTGCTGGGGTGATGCGCGGCGTGGGTAGCACGACGGCCATCATTGAATTTTTCGAGAAGCTGCCCGATGTAAAGACCGGCGATGCGATCACAACATCTCACTTTAGCCAGCGTTTTCCCTCGGGAGTACCGATCGGAACCGTCACCTCGGTGGATTTGTCGGCCAGTCCCGCGCCGCAAGTCGAAGTCGAACTCTTTGCACCCCTAGCCAACCTAGAATGGGTCTCTGTCCACTCGCATGTTGATAAACCGCTCAGTCCTCAATCGGAACTCAATAGTGAGGTTGAAATTTTGCTAGATGAAGAAGAATAGCTAGTATTGCTATTTGTTTTAACCTCCGACTTTAATACTGAAGAATTAAAAGTGTAAGTAGCCCAAGATAATAAAAGTATGCTAGGTCACGTAGCACAACCATCCTGGTTGTTTACAAGCCGGAAGCTTGTGTTACCGGTAAACCTCATTAATTTACTTGGGCTACTTAGGTGATTCGCTCTTTGGGGTTGAGGTCGGGGGTTGGTCTGATCTGGTCTACGTATTGCTTGTTCTCCCTCTCCACCCTAAATTATGCGTTGGTCGAAGCTATCTCGAAAACTGACAAATGGCTCGGTAACGCTTGCTTCGATCGTGTTATGCCTATTGCTGTTACCATCACGTTTCCCCGGTATGGAACTATTGGGCGTCGCTCCAAACTGGCCATTAATTTGGGTTGTGTCCTGGAGTATTAACCGCAACTTTTGGCAAGCCGCATTAGCGGGTTGGGCGGTCGGTTTGCTGCAAGATGGAATGAGCGAACAAATACCAACCCGAGCATTAAGTTTACTGATTGTCGGTGTGCTGACGGCATCACTGAAGAAACAGAAATATGTTCAGGAAGATTTTATTTCGGTGTCGCTGATTGTTTTTGCGATGTCAGTGATCTCTGAAACGATCGTCGCACTGCAATTTTGCTGGTATAGCTGGCGTCCCGGTGACGGCCTCACTTTTCTACATTTTGACGAGATCTGGTCATACTATCAAGACGTCACGCTCGCTTCTGCTTTGTTGAGTAGTCTTTGGGCTCCGGCGCTTTATTATCCTCTGAATTATTGGTGGCGTCGTATGCAGTTACTAGAGGCTAACAGCACGACATAGCCAGCTATTCGTTATAGCCAACGATTCATTCGGTCAGGCTAGAAGTCGGCGCGACGAGTATCCTAACCATTTCGCTCTTTGCGATAAGCCTTAGTCCAAGGCTTCGATCATCTCGTTAAGCTCTGCAACTTTCTCTGAGTCGCCTTGTGCTTCGTATAGCGTACGAGCTTGTTCTAGTTCCGCGATCGCCTCATCCTGCCGGTTTTGAGCATTGAGAGCTTCGGCTAGAAAAACGTGAGCTTCCGGTGATTCTGGACTGAGAGCGATCGCCTCACGTAGCGCCAAAATGGCATAGAGCGGATCGTCATTGTTCAGCAGCGCTTGGCCAATACTGAGCTGGAGTTCAGCGTTATTTTCGAGGTTAGAAGCACGTCGATAGTAGCGGATGGATCGTTCTAGATCGCCGCGCTCTTCGAGAAGCTGACCGAGGTCAAAAAGCAGTTGGCCATCGTCAGAGTTGAGGCGCTCGGCGCGATCGAAGGCGACAAATGCATCATCGTCGCGGCCGACATTGAGCAATGCAGTCCCGAGATTAATGTAGGCGTTGAGATTGTTGGGCGTGCGTGCCGTCACGCGCTCAAAAATCTCGACCGCCTCCGGGTAACGACCGAGTTGTAAGAGGGTCGATCCGAGGAAACCGTCAATTTGGAGGTTATTCGGAGCGAGGGTTTGGGCACGCTCATAGGCGACGAGGGCTTCGTCATAGCGCTCTTGCCGAAACTGGGTCGCACCGAGACCGAGAAAAGCGTTGAGGTTGTTGGCGTCGAGTCGCACCACGTCTTGATAGGCGGCTTCAGCGGCAGCATACTGGCCGTTTTGAGCTAAGGCATAGCCGAGAGCGTAATGAAACCGGGTTTCGTCGGCATCGAGGGCGATCGCCTGTTGGTAGGCTTCGATCGCTTCGGTGTAATTTTCCAGGCTGGATTCGAGGTAGCCGATCGCCGAAAAAATGAGCGGATTACTATCATCGAGCGCTGCGGCTTGACGATAGGTGGCGATCGCGCCGGTTAGATCCTCTGCATCGACCTGTTCCCGACCTTGGATTAGCAGTTCGTTCAGCTTCTCGTCTTGCTTGCTGAAACCCGCCTGCAACTTAGGCTCCGTCGGTTGCGGCACAAACACCGGAGTTTGCGACTCTCGACGGGGACTCGCGACGGGAACCTCAATGCTACCGAACTGCGATCGGGAGGCGATGGAATCAGGCTCCTGGGTCGCTTGCGCAATTTGTCCCCCACGTTCGAGGCTGGCGGCGGTGAGTAGTGCGATCACTCCGATCGTCACAGGGGAAAATTTAATCATCTGAAATGCTAAACGTAATATCGAACTGATGAATCTTGGTTTTAGGCACAAGATTAAAAGACTATTTAATCAAACTGAGAACTATCAATTTTTAAGATTTGAAGAAGTCAGGACTATAGTCTAGGCTTGCGTGTAGATGCGACTATTGATAGACCGGTAGCTGATCATGGAAGGATTCAATACCGAATCTTTAATTATTGAGTGAGCATATTAAACTGACGCAGTAAACTGACGTTTTCCGGTGTTAAGAGTTTTTTCATTTCTGAAACGCGATCGAGTAGATTCAGTTCCCGAGTGAATTCTTCTTTCAAAATTTGAATGTAGCGTTCGCGAGATTCTGAGGTGTCTTGCTCACTAAGCATTTTGAGCGCGACATTAATGTTAGACATCGGACGACGCAGCTCTTGGCTGAGATTTTCAAATAGGTCATCTTTGGCCTCTAAAACTTGACGTAAACGGGCGAGTTCGTCATTGAGTTCGAGCATACGTTTTGTTTGCAGCTCGTCTTTGCGAAATCGTGCTTCGATCGCACCGATCAGCTCATCAGCATCAAAGGGCTTGGTTAGATAATCATCCGCCCCGAGTTCGATACCTTGCCGTATATCTGCCCGCTCCGTTTTTGCTGTCAGAAAAACAAATGGGATCAGCATCGTTTTGGCTGTCGATTGGAGTTCAGCAAGTACAGCATAGCCATCCATACCGGGCATCATGATATCGCACAGAATCAGATCAGGATTGTGGGCTCGCACGAGCTGGATACCCGCTTCGCCGTTCTCAGCTCCAATGCTGTTGTAGCCTTCTGCTGACAGGATGCGAACGATGTTCTTGAGCAGAGCCTGCTCGTCTTCAATAACGACGATCGTTTTCATGACATCGGATTAGGAAAGGCCGGGAGATATCGGGGAGTGTTGTAAGGCTTGGGGCAACAGCACCGTCACGGTCGTACCACACTCGACGTGGCTGCTGAACTCGATTGTACCACCGTGTAAACTGACGCAGCGGTGAACGATCGCCAGACCGAGACCCGTACCCTGAATCGTACCCACATTCGCCGCTCGGTGGAACGATTCACAGAGACGGGGCAAGTCGCTAGAAGGGATACCGATACCCTGATCGGTCACGCTAAACCGAAGGTTGTGCGGTGAAGCGAGAGCAATGTTCAGCTCAACGATTTCAGCATTGGGTGAATATTTAACCGCGTTAGACAACAAATTGGTCAGCATTTGACGGAGGAGTTTCGCGTCAAGGTTGGCGGTGGTGGTGCCATCAATTTGGTCGTCAATCATCATGGCGATGCGATGGGTTCGACAGAAGGCGGTTTGGAGTTGTGGAATTAGGATGTTACAAAATGTGCGAATCGGTAAAGGCTCTGGGTTGAATTCCATCGTGCCTGCCTCGGCTTTGCCCAGTGTCAAAACATCTTTGAGCAGTTGGTTCATATGCGCGATCGAGGTGTTGATCTGCTCAAACTGTTCCTGCTTTTCAGTGGCCTTGAGTTCATAGCGTTCTAGTAACTGCGCTGAGGATTGGATGATGGCGAGGGGCGTCCGGAATTCATGGGAGGCCATGGAAACAAAGCGCGATTTGAGATCGTTAAGTTCGCGTTCTTTTTCCAGGGCTTTCAGCACTTCCTCTTCAGCACGTTTTCGATCGGTAATATCAACCAGCGACCCGATCCCCTCAAAGGGTTGACCGCTGGCCGTATCGATCGCCAATTTCAGCTCATCCCGTAGCCAACGATAGACGCCATCGTCATGCAAAAAACGATATTCCATGACGCAGTGACCGCGATCGCGCAGCGTTTCGAGGGACGCGATCACGTGGCTCGTATCGTCGGGATGGAGTCGCATCCGCCAAAAGTTCGGATCATCAATCCAGCAGGAGGGATCGTAACCGAGCAAACTGTGAATGTTGTCACCCACAAAGGTTTTCCAGGCGTGGTCATCGGCCTTGCAGGTATAGACCACAGCGGGATTAGAGGTTAAGAGATAGCGAAAGCGAATTTCACTTTGTTCTAAGCGTCTGGCGTAGTCCTGTAGCTTGAGCCGATCGCGTTTTTGAACGGTAATATCACGTGCCATCCAGAGCACATTAGTGCTGGAAATGGGCGAGATTAGCGCTTCAAAATGTAGGGTTTGATCGTCAACTTCAAACTGGTGTTCACGTTCGATGGTCTGGTCGCCTTGCAGCGCTAGACGTACGCTTTGCTGAAACGCATTCGGCTCGGATTCGTCGAGAAATGCCTCGATCGCCTGTTCGACAATTGTCGAACGAAGCGGATCATCAAACAGCGTCACGCTCGGGATATTGACATCGAAACCATCGTCCGTCACGGCCACAATTGCCGTCACATCCCGCATGACATCAAACAGCACTTGCATCTGCATGTAGCTGCTATAAAGCTTGCCTTCGAGCAGCTTATAATCCGCAATATCGGCTTGAAGATCCTGAATAATGCTGACGTAGTCGGTCTGTGGATTGTCTGCCTTGGGGGTGTTCCTTTCCTTGTAATTTGACGGACTCGAAATCAACACGTTGGGGGGTGAATTGGGCGGGGCGATCGTCTCGGCATTCTCACCGATTATCCCCTCGGCAATCTCATCGGCAGGAGGCGTATCTCGATCGCCCTGATCATCACACTTCAAACCAAAGATCTCATCGTTAGATCGCTGCATCAGCCACTCCAATAGCTGATCTCGCTCGACGAGACCGACACATTCTCCGGTCTCGTCGATCACCGGCATGTGATCAAGCTGATGAGACTGAAATAGTTCTAATACACGAGCAAGATCCTTCAACTGTGACGCTAAGATTGTTTGCTCGATCGGCTTGACCAGCTCACGAATGCAAACACTTGTACAGTCAATATCCCGCATCAACGCCAGGATTAAGCGATCGAGCGTCACGTCTCCCCAAAGCTGCGACGTTCCATTTTTTCCCGGCTCGACCACAAAGAGAGCCGATCGGCGGCTGACTCGTGCTATGGAAATCGCGACATCGATCGGGGTATTTAGCGCCACCGTCGGAGGTAGTGGCGTTAAAGGCGGGGAACCTGGCAATGCGGAAAAACTTGACATGGCTTTAAGTCGAACGAACTTGATCCAGGAAAACCCGACTAGGGTCGTATCCAACCGTAGCCAGCCCAACAGCCGACTCACGCAAAACTATCGATACGGGGCGAGACACGTCCGATATGCTAGCGTTAACGCCATTTGTTACTTCACTCAATACTAAACCGGATTTCACCTACCTCATTCGCCTCACCGGCAACGCACCACAACATACTTCCAGCTCATTAATACTCCTTAACCCAGAAGAACATTAGATTATTGTACGATTGAGGTGATCATGCTCAAGGCCAGTTTGTTCCAAGGCTGCGACGATTGTGTTTTGCTGTTGTCAAATCTGCTGGTTTAACAATGTCATCGTCGGATCTGCCGTTGCCATCTAGCAGCAACGCCTAGCATTAAGTTGACGACACGTTCAGAAACTACGATCGTTTTCAGTTCACCAATCTGGGGTGGGTCTGAAGCCCCGGACTTTTAGTCCGCTCTGCTCTTAA
>CAZFJL010000019.1:9995-74414 GCA_964518905.1 uncultured Geitlerinema sp. | reverse complement strand
AGAGATTCCCTCTCAGCCCCTCTCATCCTGAATGCCTATTTCCTTGGAGCACTCTAGAGTCGCAGGATCAACGGCGACCATCGTGATACCAGTGATACCAAGCCGAGGAACTCCGAATCGCCAGCCACAGCATCAGCAACGCAATTAATCCGCCTTGCTGCGGCGCATCAAACGCAAAAAAAACGAGAGCAACGCAGAGCAAATCCTGGGAAAGATTCGCCCACAACGGCAAACCACTTAAGCGAAAAAACCAGCCCACCTGCACCAGTTGCAAAACGAGAGCCAACAGACCGCCGACAATCCCGATCGTACCCACGATCCAATCCGGCAACCCCGTAAACCGTGCCGTCGCCATCCCCATCCACGCGCCGACGATCGGACTCAGCACAAGCTGAATTAACTGAAGCGCACGTTGTCCAATGCGCTTTTTTGAAGCGAAGATTTCAAACAGCGACAGGCTGACCAAAACACCAACCACAACAGATGGGGACAGCCTTGATAAAAAGGGTACATTCACCCAGAGATTGATTTTCAGCAGACCGATGAGAAGCAGAGGTAGGCCGATGCGTAAACCTGCGGCGGCTGATGCTGAAAGAGCCGCAAGAATGTCGATCACAATTTGGGGAGAGTCAGGGACGATCAGACTAACAAAGGGCTAGAAGTGAATTCTCAAGCGCAATCAGTGTTGCTACACCATCACTTTAAGTGACTTTCGCGACGTATCTCACACAATTGTCGGAAAAATATTCAATCCAAACAAAATGCCCGCCGGTTGATCTTGCAATCAAACCCAGCGGACATTTTTAGCGCTATGTTTTCTCCATAGCTATAATCGCAAAAAGTTCGCGGCCCACGGATTGAGATCATCTCAATCCGTCAGGAGCTGCATCACGATGACTAGCGATTCGACGCATTACGATCGCGCTCACGATCACCACGACGACGCGGCGGAGCATACTGTGTGCGAGGGGCACTGCCACCACCAGAGGAGCGACGGTAGCCACCACCGCCACCACCGCCACGACGACGGTAGCCACCGCCACCGCCACCACCAGTGCCACGCGTCCGTTTTGCACGGCGCATCATGTGCTCAACTTCTTCTAAGCTGAAGCCAATCTTGCTCGGGCCATCGACGGAACGATCTTCGAGCAACATCGACAGCGCCTTGCAGGCAATCTGCGACACATCAATGTCTTCTTCGATACGTTGCAATAACTCGGCAGCTTCTTCTTTAATCTGCTGACGCTCAATCTTCGTAATCAACTCGTTGTGGTAGAGCTTTTTCGCATCTCCGATCGAAGGCACTTCGTTGTAAATGATCGGCGCACCCGAGGTATGCATGATCCGAGTGAGTTTCTTGAACTCAAGCGGTGTCACGAGCGTGACTGCCGTTCCCTTACGACCCGCGCGACCGGTACGACCAATGCGGTGAACGTAGCTGTCGCTGTCAAACGGAATGTGGTAGTTGAACACGTGGCTGACATCATTGATATCAAGACCACGGGCAGCCACATCCGTCGCAATTAGCAAGTCAATACGGCTGCGCTTGAAGTTCTCGATCGCTTCATTACGCTGGCGTTGCTGCATATCACCGTGCAATGCGCTGGCGGCATATCCGCGCGACACCAGGGTCGTGCAAAGCATGTCGGTTTCTTTCTTCGTACGGCAGAAGATCAGCGCCTTATTCGGTGCTTCCGTATCAATCAAACGCACCAGTGCGCCTTCTCGTTCACGCTCCTCAATGACGTAATACCGTTGAGCAATATCGGTATTGGTCGTTGTACCTTTCGGGGTGACATCGATCGTTACAGGCTGCTTCAGAATTTTCTGTGACAGCTCACGAATGGCCTGGGGTAGCGTTGCCGAGAACAGCAGGGTTTGACGGCTATCAGGCAGGTAGTTAAAGATTTCGTCGATATCGTCGAGGAAGCCCATGTCGAGCATTTCATCGGCTTCATCGAGAATCACCATCGACGGGTTGAAGTTGTCGAGACGTCCCGATTTGAGGTGGTCGAGCAGACGTCCCGGCGTTGCCGTCACGATCTGAGCACCGCGACGAATTAGGTCAACCTGACGGCTAATCGATTGTCCACCGTAGACGGCGACCGTGCGAAAATTCGCATAGCGACCGAGACGATAGAGCTCATCGCTGACCTGAGATGCCAGCTCGCGCGTCGGGACAATGACGAGAACTTCGACACCGCCACGCCCGGTAATTGCGTTCATTGACGGTAGGCCAAAGGCTGCCGTTTTACCGGTTCCGGTTTGCGCCCGGGCAATTACGTCACGACCGCTGAGAACAACGGGGAGCGCTTGTTGTTGAATTGGGCTGGGAGACGTAAATCCCGCTTCTTTAATTCCGCGAAGAATAGCGTCCTTAAGGCCGAAATGCTCAAAGGTTAATTCTGGTTCAGCATCTGGTTCTGCTTCCGTATTGGAATCAGCTTCTGATCCAGCTTGTGATTCCGTACTAGGCTTAACTTTGACGACGGTTCGGGACTCGTCTTGAGCATCAGCATCGACATTGGTGCTGTCTTGATCAGGCGTAGCCTTTGACTTCACTTCGACAATTTCGGGAACGCCTGACGTTCGGCTCGAAACATCGGTCGTGGCTTCAGGGTTTAGCGTTGCGGTTGAGGTCGATTCGGTGGACTCTTGCGGGGTTGCAGTCAGGGTCATGAATTAATTAAGAAGGGTTCGTGATAATTTCCGGACGTGTCAAGGGCGCAGATGGCGAACTGAAGAGAATTCACTCGTTTGAGCTTACAAGAGGCAAGTCAAACCGAAGGAGACCTTAAAGAAAGGTCAATGAGTGTTTGCGCTGGAGCGGTGACAGTCCGTCCGTATCGAATTCTTCACTCGATGCGAGCTAATTAACTGTGTTTTGCACTACTTGGTGTTTCCCGAATCGCTTGAATTTCACACTGCTAGCATCGGGAGACCGTAGATCTCTCGACTTAGAGGTTGTTAGCAAAGCAAGTTTCGAGTTGCTGTTTTAGCGGTCAAGTCATGTGTGCTGCTCTCTGGCTGACACGAATTTTGCGTGTCGAGCTCTTGTCCTGGCATCTTGCCGTACCGATCGCGCATAGTGGCAGCGGTGTGGCGTCGCCCACTGTACACTGTGCGGCTTGCGTCGGAATCTCGGGTGCAGAACGGCAAACAAGAAGAGTTCGCTGGGTGGGCTCGACATTAGGTCGAACGTCTGCAAGGAGCCAAAGCTTAGATACAGTGTCAGTAACGTTCAACTATCATAAGGCCAAAATGAAAATTTGTCCGAGAACCCCAGTCCTAAAGATGACCGTTTCGAGACATTTCGCAACACTCCTTTGATCGTCCGAGCTGACATTGCTAGAGGCAAACCGATTGACCTCACGGTGTTTCCAGGAATTTAGGGTCACGATTTAATGCTATGGGACGGCACAAAAAAAGACGCCTAGATCGCAAAAATACTGACATCTAGACGTCTGAACACCATTGCGAAGTCGAGAATTGCGAGACTACGACGCCAGCTTGAGGATTTCCGCCGTTACTGCAAGGCTTTCTTCATAGAGGACATCGCGGCCCCAGCGCTGAAGCTGTTGCGCCATCAACAGTTCTGCTTTTTGGTCGGAGAGGGGCGTCACCTGTTCGGTGCGGCATGATTGCGCTCCGCCACCGGATTCCATCCGCATACAGCCCGTTGTCTCTGAACATAGAATCGTGCAGCAGTCGGCGTTCGGGTTTTGCGAGTCGAGACGTAAACCGACCAAATCGCCGGGGATTTCGCCCATATCGGCGACGGGAATTCCGGCCAGTTCGGCGTTGATTTCTTTGCCGTTGGGGCCAATCAGTTTGATGTGCTTGATGTCGTAGTCGCCACCATCGAAGCTGTAGGACTGGGGTTTCCAACCGAGGCGGCTGGCGAACCAGCCGAGGAACATCATGGCTTGGGAGTCGTTGCCTTTTTCGTAGTCGATCGTGATGTGATCGAGTTCGCCGAGGGAGAGGCGACGTTCCGGCGGATCGTAGGCGGCGGCGGCCAGCTCTTGCCATGCGGCGAGGCGATGCCAGTTGAGGTCGGCGATGTAGATTTCGTTTTCGATCGATTCTTGCATTTTCAGCAGTTCGCGATCGGGGTCGCTGAAGTAGCCGGAATCAACGATGACGCAACTGGCGCTTTGGCTCAGGGTGCGGAAGAGGGCTTGTTCGGGGTTGGGGGTGGCTTTCCACCAGATAAAGGTGGGAAGGTTGGGCAGCAGTAAGGATTGAACCAGCTCGCCGACGCGATCGAGGGCGGCTTTGGTTCCGCGCAGGGTGATGTATTCGCAGCAGACGAGGCGATCGCTTTTTTTCTGGACGGGGCAGTAGGCGGACACTTGGGCGGTGACGCCGGTATCTTCGCCGAAGGTGGGGCAGAGGGTGATGATGCGCGAGGGGTTGCGATCGGCGATCGCGTCGCTGAGGCTGTAGCCGCGTGCGTTTAGGTTTTCGACGGCTTGGCGATCGCTGGGTTGTTTGGCGAATTCTTCGCGGAGGCGATCGAGGGTGGCGTTATCCACTCGCCCGGTGTGATCGAGTTTGTAGGTTTTTTGGGCGGATTCGATCGCGTTGCGGGTTTTGGGGCCGTGGATGCCGTCGATCGGGCCGTCGTAAAATCCGAGTGCGCCGAGGAGTTGCTGAAATTCTTCGGGTTCGTAGACCACCATCGTGAAGGTGGTGGCACGGGTGGCGATCGGTGCGCCTTGGCCGGTTGACTGGCTTAACCAGATTTTATGTAGTTCGGTTTCGAGGGTTTCGAGGGAGATGTCTTTGGGTTTTTGGAGGGCGACGAGGGGAGTGCTCATGGGTTCTTTTGTGAAAGGTTTAAGTGCGGAAATTTGGGAAGGGTCAAGCAACACTAGCCGGATAGTGCTGTCAATTTTTTGAGGATTTGTAGGACTTCATATAGTTCATTCTGGCGAGAATTTCGCGTCAAAAAGATGTCGGATATTGCGTATCTTGGCGGGCGACCTTGTTCTAGTTTGACAAATGCAAATTCACCGCCGGAGGTAATGAGACCGTAGTTCACTGGATTCGGTGCGGCCAATAGATAGGTTAAGAGTTGTGCTAGTCCGGCTTCGATCGAGAGGCTGGCTCGTTTGGCTTCGATGACCATAATCCATAGTTGTTCACGAAAAATCAGGGTGTCGATTCGTCCTGTAATGAATTGCTCATCGTCAGGAATATTGAGGGTAACGGGAACTTCTGAACGGAAGTGAAAGGGGGGTAAATAGAGTTCGGCGATGAAAAGTATGGGGTCAATGATCGCCATGCGTACGGCGTCTTCGCGCATGGGTGGATAGTTCTGGAGGTTGAGATATCCGGCGCGGACGCGATCGAGTAGTTGGCGATCAAGATCGGTAATGGGTGGTAGGTTGGTTTGCCATTCGGGAAAGAAGGCGGGATCGTCGATGCGGGCGAGATTGAAGCGATCAATTAAGTCGCTGAGTTCAACTTGATTGGCGGCCAGGGTTTGGGTTGTCATGGCTACATTTTGGGAGAATTAATCTTACTCCCATACTATGTATAATAACGAGAGACTATTCATATCCCCCCTCTACTTTTTCTCGTAAAGCACATATATATAGAATGGCTTGCGTTAATCTTTGATAATTTGGATCTGCAACTTTCCAAATAGTGAATAGACCAAGTCCAGCCCATCCAACAGGGCCCAGTATCACAGAAATAGCACTCGACATTCCCATATATACAGCAAACGGTAATGTAACTCCCAGAAGACCTGTAATTGCTCCTAAACTTGTAGATGCGAGTAAGTAAATGCCAAAGCCTGATACGTTACCTGCAATCATTGCCGTTGCTAGACCACCACTTGCTTTTAGTGCTCCTGCCTTATCAAACTTCGTAGCCTCTCTCTGGAGTTGCTCTTCCATCTCTTCTTTCTGCTGGTCTGTCATCTTATCCCAAACCGTCTTAAAAACGTGCTGAGCAAGTTTTATTTCCAGCTCTCTTACTGACTCAAAGGGGAGAAATTCTACTTTTAAGTACTTTAGATTTTTTTGTACAACTTCTTTATAAGAAACTTTATTGTCTGAAAGAATCCACTCAAATATAAAATCAGATTTATGCTGAGCATTCCATCTCAACTCACGTATTATGTTGTCAATCTGATCGGAATCACCATCAAAAATTTCTGCAACTGGATTGTGTTTTGCTTTCAAGATTTTGGCGAGTGCTTGTCTCTCTTCTTCTGAAGCTTTTTTAAGCAGAGTTCGTACATTTTCCATTATTTTGCCTCTCGGGATTTTGATGCATTCTTCCTGTGTGCGCTGCATTAAGCGACCATAGAAAGGAAAGATTAAAACATTTCACGATCAATCGCCGTAACACACCACGATCAATGGGAATCGACTAGGTATGCGTCTACCACGCAGAGCGTGGGAACGAGGATAATACCGAATTTATTAAACAGCCATTGGTTCAGCATGAGTGATAAAAAATAGAGGAGAATTATCTTTGTTCCTGGATCGCGATCGCGATGCGAATCGCCTTGGAATTGTTTCTTGTGCTTCTATCAGTGAGATATGTGGAATAAAAATACGAAGTTCTCCGGAATTAGCACGCGCCAACAATTCAAGCGCTTGCGGACTCTGTAAGTGAGCTGGTGCGAGAACATCGACAACCCAATTAGTTTCGACGAAAACTACTTTTGCAGTCATGCGTGAACCTCATCAAGTAGGCGGGGATGACCGGCTCTGATCTCTCCTCCACGGATTAAACTTAATGTGAGTGGATCGAAGATCTTGCTCGCTTCTTCTTGTTGTTCATAGGGACAGGATTCAGATTGAAGTTGTACAAACCATTTCTGAACTTGGTCTTCAAATTCGGCTCCTAATGAATAATTAGTCGTGTAGCTATCTTTTTCTGGTACGTTCAGACTTTTAATAGTGGCTTGATTTGCGATGCTGATTGAGTCTCCGTTCGATTGTTCAAAAGAGTCTCGTAGTATTGTGATGTCTTGATTAATTATTAGCACTCCGATCGGGCAGTTCAAGGCGACCATCGTTGCTTTTAAGGCATCAAAGATGTGTGGTTGATTTGTGGGGCTATTTGTGAGTCCTTGAGTTATCTTTATTTGAAGAATAACGAGGTATTCACCTTCGGTATTGGTAATTATAATGTCGGGATTAATTGATTTCATTGTTTGTAAATTGTCTTACAGGATGGTCAGGAGAGTTCGGGCTATCGTTCCCACGCTCTGCGTGGGAATGCCGTGTAGACGCTTTGCGTCGTGTGGTGTGGAAGGGCGATCGTGACGCGGAGCGTCTGGGTATGTGTCTACCACGCAGAGCGTGGGAACGAGAATCATTGTGCTGATAGTATCTGAGATAAGATAGAAGTATTGTTTCTATTATCCAGAAGGATTTTTAGTATGTCGAAAAAAGTTATTGGAATGCACTTTGTTTGTCGGAACTCAGCGAATATCGAAGAACTCGGAGACGGCTGGTTTAAAAGCGGACATTGGAAGGTCTCTGAAGAACATGCCAAAACCGCTGAGTATATAGCACTTCATGAGACAAAGACGGCTCCTTCTTACAAGCAAGGAAATATCAAGGACTATGTTTTGGGGCCTCACGGCAATGGGCGATTCACTTTTTACGTTAAAGAGACCCATGAGTCACGAGATTGGTGCGGAGATGGAACTGGAGAAAAAGGATATCTTTGGACAGAATCATAATGACTAGGGAAGGTTAATTTGTAGGGTGGGCATTGCCCACCATTATCACGATTAACCAAGCGAGTAGCAATAACACACCCTACCGAATTTATTAAACAGCCATTGGTTCAGCATGAGTGATAAAAAATAGAGGAGAATTATCTTTGTTCTCGACTTTGGGTGAGATTCCAGACCACTTGGAAAATGAGATATTGTTTTTAGCCAGAAACTTCACCTCATACTCATAGGACTCAAAACGCCGAGCCGTTTCGATCATCATTTCCATTGCCTCTACAGCCTGAGGCAACCGGGAGAAAATTGTTGAAAGCCCTTTGTCTGTCGTGATCCCGAAAAAATTGTCAATTTCATCATTTCCGATAATTGACTTCGGAACATTATCTGACCAGAAGTTTGACGTCCATTTTTGCCCGAGGCTCTTGCGGAACTGATCAAAAACGGCGCTTTCTGTCATGCCGGGATCTCGCCACTGGTATATGCGAGTCAGTCGAGCTAAGTCAATTTTGTCCTTTAGTTTAGGATGAAGGTAAATAATCGGGTTTGGTGTCAGCAGCATCTCAAGATACTTGGCAATTAGCTGATTTATTTTTGCCTTACCCTCCTCAAATCGAGAAATTGCGGTCTCATACTCACCCAGCTCTAGGTAACAGCGTGTTTCAGCAATAAAGGCAAGACAGAGAGTCAGCAAGTATTCGTCACCAATTTGACTCCTGCGTTCCAATTCTTTATCCGTTAGATCTAAATAGATATGTTCAGCTTCTAGAAATCGGTCAATAGCTTGGAGGGCGCTACTTCGTCTGTTTGCTTTATCTCGCATCGTGAAAGCATTCTGAGCTAAATCTAGTGCTGCTCGAAAATTCGAGTAAAAAGCAATATCGATTTTCTCATCAATCCTTTCAAGTTTTACCTGAACAGCCTTAAGTCTTTTTTCTAAACTCTGTATTTTTTTATAGATTACGGTAAACCCAATCGCTGTAACACCAAGTGTTAGTAAACTTGCCGCTGATGAGAATACTACTAGGTTTTGTAACTGACTAACTTGAGCACTAATTGCTCCCAAGCGTTGTTGCGTTGCCACTGTATCAGCAGCTTGAACAGCAAGCCGTAAAGCACCGCTAGGATCAAGACTTGAAGCAGACTGTACCGTGTTAGAAACAGTCTCTGGATTATCTTTCAGCCATGTCACGACTCGCCCTGCCGTATCTTGAATAACACCACCGTTACGGATGTATTCACCATTCACTAGACCTTCCGCAATCTTTGCGGGAAGGTCAAAGGTTAAAGAGATAGGAGCCATTTTTTAATGTGACCAATGTGAATATTTTTTGTAAGAGAATGTTGATTTGTAGGGTGGGCATTGCCCACCATTATTACGACGAACCAAGCGGGCGGAGGTGGGCATTGCCCACCCTACAGACCTACAACCGACGCCAGCGGCGACCGTCGCGATTCATCAATAACTCCGCCTCCACCGGCTCCCACGTACCCGCCTCATACAACGGAATCGACTCCGGAGCCGCAGGCGCATCCCACACCTGCAACAACGGCGTCAGAATTCGCCACGACGCCTCCACCTCATCGCCCCGCGTGAACAACGTCTGATCCCCCAACATGCAATCGATCAACAAACGGCTGTACGCATCCGTACTCGCCTTGCCGAACGCCGCATCGTAACGGAAATCCATCTCCACTGATCGCGTCCGTAGCGACGACCCCGGCGTCTTCACCTCAAACCGCATCCCGATGCCCTCATCCGGCTGAATCCGCATCGACAACACATTCGGATTCGCCTGCTTCGCCGCCGACTGGAACATCAAAAACGGCACATCCTTAAACTGAATCGCAATCTCCGACACCTTCTTCGGCATCCGCTTACCCGTCCGCAGGTAAAACGGCACGCCCTTCCAGCGCCAGTTATCAATACTGAGCTTGATCGCCGCATAAGTCGGCGTCGTCGAACCCGGATCGGCTCCCTCCTCGTCGCGATAACCCGGAACCGCCTTGCCGCTCATCCAGCCGTTTGTGTACTGGCCGCGCACAGCCGAGCGATCGATATTTTCCGCATCCGCCAAACGTGTCGCTTGCAAAACCTTGACCTTCTCGCCACGAATACTATCCGCATCCAGCGAGTTCGGCGCTTCCATCGCTGTCAGGCAGAACAACTGCATCAGGTGATTTTGCACCATGTCGCGCAGTGCGCCCGCCGTCTCGTAATACCCGGCGCGACCCTCTAGGCCGACTTGCTCCGCCACTGTGATTTGTACGTGATCGACGTATTGCCGATTCCACAGCGGCTCGAAAATCGCATTGGCAAAACGAAACACGAGCAGGTTTTGCACCGTTTCTTTGCCGAGATAGTGGTCGATGCGATAGACCTGACGCTCATCACAGACCTCCTGGACGACGCGGTTTAGATCCTGGGCGGATGAGAGATCGCGACCAAAGGGTTTCTCGATCGCCAACCGCTGCTTCGACGGATCTTCAATCATCCCCGCCTTGCCAAGCTGCTGCGTCGCCTCGCCAAAAAAGCGCGGCGCTACCGACAGATAAAACACACGATTGCCACGCGTACCGCGCTGCTCATCGATCTCAGCTAAAAATGTCTTTAGCTGTTGGTAACTTTCCGGCTGGTCAATATTGCCGGGACAGTAAAACAAACCCTGGGCGAAGTTATTCCAAACCTCCTCGGATTGCAAGCCACCGCCAAATTCTTCGACCCCTTCGCGCATGTGTTCGCGGAAAAAGTCGTGACTCCATTCCCGCCGCGCGACGCCCACCACTGTGATTTCTGGCGGCAATCGCCGTTCGAGATGCATTTGGTAGATCGCCGGGACGAGCTTGCGCTGAGTGAGGTCACCGGACGCGCCGAAGATGACAAGAATCTGCGGGTCGGGAACGCGATCTTGCTGAAGGCCAGCGCGAAGGGGGTTTTCTAACAGTGAGATCATAAAGCTGCGTTGTGAACGATGCGCTGTGAGTGAAGCGACGATAACGGCCTGGTCGTGATGGTGCGATTTCGCGATCGGTAATCAATCATGAATCGCCATCATGCTAAGACCTGATTGAGCGGTATCGCGATCGTAGCGCAGGGATCGCTCGCATTTCGTTTACAGCAATCGGTTTAATACGCTCTAAAGATTTGACGTATTTTGTAATCTTTGGTGTTGTTCTGTGACGTCTAGTCTGATGCCCCGATCGGCTGAAACCCTAGAATATCCATAGGCCGGAGATATTGCAGGCGAACGGGTATAGACGTCGCGATGAATTTCGATGTTTTGGGACTACCTTTGCGTGAGTCTTGATTGCACAGCTTATGAGCGGCATTTTGTAGTCAATTTGCCAACATTTTGAGTGAGGCTCAGGTAGTTTGGTGGGGTTGTCTCGCGTTGAATTGTCCGGCAAATACAACAACCCTGACTCAAGCCGATCCGAGCAACTCATAGAGATTTAACAGACCGCAAGATCGGTGTTGCTTCTTTAGGGGTACATCGCGCTTCACTCCTGCTCATACCCGATCGGACTGACCCAAAACGATGACACTCGATTTACCCCAGCGCCCCGATCGTCCGAAGCCAGTCGTCGTTAAAGAGCGCCGCGATTATAACCAGTGGGTCGCCGATGAGACGCTCGAAGATTACTCATTGCGCTACGCACCGAATTCGTTTCGCAAGTGGCCGGAATGGCTGCTGGCCAATACGGCGCTTGGAGGTATTTCATTCCTGGCGCTAGAAGCGATCGGTGCCTCGCTCGCGATTACCTACGGTTTTACGAATGCATTTTGGGCGATCGTTACTGTTGGCGCGGTGATTTTTTTGGCCGGTTTGCCCATCACCTATTACGCCGCCAAGTACAACGTCGATATGGATTTGCTCACCCGTGGTGCCGGGTTTGGCTACATCGGTTCGACGATCACATCGCTAATCTACGCCTCGTTTACCTTTATCTTCTTTGCGCTTGAAGCCGCGATCCTTTCTCAAGCGCTGGAACTATACTTTCATCTGCCGCTTTGGCTGGGCTACATTGTCAGCTCGATCGTCATTATTCCGCTGGTGTTTTATGGCGTGACGGCGATCAATCAACTGCAACTGTGGACACAGCCGATTTGGCTGATCTTGATGATCGTTCCCTATGTTTTTGTCGTGGCGCGGGAACCCGATGCCTTCAGTAACTGGATTCACTTTGCAGGTAGATCGCCCAGCGGGGCAGGCTTCGATCCGCTGTTGTTTGGCATGGCCGCAAACGTCAGTTTTTCGCTGATTGCTCAAATCGGCGAACAGGTCGATTATCTGCGCTTCTTGCCCGATCTCAAGCCGGAGAATAAGCGGCGCTGGTGGATCGCGATGGTGACGGCGGGGCCCGGTTGGGTTTTCCTGGGGGTGGCGAAACAGTTGGGCGGAGCGTTTCTCGCGTCGCTCGCGATTTCGCATGGTCTGCCGCTGCTCCGGGCGAAGGAACCCGTCCAGATGTATCTGGTGGGGTTTATGGATGTGTTCGCCAATCCAGAGACCGCTTTGACCGTCAGTTTTATTTTTGTCGTCGTCTCACAAATCAAAATTAACGTCACGAACGCCTATGCGGGATCGCTGGCCTGGTCGAATTTCTTTTCGCGCTTGACCCATACCCATCCGGGTCGGGTGATTTGGCTCATATTTAATGTGTCGATCGCCTTAGTGCTAATGGAATTTGGCGTGTTCGAGACCCTAGAGTCAGTGCTAGGGCTGTATTCCAACGTGGCGATCGCCTGGGTTGGTGCGATCGTTGCGGATCTGGTCGTGAACAAACCCCTCGGACTCAGTCCGCCCCATATCGAATTTAAACGAGCCTACCTCTACGACATCAACCCCGTCGGCTTTGGCGCCACGGCGATCGCGTCTCTGATTTCGATCTTGGCCTTTCTGAATGTTTTTGGAGCATACGCCCAAGCTTACTCATCATTCATTGCCTTGGGTATCGCGTTTGTGTTGGCTCCTATGATCGCGTGGCTCACCAAAGGTAAGTACTACATCGCCCGTGAAAACACATTCCGCGATACTCCGCTGATCGAAACATTACTGACCTGTAGCATTTGTGAAAACGACTATGAGCCATTTGATATGGCTCACTGCCCGGTCTATGCTGGCTCGATTTGTTCTCTGTGCTGCACCCTCGACACCCATTGCCACGATCGCTGCAAGAAAGTCACAGCCCTCAAGCCTGACACACTGAGCGTAGGGTCTATCTTTTCAGATTTTTCAGAGACCATTACGCCCGTGATGAGTGAGGCCATCGCCATCACAGAGACCGCAGATCTCGTCAATCCGATGACTCGCTCCACCCTGCGCGGTCAATTTTCGCCCACGCCTAAAGCGCGATTGCTGCGTTTTTCCTACACCTTCACGGCCATTTTTGGGACAACAATCACGATCGTGGGACTGGTGTACTATTTCGCGGTTTTAGAAGGACAAACGCAAGATCCAGAGCTAATCCAGTGGATCGGCGAAATTTTTGTGTTGCTGTGTGCGTTTCTGGGACTCGTGGCCGCCGCCGCCGCCTGGTGGTTGGTGTTAAGCGAAGAAAGCCGCGAACTGGTCGAAGAAGAACTCGATGAGCAAAATGAACAGCTTCAAACGGAAGTGCGCGATCGCCGACAGGCTCAAGCCGAGCTGCAAACCCTAACGCAAGAACTAGAAGCTCGCGTCCAAGAACGGACGGCGGAACTCTCACTCACATTGCAGACCCTGAAACAAACCCAGGCGCAATTGGTACAAACCGAAAAAATGTCGAGCCTGGGTCAACTCGTGGCAGGCGTCGCCCATGAAATCAACAATCCCGTCAACTTCATTCACGGCAATCTGACCTACGCGACGAACTATATCGAGGATCTGCTGCAACTCGTTAGAGAATACGAAATCGCCTTGCCATCGCCACCTGCCAACGTGAATGATTGGCGCGAGAAGAGTGAAATTGAGTTTATTCAAGACGATTTGCCGAAATTGCTGGCCTCGATGAACAACGGCACTGATCGCATTCGTGACATCGTGCGATCGCTACGGGTCTTTTCGCGTCTGGATGAATCCGAGATCAAGACCGTTGATCTGCACGAATGCCTTGATAGCACGCTGACAATTTTGGCGAATCGCCTGAAGCCCCGCAGCGGTAAGGCGGTGATCAACGTTGTGCGCGACTATGGCGATCTGCCGCCGATCCAGTGTCTCGCCGGACAGCTTAATCAAGTGTTTATGAACCTGATCGCGAACGCGATCGATGTAATCGAAGAGCAGCTCCAAACCGTCCCGGACGATCAACATAGCTGCTTACTCTCACGAATCACGATCCGCACTCACGTTATGCCCGATCGCTGGGTACAAATCGCCATTTCAGATACCGGTAACGGCATTGAGCCAGAACATCTAGAGCGGCTGTTCGATGCCTTTTTTACAACCAAGCCCGTGGGTCAGGGAACCGGTTTGGGGCTGTCCATTAGCTATCAAATTGTTGTCGAGAAACATCAAGGGCGCTTGTACTGTGAATCCAAAGTCGGCACAGGCACAACCTTTTTTGTTGAATTGCCGATGCAGGTCTAAAGCGTTGATCTGCGGCTGTCTTTATGGGGCGATCTTCGTCGGCTCGATTACAAGATTTTTGTGTCCGTCCCGTGGGTGTTTGAAGCCCAAATTTCATGCGTTCCAAACGTCACCGTTCCAACCTTGATGCTCCTCCGATTCGATCGTTCGCATGGCGGCGGTGGGGGCTAGTCCTCCTGCTTAGTCCGCCGGTCTGCATCCTCTGCTTCGGGGCTGGATTGGCGAGTGGTATCGTTGGTGGCTTGACTCAATCCGTGGAATTCGATAATCCACCAATCCAGCCGCCTCTGGTGATTAGTCTGTATCGCCGATCGCAGGCCATTCCCCTGGTTCATCGCGCTTTAGCCTCCCTCGCCGCGATCGCAGGCCAACAACCGATCGCCAATCCCCGCGCAGCAGAACTACGCGCGATCGAGCGTGAACTTAAGGATCTGGCCGTTCGCCTCGAATCCCTCGAAACCGCGTTACAAATTACGCCTGAAACGACGGAGCCTGAATTGCTCCAGCGTCGTCTTGATCGCGTTGCGGCGGGTCTCTATGCCGCCGATCCGACATTGCCCACAACTGAAACCATCTCCCTCCCCGCTGACCTACTCTTCACTAACGAAGCCGTTCTCGATCCGACCCAGCGATCGCTCTTTGACCCGATCGTTGAACGCCTGACGGAATTTCCCGAGGCGGTCGTCTACGTCGCGAGCCATACCGACCACCAGGGCGATCGCGAGGCGGAACGCGCCTTCAGTTTCGATCGCGCCGCTCAAATTCTGGTCTATCTTCGTGGGCGCATCGATGGGGCGGGCTATCGCTGGATGGCGATCGGATACGGCAGCACGCGCCCGATCGTCACTGAGCAAGATGCGATCGACCGGCAGCGCAATCGTCGCATCGAATTAAAAATCAAAAATCTACGCTAGAGCAGTCAGCGGGAATTGCGGGAATCGCGGACAGAACGATGCGATCGCCACAGTTACGCCCAAGCAACAAACCCACCGCTTGACCCTGCGTTTAGCCCGCTTCCAGCTTTTTGGTCTCGTCCTTATCGTCTCCCTCGATCGACGGAGATGAAAACGCTTTTCGCACTAACGCCTTAACACCCGTTCGTGTTTCCGCCATCTCTGCTTTGGCTTCTTCTAACGTCAACTGCCAAGCTGCCGCAAAGGTCGGCGATCGCAGGGTGAGCAACTCGATCGCCCGTTCCCACGTATGCAGGGTTTGCAGCTCTGCCCGTCCGGGCTTATTGGACAACGTTGAAACCGTCGCACGCAGCTTCTCATTTTTTTTCTTGACCTTATCCAGGGACTTTTTTAACTTCTCCGTCCCTTCCGTTTGCACGCTCATATTGACGTACAAGCTCTTCTTTAAATCTTCAATTTCACGCCGCAATCCCCAGCGTAGCCGCATCGCATTCAACCCGACCCCTGCCGCCAGGATCAAACCGACACCTAGCCCAACCCCAAAAATCTCCAGCTCGAATTCTGTCAATTGCATAGCTCGTTTCGGATTTTGACTCTACTAATATACGCCCATAGCCCAGCATTCAGCGCATTTAACGCATCCCAAATGGCGTTCAGCTTGGAGCGCTATCCCTCGCTATCCGTACGAGAAACCGATTAGAGTGAAGAGTAACAATCACAGAATCTTATCGCCCTTGGCTATGGCATCAAGATAGCCTGTTACCCCATCATGCAAACTCGCGACACCGCTCCCCAAACCTCTCCCCAAACCTCGACTCTATCCCAGTCTCATGACCTCAATTTAGAGACTCTCGCCACCGCTCGCACCGCGTCTGTCCGTCGCACTACCGGCGAAACTGACGTTCATGTCAGCATCAATCTCGACGGAACCGGGCAGTGTACCGCCGATACCGGTGTCCCCTTCCTAGACCACATGCTCGATCAAATCTCCTCCCACGGCCTAATCGATCTCGACATCAAAGCCAAAGGCGATATCGAAATTGACGATCATCACACCAACGAAGACGTCGGCATTACCCTCGGTCAAGCCTTCGCCCAAGCCCTCGGCGATCGCAAAGGTATCACCCGCTTCGGCCATTTCGTCGCCCCGCTTGATGAGGCACTGGTTCAGGTCGCCCTCGACTTTTCCGGGCGTCCCCATCTCGGTTATGGCCTAGACATCCCGACTCAGCGCGTCGGAACCTACGATACCCAGCTCGTGCGAGAATTTTTCGTGGCGATCGTCAATCACGCCCAAATGACGCTCCACATCCGCCAGCTCGACGGCATCAACTCGCACCACATCATCGAGGCGACCTTTAAAGCATTTGCTCGATCGCTCCGTATGGCGACCGAAGTTGATCCCCGCCGTGCCGGAAAAATCCCCAGCTCGAAAGGCGTGCTTTAAAGCCTCATTTCAAGCCTCATTTCAAGCCTCAACGGCAAGATCTCAAACACAAAGATCCGTCGATTAGTGTCTAATCGACGGATCTTTTTTTGCGGGCAAGGATCAGCGATCGGAACGATGCGATTACTGAGCCGAACCAATACCAACGTAGGAGCCGTAGAACAGCAATGCAGCGACGGATAGAGCGCCAAGACCTGCAACAGTACCAACAACCCACAAGGGGATTCTTACATCAGACATGGAAAGTTCTCCAGAACAAAAAAGAAGCTGAAATTAGTTTGTAATACTCTCGAATTAAACCGACTATTTCTTAGTTAAAGAAGTAGCTAGAGAAGAGAATACCAAGCACGAAGATCAAAAGTAGACCGAGGTACAGCGACGTCCGGTTAAGTTCGACGGGCTGACGGTTGGGGTTGGGAGAGCGGGTAGGCATGGTGGTTTAGGTCGGTTAGCGTCGATGTAGCGTCGATGTTAGCGTTGGATGAACTGCATCGCGGCGAGAGCGCCGATGAAGAAAATCGTCGGAACGCCCAGGGTGTGGACGGCCAGCCAGCGCACCGTAAAAATCGGGTAAGCGATCGGCTGATTGGGGGATTGATTAGTCATCGAAATTTTCCTGAAGTTGTCACGTGAGTCGGATTGCTATTGATCGGCAGGATCGTAATCAAGTTAATAAATTACGATCGCAAAGCAAGATAGCCAGAACG
Organism: uncultured Geitlerinema sp.; assembly: GCA_964518905.1. Taxonomy (GTDB): domain Bacteria; phylum Cyanobacteriota; class Cyanobacteriia; order Cyanobacteriales; family Geitlerinemataceae; genus RDYZ01. Next base: position 57,072 of record CAZFJL010000019.1, on the reverse strand, counting down.
GCAGAGTCCGTTATTGATTGAACTTGCCAATCTGATCAGCACTCGTATAGCGATCGGAAACGATCGGCAATTCGAGGCGCTGTTTGGTGAAGTATTCGTCCGGGCGCGGCGTGCCAAAAGCGTCATAGGCCAGACCGGTGCTAACAAATAGCCAACCCGCGATAAATAGCATCGGGATCGTCACAGCGTGGATGAGCCAGTAGCGCACGCTGGTGACAATATCGGAAAAGGGACGTTCACCTGTAGTACCCGCCATATCTTAAAAACCTCCGTTCAAAACGTTGAGAAACATGAGAAACATACACATCATGATACAGAACGGACGAAACACTCACAAGATATGCTAAACCCGCGTCAGAGGAATATCTGAGGGGTTCGTGTGGCCCGCTGTTGTCCGGCTGTGGTTTGGCTGTTATTCGCCTTCAATCGGTGATCGGCTTGTAAACCCATCGTGATGCTGGCAGTGACGACGAACCTTGGATTACACGGTCGATCGCGACCTGGGGATCATGACGATCCCCACCCCAAGGGCTACGCCGCTTCCGTGGTCGGAACGTAGCGCAGTAGAATACCGCGCTGACCCAGGATAAAGCCGTGGTTTTCATCCAGAAACTGAATGTAATTAAAGTTCGAGGGCACGTTCTCGACCGATCGGTCTTTTTTCCACGTATCCGGCTCGCCACCTTCGGTGCTGACCAACAGGTTACCGCTACCACCCACAACCCAGACCTCGTCTGACGTGCGATAGCTCATATCCAGCAGGCCCCAGCTTGTGGATAATTCCGGCGATTGTGCTTCGAGCCATTCCTCTGGATTTTCGCTATCCGAGAAACGTAGTTGACCGCCACGCGCTAGCAGCCACAGACCGCCATCGGGACGAAAACCCATATTTTGAACCCGGCGAGAATCTTGACGATTATGGGGCGTCCATTCTGCCGTTCCGGGGTCCCAAGTTGAGTAGAAGCTACCATTCGCCGAAACCGTTACATAACGACCGTCTGAACTACGCTTGATGTTCCGAAACACACCAAGGGCATCCTGAACCATCGCTTTCCAGTTTTGGCCGTCGTTTTCTGTGACGTAGACCGCACCAATATTGGTGGTCATCTCTGCCGAATGACTGCCGAGAGCGACGATCGAGCTAGGCGCACCGGGAAGATTTTTGCTGAGGGGAATGCGGAACCAGGTCGCACCGGCGTCGGTGGTGTGGAGCAGAATCGACGGCTCACCGACCGCCCAACCTTCATCGCCCTCAAAATCTACGGACGTAAAGATGATGTTTTCTTCACCGAAATCGAGGGGGTGTGCATCCCACGTTTCACCGCCATCGTTCGTCTCGAACAGGCTACCGCGACTACCCACGAGCCAGCCATGTTGAAAATCATTGCCACTAAATGCAACATCGTAAAATGTAGCCTCAGTCGGCAGCTCTACCACTTGCCAAGGATTACTCTCGGTCGATGGAACTTGGCTACAGCTCGCACAGAATAGGGTTGCGACGAGAACGATTGCGATCGTTCTCAGGCGCTTTAGAATCTCATTCATCGATAAAAAATATTGCAAGTTGAATCACTAATAACGTCGCTAAAAATGGTGTGCGATCGCAAAAACGTAGAACAAAACGTTACGAGCTAGAGAGGGATCGGTATAAATCACGGGTAACCTGCGATTTACAGTCTTCAAAGCTCTATTCAGCGTGTTTCTTCAATTGACCGAAACACGAAGCCAGCAAACGCAACTCAGGCTTGAGTATGTCCTACGTCGCGGCCTATCCCAAGCCGTAAAGACTGAGCATCATAATCAGTCCGACCAACAAGCTACCAAAGATAAGGATATTTTTTTGACTGGGCGTCAGCGTGTTGACCCCAAGACCAAAACCCAGGTTCTCTTTGAAGCCAGAGGCCACACCCACTGGGCCGATATTGGCAAATGCTTTTTTACGAGCGCTACACACAGGGCAACGCCAGTTAGGCGGAAGATCGGCGAAGGCAGTTTCGGCCGCAATACTGCCGGTGCTGTCACCTTTACTCGGATCGTAGACGTAGCCGCAGGATCGGCATTCGTGACAGTCGAGCGATTCGTCGCGGACGTCTAGGCTCTCGGCGCTCTCGACGATCGACTCATTGCTGCTCTCGTTGTTTACGGGCTCGGGAGTGTCCATGATTAAAGACGTGCGTGAATTGTCAAGCAACCTTAAAAAAACTGTTAATTATTATGACATGGCACGATCGTTTGATAAAAATGTGTTCTCTTTTGAGTGCTTTGACTAAGGTTTCAGTTAATCAGACTCCCCTCCAGCAAAAACTCCCGGCCAGGACAATAGCCCCAAACCGAGAGTTTCTGTTTCAATTATTGAAAAATGCAGCTAGTTGTTAACCGAATTTCCCAGCAGTTGAAGCTATGAGGAAGGCCGCATAGGTGAAGATGTAACCCACCGTGAAGTGAGCCAGACCCACCAAGCGTGCTTGAACGATCGACAGAGCAACGGGCTTGTCTTTCCAACGAACCAGATTCGCAAGCGGGGTACGCTCGTGAGCCCAGACGATGGTTTCGATCAGCTCTTGCCAGTAACCACGCCAGGAGATGAGGAACATGAAGCCCGTCGCCCACACAAGGTGACCGAAGAGGAACATCCAAGCCCAAACCGAGAGGTTGGTTACACCGTAGGGGTTGTAGCCGTTGATCAACTGCGACGAGTTTAGCCACAGGTAATCGCGGAACCAGCCCATCAGGTAGGTCGAAGATTCGTTGAACTGAGCGACGTTACCTTGCCAGACAGCTAGGTGTTTCCAGTGCCAGTAGAAGGTCAGCCAACCCAGGGTGTTCAGCATCCAGAACATGGCGAGGTAGAACGAATCCCAAGCAGAGATGTCGCATGTACCGCCACGGCCAGGGCCGTCACAAGGGAAGCTGTAGCCGAAGTCTTTTTTGTCCGGCATCAGCTTAGAACCACGAGCATCCAGAGCGCCTTTGACGAGGATGAGGGTCGTGGTGTGCAGACCCAGGGCGATCGCATGGTGAACCAGGAAGTCGCCAGGGCCAATGGTCAAGAACAGCGAGTTATCGCCGCTGTTGATTGCATCCAGCCAGCCCGAGAGCCAGATACCGTCGGCTGCGGTGCTTGCAGCACTACCGGCGCTTGCCAGCAGCACGTCAAAGCCGTACAGCGCTTTACCTGACGAAGCTTGCACGAATTGTGCGAAGACGGGTTCAATCAGGATTTGTTTTTCGGGTGTACCGAACGCCTGCATTACGTCGTTGTGGACGTAGAGACCCAGGGTATGGAAACCGAGGAAGAGCGAAACCCAGCTCAGGTGAGAGATGATCGCTTCTTTGTGTTCGAGCATCCGAGCCAGGACGTTGTCCTTGTTGGCTTCGGGGTCGTAGTCACGAATGAAGAAGATCGCACCGTGAGCGAACGCACCAACCATCAGGAAACCCGCGATGTATTGGTGGTGGGTGTACAGCGCAGCCATTGTGGTTTGATCCTCAGCCATGAAGGCGTAAGGCGGCAGCGCGTACATGTGCTGTGCAACCAGGGAGGTGATGACGCCAAGGCTAGCCAGGGCGAGACCAAGTTGGAAGTGCAGCGAGTTGTTGACCGTGTCGTACATGCCGGTATGACCAGCACCTAGACGACCACTCGGCGGTTTGTGAGCGCTAAGGATTTCCTTAATGCTGTGACCAATACCGAAGTTGGTGCGGTACATGTGACCGGCGATGATGAAGATCACCGCGATCGCTAGGTGGTGGTGAGCCATATCGGTCAGCCACAGCGATTCGGTCTGCGGGTGGAAGCCGCCGAGGAAGGTCAGGATTGCCGTGCCGGAACCTGTGGAGGTACCGAAGACATGGCCTGCCGTGTCAGCATTTTCCGCGTACACACCCCAGTTCCCAGTAAAGAAGGGAGCTAGACCAGCCGGGTGAGGCATGGTGGTCAGGAAGTTATCCCAACCGACATGTTGGCCGCGCGACTCGGGAATTGCAACGTGTACCAAGTGACCCGTCCACGCCAGCGAGCTAACGCCGAACAAACCAGCCAGGTGGTGGTTGAGGCGCGACTCAGCATTCTTGAACCAAGAAAGGCTGGGGCGGAATTTGGGCTGAAGGTGCAACCAACCCGCAAACAGCATCACGGCTGCTAGGACGAGAAGGAAAATGGAACCTTGGTAGAGGTCGCCATTCGTGCGCATTCCGATCGTGTACCACCAGTGATAAACACCGGAGTAAGCGACGTTAACGGTCGTGTTTGCACCGGCCTGCGTGAACGCAGCCGTTGCGCCTTCACCGAAGTGAGGGTCCCAAATCGCGTGGGCGATCGGGCGGATGTTGAGCGGATCAGTGATCCATTGCTCGAAGTTGCCTTGCCAAGCGACGTGGAACAGGTTGCCCGAAGTCCAGAGGAAGATGATTGCCAAGTGGCCGAAGTGGGAGGCGAAGATCTTTTGGTAAAGATTCTCCTCCGTCATGCCATCGTGGCTTTCAAAGTCGTGAGCTGTGGCAATTCCGTACCAGATCCGACGGGTAGTCGGGTCCTGTGCCAGGTCTTGGCTAAATTTTGGAAATTTAGTTGCCATGAATCCTAACTAAAAGGAGCTGTACCTTAGTGTTACCCGACGGAGATAATCCGTGCTAGGAAGAACGCCCAAGTCGTTGCGATACCACCGAGGAGGTAGTGTGCCACGCCAACGGCGCGACCTTGGATGATGCTGAGAGCGCGAGGCTGGATAGCCGGAGCGACTTTCAGTTTGTTGTGAGCCCAGACGATCGATTCAATCAGTTCTTGCCAGTAACCACGGCCACTGAACAGGAACATCAGGCTGAACGCCCAAACGAAGTGAGCGCCGAGGAACATCAGACCGTAGGCCGACAGAGCCGAACCGTAGGAGTTGATGACCTGGGAAGCTTGTGCCCACAGGAAGTCACGCAGCCAACCATTGATGGTGATTGCGCTTTCAGCAAAGTTGCCGTAGGTGATGTTCGTGACCGAACCATCGCCAGCAACTGAGCCCCAGATGTCGGACTGCATTTTCCACGAGAAGTGGAAGATGACGATCGACAGGGAGTTGTACATCCAGAACAGACCCAGGAAGACGTGGTCCCAACCAGAAACCTGGCAGGTGCCGCCACGACCGGGGCCATCGCACGGGAAGCGGAAACCGAGTTCGGCTTTATCAGGGATAAGGCGCGAGCTACGAGCGTACAGAACGCCTTTCAGTAGGATCAGCACGGTGACGTGGATCGTGAAGGCGTGGATGTGGTGAACCATGAAGTCCGCCGTACCCAGAACCATCGGAGCCATCGCAACTTTGCCACCAACGGCAACGACATCGCCACCGAAAACGGGGCTGACGTTCGCCAGTGCGTTAGGAGCGGTAGCACCTGCGGCTACGGAGTGTAGACCTTGGATCCACTGCGCAAAGATCGGCTGAAGCTGAATGGCACTATCCGAGAACATGTCCTGGGGACGACCCAGAGCACGCATCGTATCGTTGTGAATGTAGAGACCGAAGCTGTGGAAGCCCAGCCAAATACACACCCAGTTCAGGTGCGAAATGATCGCATCGCGGTGACGGATAACCCGATCGAGCAGATTGTTGACGTTCTTGGCCGGATCGTAGTCACGAACCATGAAGATCGACGCGTGAGCGCCTGCACCAACAATCAAGAAACCGCCGATCCACATGTGGTGTGTGAAGATCGAAAGCTGCGTCGGGTAGTCCGTTGCAATGTACGGATACGGAGGCATCGCGTACATGTGTTGCGCCACGATGATGCTGACCGAACCCATCATGGCGAGGTTGATCGCCAGTTGAGCGTGCCAGGAGGTCGTGAGGATCTCGTAGAGACCTTTATGACCTTCACCGGTGAACGGGCCTTTGTGGGCTTCAAGGATTTCCTTGATGCTGTGACCGATACCCCAGTTGGTGCGGTACATGTGGCCAGCAATGATGAACAGTACGGCGATCGCCAGGTGGTGATGCGCGATGTCTGTCATCCAGAGGCTACCGGTCTGAGGGTTCAGACCGCCCTTGAAGGTCAGGAAGTCCGAGTACGCACCCCAGTTGAGGGTGAAGAACGGCGTGAGACCTTGCGAGAAGCTCGGGAAAAACTGAGCCATCGCGTCGGTGCTGAACGCGTATTCGTGCGGCAGCGGAATGTCCGCCGGTGCAATGCCTTTGTCGAGCATCTGATTCACTGGCAGTGCCACGTGAATCTGGTGACCGGCCCAAGACAGGGAACCGAGACCGAAGAGGCCAGACAGGTGATGGTTCAGCATCGATTCCACGTTTTGGAACCACGAGAGCTTAGGAGCTTTCACGTGGTAGTGGAACCAGCCGCCGAACAGCATCAGTGCTGCCATAACCAGGCCGCCGATCGCGGTTGCGTAGAGCTGAGTTTCGTTAGTGAAACCGGCTGCACGCCACACATGGAAGAGGCCGGAAGTGATTTGGATTCCGTGGAATCCGCCGCCGACATCAGCATTGAGAATTTCTTGGCCCACAACGGACCAAACAACTTGAGCGCTGGGCTTAATGCCCGTGGGGTCGCTCAACCAGGCTTCGTAATTCGAAAAACGAGCGCCATGGAAGAATCCAGCACTCAGCCAAATGAAAATAACGGCCAGTTGACCAAAGTGTGCGCTAAAAATTTTGCGCGACACTTCTTCAAGGTCTTTGGACTGACTATCGAAATCGTGAGCGTCAGCGTGGAGGTTCCAAATCCAAGTTGTGGTTTTGGGGCCTCGAGCCAAAGTGCGGTCGAAGTGTCCCGGTTTGCCCCACTTCTCGAAAGAAGTCGGAACTGGGTTTTCATCAACCTCAACTTTGACTTTCGCATCCCGCTCTGGGGGACTAATCGTCATTGAGTCTCTCCTCTCTCTATTCCAGGAATGAGGAATTGGGTCCGTCTCAACTTTTGCTAGGGGGAATTACGACCTACTCTCGCTTCAATTCGAAAGTAAAGATCGGGTCGTGAAACCCTATGTTGAGTTTTTTATCTTTTTGCTCGCTTGCAATCAGCTTTATGCTAGAGAGCAGGCTTGCTTCGTCGCTGGAACTGAGTCCCAGAGCCGAATTGCAATCCCCGATCGCTCGAGTGCAAGACGGTACGGATGTGATTATAGGTCTTCCGCTGACAGAATTCAAACCAATACACAGTCATCGATTCAGCCTGAAATAAATCGTCATGAATACTGTCTAGAAACGAACGAATCGCTTTGTTACAAAAGTAAGTCTAGGTTTACATACAGCAATGTTTGGCTGTCCTTAATGAAGTTTTTGATCGATTTAGGGAGGATGGGGATCAATACGGGGCAATTTGCGGTATCCCGAATGAGGTCTACGTCATCGGTTCGAGACCTATATTTCGGGATTGGGCTTTCGGGCTATAGTGTCGTACAGATTTTTTAGATAAATCGCGTTCGGTGTGAACCGGACGGGTGATGATGGGTAGGCAAGATGACGAGATAGGAACACCGCAAAAAATGCGACATATATATAGTGTTTTAGCTGCGATCGCGAGCAGCTTCGGGCGTAGCTGTAGTGAAATCCTGTCTCGGCTGGTGCGAGTCGGACGAATGTTTGGTGTGATCTTGACGTTGACTTTTGCGCTAGCGGGCTGCGGAGACAGTCAGGAAACATCGGTTTCGATTCCGTTGGATACACCGAGCAAGACGACTCCGATCGCGGCGACCCGTGCATCTCAGCAAGTCGCCGAAGTTTCCCCGCCGATCCTGCTGCAACAGTTGCGATCGCGTTTTGCTCGCTATCGTCCCCAGGTTTCAATCGTTTTGCCTGCTCCGAACAGCGTTATTGAAAGCGATACGGTTGACGTCGCCCTCAAGGTTACGGGCTTGCCGCTGTTTCGTGACGATCGTTTCGGTCTTGGCCCCCATCTCCATCTTCTACTCGATGATCAACCGGATCGGCTTGTCTTCGATACCAGCGAGCCGATCGTCTTGACCGATCTAACGCCGGGGACTCATACGCTCCGAGTGTTTGCCGCGCGTCCGTGGTCGGAAAGTTTCAAGAATGAGGGTGCGTTTGCTCAGACGACGTTCCATATTTATACGAAGACGGGCAAAAACGCGCCCGATTCAGCGCGTCCGCTGTTGACTTATAACCAACCGAGTGGAGCCTACGGTGCAGAACCGATTCTGTTGGATTTTTATTTAACAAATGCGCCGCTACACGCGATCGCCCAAGAGTTTGGGGATGATGCGATTGCAGATTGGCGCGTGCGCGTGACGGTAAATGGTCAGAGTTTCACGCTCGATCGCTGGGAGCCGATCTATCTCAAGGGGGTTAAACCCGGTCAAAACTGGTTGCAGTTGGAGTTGATTGATGAGCTGGGCGAGCCGATCGAGAATGCGTTTAATTCAACTGTGCGACTGTTTGAGTATGATGATCAGCTCAAGGATGGGCTGTCGGAGATCGTCAGCGGCGGTGTGAGTTTTGAGGCGGCGCTCAGTGTTGCGGGCGTCGAACCTTTGCCGGAGGAAGAGATTCAGGATGAGCCGATCGAGGATGCGATCGAGGATGCGATCGAGGATGCGATCGAGCCAAGTTCTTTACCGGAACAATCAGAGACCGAGACCGAAGTGTCTGAGCCTGATGTTTCCGAGGAACCGACAGCGGTGAATCCAGAAACGTCCGAATTGTCGATCGAGCCGGACGAAACTGAAGCACCAGAAGCCGAAACATCCGGAACCGTTGCGCCTGAGATCGAACCGGAAGCAACGAATGAGTCCACAAACTCAGAACAAGAATCAGAGGACGCATCGATCCCAGCCGTGGAGACGATCGACACGAGCAAAGAAGTGACCGGCGATGAGATCGAGATGGAACCCATGGAGCCGATGGAGCCGATGGAGCCGATGGAGCCGACGGAGCCGACGGAGCCGGAACTTGAGTCGCTAGAAAGCAGTCCTGTAGAGAATGCAGAGCCTGATGTTTTAGACTCGATCGCCTCGCCCGCGATCGAGCCTGAGATCCGCAGTGATCTCAACGACAATCTCAACGACAATCTACAGGGTGCAACAGCTCCGGAGTCTGCTCAAGCCGATGAGCCGATCGCCACTGAATCTTACTGAATCTTGATCTCGTTGAGCCGATCGCTAACCCAACGCCGATCCTGGACGCTATACCAGAGACCAGACGCCCATATGAATCAAGCCGTTGTCAGTCCTTGGGGTCAAGCTCCGATCGTGTTCAATCGACCATCCGGGTTTACCCTTTGGCGGACATTCGTGTTGGTCTGTGCCGGTCTAACGCTTAGTTTGGCCGTCTCTCCAGCACTCAAGGCTCAGGCACTCCCCACAGCCCCCAGCGTGCCGCCCCGATCGGCGATCGAACCCAGTATCGAGCCACTTGCGCCAGAGGCCACGGATCGTCTGCCCTGCACAACAGATTGCATCTTCTATACTGATAGCGATATCTCTCAGACGGTTTTTACCCAGCCAAGTTTATGGTGGTCAGTGCGCGAACTGGGTGAACGCTTAATTCCAGACTGGGTGGTGTACCCCGTAGAACGTCGCGTTGATTTTACGATCGATCCTCAACGCTGGAATTGGATGAATTACTTTGAGCGCTACACGCTCATGACCCAACTCGCGTACGTTCTGCGCCCCAATAACTACGATTTTCAGATCTTCGACCCACAACAGCCCGATTTCCCTGTTGCCAGTTACACCTGTGAATTTGCGATCGCTCCGCCAGCCTGTCAGCTTCACTTTGCCAAGTGATCGCATGACGACGATCTAGGGGCTGTCATCAATTAAATTTGTAGCCTTTATTCAGCAAGGGTTTCAGCCCCTTTTGTTTTTTGTTGGGTCGGGCGTTCAACTGCTTACCCCGTAAGGGGTCTGGTGCTAATTGATGACACGCCCTAAAACTTTCAGACCTACTGATACTGATCGGTCTTGATGTCGGCAGACAACTTTCAACTTGCACCATTTTTTTCTTCACTTTTGCAACCCAAGACAAAAAACATTGAAATTAGAAACGTTTTTTTAAGTCAGCTCGAAGGATTAATTGATCTATCTTTAACTCCTTTTAAAGCCACACTATTGCATGAACTGATGACCCCTATCCTACCAACGCAATCACAAGACAAAAATTCATCCAACCGATCGAGTAATCCGTGGCAAAGGCCAGTTGTTATACTTAGCCTCGGGCTGGGAATCTGCTTGACGGCATGTCAGTCGCAGACCCGCAATCTGGAACAGGTTAAAGCTGTACCCACAGCGACCTCCGAAACCTTAAGTGCGGATGCGTATTCTCAACCCGTCATACGGTTTGGCGTTCTCTCAAGCGATAGTGCTATTTCGGTAAATAATCGCTACCGGCCACTCTTGGACTACCTTGAAAGCAAAATGGGTCGGCGGTTTGAACTCATCACCTTGAATCAAGATAGTCAGTTTGATGCGGTAAAACGGCAACAGCTCGACTTCATCACGAATAATCCGATCGCAGCGGTGCAACTGCGACGGCTATATGACATCCAGTTTTTGGTCACGACTCGTCGCCCTGAGGTTGGGACTCAGTTCGGTGGCGTGATTATTGTGCGGGCAGATAGCGGTATCGAGACGATCGAGGATCTGCGGGGAAAACAGATGGTCTGCGTGGATGCTCAGACAGCGGCGGGTGGGTGCGTTTTTCAGATTGACTATCTCCGAAGACAGGAATTTGATCTGTCTAATGAGCTGAGTCAGATTATTGAAATTAACTCTCAGGACAATATTGTTTTAGCGGTGCTGAATGGTTCTGTTGATGTGGGCTTTGTTCGCACGGGACAACTTGAGAAAATGTTGCGGGAACAAACGATCACGAGCTTGGATTGGGTGAACGTTTTTCAAGCTGTTGATGATGATTTTCCCTTAGCCCACACAACCGCTCTCTATCCAGAGTGGCCGATCGCCGCTCTAGCTGAGACAGATCCCCAGCTCGTGACCCAGGTGCGTCAGATTCTGCTGGAGATTCCTCCCAACCATGCCGCACTGAAAGCAGCAAATTTTTCTGGATTTGTGCCTGCGGTTGACTATCAGTTGGTCGATGATTTGATCGAACCACTTAAGCTCAAAACCTGGGATACTGGCGATCGTACGGACGCTCAATAGTTTGTCCTGCATATAAAATTTAGATTCGTTTGATGTTTCGGATTCCGTGACATTCGGATCATAAATGGATCGATGGGATTGCGCCCATCCTGCGAAAGGTATTCCTCTCGGCTACTGAATGTGTCTCAGAGCATTTAAATATGATCGATCTGTCCAAACTTCGTAGCAGCATTACCTTTCGCTATCTCTGTGTTATTACCAGCGTTTTGATCGTTGGCGAACTATCCTTTGGAGGTGTGCAGCTCCAGAGACGTTATCGCACGCAGCTCGATCAACTCGAAAAGCGGGTCGAAGCTCAAGCCAATTTTCTCAGTCGCGTTAGCCCGGAGGCGGTCTTAAGTCTTGATTTTCTGACGCTTGAAACATTTATCCGACAGACGAATGCTGCCGATGCGGCGATTATCTATTCGGTTGCAATTCAACGTGATGGTCAGGCTCTAACCCAGTCATTCGATCCAAATAATCCGTTTATTCAAACTGTTGTTCGGTCTGATGAGTCGGTGGATATTCTCGAAATTGTTCGCCGATTGCGACAGCGCCCGAGTGTGCGGGAAATCCGGGTTCCGATCCAGGCTGCCGATCGCGACCTCGGCGAGATTTGGATCGGGTATTCGATTAATGGTGCTCGCCAAGAATGGCAGCGGGGAGCGGTGACAACGATTTTGTTGTCATTGGGGCTCAGTAGTATCCTGGCGGCGATCACGATCGTGTTGTTTGAGCATGAGGTCGGGCGTCCGCTGCGGTATTTATCGAAGCTTTCGCAGGAGTTGGCTGCTGGACAGCTTGATCGACGTATTGAGGTGACCAGTGAAGATGAGATGGGTCAGCTTCAGTCGGCTTTTAATACAATGGCGATCCAGCTACAGCGAACCCTGAGAGGGCTAGAGCAGCGTATTACAGAGCGACAAAGGGCGGAAGAAGCGTTGCGGAGCAGTGAGCAGCGCTATCGAACGGTGGTCGGTACGGTTGAGGAGGTAATTTTCCAGGCAGATCTTCAGGTCCATTGGGTGTTTCTCAATCCTGCCTGGACCGAAATCACTGGGTTTAGTGTGGAAGAAAGTCTAGGTCGATCGTGGCTTGATTATGTATTACCGGGCGATCGCTTGGCGGCGCAGGTTCATCTAGATTCGCTACTCGAAGGGGAAGTGAGTGAGGTGCGGTTTTGTCTGCGCTATCGCACGGTGATGGGTGAAACGCGCTGGCTAGAGGCGCTCGTGCGATCGAATGTGGCGGAGGAGGAGGAAATCCTCCAGGGAATTTCCGGCACGCTGAATGATGTCACACAGCGAAAAACTGTCGAAGATGCATTGCAGCTCAGTCAGTTTTCCTTGGATCGATCGGCTGACGCGCTCTATTTCATGACCTCGGACGGAAAATTGTTCTACGTCAATGAGGCGGCGTGTCATGCGGTGGGGTATTCGCGCGACCAGCTCCAAGCTATGAGTATCTTTCATCTGGATGAAACCCTCCAGCGCGAGACCTGGCGTGATTATTGGCTTGATCTACAGCAGCGAAGAACCTTCACGATCGAGAGCCTTCACCGCCATCAGAGCGGCCATCTATTCCCCGTAGAGGTGACGGCAAATTACCTCGAATTTAACGGATCTGAGTACAACTGTGCTGTGGTGCGCGACATTCGGAATCGCAAACGCGTCGAACAAGAATTGCGGGACGGTGAAGCGGCGTTACGCACCCTGTACGAAGTGGCATCTTCGCCGATCTTAAGCTTTGATGAGCGGCTTCAGGGACTGCTAGCGATGGGGCGTCGTCACTTTCAACTGGATATCGGCATCATTTCTCGCATTGAAGCGAGTCGGGTTGAAGTCCTCGCTTGCCAAGTTTCCCATCTCGATTCACAGGAGGCCCACAGCGAGGTCTTAACCAATCTCGCGATCGGTCAAGTGTTGCCCCTCTACGAGACCTACTGCGGTGAAACGTTCCGACACAAAGATGTCTTGACGTTTGCCTCGATCGATGAACGCGATCGATTATTACCAGATCACCATGAGTCCTATCATCTGGACTACAAAGCGTTTGCCGGGACGCTGATCATGCTTAACGGCCATACTTATGGTGTCTTGAGCTTTGGCAGCCTGAAGGCACGTGATCAGACGATCAGTGAACGAGAGCGGCAACTACTCAAGCTAATGGCGCAGTGGGTCGGTAATGAAATCGAGCGTCAAACAGCGCGTGATGCACTCGAAGATCAGTTTCAACGGGCTGATCTGCTGCGAAAAATTACCCAGCGCATTCGGCACAGTTTGGATACAGAGGCTATTTTCAAGACGACCGCGATTCAGATTGGTCGAGCCTTCAAGGCCGATCGCTGTGCCATTCATGCCTATATCCATGAACCAAGTCCCACCGCCCCGATCGTGGCGGAGTATCTCGGCGGTGAGTATCCTTCGACGCTGAATCTCAATATTCCGGTTAACGATAATCCTCATATCCAGCAGGTGCTAGCGGAGGATGCGGCGATCGCCACCAGCGATGTGTACGCTGATCCGCGCTTCTTCGCGGCGCAGCATTTTTGCTATCAGATTGAGCTAAAGTCGGTGCTGGCGGTGCGTACATCCAATCAGGGACGCCCCAATGGTGCGATCGCGCTCCATCAATGCGATCGGTACCGGATCTGGACGCCGGAAGAAATCAGCACGCTCGAAGCGATCGCTGATCAGGTTGGCATTGCCCTCGCTCAAGCCCAATTGCTCGAACAGGAAACCCTCCAGCGTAAACAGCTTGTAGAGCAAAATATCGCCCTAGAGCAGGCTCGCAAGGACGCCGAGGCCGCGAACCAAGCAAAAAGCGAATTTTTAGCGACGATGAGCCACGAAATTCGGACACCGATGAATGCCGTGATCGGGATGACGGGCTTGTTACTCGATACGTCACTCACCATCCGCCAACAGCAATTTGTCGAAACCATCCGCACGAGCGGCGACGACCTGCTAACGATCATTAACGATATTCTTGACTTCTCGAAAATTGAGTCCGGTCATCTCGAACTCGAACAACATCCCTTTGAGCTCCAAGCCTGCATTGAAGATGCTTTGGGATTGGTCGCGACACGAGCCGGAAAGCAAGGGTTAGAGCTGGTGTATACAATCTCACCGAAGGTTCCCACCGCGATCGTCGGTGACGCAACGCGATTGCGTCAGATTTTAGCGAATCTCCTCAGTAACGCGGTCAAGTTTACAGAGATCGGTGAAATCATGCTGGCCGTTGATTTGCTGCCCGTCTCGCCGAAAGATCAGGTCAGCGAGCCCAGTTCCTCTGCCATCATTGATCCGATCCAATCGTCCGAGCATGACAATGGCAACGCCTCAAGCGCCTCTCAACTTTTAATCCAATTTTGTGTGCGCGATACCGGCATCGGCATCAACCCGGATCAGCAGGAGCGCCTCTTTCATAGCTTTAGTCAGGTCGATGCGTCCATCACGCGGCGTTATGGCGGTACGGGGTTAGGATTGGCGATTTCGCGACGTTTAGCGGAAATGATGGGCGGTCAAATTTGGGTCGAAAGTCAAGGCTGTGTTAGCGGCAAGCCTCCGGAATATTGGCAGCGTGCGAATTTATCCGACGCTAACCCCGATCGCGATCGCGGCGCGGCCTTTTACTTTACGATCGCCGTCGAACCTGCCGTCATGGAGATCGTCGCGACGCCTGCACATCACAGCAGCACCATCTTGCAGGGCAAGCATATTCTTGTCGTGGATGACAACGAACTCAACCGTCAGCTTCTCGTTCAAGTGCTGGATTCATGGTCGGTTAAGAGTAGTGTTGCCAGCTCTGGCACCGAAGCGATCGAACACATTGCGAATCTGGATCGATCGGTGGTCTACGACGCGGTCATTACCGACTGGATTATGCCGGAGATGACGGGGCGCGAACTGGCGGAACACATCCGTAGCGATCCTCGCTGGCAATCCACCCCCCTGATTTTAATTACGGCTCTGAGCCTAGACGATACCCAACGTCAAGCGTTAAATAACCTATTCGTCGCTTGTTTACAGATGCCGGTCAAACGTTCTGCGCTCTTTAATGTTTTACTCGACGCACTCGATCTCGATCGCCACAATCTCGACGCCCCCACAACCCACCCATCCACAGCCGTCTCGATCAATCCCTCTTCGCCGTCCGTAGAGCGCAGTGGGCGTCATCGCATGACGTCACCGAACAAACATGGCGACGCCGAAACGTCACTCACTTCGCTTGAGGTTCCACTACGGATTTTGATCGCTGAGGATAACCGGATTAATCAACAGGTGGCGTTGTTAATTCTCGAAAAATTTGGTTTCCGGGCGGATGTTGCCAATAACGGGATCGAGGCGATCGAGGCGCTGCGTCGTGCGCCCTATGATCTGATTTTGATGGATGTCGAGATGCCCGAGATGGACGGCATGAGCGCGACACAGGCGATTCGTAAGGAATGGCCGACGCCGGAGACCGCGCCGCAAATTTATGCGGTGACGGCCTACGCGATGCAGGGCGATCGGGAAAAATGTATCGCTGCCGGGATGAATGGCTATATCACCAAGCCCATTCGCACCGAGGAGTTGCGCAAGGTGCTCGACAGCGTGCAGCAATGGCGAGAATCCAGGCTGGGCAGATCTGCGAATGTCAAACAGCTTGACTCGCCGCAGGGATTCGCCCAACCCAGCGAATCACGTGACGTCCTGCCGCCAAGCTCATCCTTAGAACCGAAAGAGTCCGATCGTTCGATGCCTTCGATTGCTTCAAGTCATGCAATCCAGCCTGAGATTGTCCAGGGCGAATTTGAGCCGGTTCAATCTAAAGCTGAGGCCATCGATACAGACCCATTTTCAAGCCAGCTTGCGACTCAATCAATGCACTCGAAACACGATGACTCTCAAGCTGCAAATCCGGCGATCCAACATCTCGGTTTAGACCCATTAGACCCGTTAATAGAGGACGAATCGTCTGAGTTTTCCATCATCGATCGCAGTATTATCCAATCCATTTGTCAGATGGCAGGATCGCGAGCCACGACATTAATGGCCAGCCTGATCCAGGCTTATCAAGAGGATGCGCCGCTTTACTATGAAGCGATCAAAGCGGCGATCGAGGCCGATGATGCCGAAGCCCTGCGTAAAGCTGCCCACACCCTGCGATCGAGCAGTGCCAATTTAGGCGGGCTCATGCTAGCCAACGCCTGTAAACAACTGGAAGATCTGGCTCGCACCGGCACAACGGCAGGCAGTCCCGCCCAATGGTCGGCTTTGCAGCAATACTACTCCAGCTTTCTTGCCGCCCTGGCCGATCTGGCGATCGAACTGCTCGAAACCGACACCTGAACTGACGCAGGAGTCCGACTTCTAAACCAGCCGTCGCCATTCTCAAATCTCGGAATACTGCGAGACGTCGGACTTCTAACCCCTCTTGCGTAAGTCCTGGCTTCGAGTTTTGGTCGTTGCGCGACGTTGGCCACCCCGCGATCAAGGCGGCATGTTTACCATAGACAGAGAAGTCGTGCGCGATCTCCGATCCGACCTTCTTGACGATCGCATGGCATGAACGCGCCTCTCTCTGCATTTTTGCGCCGCAATCCGCACCGATCGATGACCCTTTAGGCAGGAAACCGACACCGATGGCTACACCAACCAGCTCGACCGCTAGTTCACCGAGTACCGGAGCAGCGAACCAACCGTTTATCATTCCCGAACGATCGCTCGATCGGGACTGCACCACCCTTTCGCGCCACGTTCTCCAGCAGCTCCAAAGCTTTTCGACCGACGCCCAAGACCTCAGCGCCCTGATGGGACGCATCGCCCTCGCCGGTAAACTCGTCGCCCGACGCCTGAGCTGCGCGGGAATTGTTGATGGGGTGCTGGGGTTTGCCGGGTCGGAGAACGTCCAGGGCGAAGAAGTCAAAAAGATGGACGTGTACGCCAATGAGGTGTTCATTTCGGTGTTTAAGCAAAGTGGCCTGGTCTGTCGCTTGGCGTCGGAGGAAATGGATGAGCCGTACTACATCCCGGAAAATTGCCCGATCGGGCGCTATACCCTGGTTTACGATCCGATCGATGGCTCCGGCAATATCGACGCGAACTTAAACGTCGGCTCGATCTTCGCGATTCGTCAGCAGGAAGGCGAAGACCCCACGGGCGAAGCGAAAGATTTACTCCAAAACGGTCACAAGCAAATCGCGGCGGGCTACATCCTCTACGGAGCCAGCACGATTTTGGTCTACACGATCGGCAAGGGTGTCCACGCATTCACCCTCGATCCGAGCCTCGGCGAATTTATCCTCTGGCAAGAAGATCTCCAGATTCCTAAACACGGATCGGTCTACAGCGTCAACGAAGGTAACTTCTGGCAGTGGGACGATGCGATGCGCGACTACATCCGCTATGTCCACCGCCACGAAGGCTACACCGGTCGCTATAGCGGGGCGCTCGTCTCGGATTTCCACCGGATTTTGCTTCAGGGCGGGGTGTTTCTCTATCCCGGCACGACGAAACAGCCCGAGGGCAAGCTGCGTTTACTCTACGAGTCGGCTCCGCTGGCGTTCCTCATGGATCAGGCGGGCGGTCGCGCCAGTACCGGAACCCAGGAGATTAACGATGTTGTCCCGGAGAAGCTGCATCAACGGACGCCGCTGATCATTGGCAGTGTGGAAGATGTGGCGCTCGTCGAGTCGTTTATTCACGATCACGATCGGCGCGAACCGAGTTAATGCTCCCCGGAACGAGAGACCATTACGCAGCAGTCAAGACGAAATCCGCTCTAGAATTCAAGCGGCTCCGGTAAGCTAGAGGCGAATTCAGTTGCTGAAGTTCTAGCCCGATACTCGCCGATTCGTCGTAATTATACGAAATCCGACTGTGTATAAGCTTAGATCGTCGATCTAGGCGGACACCGCACTTCGACTCCGCTCAGTGCTCATCGACGCTTTTGTCTTTTTCCTAGACAGAACCGGATTTCGTATTACAGAGCCTGACTTCACTCGATTCGCCTCGCGAACCTTAAGGTCTGCCCAACTTGCTGCCATGAGAGAGCCGACGCCTGCTGCTGCGCCCGATACCTCCGGCGGGGGAAATCTTCACCCCGACCTGATTCGCATCGCCCGCAGCACCTATCACACCTATCTCGACGATCGCGAACGTACCGGCCAGACTCGCCGCGATCGCCGCGATCGTCCGATCGGCGTGGCCGTCGATCGCGTCAGTCATCGCGCCACCGTGATCATCGATATTACCCAGCCCCTTCTCCCCCAGGAATACCTCGTACCGCTCCACCTCATCGACCCCAACGATCTGCGGGGGGGCGCATAGCCCATGAGCTACGAGTTAATTTTGATGATTGTGCATCTGGTGAATGCGGCGATCGTGCTGGTTCTCGGCTGCGCGATCGGGAGTTTTCTCAATGTGGTGATTTACCGCGTACCAGCAGACCTATCGCTCTGGTGGCCGCCGTCGCGTTGCCCCAAGTGTTTCCATGAACTCGGCGTTACGGAAAATATCCCCGTCTTTGGCTGGCTGCGTCTTGGCGGACGGTGCGCCCACTGTCGGACACCGATTTCCGCCCGTTATCCGATCATCGAAGCGATCACAGGGGCGATTTTTCTCGCAGCGTTTTACCTCAATGGGGAAACCTGGTCGATCGCGCTCGTGAGTCAGTGGGTCATGCTGGCGTGGCTGTTGGCGTTGGCGATGATCGATATCGATACGATGACGCTGCCCAATCCACTGACCCAGTGGGGCGTAGCGATGGGGCTGGGGTTTAATGTGGCGATCGCGTGGCAGGCCAGTATTGCGAGCGGGTCAACCAGTTGGACGGATCAGCTCGCGGCGAGCGGTGCGGCACTATTTGCCAGTGTGCTGGGGGCGATGGTGGGACTGTGGGGACTCGATACGCTGCGTCTGTTGGGATCGATCGCCTTTGGCAAGGAAGCGATGGGGGCGGGAGACAGTAAGTTAATGGCCGGGGTTGGGGCGTGGCTGGGCTGGCCGTTGGCGTTGCTGACGGTGTTTGTCGCCTGCGCGATCGGGGCGGTGGTGGGCAGTGTGGCGATCGCGCTGAAGTGGGTGGCGCGATCGCAGCCGATCCCGTTTGGGCCGTTTTTGGCGATCGGTGCGGCGATCGCTTTGATTTGGGGTCAGGTGATGATCGATGCTTATCTCGGTCTATTTTTGCCTACGGGCGGATGATGTTTGGGTTGCCTCTCGATCGCGAGCTTGCCGAACCACAAAATTGTCAACTCTATGGCTAAACAACGTAAAAAATCTGATCTTCCTACGAAAATATGCCAGACCTGCCAGCGCCCTTTCACATGGCGTAAAAAATGGGCAAGCTGTTGGGATGAGGTGAAATATTGCTCCGATCGCTGTCGGCGTCATCGTCGCTCTTCCACGTCGTCGGAAGCCTGATCGGCAACACTGCACGGTTCGCGATCGAATCCTATGAAATCAAGATGAATCAGATGCCTGAAAGTTCAGTGCTCGCCCTCCCAAGACTTGGGTTTTGCAGACAGAACCTATAATCGTAGGGCGATTAACGGACGTTGCTCACGTGGGCAACCCCGAAAACGGCAACCATCCTGATTGCCCCGCAGTTCACCAGTTTTAAGTTCAGTAATATCAAGCCCGAGTTATCGGGGTATGGAGGATATCAAGCGTGGAAGTGGCATGGAGACTCAAAGCAATTCGCGGAGCGACAACGGTTCCAGAAAATTCAGTGGATGCCATGCGCGATGCGGTCGTCGAACTGCTCGATGCCCTCGATGCGAACAACTCCTTTGACCCCGAGGATTTGGTTAGTGTTACCTTTTCGGTCACGCGGGATCTGACGGCTCTATTTCCGGCGGCGATCGCGCGACGGCGATCGGGCTGGGATAGCGTACCGCTGATCGATGTGCAGCATATGCATGTTGAGGGCGACCTAGATCGCTGCATCCGCTTTTTGATCCATGTCTACATGCCGATCGATCGTCCCGCGAACCATATCTATCTCCGTCATGCACGCGAACTTCGTCCCGATCTGCCCGCTCTCTCTGTCGCTCACCATTCGTCCTAGCGCCGATCGCGCGACTCGTTTATGTTGAAACGTCTGCGAATCGAAAATTTCGCGCTGGTGGATCAGCTCGATTTGGAATTTGGCGCGGGTCTCAATGTCCTGACGGGTGAAACAGGTGCGGGCAAGTCGATCGTGCTCGATGCGCTCGATGCGGTTTTGGGCGGTAAAACCAGTGGCCGCGTGATTCGGACGGGAACCGATCGCGCGTTGATCGAGGCGACGTTTTCGCGCGTGTTGGTCGATCTGGGGGATGAAGCTGAGGAAGATAACGCTGATGAAATGGTGGTGCGGCGCGAGCTGATCGCCGGGAAGCGTGGCAGTCGTAGCAAATACGCGATCGACGGTCAGACCGCGAGCCAAAAAGACATTCAGGCATTGCGATCGCGCTATCTCGAAATCGCCGCCCAAGGCCAGAGCGTGCAGTTGGGGCAAACCAGCCATCAGCGCGGATTGCTGGATCTCTACGGCGGCGAGACGCTGATCGCCCAGCGCCAAACCGTCGCGGACTGTTACGGCGCGTGGCAGACCGTCACCAAAAAGCTTGAAACCCGTCGCCATAGCGAAGCCCAGCGCCTTCAGCAGCTCGATCTATTTGCCTATCAGATCGACGAACTCCGCGCCGCTGAACTCGACAGCCCGGACGAACTCGACACGCTACTACAGGAAGCGTCGCGCCTGAATCACGTAGTCGAGCTTCAGCGCCAAAGCTACGAGGTGTACCAATCGCTGTATCAGGCCGATGAGGGCAGCGCGGCGGCGGATATTCTCGGCAATGCGGAGGCTACGCTCGGCGAGATGGTCGAGTATGACGCCGCGATTGCGCCAATTTTGGAGCTGGTGAGCGATGCCTTGGTGCGCGTCACCGAGGCCGGGAATGCGATCAATGCCTACGGGGATGGGCTGGAAGCCGATCCGGAGCGGCTGGAAATCGCCGAGTCGCGCATCCGTCAACTGAAACAAATTTGCCGTAAATATGGCCCAAGTTTGGGGGATGTGATCGATCGCTACAACGATCTGTGTGCCCAGGTCGAAGCAATGACCGGTGGCGGCACTTCGATCGAAGAACTAGAAACGCAAGTGGCCGCATTACTGATCGAACTCGATCGGGTGTGCATCACCCTGCGGGAACAGCGGCGCGAAGCCGCCGATCGGCTCGAAACGCGCTTAACCGCCGCGTTGCAACCGCTGGCGATGGAAAATGTGCAGTTTCACGTGGCGATCGAGCCGATCGCGCCCACCGCCACCGGAGCCGATCGCGTCACGTTTCAGTGGAGTCCGAACCCTGGCGAGCCGCTGCAATCGCTGGCGGCGACGGCGTCCGGCGGTGAAATGAGCCGTTTTCTGTTAGCGCTTAAAGCCTGTTTTAGTGAAGTCGATCGGGTGGAAACAATGGTGTTCGACGAAATCGATGTCGGTGTTTCCGGTCGCGTGGCCAGCACGATCGCTGAGACGCTCTATCGCCTGAGTCAGCGTCACCAAGTCCTGTGCGTGACGCACCAACCCCTCGTCGCGGCGATGGCCGACCAGCACTACCACGTGGATAAACAGATCATCTCCGATCGCGATCTCGACGAAGACGATCGCACCGTGATCCGCGTGTCCTCGCTCAACACCGACGATCGTCGCCTCGAACTCGCCCAACTCGCCAGCGGCACGATCGAAACCGACGGCGATCGGCAAACCACCAGCGACGCAGCCACCGCCTTCGCCGAATCGCTCCTCACCCAGGCCGCAACCCTGCGCCAGCAGGTCGCGGAAACCTCTACGGCTCGCATGGATTCAACGGCGACTCCTCGCAAAACCAGCACCAAAAAACGTACGGCCTCAAAACCCAAAGTTCAACCAAGCGATCAAAAAACGACCCAGAAAACAACAAAACAAACACTCGCTCGCAAATCGTTAGCGTGAATACACGTTAAATTGGCCGTTGCGATCGATCGAGGCTCGATTCCGCCGTGGGAATGACCCGCCATCTCGACGGGCGTCTCAATTTGTCTCAATCTATAGTATTCGTCCAATAAAATCTCAGAGAAAACAGTCGTGGCTAAAGAAAGACCGTGGTTCACTCGCATCATGCTGCTCGTCGGCGCGATCGCTTTTATCAGCTTTGCCCTTGCTCCCCTGCTCAGTAGCGTGCTCGATGCCCGCCAAGTGTCCCAGCAGCCCTCATCGCCGCAAGACGCGAACAACACCGAGGCACAGCAAGAAGAACTCCAAGCCCAGGCACGGGGTTACGAACTCGTGCTACAGCGAGAGCCAGAAAATGAAACCGCGTTGCGCGGTTTGGTCGAAGTTCGTTTACAGCTTAATGACATTGCCGGTGTGCTCGAACCGCTGGAAAAACTATCCGCGCTCAAGCCCGACGAGATGCGCTACACGATTTTGCTCGCTCAGGTGAAGCAATTTACCGACGATCTCGAAGGAGCGGCGCAAGTCTATCGCCAAATTTTGCAACAGGAGCCCGGTAATACCCAAGCGCTACAAGGTTTGGTCGAACTGCTCGTGAAACAGGAACGCCCGGAAGCCGCGATCGGTCTGCTCGAAGAGACGCTTCAGCTCGCACCGGAGGCCAACACAGCTCAGGCCGGTAGTATTGACGTGGTCGCGGTGCAGTTACTGCTCGGACAGGTCTACACCGAACAGCAACGATTCGACGAAGCGCTACAAGCCTACGACAACACCCAAAAAGCCAACCCCGCCGATTTTCGTCCGCTGGTGGGCAAGGGGCTGATTCTTCAGCGTCAGGGCAAAATCGAGGAAGCACGGGCGATCCTTTCAACCGCATCGAGTCTCGCGCCGCCGCAGTATAAGGATCGGATCGATGCGCTAATTGCTCAACTCGACGCGCCGACGCCTGCGGATGTCCAGCTCGATGGTCAATCGGAAGCGGATACGACCGATGGAGCTGAGACGACCGATCCGGAGATTGAGGTGGATCTCGGTATCCCGGATCTTGAACCGGGTCAGTAATCAAAAAATCGGCTGAACTCGGAGTTGTTGCGCTTTCGCGTGTTGGCTCAGAGGGCGCGAAAGCACAACAACGATGTGGGTGAACGATTTAGGGCGTGTCATCAATTAGCACCAGACCCCCTACGGGGCAAGCTGTTGAACGCCCGACCCACCAAAAAACAAAAGGGGCTGAAACCTTCGCTGAATAAAGGCTACAAATTCAATTAATGACAGCCCCTAGGGTGAGGGCTCCGAGGCTATGGATCACAAGACCAGGCTTGGCCGGGTGGCGGTTCGTAGAGGTCGTAGCCCGCAGCACTCAAGGTCTCGAACTCTACCCAGCTATCCATTTCTGTTGGTGTTGCTGTCGTTTCAGCAGAAGTTGGCACGTCTGAGTCCAGATTCGTAGCCGCTGCGATATCCTGCGGACACGATCGCACTCTTAACCAGTGGCGATCCACCGTTTTATCAATCGCTTTGACTTCAACGATCGCCCCGGTTTTAATCGCACCATCGAACGGTGACGAGGTGTCACTCTTGTCGGGATACACCACGAGCGGACGACGCAGCATAATCTGTTGACCCACCGTTAACGGTTGCGACGTCGCCGTTGTGGCTGCATTGGGTTGGTCGATCAACCCACGATCTTCAAGTTGGATTTCAGTCATATCGCTGTCGGGGCGATTGGCTGGTAAATCGTCGATCGACTCCAGCGCCAGTTCTGTACGTCCCGCAAAGCGTTCGACAACTTGTGGCAAGAAAAATCCGGCGAGAATGGCGAGCGGCACACCGATCGTTAACACGGGCAAGAAGAGCGATCGGCGGCGTGGCTTAATACTTGTGCTGACCTCAGTCGCAACGGTGGCATAGTCGCTCTGAGGGGTGGGATCGTTCGGCAGGGGCGTCAGGCAAGCGGCCAGTTCTGCTGAATCGACCAGATGGCTTGGGCTTGGCGTTACGCGAAGCTGCATCAGGGCAACGGTGACATTATCATGACCGTTCTGGGTGTTGGCGATCTCGACCAGACGATGGGCCGCGCTAGTGAGGGACGTGGTGTTTGCGAGAATGGGCTGAAGTTCAGTTTTCCAATGTTGCTCGACGCGATCGTAGTCGCTCAAACCATCGGAGCAGAGCAAGACGATGCAGTCTTCATTGACAATAAATCGCTGGGTGGTCGGATAGAGATGGCTTGACGCTCCCATCCCGAGGGCTTGAACCAGAGAACCGGCGGCGGGCTGATGGACTGCCGTGCGATAAAACGCGTAGCCAAGGCGCACTTCTCGGCTGGCAACGTCATCATCGACGGTGAGGGGGTAGAAGGTTCGAGCGTTGACCAAATAGGCGCGACTGTCGCCAACATGGGAAATAAAGAGGTCATTCTCGTCGCCTTGTCCCACAACGATCGTGGTTCCCATGCGCTGACGGCCCTGGCGCTGCTCGTCGTTATTACGCTGGCCGATCGTGTCGTTGGCCTCGGCGATCGCCTCCCGGACACGCTCCAGCTTATCGACGCGAGACATGGTTGGTTCCGCCGAGTCGGGAAGTGTGGCATGAGCCGAGACGGTACTAATGGCGAGCCCAGAGGCGATATCTCCCCCATCATGGCCGCCGACCCCGTCGCAAACGATCGTCAAAACCTGCGATCGGGGCGGGTCTGGTTTTTCGGTGAGCGGAAAACAGGCGTCTTCGTTACGTGTGCGGCTCGGGCCGCGATCGCTGAGGGTGCTGACCTGCCAGTGATAATCACGGGTAACATTCAGGCGATCGATAGCGCGATCGATCACAATTTGCACCTGTTCTGGTGTGTGCAGTTGACCGTCGATCATGCGCTGACAGAGCTGATCGAAAAAGTCTCGCAGCGGAGGTTCTGTGGCGGGAACCCAGCGAGACCAGAAATAGCCTAGTTTATCGAGCCCTGTTGATAGTTCGCCCTCATCCGGTATGAGTTGAGCAATGCGGATAAACGATCCATCGACTCGCACCTGCTGGGAATCGAGCAGCGTACTCGCGACCCCTTCTCGCACGCAATCTGTCCACAGGTTGAGGATTTGCCAGAGCCAACCCAGTTTATGCAGATCATCGACTTGTTTCCAGGCCAGGTCGATATGGGGGAATTGTCGCCAGGTGTCATTGGATCGCGGCTCGATCGGGGCGTTTTCGAGCAGCCAAATGGTCGGGGCTTCCAGCTCAGAGCCGCTCACCGATCGGCTCGCCGAACCGTAAATTTGCGGTACATGCCAACGATAGGGAAACAGTCGTAAGTAAGCGCGGATTTCGGGGGGGACTTGCTCTGGGACGTGGGGCAGGAGGCCGGGATGGGTATCGAGATAAACGCGATCGTGCTTCCGGACGTAGCGATCATCGAGAAGCTCCGGCATCTCGACGGCGGGTTTACCCGGCTCGATCGCCCAGAGGTAGCGTTTCGGTAGCAGCGTCCGGCAACGCTGACAGAATTTACTGCGTTCGGCGTTGGGTGCTTGGCACGAAGAATTCGGGCAGTAAAGTTGCGTCGCGTCGCGATCCATCAGAGTACCGTCAGTCAAAAGGTCGGGAGGGGGTTAACCTGTAGAAATAGGGGGGCAATGTGGCACGCACAGCAGCCCTACCTGAGGTGTGAATATTGTAGCGCTCTGTTTCGAGTCCTCTGGTCGGTATCCGCCGCGATCGCGGTTTCGGGTCTCTCGGTATATACGGGATGTCCGAGCTAGGGATAATCCGGCGAGTGGTTATATTTACGAGATCTGGAGATCTTAGGGAACATTTTGTCGTGAATCTGACTCGGAGAATTTAGGGATGGACAATTTTTGAAATGTATCGCGAGCCGCGATCATTTAGGTTGAGAGCATTGATGTCAGGACTGACGCAGAAGTCCGACTTCTAACCGATCTTGTGTAAGTCCTGGATGTTTTGGCTCAGTGCGTTACGGGTCTGAGCTACGCTCGTGTGAGGGGTTACGAATAACTGTACCGATCGGTCATCGTTTCATTCGCTAATATTCGGATTTAGATGTTAGAGCTAATTTTGGTCGCGATCCCAACCCGACAAGGCTTGCGGATTATCTGCCCGTTAATGGCCTATTAACGATCTCTCGCCTGCTTGTTGCTGTGTGTTGTTTGTTTGTTTCAACGCTTCCTGCCTCCTCGAACTATGACGATTTTTTCTGCTCCTGTCCGGTCACCGTTGTCGCAGTCCCCGGCGTCTGCCATTACGTCTGCCCTCATTGCGATTGATGCACGTATTGATCAGGTGGTGACGCTTCGATCGCACCTAGCGCCCGGTGTCGAGACGATTGTCATTGAACCCACAGCGGATGGTTTAGCGTTGGTGCAGCGGGCAATCGATCGCAACCCACGCATACGGGAGCT
Organism: uncultured Geitlerinema sp.; assembly: GCA_964518905.1. Taxonomy (GTDB): domain Bacteria; phylum Cyanobacteriota; class Cyanobacteriia; order Cyanobacteriales; family Geitlerinemataceae; genus RDYZ01. The sequence continues at coordinate 30,603 of CAZFJL010000019.1, read as the reverse complement.
ACATCTGATGTCCCATGCGCGTCCGGGATCGGTAGAGTTTGGCGCGATCGGGATTTCGTTGGAGACGATCGCGGATCGATCGCAGGCACGGATTTTGGGCGAGATCGGCGATCGGCTCGATCGAATTGTGATTTATGGCTGTAATGCAGCGGCGGGCGATGCGGGTGCGGAACTGGTCGAAAAACTGGCGCGGGTGACGGGCTGCGCGATCGCGGCCTCGACGACGAAAACGGGGCATCGCGATCGGGGTGGCGACTGGAATTTTGATGTAACCCGTGGAGATATTCGCGACAATCCGGCGATCGCAATTTTTCAACCGTCGATCGTTCACTATCCAGGCTTGTTGGCGAATGACACTTATGCTGCGACAGAGGATATTACGCTCAGTCTAGATGCTGCGGGTGGCTTGCTTGCCAACGAAGCAGCAAACAGTGTCATTAACATTATTGATTCGTCCGGCGGTTTTGTTGGGATCAATTCTGGTTCCTCAGGTACGGCTACAACGAGCGAAAACGGAACCGTTACGGTTAACTCTAATGGGTCATTTAGCTACAATGCCCCAACCAATAAAAAAACGGCATTTACAGATTCATTCAGCTATGTAAACAGTGACTTTGCAAGCTTCTCGGTCACGTTTAACGTCACAGGAACCAATGACGCCCCCACTGCCAGCGCAATCACCTTTAGCGTCCCCGAAGACAATACCAGCACACCACTGGGAGGAGATGACGCCTTCGATGCCACGTTTGCCGATATTGATACTGTCGATACACAGCTCAAGTCAATCAAGATCGTCACGCTACCGAGTAGCGGAACCCTCGAATATTCTGGCGGTGGAATTGCAGCGATCGATGACATTGTTCTGCGTAGCGCCATCGACACGCTAATTTTCAAACCCGTTAAAGACTCCAATGAATCACAATCATTCACCTTCAAGGTTATCGATGACAGCGACGCCGAGAGTCCCGGAACCGGCACGGCAACCCTCACCATCGATCCCAGCGGCGACCCACCAGGAGCCGTCGATGACACCGCCCAAACCCTGCCCAACACCAGCGTACTAATCGACGTCACCGCCAACGACTCCGACCCCGACGGCGACAGCTTCGATATTTTCGTCTCCGGCAGTCAATCTACCTCCAGCAACGGCGGTAGCATCAGCTTCACCAGTACCAAAACCCTGACCTACACGCCACCATCCGGCTTCGTTGGCGTTGATACCTTCACCTACTCCATCACCGATGGCAGTAGCAGCAGTAGCGCCACGGTTTCGGTCACCGTCAATACCAGCCCCGGCGCGGGCGATGACTTTGCGATCGCCACCAACGGCGTCGCCAGCGATATCTTCCCCCTCGCCAACGACAGCGACGCCAACGGCAGCGACACCGTCACCTTCGCCTCCGCTTTGCCGCTTGCGACCGAAAAAGGTGGACAAATAACCCTCGCCGATCGCGAAACACAGCGTTACACCTACACCGCCCCCACCGGCTTTACCGGAGCCGATCGCGTCACCTACACGGTCGAAGATGCATTTGGCGCCACCGACACCGCCGTCCTTAACATCAACGTCGCCAACGCCAACAACGACATTGTCAGAACACGGATCAATACTTTTGTATTGATGGATCTCTTCGCCAACGATAGCCAGTTTGAACCGCTACGTTTCAAAAGCTTCGAGACCGTAGGCCGCAACGATGGCATCATCTCCGTTGAAGAGGACAACATCCTACGCTACACACCCCCGACCGATTTTGAAGGCGAGGATTACATCTTCTACACCGCTGTTGATAGCCTCGGCAACGAAGACACGGCACTCGTCACGATCGTCGTGAGTCGTCTCATTGAAGATCCCAATATTGACCCCGATCTGCCCGTCGTTGATCCCGCCGATCAACTCACCGGCTCCGAAGGCAGCACGATTCGCCTCCCACTCCTACCGACGCCGATCGTCAATACCACCGTCAGCACCCGCGCCGTCAGCAGTGATGCGGGCGGTACAGCCTTTGGCGACCCCCAAAACAACTCGATCGTCGGCCTCAACGGTAACGATATTCTGGTTGGCTTTGAGGGCGACGACAACCTCATCGGCGGTAGCGGCAACGATCAGCTCTTCGGCAATACCGGCAACGACTATATCGAAGGCAATGGCGGCAACGATCTCGCGTTTGGCGGTCAGGGCAACGACTACATCATCGGCGATGCGGGCGATGACATTATTTCAGGAGAAGACAACGAAGATATTATTTCCGGCGGAGATGGCAACGATTTTCTGTTTGGCAATCGCGGGCTCGATCGCATCGACGGCGGGCGCGGTGACGACTCGATCTTTGGCGGTCAAGACGCAGACACGCTGACCGGCAGTTTCGGCAACGACATTATTTCCGGCGAACGCGGCAACGACACCATCCAAGGTGGCAATGAGAATGACATTCTGTTCGGGAATAGCGAGAATGATCTACTCGACGGCAGTTCGGGCGATGATATCCTCTACGGCGGCCAGAACGAAGACATTCTCTATGGCGGAACCGGTAATGATCAGCTCTACGGCGACGTGGGCAATGACGATCTCAAGGGCGATGCGGGCGATGATATCCTAACCGGCGGTGTGGGCGACGATACCCTAACCGGCGGTGATGGTAGCGATCAGTTTACGGTGGTCAATGATGGATCGATCGATATCATCACCGACTTTGTCGCCGGAACCGACAAGCTCCTGTTCCCCACGCTAACGCGCGATTTCGTCTCCGTGATCGACAGCAACGGTAACACCTTGGTTCAGGATTTCTCGACCAATACGACACTGGCAGTACTCAGCGGCGTCGCAGCTAGCAGTATTGCCGTTAGCGATTTGGCGTTTTAATTTTGGCGCTTTGATTTTGGCGTTTTGATTTTGGCTCATGAGCCTTGATTTTTTGAGGCCGCACCGAGACCGCGTCTAAAATCACGCCTGATCCCAGGCTTGCCGCAAGACGCGACCCGCCGATCGCGCCACGATAAACGTCACCAAAATCCCCACGGCAACATCCGGCCAGGGGCTGGAGAATAGCGCCACCAATCCGGCGGCGACGATGACGGATGTGTTGTTGATCAAATCGTTGCGCGAGCAGAGCCAGACCGATTGCAGGTTGAGGTTGTCGTTGCGGTGGCGGGTCAGGGCGATCAGACAAATGATGTTGGCGATCAAAGCGAGCAGCGCGATCGCGCCCATGACGTTGGGCGTGGGCAATTCAGGATGCCAAATCTGATAGAGGGCGCGGCCAAAGATGACGATCGCCGAGAGAAACATCAGGCCGCTTTTAAACATCGCGGCGCGGGCTTGGGCACGATCGCTGCGATTGAGGACGTAGAGGCTGGTTCCGTAGGCCATGGCATCGCCGAGCATATCGAGGGAGTCGCCGGTAAGGGCGAGCGATCGCGATCGAAGTCCACTCACCAGTTCAACGCCAAACATGATGGCATTGATGACTAACACCGCCCACAGCACCTTGCGTTGCTTTTGTGCCAGTTCGTCGAGTGCGTGGCCGTGGTCGCAGCAATCGGACATAGTTGCGGATCTCCAAAGGGCTTGACTCATTATCCCCTAGCAGGGTAAACGCATCAAAATAAGAAGGCGAATTATGCAGTGCTGTGAGCAAGACCAGTGGCAAGAAGAGCGAGCATGAACTGGTCGTCAAGCCCAGCTCGGTAACGCTTCATAGTCAAACTCGCCTTGGAGGGTTCCTGGCGGAGCAGATTGAGAGCCAAGCGACGTAAGACGGCCATATTCTGAGGGGCATGGCCGCAGCGTATGCGAGAAGCATCCTCACGGAAAACAACATCGAGACACCAGTGCAATTGGTTCTCAATCCCCCAGTGTTGGCGAACATAGCCAGCAAAAGTACGAGCATCGACATCAAGAGAGCTGAGGAAGAACCGTACTTGAGACGTGTCCTTGTTCCAGAGTTGACGGTGAGAGCGAACGACCACGAGGCTCTGCAAACCAGGCCACCGCTGGTGCTGCTCGTCGGAAAAGACCTGGTGAGAAGGAACTTGCCACAGGGTGCGGGACTCGATGCGATGATGGCCACTCTCGGTGGCCTGATGGTGGGTGTAGCCTGACTCCGTCAGGCCAGAGTGGTCTTCCAAGTCGAGCGACTCAAACCACGCTTGTGCCTGTTGCATCAGGGTCGGGTGATTGCCCTTGAGGGCGAGGATGTAGTCCGCCTGCTGACTTTGAATCTGCGCGACAATTTTGGTTTGAGTGCCCATCGCGTCAATGCTGACAATCGTGCCGCTCAAGTCCAACTGCTCCAGGAGCGTCGGGATTGCCGTAATCTCATTGGATTTCGAGTCCACAGCGCATTGCCCTAAAACGAGCTGGTGGGCGCTCGCCCAAGCACTGACGAGCTGTAGCGCTTTCTGGCCTCCCTCTCGGTCATACGACCCCTTCACACACTTGCCATCAAGGGCGATGACTTGCGCGTCGAGTTTCGAGACAATTGCTGCCACCCACTGTTGGAAGCTTGCTTCGAGGGCGTCGGGGTCTAAGCGAGCGAACACGCGGGCAAACGTATCGTGAGATGGGATACCGTTCGGCAACGCCAGGACAGTCTCTAGCCACTGACGCTTTGCTTTGCCGTAGGTCTCGATTGCCACCCAGCCGTCTGCACCCGACAGCACCGCCATCAGAGCGATTGCGACTAGGTCTATCAGCAAGTGCGCTCGTGTCCGCTCTACTCTCGGGTCTTCGAGTCCGCCGAAGTGTTCTTCCAAGCTGTCTCGTAGTTGGTCTCGTTTCATGGGCTTTATCTGTGAGCATAGCCCACTGACATACACCAATCTTGCCCGCTTTTTAGATGCGTTTACCCTGTATCCCCTAGGAGCACTCGGGCCTATCGGCGCGGCTTCTCGGCTTCTCTGGCGATCGCATGTTTTTGGCGTCAATCTTCCTCGTCGCCCAGGTTTTCCTGGCTTCGTGAATGGTATGCAATAGCTCTTCCCAAGTTTTTCACTTTTTTCACCTATCATCGAATCCTGTGAGAGGAGTGCTGTAAATAGACAGAATAAAATTCAGACATCAGCCCAGTCCAACCAACCATTGATTTGCGGATGTTCAATCATAAAAAGCCAAAAACTTGTGTGAACCTTGATCGGCTCATGGTGTTTAAAGTTTTTTGTGAATCTCCAACAAAAAAAGTCCTCATCTCGTAGTGTAGGAGAGATTGATTGTCTTTTTATTAGGCTAGATCAGCTCATTTTAAAGATTTAATCAGTGGCCTAGGTCAAAAAATAGATTGATCACAGGACGTGAGATGTTTGAGGTTTTCATACCCTCACACGCCCGAAATCGCTATTTATCCTCGTGATCTACTGAATCAATCCGCATGTGCTGAAGGAAAGATAGGTTCTCGCTAGCTTGCTTATTTTTAGGGGAGCTTCAGGATGCATCACATCCCTAAACCGATCTGGATTGGGTATAAGTTCAAATTTTAATTCTGCTCAGATTACTTCTATTTAAGGTAAAGCTCTTGTCTAGTCTTTCTTTATCACTGTTAAAAACCCTTGGGTGGCACGCCAAAAATTGCCTAATTCGTAGTACACGATCGGCTCAAAATATCCAAGCCAACTTTCTCAGAACATTAATCCGTCATCACCAATACACCCAGATCGGAGCAGAATTCAAGCTATCGCAGATCCGTAGCGTTGAACAATTTCGGCAGAATGTCCCCATCTTCCCCTACGAGTTTTACGAACCTTACACCGATCGCATCGTCAACGGTGAAACCAACGTTTTAAGCCCGGACAAGGTCGATTACATTAACCTCACCAGTGGCTCGACCGGACGTAAAAAACAAGTACCCGTCACCGCACGCTTTCAAGCCTCCCTACGACGTGCCGACCTCGCCAGCCTCGGTTTTGCGATCGAGGCACTACACGCCCGAGGCTCACAATTTGGACGCGGCATCATCACCAACTCCGCCCAAATTCAGGGCATCACGCCGGGTGGCACTGAATTTGGGCCAGTGAGCGTTGGCAGTTTACGTAAGGGAAAATTTTTATTTGAGCAGGGGTTTTCGCTGCCCTTTGCGGCGCTGAATGTGGGCGATACGGCGGCGCGTCACTACGTCTGTTTGCTGTTTGCGCTGAGTGATGCCGACATGCGCGGATTCATCACCAATTTTCCGATGTTGGTGCTGCGAACCTGTCAGTATCTCGAAGACTTTGCGGAATCGTTGATTCAGGATCTCGCCCAGGGCACGATCGCGCCGGATCTGCCGATCGATCCTCCCCTACGTCGCCAGCTCGAACAACTCCGCCGCCCCCAGCCCCAACGCGCTGCTGACTTACGTACCGCCCTCGATCGCGACGGTCGCCTAACGCCCAAAGCCGCTTGGCCGAAACTGTCCTACGTGTTCACCGCCCGAGGCGGCACGTCCGATTTTTACTTCGATCGCTTCCCGGCTTATTTTGGCGATACGCCGATTTTTGGTGGGATTTACGGCACGGCGGAGGCGACGTTTAGCGTCGTGCCAGATTTTGGTGTCGATGGCGGTATTTTGGCGATCGAGAGCGGCTTTTTTGAATTTATCGCCGAAGATCACTGGAACGAGGAGCAACCGCCGACGTTGCTTCCCCACGAAGTCCAGGTCGGGCAGCGCTACCGGATTCTCGTCACGAGTTATAGCGGGTTTTATCGCTACGATATCGGCGATGTGGTCGAAGTGACGGGCTTTTACAACGACGCGCCCCGGATCGTGTTTCGTCATCGTCGCGGCGGTTTGCTGTCCTCAACGTCGGAAAAAACGACGGAATTTCACGCGATCGAGACTCTTCGCACGCTCCAGGAAGAGTTTCACATCAAGCTCGAAGATTTTTGTATCACCCTGGCCGATGATGCGATTCCGGGCGGCTATGTGGTCAATATCGAGCTAGCGGCGGGTCACACGCTAGCCGATCCCGATCGCTTTTTAGAACGCTTCGAGCATTGGATGGCGACGTTTAATGAGCCGTACGGGACGGTGCGTCAGAGCCAAGTGCCGCCGCCACGCTTGCGGGTGTTGCGATCAGGCAGTTTCGTCGAAGTGCGACGACGCCAGGTACAGCGCGGCATGTTTGATTCGCAGCTCAAGATTTTACACATCCAAAACGATGGGAGCCTGTTGGCGGATTTGCCGATCGAGCAAGAGGTGTTCTGGAAGACACCGTCACCCGCCATGCTGTCCTGACCGTCTGCCGATTTTGGCTGATTTCGGCGGGATTCGGGGTTGCTTCGTTGTCAATTCCGAATCCTGCCGATCGCCCGTTATTCGACTTTTGTAATCGTACGCACGGCGGCCATCTCGGGATCGAGCGTCAAAAAGGCGATCGATTCCACGTGGGACGTATGGGGAAATAAATCCACCGGCTGCACGCGATCGAGCGTATATAACCCGCCCTCACACAGCATTTTTAAATCCCGCGCCAGCGTCGCCGGTTTACAGCTCGCATAGCCGATACGCTTCGGCTTCAGGCGGCGCAGCGCATCGATCACGATCGGATCGCAACCCTGACGCGGCGGATCGAGAATCACCGCATCCACCTCGCCGAAGAGACGATCGCTCGCCACTTGGAATAAGCGATCTTCCACACGACCGGCATAGAAAAAGGCATTTTCGATCCCATTGGCGATCGCATTGGCTTCGGCGCGATCGACCGATCGCTCGTGAACCTCAATCCCGATCGCCTGCTTCACCGCCTTCGCCAACGGCAGCGTAAACGTCCCAATCCCGCAATAGGCATCGAGCAGCGATTCTTCCGGTTGAAGCTTTAACCCCTCAATCAGCGTCTCGATCATGATTTCTGCCGCTTCGGTATTCACCTGGAAAAACGTATCGGAACCCAGCTCCAGATTTAAGCCAGCAAATTTCTCATTCAGCACGCCGGAACCGGCGACGGTATAGGTCTCCGCGCCAAAAATCGCGTTCGTCTTCTGCGGGTTGATGTTAATCGTCACGCCGACTAGATTGGGAAAGCCCTTGAGCCAGTGTTGCGCCTGCGCTTCGAGGTCGGGCAGCTTGCCGCCCCGCGTCACCAGCGTCAGCAGCATTTCGCCCGTGTGGTAGCCAATCCGCAGCCCAATATGACGAATTTCGCCCGTGTGCTGCTTTTCGTCGTAAATCGGCCAGTCGCAATCTTCAATGTCGCGCTTCACCTGTTGCAGGATTTCATCGAAGGCTTCGGGCTGCACCGGGCATTGGTTCAGGTTGACGATTTTGTGGCTTCCCTGTTGGTAATACCCGGCACGGACGCGGCCATCTTGACCACGATCGACCGGATAGGTCACCTTGTTGCGATAGTGCAGATCTTGACCCGTGGTTTTCACTGCGTCCACTGGCGGCGTTTCAAACCCGCCGATGCGCTGGAGCGCCTGCACGACTTGCTGATATTTCGCGCCCAATTGACCGCCCTGCTCTCCGGCGGCCTCATTCTCCCCGGTCGCATACACGACGTGTTGCCACTGGCAGCCGCCACACTTATCGGCCAAAATGCAGGGCGGACGCTGGCGATCGGGCGACGGCTTTACAATATTTAATAGCTTCGCATGGGCGAACGATCGCTTCACGCGCACCAGCCGAACTTCAACGCGATCGCCGATCGCCGTCTGCGGCACAAAGACCACGCGATCGTGCCAACGCCCGACCCCGTCGCCCCGATCGCTTAGATCCACAATCTCAATTTCGAGGCTTTCGCCCTGCTGCCAGGTTCCTCGCTCGGACAGACTCGGGCTGCCATCCCGGCTGAAATTATCATTATTCGTACGATCGTCGGCCTGCGTATCTGCCATCTATTCCGCCAAACTCATAAAGTCGATAGACTATAACCTTAGTATTCTCGAACAAATTTTTTAAATCATGAGTGTTGTTAGTCAAGTCATTCTAAAAGCTGACGACGACCTGCGCTATCCGAGTGCTGGCGAGCTGAAAGGCATTCAGGCGTTTTTCAAGACGGGCGAGCAACGTTTTCGCATCGTCGAAACCCTTACGGAAAATGAAAAGAAGATCGTAGCAAAGGCCAGTCAAGAGCTGTGGAAACGTCGTCCCGAGTACATCGCAGCGGGCGGTAATGCGGCAGGTACACGCGAGCGTAACCAGTGTCTGCGCGATTACACCTGGTATCTGCGTTTGGTGACCTACGGTGTCCTGTCGGGCGACAAAGAGCCGATCGAGTCGATCGGTATCATCGGCGCTCGCGAAATGTATAACGCGCTAGAAGTCCCGATGATCGGTATGGCCGAAGCCATCACCTGCCTCAAAGATGCATCCCTTGGCCTCCTCAGCGCTGAAGATGCCCAAGAAACCGCACCTTATTTCGACTACATCATTCAAGAGATGGCCTCCGCCTAATGCTTGATCGGCCAATGGTTTGGCCGCAACTGTCTTGGCCGAAACCGTCTGGCCGAAACCGTCTGGCCGAAATCATTTAGTTAACGGTTTGGTTGTTATCCCCATCGCTGTTTTAGCGGTGGGGATTCGTTTTGTAGGCGAGGACTCGATCGATTGTGGCGATCTAATGACTTACTACAACTAAATAGTGATATAGTTATTTTATCGATTCAACTGCAAACATCTCCACACTGATCGGGATATCCTCTATGCAAGCTTCCACCTCTGTCGGTACTGCTCAAACGATTGACGCGGTCGCATTGCGTCAGATCCTCGAATCCGAAACGGTTTCGCTCGTTGATGTGCGAGAAGCGGGAGAACACGCCCGTGAGCGGATTGTCGGCTCCAAACTACATTCGTTGTCGAGTCTCGATGCCGATGCGGTGCGTGCGTTGCCCGAGCCGATCGTCTTGTACTGCGCGAGTGGCAATCGTTCCAGCCAAGCCGCCCAAAAACTGGGCACGATCGGCGATCGACGTATTTATCATCTCCGCGACGGGATTGCAGGCTGGAAGCAAGCGGGTTACAAAACTGAGATTGATCTCCGTGCGCCGCTGCCCATGATGCGCCAGGTGCAAATCGTGGCCGGTTCGCTCGTACTAACGGGAACCCTGCTCGCTGCATTTGTCTCGCCCTGGTTCTTGATCCTGACGGGTTTCGTCGGTTCTGGCCTCATCTTTGCCGGATCGACAGGCTTTTGCGGTATGGCGAAACTCCTGGCCATGCTTCCGTATAATCAAGTTTAAAGACAGTTTCAAATCAGATGATGCTCTGTTTTCAGGCGAGTCATTCCCCAAAGTGGGAAATTTGCCTGATTCACGCTGCGATACATCGTCCGCGCTCCGCTCGTCTTCATCGATCGGTCTCCGTCTGAGCCCCAACTTTTATCCTTTCTGCGAAAACATCACCATGGCCGCTGTTTCAAACGAAGCCCTTATGCAAGTTTCTGACTATTTCAAGGTCTTGTCGGAAGTCAGCCGTCTACGGGTGTTATGTGTATTGAGAGAAGGAAAAAAGAACGTCAGCGAAATTATTGCAGCGACGGGACTCGGGCAGGCGAACGTCTCGAAACATCTCAAAATGCTGACCCAAGCCGGATTTGTGACCCGCGATCCGCAGGGTGTAAGTGTTTATTATTCGATCGATGATCCGATCGTCTTCCAGCTCTGCGAACTCGTTTGCACCGAATTATCGAATCGGTTTGAGCAGCAGGCGCAACAGTCCGAGCGACTCCGCGATCTACGTCAAACCATTTAGACAGATTGATCGTTGTTAATCATCAATGATTCGTTCATTCAATTGATGATTAACAACGATCAATCAAATTAATTCAATCAAATTAATTCAATCAAATTAATTTGATCAAAAGCCATCATTGCAATCGTCGCCGAGCAGGAGGCTACCGCAGCCACCAGAGGGGCCGTCACGGAGCAGAGTACTGAGATCGAAGGTAAAGAGAGCGTAGATATCTTCGATCGTGTCGGCGTCCTCTCGTGCGGTGAGACCGGCGGCGATCGTCTCGGGATCGACGGGAGGCTCGGCAAATTTGAGGATTAAGCCCTGGGTCATGGCGCGATTAATGAAATGTACGGTCTGAATGCCGCAGCTATTGCGTTCGCTTAACTGAGGATCGAGACAATAGGTCTGCTCGATCGCCCGTCCGCGACCGTGTACACCGATCAGCTCACCCGACGCATTAAAGACGGGGCCGCCGCTCATGCCGCGCCGGGTTTCGTTGCTATAGAGCAGGCTATAGCCCCCATCATCAGCGGGGGGGAACATGGCAGTGAGTTCGCCCGTTTCGGTGATGCGCACGCGCCGCGCATCGAAATCATCCGGGGTCGGCCAGCCAGAGACGAAGATCGGCTCTCCCGGTGTCATGGTGGCAGAATCGCCCATCACGGCGATCGGGTAGCTGCGATCGCTCTCGAATTCCACCACGGCGAGATCCAGACCGCTGATCGTTTCGCCGAATTCATCCGCCTCGCGTCCGAGGGGATAGATATTGCGATCGGTATTAACGTCGTCAACGAGATGGACTTCACCGTCACTGGTACGCACACCGTAAACGGTGTCACGGGTACGCACGACGTGGAGTGCCGTTAAGACGTAGTACCGATCGCCATTACGAGCGACGATCGTCCCGGAGCCGGGATTCCATTCGCGCTGGGCTTCGATGTCGCCCTTTTGTAAGCCTTGGCCAATGACCACCGTGGTTTGCGATGCGACAGCGTCTACCTGTTCCTCCGTGAGGACAACATCGGCAGCCACAAGGGGAATCGCAAAGGTGGCGATCAGAGTCGCCGCGATCGCGCGGGGTACGGCGATCGCCACGCGGCTCATCGCGGCTCGCGCCTGATTAACCGGCCTGGAGACCAAAGTCTGCCGACGAGACCGACGAAACCGACCCGATCGCAACGCTAACGGTAGGAACACGCCCAACATTAGAAACTCGCGTTGACAAGATCTTCAAGATTGACGTAGGGAACGCCACCGGATTCTTGAATGCTGGTTCCCGAACCACGAGCCGACAGATTGTAAAGCACGCGTTCAGGGCTACGGCTGTTGTCGCCACTGAGGGTAAACAATACATTGTCGCTATTGCAGCCCGATCGGGTACTCGCCACGGAACACACCACCGACTGACCATTCACACGACCCACCGTCAGGTAAAGCCCCGCTAGGGTCGCGCCGTTGTCGTCTAGCAATGTATTGAGGCGTCCTGTCACGGCTTGACAGCGGCGTTCGGGGGTATAACCAGCATTACTAAAGGCGTCACTTGTCCAAACAACTAATGGATCGGAGACCGCACCATTACGCGCGAGAGCAACGGTAAAGTTGACGTTGTCACTGCTGCGGCACTCAAACGAGGTGGCCGGTTGAGCATTGACGGGTGTGCCGGTGAAGCTAGCCAGACTGGTGGCAATGAAGCCAGCCAGCATCAGTTTAAGGTTCGTTCTCATGGATGGAAAAGTCTCTGCGAGCGTTGGGTTGACGTGATCTGAACGTGATCTGGGCGTACTATTTGGGTTTGATCCGCTGTGTTCTGCTTGACGCAGTTTTGAGCAAAAAAGATCCCAATTCTGTCGGCGGATCGTCACATCACTGCTCCGTATCAGCGCCGCCGATGGCATAGACGTATTTATACGGATCGAGTTTCATCTTTTAGCAGATTCGCCCGATAGAATTCCGATCGTGGCGGGCATTTTCACGGATCGTGCTGGATTAAGCCAAGCCCAAACGTTCCCGGAGAGCCTGACGCATCGTCTCAAGGGGAGGAGCCTGTCCGACCCAAATTTCAAAGGCGGCGGCTCCTTGACGCACCAGCATTTCCAAGCCGTCGATCGTGATTGCGCCTTGACGCTGCGCTTGGTGGAGGAAGAAGGTCGGACTGGGGGTGTAGATCAGGTCGTAGGCGATCGTATCGCTCGAAATGCGACCCGCGATCGCATCTGACAACGGGGATTTGCTGATCTGGGGATGCATCCCGATCGGGGTGGAGTTGACGATGATTCCGGCTTCCGGGAGGAGTGTGCCGAGTTCGCTAAAGCCGTGACCTTGGAGATTGACGGCGATCGGCGAGTTGTCCCAACTGCGAACGAAGGCTTCGACTTTTTCGGGGGTACGCCCCACCACATGCACCAGCGGACATCCAAGCTGACTGGCTCCAGCGACCACCGCGCGAGCTGCGCCACCATGACCCAATAGCACCAAGGGTCGATCGAAGCAGCGCTGAATCGCTGGGTTGCTGGCCGCGCGATCGCGGAGTGGAGCCAGGAAACCGGTCACATCGGTATTTGTCCCTTCCCAGCCGCGATCGCTGCGCCAGATCGTATTCACCGCGCCGATCGCCTGGGCTTCGGGGGTGATCACGTTGAGATAGGACATGACGGCTTGTTTGTGGGGAATGGTGGCGTTCAGTCCGACGACGCCGATCGCGGCAAACCCAGCCATCGCAGCGCCGAGATCGTCGGGCTTGACGGGGAATGGCACGTAAACGTAGTCGAGACCCAACTCGGCGATCGCGCGATTGTGCATATCGGGCGACATTGAATGTTCGACGGGGTCGCCGATGATGCCGAGCAGTTTGGTGGTTCCAGAGATGGCCATACAGTCCCAGGGTGATTTCGGTTGAGGTGGATTTGGATTAGAGAGGTCAGAAAACGGTCAGGACTTACACAAAAAATCTGTGCGGGCATGAACGCCGATCATGATTCGGCCTTGTCCGCTGGGTTGCGTTCGGCAAAAATGCGATCGCAGAAAAACAATGTCCCGGCAGTGACACACACCGGCACAGAGACCAGGTTAACGATCGGAATACTCACGGCGAATAAACACACCAGACCAAACCCAGCCGTCGCGGGCAAATGAACGATCACCGTCCCAAGCTTGTCGCGAAATCGTAGCCGTCGTCGTTCCAGCGGTGCATCGAGAAAATCGAGGCAGGTGATCAGGGTCGAGGTAATCAGGCCACCGGTTCCCGCGACGATCGCCCCCGCGACCGGCACATTACCGATGATAAAAAAGATCACGATCAGACTCAGCGCTAAGACAATCTTTTTGATCTCAAACAGCAGCGCTCGCGAGATATCACGCACGATCGCCAGCGGCCCCTCCGGTTGCGGTAGATTTTCTTTGCCGAGCCGATCAATTTCGATGCGTTCGGCCAGTTGTCCGTACCAGGGCGCACCCAGCAGCGTCCCAAACTGCGCGATCGCAAATCCCGTCACGATCAACAGCAGTAAAATCAACACCAAATCTAGAAAACCGCCAACGAAGACCGAGGCGACATCGAGCCAGTGCAGCCATGCGGGCAGTTTGGCGATCGCTGCTTCTGCTCGGGACGCGATGCTGAGTTGGAGGGCGTCGATGCGATCAAGGCCGGGAAATAGCAGTCCGGCATAGATTCCCAGACTCACGAGAATATTCACGACGATCGGCGCGACCAGATAGCCCCAGAGCTTGGGGGTACGCAGAATCATCCAGGCCGCACGCAGCGGATAGAGTGCGCCGAGTAGCGGGTCGATCGGTAATGAGATCAGGCGAGTGAACCAGTGGCGAGCCATAGCGAAAGCCGTTAAGCAGCGAGGACACGGAAGAGGTGACGTTGCCATGCAACGTTGCCCCATCAAAACGCTACGCTATTTTCAGGAGGATGATCAGTGCCGTCAACCCCACCGTATGGTGATCGCCGCGATCGCAACGCCTGAACAGCAATCGGCGGCAATGGATGCGGCTCAACTCGTAATCCGATCAATATCGGCATTCGCGCCCAGAATTACCATTAATTCCCCGGCTTTAAAGCGATGGTTGGGATCGGGGTTGATATCAAATTTTGATTCATCTTCGCCGACCGCCAAGACGCTAATGCGGAACTGTTTACGAATGTCGGATTCGGCCAGGGTTTTGCCTGCGAGTCGCGGCGGCACGATCGTCTCAACAATGCTGTGTTCCGGGTCTAGCTCAAACCGATCGAGGATGCGCGGACGGGTCAGCGATCGTGCCAGTTCGCAGCCCATTTCGCGTTCGGGAAAGACCACGCGATCGGCGCCTACTTTTTTCAACAGCTTGACGTGGGTAGCCGACGACGCCTTGGCGATCACGTGACCGACGCCGCCTTCTTTGAGGTTGAGCGTCGTGATGATGCTTTCGGCGAGATAATTTCCGATCGCGACGATCGCAATATCAAATTCAAACACGCCCGCTTCCTTGAGGGCTGAAGGCTCGGTACTGTCGAGCCGGACGGCGTGATCGGCGACGCGATCGGCGATCGCGCGATCAACCAATTTTTCATCGCGATCAATCGCCAACACCTCGTAGCGCAGTTCATGTAGCGTCGAGCAGACAGCCCGCCCAAAGCGACCCAGACCGACGACCACAAACTGTTGCTTGGTGTTGCTGTCTTGGAGTGAACGAAAAAAGTTAAGCGATCCGAGGTTCATAGTCGATCGGGGCAGGACATAACGGGACACAATACCCGAAATAGTAGTCCCGATGGGACATCATCGCGAATGAAATTACACCCTCTCCCTCAATCCCCTTCGGCAAACTCAGGGCATCGCCTCTCCCTCATGAGGGCGAGGGACTTGGAAAGCTCGCGTTATTCCTAGGGTTCAAAGGGGGTACAGGAACCACCCAAATTAATCGCGATCGAACAGGTATTGCTAACCATCATTTTGATGTAGGAATCGCCCGCGCTTCCCGGCGCACCGATCGAGTCCGAATACAGCTTCGGATCGGCAACTTGAACCCCAGCCTCATCCGCCACCGTTTCGATCAGCTTCGGCGCGATCGTCGTCTCCGCAAAGATCGCCGGAAGCCCCGCCGTTTTGATCGCCTCGACCAGCGATCGCACCGTTTGAGCGCTGGGCTGCTCTTCGGTACTAATTCCGATTAATGTCCCGATCACTTCCAGACCGTAGGCCGAGGCGTAGTACTGAAACGCATCGTGGGTCGTGACGATCGCCCGTTGTCCCTCGGGAATGGTCGTGATTTGCACCGGAATCCAGGCATCCAACCGACGTAAATCCGCCACGATCGCCTCCGTATTTGCCGCAAAGGTCGCCGCCTGCTCCGGCTCTAGCTCACTCAGGGCATCGCGAATCTTTTCCACCATGACGATCGCATTTTCCACCTCGCCCCACACGTGCGGATCGGCGACCCGCTGTCCCTCTTTCTCCATCGCCAACGGTGCAATCTGCTCACCGACCGCCAGATACGGCACACCGCTCCCGGCTCCCACGATTAAATCCACCAAGGCCGGTTCGAGGTTGTGGCCGCTATAAAAGACAAAATCTGCCTGCTCGATCGCGATGCTATCCGCCGGGACGGGTTCGTAAATATGGGGATCAGCGCCCGGTTCGAGCAACCCCTGTAAATCAATGGCATCGCCGCCCACCTGCGCAACCAGGTCAGCGACGATCGTGCTGGTCGCGACGATATTTGGTTTGTTGGGATCGTCAGTGATCGGCGGTGTCGTTGCGGATTGACAGGCGGTCAGGGTCAGCGAGGCCAGTAGCGCCATAGCAGAGCGCGAGGCGAAAGCGAATTGTTGAAGCATCACAATCGGGGAATGAATCGTCAGTACAGATGACCATTAGGCTCTCATTAATGCCTCATCTTTTTCATATTCTTCTCATTTTCTCTTCATTTTTGGTTAAACTAAGGCCATAATCCCCGCTACCTGCACGCGATCGTTTGGCGATCGTTTTTCTCATGGGCTTGACGACCGGTTTCGATAATTTGCATACCCTGCCGCGTACGATCGCGATCGACGGGTTGAACGTCGCCTATCGCGAAGTTGAAGCTCTCCGTAATGTGAATTTGACGGTGAAGGCGGGACGTATGACGGGGATTATTGGCCCCAACGGTGCGGGAAAAAGCACATTAATCAAGGCCATGTTTGGCTTGATCCCGGCATCCTCGGGGCGTGTGCAGTTCGAGGGCAAAAATCTGGCCGAGCAGCGCGATCGGATTGCTTATGTGCCGCAACGCAGCGCGATCGATTGGACGTTTCCGGCGACGGTGCGTGATGTGGTGATGATGGGTCGTGTGCGTAAAACGGGCTGGTTTCGCCGGTTTTCGCCCACGAGCCGACGGGCAGCCCTCGCCGCGATCGAGCGGGTAGGCATGATGGATTTTCTCGATCGACCGATTGGCAATCTTTCGGGCGGTCAACAGCAGCGCATCTTTTTAGCGCGATCGTTGGCACAAGAGGCCGATATTTTTTGCTTTGATGAACCGTTTACCGGTGTGGATAAAAAGACCGAAGCGATCTTGTTTCAAATCTTTCATGAACTTGCTGATGCGGGTCAGGTTGTGCTCGTGGTTAACCACGATCTTGGCGAAGCCATCACCCAATTTGATGACCTCATTTTGCTGAATCATGAGGTGATCGCGAGCGGTAATCGTAAAAACGTGATGCAAACTGAAGCGATCGAACGCGCCTACGGTGGTCATGTCAGTTTCTATGTGGCGTAGTCGGAGCGATGAATCTTCGCTGTTGCGCTTTAAACCATTTGAATGAATCGCTTGGATTAACCGCTTGGATTAACCGCTTGGATTAACCGCTTGGATTAACCGCTTGAACTAACCGTTAGATTTCCGCCTTAAATCCTGCTTCCTTGGATGCTCCCGATCGCTCGACCAGCCAACGAAACTTAGTGCGAACCAGTTCGAGATCCTCGGGTTCAAGTAAGTCGAAACGTTCATTGAGGACAACCTCGACGCCATAGCCTAAACGCCCAACAGTTCCCCGCATTCGATCGGCTAAACAGGCCGAAATGCCGAGATAAAACCGCGACGCAAAGCCGAGATCTTGACTCAGCTTTTTCGTGAGGTGAAAGCGCGGAATTTCCAGAATAATCACATCGGCGATCGCGACCACCGTGGCGATCGGCATTTGATCATCGACAAAGGAAATTTCGCCCACAATTTCGCCGCTCGATACCCGCGCGAGTTCACGATCCTCGATCGAGGTGAGGCGAACACTCAGCGCCCCCGACAAAACGAAGTAGAGAGCGCTGATCGGTTGACCTTCATAAATCAGCGTCTCGCCGTTGGTTAACTTCCGCAGTTGTCCATGTTTCGCAAACCAATCGAGATCATCATTATTCAGTTCTCGCAGGAGTAAGAGGGTATTTTTCACGATCGGGCAAGCCTCACAAGCGTATTTCTAACTGTAGTGAATCCCCAATCAATTGGATTAACCTAGGGATCCGCCGCTGACCGGGGCATCGCCCGGATCCGCGAGATAAGGCGTCGGGGTGATGACGATGTTTCCATCAGCATTGATGCCGCTGGTGTATTTCAGAGCGCAGGTGATACGGATATTGCCGTTATCATCTTCTGTAACGGTGATGTTGTTCGCGCCGCTAGGATTCACTTCAGGTTGCTCTCGTTCGAGCATGGCCGCGTATTTGCAAAGCGAGTAGATCGCATTCTCGATCGTGCCGCTTTCGATATTGGTCTTAGCGTTCGTTTGAATTGAGCTGTAAAGTTTGTCAGCCACGTGTTTTTCTCCTTTGGAGTTAGATGAACTGCGCGATCGTCAAATTGGCCGATCGCAGCCAGGGGACGAATGAAACCGAGTATAGGACGGTATATGCACCGCCATACATAGGGTCTGGGAACTGGATAAGATTGGAGCGATTTAGAGCAAGCTTGAATGAGGCAATCTCACATCGTGCCGCCGATCCGCCGGTAAAGTTTGGCAGTTCGATCGCACACCACCCGGCGCGATACCAGGTCGGATCGTCTGTGCTGTTGACTTCGATCGCGAGAATGTTTGAATCAGCTTGCCCGTCAATCGTGGGTAATTCTCCAGCAGAAGACAACGATCGAGTGTCGATAACTTGCCAGCGAGCCGGATCAGAAAGGCCGATCGGCCAGGTGTAATCGCTTGGTTGCATCAGGAGATATCAGGGAAGCCCGTATCGCCCGTCACACCGAGAAACTCAGTGTTTCTTTCTAGATATCGTTCAATCGCCGTGATACGAGTTGCGAGCTGTTGCAGTAGCGCTCTTAAGCGGGATAAGTTGCGCTGTAGTTCGAGCATTGCGATTAAGATTTGTCGAACTACGCCAACCGCCATCGCTAAAATTGTGAGCGATCCGGCAACGACTGCGATATCAACCGCGATCATTAAGAGTAAGCCAGGTTACGCGGTACATAGGCGGACTCGATCGTTTCAGCGCCTAGACCCCACGACAATCCATTGAGAGAGCCGCCTAGTACCTCCTCAACTTCATCGCGAGCGACGTAGACGAGACGACGACCGGCGGGCAGGCCGCTAGGCAAGACCAACTTGACCGCAATACGGCAAAAGTCCGGATCATGGCTTGTTTTTCGATGATCAGAGGACGCCGCCGCGCTGACAGTCGTATCAAGACCTAGCAGTGCGAACAGCGCATCGTAAACATCGACCTTGCCGAGGAACCATTTAAAGACGGTGTTTCCGGCGCTGTTCGTATAGGTCACACCATACTTGCGTGTTGACATATCAGAGATGAATGAAAGTTCATCACTATCAAATCAGTTCGCAGCATTCGTTATAGGTGTCAGCATCGATGCTGCATCACCCCACGGTCTCCGAGGAAAGTTTAAAGTTTCCGGGCAAACTTTTGGGTGCTGCGTCTGTGCGGACAGTTATCACGATCACTCACATGTGCCATCGGTCAAAATATCCTTGCGACGCCCGCTACGGTCTACCAGGATCACGTCTGGCTGTTGCCATTGTTTCAATTCGGCGTAAAGAAAATGCACCTCACCCTCTGGCCGCTCGCGTCTACCGTTGTCAGGATCAGAATTGAATTGCTTATATGGTCTCTCGTTAACGGAAAAACGATCTTCATTGAACCAATGATTCTGGATTGATAGAACATCGGCGAAAACTCTTTCAGCTTCGCTGCGATCGGACACAAGGCAGTTCATCCGATAACCTCGATCCGGCTCCCAATATGAGCATTTATATTCACCGCGATCGATTGTGTAATCGGTATCAAATAAAGAATCGATATAGTCCGCCAAAAAACAAATATCGCCTAGATTCTCCATTATTCGGAAACCGATTTGCGATTCGATAGGACGATCTGCCCAGTCGCTTTTTACCTTTTGCCGGAATAGCAAAATGATTTGCGGTTTAAATCTGACGCGATCGTGATAGGTGTGAATGGGGACACCGTAGACGGGGGCGTTGTTTTTGATGGTTTCTACGTCTGCTCGGATCTCTTTTACATCGGTGTATGTTCCGTCAACCCAGATCACATTACCATCTCGATCTTCAGTCTCGAAGCCATCAATTAGCAGCTTTCTTAGGCCATAGGTCGGACTGCGATCGGAATCTTCAACACCCGCAAACACCGCCGTGTGTAACTCTGTCGCTTCAACCGTGATCGCGTCGATCTGGTCTTGTTTCCACCGGCATTCAGTAGCACAGTCATCAGTGGGTGCGTCTGGATCTGGTCGTAGCATGTCCAGAATTTCTAAGATTGTTTTGATCAGATCGAGGATATCTTGTAGGCGATCGAGGCGATCGAAGACCTGTAGCAGTGGCAACAGTTGTGCCAAAATAGCCAGAATTTTATTCACGAGACTTTGATCAACGTCTTTACCTGGTAAACCACGAACGCCGCGAGCGCCGGTTGCACCACGAGTGCCGGTTGCACCACGAGTGCCGGTTGCACCACGAGTGCCGGTTGCACCACGAG